>NC_015564.1:4061836-4738809 GCF_000214175.1 Hoyosella subflava DQS3-9A1
GCGACGATCGCCTGCACCGCCCAGCCACCCATGAGGAGCTGTGGCATCGCGATTCCCTGGGCCTGGATTTCCTGTGCGATGACAATCTGCTCAAGCGGAGAAGCGCCGCGCCCATAGGGTTTCGGCAAGTGCGGCTGTACCCAGCCGCCGTCACCGAGTGCGATCAGCTGCTCATCCTCATCCTCGATACCCGCGACCTCGTGCAGTTCACCGCGGATGTGCTCGCGGATCTCCTCAGCTTCGTCAGGCAGTTCGATTTCAGAGCCGCGGGCAATGCCGTCGAGAGCCTGCGCCGCCACCCTGTGGGCACGGTCCTCACGCGTCCCGAACACGCTGCGGATTGCTAGCGCACGCCGGTAGTACAGGTGCGCGTCGTGTTCCCAGGTGAAGCCGATGCCACCATGCACCTGAATGCAGTCCTGTGCAACCTCCACGGCGGCATCGGGCACGATGACCGCTGCCACGTCAGCCGCGAAATCCGCTGTGTCATCACCTTTGTCGATCGCGCTTGCCGCGTCCCAGATAACAGCGCGCGCCTTCTCCAGGGCGACACCCATTTGCGCGCACTTGTGCTTTACGCCCTGGAACTGGCCGATGGGGCGGCCGAACTGGACCCGGGTTTTCGCGTATTCCGCTGCTGTCGAAACACACCAGGACATGACTCCCAATGCTTCGGCGCCCAGAATCACGGCAGCGAGCGATTCGCCGCGCGACGGTGACAGTCCCTCGAGCACACGGTCGGCGCTGATTTCGGCTCCAGCAGCCTCTACTCGCGCGGAGCCCCGCAACAGGTCGATGCTGTCCTGCGGGATTATCTTGAGGTCACTCGAGTCAACGGCGATCCAGCGGTCATCTGTTCCGATTGTCACGGGAATCACCACGACGTCTGCGTGCTCTGCGCCGATCACGGCATCGGCGTGGCCCGAGAGGATGATGCCGTCGCCGCTCCGCTCTGCGGTGAAGTTAGTGAACCGTCCGGGCAGGGCCGCTGCACCGATCACTGAACCGTCTGCTAGCCCTGGGAGGAGTTCGATGCCCGCTTTGGCGTCGGCGGCAGCGATGAGCGCGCTCGCCACCACGGTGGGCACGAACGGCCCGGGAGCGACATGGCGGCCCAGCGCCTCTATCGCGACGGCGAGTGTGAGAACGCCGACGCCGCTTCCCCCGTGCTCTTCAGGGATATGAAGTCCAAGGAGGTCTTGCCCCTGCAGAGCCTGCCAGAACGGCGGTAGCTTCTCTTCCCTTGGAGCCTCCACTGCTTCGCGAACCTGCTCAGCCACGATATGGCGTTCAGCGAACGCAGCGACTGAGTCAGCAAGTGCGCGATGCTCTTCCGTGAGACCGAGCCCTAATTCGTAGGTGTTGCGTGCCATGTCAGGCCTCCTATCCCAGCCGCTCGGCAAGTTCGGTGACCGTCCATGGACCTTCGGCTTCGATGGTTTCGCCAGCGCTCCAGCCCTGCAATTCAGTGATGGCGCCGCCCTGCACGGCGTAAACCTTGCCCGTGAGCTTGCATTCCGCGCTGGCTAGCCGCGCCACTAGCGGGGAAATGTTCGCTGGACTGAACGCGTCGAATTCCCCTTCAGGGACTTCTTCAGCGAATAGAGCGCCCATACCCGGAGTGGCCAGCGTGAGGCGCGTGCGAGCAATCGGTGCGATCGCATTTACCCGAACACCAAACCGGTCAAGTTCGTCCGCCGCGACGAGCGTCAGCGCCGCGATGCCCGCTTTGGCCGCACCGTAATTGCTTTGACCCGCGTTCGGCATGAACGTTCCCGACGCGGAAGAGGTGTTGATGACTGAACCGTTGACCTGATTTCCGGCCTTGGTCTGCGCCTTCCAGTACGCGGCAGCGTGCCGGAGCGGCGCGGCGTGCCCCTTGAGGTGCACGGCGATCACCGCGTCCCACTGGTTCTCCTCCATACCGGCGAGGTAGGCGTCCCGCAGGATGCCCGCGTTGTTGACCAGCACGTCGAGGCGACCGAACTCGTCGATCGCCTGCTCGACCATTTCGGCCGCGCCGTCCCAGGTCGCAACATTGTTCGTGTTCGCGACAGCTTTCCCTCCTGCCGCGGTGATCTCGTTGACAACCTGCTGCGCTGGACCCGCATCAGTGCCGGTCCCGTCGTTCGCGCCGCCGAGGTCGTTCACGACGACACTCGCGCCTTCGCGGGCGAAAAGCAGGGCGTGCTCGCGGCCGATGCCGCGACCAGCGCCCGTGATGATCGCCACGCGGCCTTCCAGGGATCCCATGATGTCTCGTAACTCCTTGTTGAGGCTGAAGTTTGGGTGGTTGCAGTCACGACAGGACGACGAGTCCGTCCTTCAGAACGACGTCGTCCCCGACAGTGGTCTCGTAAGCGAAGGTGCCGTTTCCCGCCTGCCAGAAGCGGGTACTGATGTCCTGGCCAGGAAGTACCGGTTTGGCGAACCGCACCGCCAAGCGGCGCATTCGCTCGGTTTCACCGTCAGCAAGTTCCGTGAGCGCCGCCCACGAGGTGAACGCCAACGTGCAGAGACCGTGATTGATGATCCCCGGAAGACCCGACATGCGCGCGATCTCTTCGTCGAGGTGGATCGGCATCGGATCACCGGATGCCGGCGAGTAGCGGAAAGTCTGGTCCTCGTCGATGTGCTGCCCCACCTCGACCGCGGGGGCCTGTTCGCGGAGTGACTCGCTGAATCGGTGCTCGGGCGCCTTCTCGCCGATAGCGGATCCCGCATCGACTTTCCTGAAGAATGCCGTCATCCATTGTTCGTTGACGAGTTCACCGTCGTCCGCGCGGGTTTCCGCGTAGATCACGACTGTCGAGCCATTATCTCGGCCCGTGAAGCCAATCGGTTTCGCCCTGACAGCAAGGTGATCGCCAGGGTAAATCGGTCGATGGAAGTGGAAGTCTTGCTCCCCGTGGACGAGCTTCATCAAAAGCTCCACGGGGGCAACAGACAGCGCAGCTGGTGCCATCGACATGAACACTGGCACGACGGCGAACACCGGCGGCGCGATTTCACCGCGCCGGTGCCGCTCGATGGGGTCATTCGTCGCTTCGGCGTATTCCGCGATGCGCTCCCCTGTCACTTCGAATCGTTCGACGTCGGTCCATTCGCCGAGCCCGGACGCGTCAAATGTGACTGCGGTTGTGTTTGCGGCTGCGCTCATCGGGCTCAGGAAACCAGTTCGCTGAACTTCTCGATGGATTCATCGAGATCGGCTTGCGCATGCTTCGCCACAGCTTTGCCGATCGGTCCGACGATCATCGCGCCGTTGAACGATGCGTCGATCGTCGCTTGGGTTCCTTCACCTTCAGGCTCGACCCCGAAGGAGATGTCGACCTTCACGCCAGCCATGCCGGTGCCGGTGATGCGCACATGGCTGAGTTCTTCGAACTCTTCGACAGTCCACTCGATTTTGTTCGCCATTCCCATTACGGAGATGACCTGGGTGATCTGTGTTCCCTGGCCGGGCGATTCAGGCAGTTCGCTCTTCCACTTGACGTGCATCTTCAGCCACTCGTCCCAGCGCGAGAGGTCAAGTAGGGCTGCCCAGCCCTTTTCCGGCGGAACGGGGATAAATTTGGTGACGGACACTGATGCCATGATGGTCTCCTGATGTGTGTTTGAGGGTGGGTTATTTAGCGTTCGGCAGGCCGGTAAGCGGTGACGACAACCGCGCCGCCGAGCCCGATGTTGTGCTGAAGCGCGATCTTCGCGTCGGCGACCTGTCTCTTGTCAGCTTTGCCGCGAAGCTGCCAGGTGAGTTCTGCGCACTGCGCGAGTCCAGTCGCACCCAGTGGGTGGCCCTTGGAGATAAGCCCCCCGGAGGGGTTCACGACCCAGCGTCCGCCGTACGTTGTGTCGTCGTTGTCGACGAGCTTTCCGCCTTCACCTTCCGCGCACAGTCCCAGCGCTTCATAGGTGATCAGCTCGTTGCTCGAGAAGCAGTCGTGCAGTTCGATGACGTCTACTTCGTCGGGTCCGATTCCTGCCTGCTCATAGACTTTCCGCGCCGCTGTCCGGGTCATGTCCGCGCCGACGAGGGTGAGGGCGCTTTGTGCATCGAACGTGGAACTCAGGTCGGTGACCATAGCCTGGCCGACGATTTCTACCGCGTACCTGCCGAGACCATGGTCGTCAACGAACTTTTCGCTGGCGAGGATCGCTGCGCCCGCGCCGTCCGACGTCGGTGAACATTGCAGTTTCGTCAGCGGAGAGTAGATCTCCTTCGAGTTCAGCACCTCTTCTAGGGTGTACTCATCCTGGAATTGCGCATAGGGGTTGTTCTGAGAGTGCCGGTGGTTCTTCACACCGATCTTGGCGAATTGCTCGGCTGTTGTGCCGTACTTCTCCATGTGCTCGCGGCCCGCCGCTCCGAACATGTAGGGCGCGGGCGGCAGCGCGAACTCCTGCAGTTCCGCGAGCGCAAGCAGGTGACGCATCATCGGCTGCTCGCGGTCGTCATACGTCGAGCCCAGTGAACCTGGCTGCATCTTTTCGAATCCGAGCGCGAGCGTGCAGTCCGCGAGACCACCCCTTATGGCCTGCGCGGCGAGGAATAGGGCAGCTGAGCCGGTGGAGCAGTTGTTGTTGACGTTCACGATCGGAATGCCCGTCATTCCGAGTTCGTAGATCGCCCGCTGCCCCGATGTCGACTCCCCGTAGACATATCCGGCGTAGGCCTGTTCAACCTCGTTGTATGCGATCCCGGCGTCATCGAGTGCTTTGATCCCCGCGGTGCGCGCCATGTCTGGGTAGTCCCACTCCACGGCGCCCGGCTTCTCAAATTTCGTCATCCCTACTCCGATGACGAAAACCCTGTTCTGCGACATTGCACGAACTCCCTGATCATCGGCGCCCATCTGTGTGGGACGCGGTGTATCAGTAATGTAGGTGATTCAAACTGTCTCACACAAGTAGGTTGGCGGATATTCTTTGAACGTGTCGCAGAAACCAGCAAAAGATTCCGCATCCGAGGACCGGCGTGCGGTGCGGTGGGAAGCACACAAGGAACGGCGCCGCCTCCGCATCCTGGAAGGCGCTGTCGCCGCAGTCGAGGAACTGGGGCCCGACGTCGGGGTGGGCGAGATCGCGAAACGCTCCGGCGTCACCCGCGCGGTCATCTACCGTTTCTTCCGCGACCGCGCCGACCTCGATTTTCAGATCAGAACCCACATCGCTGACGAGGTTGTAGCGGGCCTCATGCCGACCTTCACGCTCGACGACACCGCCGAGTTACTCATTCAGCGTGCAATCCACACGTACATCGAGTGGACGAAGCGGCACCCCAACCTGCACCAATTCGTGGGGCGACGATCCTCGCGGGACGGTTCACGCGGCCCGGACGTCGCCACTGGCGCAAAGACCGCGATGGCGCTGCAGGTCAGCCAGATGTTCACCATGGCCCTGGCGATCGCAGACCGCGAGACCGACGTCGCGGAACCGCTGGCATTCGCACTTGTCGGCCTGGTCGACTCGACAGTGAACCGCTGGCGCCGCCAGAAGGGCAAAGGGATGACCGCCGAGCGTCTCGAAACCCTCCTTGCCCAGTGGATTTGGCAACTCATCGCGATCAACATGGAGGGCGTCGGCGTAACAATCGCCCCAGACGTTCCCGTAGCGGAGGCGATCAGCCAGCTGTCAGAAAGCGCGTGAGCGTTAACCTCTAGCGGCAGCACGCCATGCCGACCGCCCACCTCTGCGCGACAACCGGCCGACCAGACGCGGGTTGTCGCTCGCAGGTGGGCGGGTAGCTATTCACTTCTCGTGCGCCGCTCGCATCCTCCAGGACAAAACTTGCGCACAGACGGGCTGATCGCCCCCCGATAGTCACGGCCCGGGTCGCAGGTCAGTCGCCTGTGAAGCGGCCCGGCCGCTTCTCCATGAACGCGGCCAGCGCTTCCCGGTGGTCGTTGGAATGATGTGCGAGCGGCTGCATAGCGGCCGAAAGCTCCAGGAGGCTTTCTAGGCTCATCTTTTGGCCCTCACGCAACAGCTTTTTCGTCATTCTCAGTGCCTGCGGTGGGTTCTTCGCCACGCGTCCGGCAAGTTCACGCGCTTCGGCCATCAGTTCGTCTGGTGTGACGACCTTGGAGACGAGGCCCCATTCGAGTGCTGTGTGCGCATCGACCGCGTCGCCGGTGAATGCCATCTCAGCCGCACGCGCGTTGCCGACTGCCCGCGGCAATAGCCACGCCCCGCCGTCTCCCGGGATGATTCCGAGTTTGACGAAACTTTCCGCGAAGACCGCGGTATCGGCTGCGATGCGCATGTCACACATCAGTGCGAGGTCACACCCAGCGCCGATAGCGGCGCCGTTGACGGCCGCGATGATGGGGACCTCACAGTGGTAGACCGCAAGGGGGATTCGCTGGATTCCCGATCGGTAGCCATTTCTCTGCTGGATTGGCGTGCCACCGAAAATCCCTTCGCGTTCAACCATGTGTTTAATGTTCCCGCCGGACGAGAAGCCCTTCCCCGCCCCAGTTAAGATGACGACCCGAGTGTCCATGTCGGCGTTGACCTCAGCGACCAGTTCAGTCAGGCGGTCCACCACCGTCTGATCCGAGATGGGATTACGCTGCTCCGGCAGGTTCAGCGTCCATGTGGCGATGTGATCTGCCTTGGACGAGAGGACCGGCTGCTGCGACATCACTGACCTTCCTGTCTGCGGACTACGACCACGTGTGCAGTAGCGCTTGCAATTGCTCTGCGAGTTCACGCGGCGCGTCGAACATTACGTGGTGACCGCTGGAAGCCAACACCTGGTAGACGGCATCCGGCCCAAGCAGTTCTTGCGTGGCACGAAACACTTCGTCGCTGAGCACAGAGTTGCGCCCTGCACGAATAAGAGCAGCTGGGCAAGAGAGGGGTTTGCTGGCATCGTGCGGCCGCGCGAGCGCTGAGAAGATCGACGGATCGAACTTCCACGTCCAGCCTCGCTCCACGCGACGAACGGAACGGAGCCCCACGTGCCGGGCCATGTAAGGCGCGATCCGGTCGAAGGTGCCTATCGGCTGGAACGCCGCAACCGCCGACTGCTGGTCACGATAGATACGGTTGTTGGTTGCCGCGATTTCGGCGAACCCTGATCTGCTGCCTGCCGAGGGAGGTTTCGCAAAACCGGAATCAAGGAAGGCGACACCGCCGAGAGAGTCGGTGTGCGCGGCGACCTGGTAGGCAACTCGGCCGCCCATGCTGTGAGCAATGATCACGGGACGGGGTGCTGCGAACTCGCGCAGAACGGTGCGCACCTCGTCGGCCCACATCTCGTAGCTGTACGAGCGGCGATGCCCGCTATCGCCGTGGCCGCTCAGACTTAGCGCGATGACGCGGCGCGATTCGCACAGCAGCGGACCGATGTGATCCCACCAGTTCGCGTTCGCAGCCACCCCATGGATGAGGAGAACGCCTGGCGCGCTGGCTGGGCCCCACGCACGAAAATTGATGTCGATGCCGTCGACTCGGACCTGCCCTACATCTACCGGCGTTTCCATCGCGCGCCGGAACCACTCAGGAGCACCGACTGTCTCCATACCACTCATCCGTCCTGGCTGGTCGTCACGGCAACGGCGCGCCGCGCGCGGTGATCCACAGCTCGTACCATTCCTCGTGGCTCAACTCCGGCGCGCGCTCAACCGCGTCCCGGCAACTGCGTATCCGGTCCGGACGCGCGCTGCCAATAACCGGCTCGATGCGTGCAGGGTGCCGCTGCAGCCACCACAGCAAGATTGTTTCAGGAGTCGTACCCTTCGACTCAGCTAGCTTCTCCACCAGTTGAGCGGTTTCATGCTCGGCCGTCGTGCTCTGAAGCCCGCTGTACTTTCCCTGGGCGAGCGAGGCCCAGGCCTGCAACCGGATTCCGTGCATCCTGCAATGTTCGAGGGTGCCATTCGGAAAACCCACTTCCGTCGCGTGGGTGGTATTGACGAGCACCCCTAGTTCGAGCCAGTCGCGGCGGTGCAGGCTCATTTCCAGCTGGTTCACAACGAGCGGTAACTCCAGGTGCGACTGCAACAGGGCGATTTGTGGAGCGTCCATGTTCGATACGCCGAACTGTCGCACCATTCCCTGACTATGCAGCGACGTGAGTGTTTCGGCGATCTCGCTGGGATCGGCGAGCGGGTCGGGGCGATGCAGGAGGAGGGTATCGATCACGTCGGTGCGGAGCCTCGTCAGGCTTTCCTCGACGCTCGTGCGGATATGGTTCCCCCGCAGGTCATACATGCCCGCCCGGTGCGCGTCCGCGAGGCGGATCCCACATTTGGTCTGAATCTCGATCTGCCCACGCAGCGACGGGTTCCGTCCCAGCAACTCACCGAACACCGCCTCTGATTTGCCTCTGCGGTAGATGTCCGCATGGTCGAAGGTGGTGATGCCAATCTCGAGCGCTGCTTCTACCGCCGCTTCAGCGTGCGTAACCTCAGCTGATCCGTAGTCTTCCGCGTTCCAGTCCCCACCGAGACCCATACATCCGTAAAGCGGCCGCGCTGCTCCCGCCTTCGCACTCATCAGTTATTCACACCCTCCGGGCACAGTACGTGCGAGAACGCTCGGTGTGACGACGCCGACGCCCCTGATATTGCGCCGAGCACAAGTCTTAGCGGTATACATGTCAGTCTGCTCGACAGCCGCAGCCGTGGCCTCGTCAACAAGCACCGTACCGGGGTCTGCCTGCTCGGTCAGCCTGCTTGCCACGTTGACTGGCTGACCGAAAATGTCACCAAGCCTGGACACGACTTCACCCGTTGCCATCCCTACCCGCACGTCGGGAAGATCATTCTGGCCTGAGATCGCGGCGCTCAATTGGGTCGCGATGTCAGCACCCTGCCCTGGACTGTCCGCTGCGAAGAGGATGGCGTCGCCAATCATCTTGATAACGCGGCCCCGGTTGCGCAGGACGATATCCATAGCGACAAGTTCAAACCTTGTGACGAGCCGCGCGAGTTCGTCGGCACTCAGCGTTCTTACGAGCGACGTAAACGAAACCATGTCCGCGAACCCGACGGTCAGAGGCAGCTTTTGCGCATCCTCCGACATGCGGCCGAGTCGCCACGCCGCGATCGCTGACAGTTGGCGGCGCCACGCGTACAACACGATGCTGTCGAGGTCGTTGATGTGGTCAGCGATGAAATCCATCGCGGTTCGCACGCTTTCAGCGGCGCCGGCCTCATTTCGCCGTGCCGCGCGATCCTCCATGGCGATCACCTGCCAGCTCGCCAGGCGCGACATGTGGTGACCGAGGGCACGAAGCAAACTGGAACTGAGGTCTTCGCCCGGCTTCGCACCCGCCTCGAGGCGCGCAAGGATCGCCAGGGCTTGAACATCTGCGGAGGTGAAGACTTGTTCGTCAGCTGCGGGCTCGGCGAATCCGAGTGCGCGCCAGAGCCGCAAAGCTTGCTCCGCGGTGACGCCCGCAGCGTCGGACAGCTCTGCCAGCGTCATGCCCTGCGACGCACCCAGGAGACGATGCAGCATGGCCTGACCGCCGCCAGGTGGCATGCCATCGTTCATCTGTTCCACCATTTGGTCCGGACAATCTAGTACTTGAGAGTCTAAGGGGCGTTTCGTACCAGGAGCCGAACAAATGGCGCGAGAGGGCGTTAGACGAACTCAACCACGACGGACGTAAAGGAATCGTTGTCGTCTCCTGGGGCCGTGTGAGCAGCACCGTCGAGTTCGATGTACTGGGCGCTCGGTACGGCCTCCAGGAACCGGCGTGCGCTGTGGCGGCTCACCACGTCCGAGATCGCACCGCGAATCAGGAGCAGCGGAATGCGAAGGTTCGCTGCCTTCAGTTCAATGTCGTTTGCCTGCTCAGCGGGGTCGTCCATCGGCTCCTGAACAAAGCGCGGATCCCAGTGCCAATACCAGCGCCCATTGTCACGCTGGCGCAGATTGCGCTGGAGCCCGTCAAGGTTTGACGGGCGTGTCCGGTGCGGCATGTAGTCCGCGATCGCGTCAGCAGCATCCTCGAGCCTCGCGAACCCGTCGAGGTGGCGGAGCATGAAGTCGCGCACGCGGAGGCCGCCTTTACGCTCCATTCGCGGCACAATATCGACCAGTACCAGTTTGCGGACCAGGTCGTTGCCCACCTCGTCCGCGACGAGTATCCCCGTCAGCCCACCTAGACTCGCGCCGACAATCACCACCGGCTCGTCGAGCTGACGGATGACCGATACGACGTCCGCAGCGAACAGTTCCAGACTGTACAAAGCGCTGCCGGTCGCCCACTCACTGTCACCGTGGCCACGCGCGTCAAGAGCGATCACCCGGAGGTTGCGTGCGGCTAGCCGCTCACCGGTGCCCTTCCACGAGTGCCGCGTCTGTCCACCACCGTGCAGGAGCAAAACGAGTGGGCGCCCTTTATCACCCCACTCGTCCCCGGCGAGTCTGAGTCCGCCATGCCCAGTGAATGAGACTGGTCGCGGATCCAGGGTCTCGGTGCGATTCATATCGTTCTCCTCATCGGCGGCAGGAACCCAGTGCTTCACGACCGGTAGTGCAACGTCATTCGAGATTCCCACACCATGACGCAAATTTCACATTCAGGCCGTTGATGCCCGACCTCACCAATTCGTACCCTTCGTCCTGCTCCGAGCGCTAGTATCGGGCAATCCGGCCGCTGCGGTCCGGCGTGGCACCGTTTGACGGGAATGGGAGTACGGCGATGTTTTTTCCGTATACAGCCGAACAGGCATTCCAGCTCGGTCAGTTCATCGCCTGGGCACTCTGCGAGTTCGGGCCGCTACTGATGCTGCCATGCGGTGGAGTGGTGCCCTTTGTGCCGCCGCCCCTCTCCTGATGTAACTGGTCCGGAGTCAGCGATAGCTGGCTTGCGGACGGTTGGATCAAGTAAGTAACTGACCTGCCCTTCCCCGAGATGGGTTAAAGCCGCACGTGATCAGCCCTCTCGGTGCGAAGATGACGTATGTGCCTTCGTAACCGGCTAGGCTTTATCGCGCTGATTTCTGCTCTCGTTGCCACGTCGTGCACGACCACCGACGACGAGTCGCCGCCCGCGTCATCCGACCTTCCATCCGACGCTGTCGAAATCATGTCCAGCGATCCTTATGCTGCGGGGCGGTGGTCATACCTCGTGCTAGATCCAGATGACGGGCGAGTCATCTACAGCAACCTCGCTGACGAGTTTTTCTTCCTCGCATCGATCTCGAAAGAATTCACCGTCTCGACGGTATTCGATGATCTGGGTTCGTCCACTACCCTCACAACACCGGTCTACAGCACTGTCGAGCCCGACGACGGAACACTCACCGGTGATCTGATTCTGGTCGCGTCGGGAGATCTCGCCCTGGGAGGACGCGGAGCGCTCGAGGGGCAGTTCAGATTCACTGAAGGAGCGGTCGACCACGTGTACGCCGACGTCATCCCAGGCGCAGTGTTGCCGGAGGACGATCCACTCGCCGGACTAGATGCCCTGGCCCAGCAGATCGCGGACTCCGGCATCACCGAGGTCGATGGCGACGTGCTCATCGACGCCCGGCTGTGGGAGGTACTCGAGGCCCAAGAAGGACCCGTGCCGCCGATTTTCGTCAACGACAATCTGCTTGACATCGAAGTAAATCCAGGAGCATCAGGCGAGCCAGCCAGCCTGCGCATGGTCCCCGAAACCGGGGCCTTCACCCTCGAAAATTCGGTTGAGACCGCTGAAGAAGGAGCCAGTGCCAACCTGGAAGTATCTGTTGACCCGGAAAACTCGCGCGTGTTGCAGGTCAGCGGATCTATACCACCTGGAGACCCTGCGCTGACTGTGTACCGGATTCCTGACGCCGAATCCTGGGCACGAACCCTATTCATTGAGGCGCTCGAAAGAGCGGGCATTTCGGTGAGCACTGATGCGCTGGCAGCGAACGATGCCACTGCGTTGCCCGATGCCTCCACCTACTCCGACGATCGAGAGGTCGCGTCGATCGAATCGGCACCGCTAGGGCAGATGGGCGGAATGATTCTGGCCACCAGCTACAACACCGGCGCCAACGCGTTTCTCTGCCTCCTCGCCACTGAGGCAGGATCGACCGACTGCGATGACGGCTTGCCAGCGATCAGAGAGCTCGCCGAGTCGGCGGGGATCGATCCGTCGCACGTAGTCCTCGTCGATGGCCAAGGAGGCGATCCCGCATCTGCTACGCCCGAGGCAGTTGTCCAGCTGCTCGACTACATTCAAGATCAGCAGTGGGGCGATACGTTCGCCGAAGGCCTTCCAAATTTGGGTGAGCGCGGATCTCTTGGGATAACCGGACAGGACAGCCCTGCCAGAGGAAAGGTGCGAGGTAAGACCGGCACCAAGGCTGAGGGCGTCCCCGCGACTGAACAGCTCTTCTTTTCAGTCCAGGGGCTAGCAGGATACCTCGACATCGGTAACGGCAAGAACGTTCTTTTCGTCGTCGCGGTCTCCAATGCGCTCTTCCCGAGTGTTGATGGGATTTTCCAGGTCAACGAAGACGTCGCGGGTGTGGCGGCCGCTTTCCAGCAGGAGTTAGAGGAATAGCGTCGGCGACAACTGCTCGCCGCGATCCGGTCGACAAGGGCCACGCTGACGCGCGCGAACACGAACGGCCTTGTGGAGTGGACCATGCTGCGCCGGTACTTCCCGAAGGGCACCGATCCATCCAGGTGGACCGCCCAGGACCTCGAAGCCGCCACCTAAAACAGCTTGGCCTTGCATCGAGCGGTTGACCTCGCCCTAGCTCTTTGTTGCGCGGCGCGTGAAAATCTGTAAAACGAGTGCACCGAAAAACCCCGCAACCAGTGGTGAAGCGAACAGCAGGAACTGGCCAGCGCCCTCGAGCATGACGTGCAGGGAGGTCTGGACCTCACCGATTCCACCATAGGCCGTCCAGCCGAAGCTTCTCGGTGGAAACTGAGTGAACACCGCTGCGACTGGTCCCGCAAACAATGCCGCGGCCCCCAGGACGGTGGGTAGCGGCCGCGTGGGAATCGCCGACGCGACCGCGTAACCAGCTGACGCGGCGAATGCGAACAGGAACACAACCCAGTAGGTGTCCTCCACTCCTGCGACAGCAGTGCCAATCGATACGAGGACGAGCGCGCCGACTCCGGCGAAGATATTTCCGTACCAGTGCGCCAGAAGCACTCCGGCGAGCACGCAAACGGCAAGGAGCCCAGCACTGGTCACATTGAGCATCCAGCCAGCACTGATCAGCGGCAGCGCTGTTCCGGCGACGACCATCGAGACGATGAGGAACCTGCCTGCACCGCTGCCCAGCCACAGCGCGATCGCACACGTCAGCAGGACCGCGAGGACCATCCCTGCGATCGGTACCCAATCTGAGTGGAACGGCGCCACCTGTCTGAAGATCACACCTGTGAGCGCGAGGAGGGCAGCGCCTGCCACGATGCGCCGATCTCCGTCGCTCACCGTCGGTGCCGGTTTGACCAGCGCAGCAACAAGCAGCGTCGCGATGATGACTCCAGCGATACCGAGCACGACCCAGTTCGTCGTGTCAGTCGCACCGAGGTAGTCCGCGTACCGGCGCGGCCGATTCGTATCAACGCGCGCAATCACCATCGCGACAAAGCCAGTGACGATTCCCGCAAGCACCGCAGTTCGGTGCACTGGGTCTGCGGGGCGAACCGAGAAGACTGCCGCGAGAAAAACACCTACTGCGATGCCACCGAATACTATTCGGGCGCTGCCGCTGAGCAGGGCCTGGATCACGATCAGCGAGCCACCCGAGCCAGCGAGGGCCGCTGCACTTGCCCAGATGTTTCGCCCCGCCAGTAGCTGCGCGACGGTGACGCCCGTGACGAGAACTGCCACACCTGCACCGGGCGCGGAGTCTGGTGACATGAGTGTCCCGCTGTCCACGACGGTGCCGTCGTATTGCCACTGGGGCTGCACGAGCAGCGTTACGGCTAAAAGGCCTGCAAGCCATGCTGCCACCCGTGACATCACTATTCGCATACCCCGACGCTAACCATGGTGTGATCGTCTCGCTTGCTCAATGGAAGTCCCGCGACTTCGCTGCAACTCGAAGATCCAGGCGTTCCAGACGGTCTGCGACGACAGTGACGACCCCTTCCGCGTTCTGCACCTTCCCTCTGATGAGCAATGCTGGCGCCGTGTGGGCAAGCACCCGGTACCTTCGCCACAGGCCCACTGAGCACACCACATTGACCATGCCAGTTTCGTCCTCGAGGTTGATGAACGTGACCCCCGCCGCTGTGGCGGGCCGCTGCCGGTGCGTCACCGCCCCGCCTACCAGCACGCGAGAACCATCTGGCGCTTGAAGCAGCTGGTCGGCTGGAATCACCCCCAGTTTCTTCAACTCCGGACGCGCGAATTCTGTGGGGTAGTTGTCGGGTGTGATGCCAGTTGCCCACGCATCAGCGGCCGCGAGTTCCGCATCACTCATCCCCGGAAGTGTCGGCGCGTCCAGTGAGGGTCCCATACCCGGCAGGCGGTCTGGCCGTTCCTCCGCTGCCGCCCCCGCCGCCCACAAACCTTCCCGTCTGCTGATTCCGAAACAGCCCAGCGCGCCACCAGTAGCCAGGGCTTCAATCTGGGAGGTTGTGAGTTCAACCCGGCCGGCCAGATCGAGCAGCACCGTGTACGAACCACCGCTCTCTCGTTCCGCCACAATCTCTTCCGCTTTTGCCTGTCCAATCCCGCGGACAGATGCCAGGCCAAGACGCACTTCAGTGCCGTCATTTTCGAGAGTGGCGTGGGCAAGGCTCGCGTTCACATCCGGTCCGTGCACGGTGACGTCGTGTCGGCGTGCATCCGCGACGAGTGATTGCGGTGAGTAGAAACCCATCGGCTGGGCACGTAGCAGCGCGGCACAGAAAGCTGCTGGATAGTGCAGTTTGAACCACGATGAGTAGAACACCAGCGCCGCAAAGCTCTGCGAATGACTTTCGGGGAAACCAAAGTTCGCGAACGCGTAGAGTTTTTCGTAGATACGGTCAGCGACGGCGCCGGTGATGCCGTGTTTCTGCCGCATACCCTCGTAGAAGCGCACCTTGAGGCGTTCCATCTTCTCTGGCGAACGTTTCGATCCCATCGCCCGTCGCAATTGATCCGCCTCTGACGCCGAGAAGCCTGCGACGTCGACGGCGATCTGCATGAGTTGTTCCTGGAACAGTGGCACTCCGAGTGTCTTCTTCAATGCTTTCTCCAAAGAGGGGTGGTCGTAGATAACGGGTTCGAGGCCATTGCGGCGACGGATGTAGGGGTGGACCGAGCCGCCCTGGATCGGTCCAGGACGAATCAGCGCAACCTCGACGACAAGATCAAAGAAGTTGCGGGGCTTGAGTCTTGGCAGTGTCGCCATCTGTGCACGCGACTCGACCTGAAAAACTCCCACAGAGTCAGCGCGCTGCAGCATCTCGTAAACGGCTTGTTCAGTGAGATCGATTTTCGCGAGATCCACCTCAACACCTTTGTGTTCAGCGACGAGGTCGATGGCGTAGTGCAGGGCTGACAGCATGCCCAGACCTAGCAGGTCGAACTTGACGAGTCCGACTGCGGCACAGTCATCTTTATCCCACTGCAGGACGCTCCGGTTTGCCATGCGTGCCCATTCGACTGGGCAGACGTCCGCGACTGGTCGGTCGCAGATCACCATGCCGCCCGAGTGGATGCCGAGATGCCGTGGGAAGCCCTCTATCTGGGCAGCCAGATCGAGTACCGGCTTAGGTATGCCCCAATCGTCATCACCATTTCGCACGCCGCTCCACCGGTCGATGCGTTTGCTCCACGCATCCTGCTGTCCTTGCGAGAAACCGAGCGCACGTGCCATGTCGCGCACCGCGGAGCGGCCACGATAGGTGATGACGTTGGCGACTTGCGCGGCGTGGGTGCGGCCATAGCGCTGGTAGACGTACTGAATGGCCTCTTCCCGGCGATCCGATTCGATATCGAGATCGATATCCGGCGGACCGTCACGTTCCGGCGCGAGGAAGCGTTCGAAAAGCAGGCCGTTCGCCACGGCGTCGACGTTGGTGATTCCTATGGCGTAACAGACCGCTGAGTTCGCCGCTGACCCTCGGCCCTGGCAGAGGATGTCGTTGCGCTTGCAGAACGACACAATGTCATGAACCACGAGAAAGTAACCGGGGAAACCCAGCTGTTTAATGATGCGGAGTTCGTGTTCGATCTGCGCATACGCCTTCGGGTGGTGTGGCCCATACCTGTCATAGGCGCCACGCATGGTGATCTCACGCAGCCAGGTGTCCTCCGTGTGACCTTCTGGAACGTCAAATGGCGGAAGTTTCGGCGCTATGAGTCGCAGGTCGAAACTGCACCGTTCACCTATGTCAGCTGCTGTATGCACCACGCCCGGGTAACGACTGAAGAGGTGTGCCATCTCCTCACCGGACCGGAGAAAACCATGCGCGGCAGGTGGGAGCCAGCCAGCTGTGTCGTCAAGGCTGCGCCTCGCCCGCACGGCAGACATCGCGGCAGCGAGCCGAGCCCGGTCAGGCCGTGCGAAGTGCGCTCCCGTCGTTGCCACGGCTGGCAATCGATACTTGTGGGCAAGCTCGTAGAGCAGGTCGTTGCGTTCATCGTCATCCGGCAGCCCAGTTTTGGTGAGTTCTACCGCGACGTTGCCAAAACGTTCGATGAGACCGATAAGAGCTTGCTCCGCTGCCTCTGAACCACCTTGCGCAAGTGCTTTGCGGACAGAGCCTTTGCGGCATCCGGTCAGCACCTGCCAGTGCTCTCCCGCTGCATTAGCGAGGGCATCGATGTCGTAGCGCAGCTTCCCTTTCTCACCGCCTGCCAGGTGAGCTTCGGCGATCTGCCGGGAAAGCCGACGGTAGCCTTCTTGCCCTTTCGCGAGCACGAGCAGGTGTGTGCCATCCGGGTCTGGTTCTCCGGTACGAGGGTTTACCGCCTCAAGCCCCAATTCCGCGCCGAACACTGTGCCAATATCAAGTTCCAGAGCGGCTTCCGCGAAGCGCACCACCCCGTACAGTCCGTCATGATCGGTGACGGCGATCGCTTTCAGCCCTAGACGCGCTGCTTGTTCGACCATTTCCTCGGGCATGGACGCACCATCGAGAAAGCTGAACGCCGTGTGGGCGTGCAGTTCCGCGTACGGAACGCGAGATACGGTTCTCGCCAGTTCCGGTGGCTCATATGCGGATCGTTTCCGTGACCAGGCGGGACTGTCATTTCCGTCTCCAGGAAACTGCTGACCAGGGCGACCGGACAGAATACGTTCCAGCTCCGACCACGTCGGCGGTCCGTTGAACCAGCTCAAGACACACTTCCCCTCGACACGGTGTTCTATGACGATTGCCGGGCGGGGAAGTCGCCCGATGCGTCAACTATAGAACATGTGTTCGAACGAAGGAAGAGGATTCCCGGAAGGACGTGCAGTTGGCACCCACAGGCGTCATCAACTACATGCCCTTCCGCGAGCGCAACCGGGCGATCATCGCCTCGAGCTCCCGATTGCGCTCCTCGAGTGCCAGGATCTGAGCAACCCCGGCGAGGTTGACGCCATCGCCAACCAGTTCTCCGATGCGCGCGAGCAAAGCAAGGTCCGCTTCGCTATAGCGCCGCGTTCCACCAGCCGTACGCTCAGGCGCGAGCAGCCCAAGCCGCTCGTAGTGCCTGAGCATTTGCACACCCACTCCAGACAGCTCTGCCGCGACCGAGATTGCGTACACACCACGCCCCGGATCCAAGGGGCCAGAGAGGCGACCGTCAGCCATGACACACCTCCCTCCTCGGCAAAATTCCCTCTTGTGCACATCGCATCGTAGTGATAAAAAAACTATAAGAGACACTAACAGGTTTTATCTAGTGTTCTCGAGAGATCAGTCAACGAGGAGGTGGGAGACATGCTCATGCGTACCGATCCGTTCCGTGAACTTGACCGCCTGACGCAGCAGGTCCTCGGAACCAGCGCACGCCCCGCCGTCATGCCGATGGACGCGTGGCGCGAGGGTGACAAATTCATCGTCGAATTCGATCTGCCCGGGGTGACAGCAGATTCACTCAATCTCGACGTCGAACGGAACGTCCTCACCGTTCACGCCGAGCGCCAAGAACGTGGCGAGGGCCAGGAAATGATCGTGTCTGAGCGACCGCGGGGAGTGTTCAGCCGTCAGCTGTTCCTTGGCGAGAACCTCGCCACCGACAGCATCGAAGCGAACTACGAGAACGGAGTGCTGCGCGTAACCATTCCGGTGGCCGAGAAGGCCAAGCCCCGAAAGATCGAAATCAGCAGCCAGCCCTCCAAGCAAGCAATCAACGCCTGAGCGATGGAGGCACGGGAACTGATTTGAGACCACTTAGGTGGCCTAAGCCCACTCCCCAGTGGGCTGGGCCACCTAAAGTCGGACACATGACCGAGCGGATGCGCCAGTTCTCACACGCGGGGTTCACATTTGATGTCCTCGACAGTGGCCCGCTCGGCGGTGAGCCGGTCATCTTGCTCCACGGCTTTCCGCAGCGCGCCTCTTGCTGGGTAGCAGTGATGGATCACCTCAACCAGCACGGGTACCGCACCTATGCGCTGGATCAGCGCGGTTACTCACCTGGCGCCCGCCCCAAAGGCCGCATGGCATACCGGATGAGCGAGTTGGTGGGCGACGCTCGCGCACTGATTGACGCCACCGGAGCGGAGAACGTCCACGTTGCAGGCCATGACTGGGGCGCTATCGTCGCATGGACCCTGGCGTCCCGCCATCCCGAGCGCGTCCGCACACTGACGACCGTCTCGGTCCCCCATCCCGGCGCTTTCGCCGCCTCCATGCTGCGCAGCGACCAACTGGCGCGCTCCTACCACATGCTGCTTTTTCAGGCGCCCTGGCTGCCCGAACTGACCGTCAACCAGTTTCCGACAGCTATCGAGTCAGCGCTGAAGAAGTCCGGCATGACGCCCACTCAAATCGAAGCTTTCCGGAGTGAAATCGTCGAGGACGGGGCACTCACGGGTGGCCTCAACTGGTATCGGGCGATGGTTTTCGCTGGCCAAGGCGGCTCCGCCAAACGTGTTCACGTTCCCACCACGCACGTGTGGTCCGACCGGGATCCCGCAATTGGACGGAAGAGCGCTGAACTTACGGCTGAGTACGTCGCCGCGCCTTTCAAACTCGAAGTCATCGAAGGAGTGAGCCATTGGGTCCCCGAGGAAGCTCCGGATGTGCTCGCGCGAATCATCATCGAACGCGCCACCGGCGGCGCAACATAGCAACAGGGTCCACTATCTGAGACAGATCCTGGATTCAGGAAAGACATATACCCCATAACGGCTTCCTGAACGTCATCTGTCGATTGTTCAGGAGACACAGAGCCGTGTTTTCACCATACTGGGGTGGGATATGCCTCCGACAAGAAAGGTGTTCTCATGCTTCCACCGATCGACCAGATCGACGCGTTCGTCCGTGATCTCGTGTGGCAGAACTTCGGAGCGGTTTTGCAGGCTCTTGAGTTGATCCCCAGCTACTTCCCCTGACTGCCCTCACCCCCACCGGCCCTCTACATTCCAGATCCCTGCGGTGCACTTGACGAGTAGAGCACCGCGGTTTTCTGTGAGAATCTCCAGACGGGCAGCGCGCTGGGCCGAACCAGCGTCCCACCAGTTTTCGTCGACGCACCACGGGCCCGCCCATGCTTCGATGGAGCACTCGTCCTTATCCCACATGAGAGTGTGCGGTTCGGCAGTCAGGATCCCCCTGCCCGTCACGAGAACCTCTCTGCGGCGCTCATCCAGCAGTGCCACTTCTGGCGCTGGATCGTAAACTTCTGATGGCGCAGGTTCTGGCAGCTTCCCTGGCCAAGGCGCTGCGGGATCAGAAGCTGGAACCTGCTCGTCACCCAGCGGAATGAGCGTGACCCGCTCTGCTGTGCCTCTTCCGCCGCTTTGCACCCCGATGCGGACAGCGTCACCGCCGAGAAGTCCCTGCACACGGATCAGCGCGCGGCGGGCACGTTCTTCGTCTTCACCCACCCCTCCCCACAGCCCCAACTGCAGCGCACCGGAACTCACGACTTCCACAGGTTCAAGGCGCAACCACGTGATCCCGGCAGTAGGGGAGCTTTGGTGATGCCCGGTGAGCCAGCCATCTAACTGCCAGCGGACGCGATCCGCTGTGCCTTCTGGCGTCAATGGCTCGGCGCATCGCCACACACGCGCATGTTCCTCACCATTCTCAGTGCGGGCGTGAACCCGCAGCCGAGTGCACGCAACGTTCGCACCCGCTAGTTTCTCGTGCAGTTGCACCGCAAGCGCGCGACCCGCGAACGCAGCCATGTCGACACGTTCAATTGGCGGATCACAGCGCTGCGCTACCTCCAGATCAGGTGGCAGCGCGCGGCCAGAGGGCGGACGGTCCGGTTCGCCCCGGGCCCGGCGATGAGCCGAGATAGCGTCAGTACCGAAGCGCGAGGCCACATAACGGGCCTCGACCGCAGCGAAATCACCTATGGTGCGTAATCCCAATCGAGTGAGCAGCCCAGTGAGTTCTGCACGCTCCACAGCCGCGAGACCTGGCTCAACGGCTAACTCCGACACGGGAAATGGTGCAAGGTATTCCGCATCCCGCCCACCCGGAACAACCTGGCCATGCCTGGCTGCTAGCACGGCAGTGAAAATCTGGTCCGCTATTCCAGCCTGGCATTCGACTCCGGTGCCAGCGATCGCATCGATCAGTCTTTCTGCCGCTGCTTCTTCCCCACCGAGATATCGGGCCACGCCCCGGGCGGGCAGCACCAGCAGCCCTGGCCGTACGATTTCCGCGCCTGGCACTATCGCGTCCACTGCGGCGGCCACGGACTCGAACCGTCGCGCATCACGATCCTCGTCAGCAACGCACACGTAAAGTTCAGGGCATCGAGCCTGCGCTTCCCGCCGCCGCACCCCCCGCCGCACTCCTTGCATACGCGCGGTTGCAGAACACGCCATGACCCGGTTGCTCAGAAGCACAGCTACCGGCTGGTGCGCCGCGACACCGGCCTCAGCCGACGCCGCAACTGCTGGCCAGTCGGGGCACCACAGTGCAAGAACCCGAGACTCGTGACTCATCGCGCACCCACTTTCAACGGTGCAACGTCAGCAAGGGTTTCCTCATGCTCCCACTGAACTCGTCCTGCCGTGCACGTCAGCCGCATAGCCACGTGCCGTGGCTGAAAGGAACGCCCCCGCGCCTGCATGGTGAGACTGAGACTACGGATGCGCCCATGTCCCCTGCCCAGCCCGCGATATGCCCGCACATGGCTTTCGAGCACTATCTCCGGCTGCGGCCACTGGCCGTCTACGGCAACTAGCACAGCTTTCTTACTTCTCGCCCGCGCAGTAAGCGCTCGCGCCCGGGTGTAGGGCACGTGAGTCCCCCCTATTCTCAGCACCACGAGGTCCACACCATCGAGCAGCACTGCCACCACCTCTACCGGATCTGGGCCAGGGTCCGGAATGACTGCAATTCGCCGTAAATCCCCACCCATTTCTGCGACAGCAAGGAGGCTCAGTTCTGGCATCCCGACCACGGCGACATGGCCACCGGCTGCCGTAACTGAAGCGATCAGGCCCAAGAGAACGAACCGGCTTCCCGTGAGACTGAGTATGGAACCTTTCGCGAGCCGCCTTCCCGGCAGCACTGCCTCAAAAGGACCTGGTACGGGTAATTTCTCTGTATCCGCTGGACGCTCTTCAGACACATCTCTGGGCACCGGTGAGTCGGCCGGAGCTACCGAGCCAACACGACCTGGTACAGCTGCTATCCGGCTCCGCAGCTGCTCAATCTGCTCATGCCTGGAAAGAGTCGCCAGACTGGCCGAGCATGCAGACATACCACTCCCCTGAAATCCCAGTGATGCGCGGATGCGGGGAAGGCGCAACCTGCTCGAACACAAGTTCGATACTGCTAGTAAACCTCAGAGGTATGACAATTAAAAGCCCCCGCATCAACTCCATTACAACTTCGCACTGCGCTGGTCACAGTTCCCGGATGGACTGGCCGGAAAACTGCTTTTACCACTACATTCTGGAGAATGACGAACCTGGAACAAGCGCGTCGTGCTGCGGGATCTGGCTATTTGGTCGCAGGCCGCTACCGCCTGCGTTCCAGAATCGGAAGCGCCGGCAGTGCAGCACCGTGGCTCGCGAAAGATCAACTCCTTGACCGCGATGTCGCCGTCAAGCCAGCGATTGTCACTCCAGGCCTGCCACGGCCCGCGCTAACCGAGGCGCGCGCCCGCGCACTGAGGGAAGGAAGCGCCGCCGCACGGCTCTCGCATGACAACATCGTCACCCTCTATGACGTCGCACTCGATGGTGATGATCCGTGGATGGTGATGGAGTACGTACCCTCCATCGGACTGACGCACGCTCTTCAGCTGAGCAGCCGCCTGACCCCGATGCTTGTTGCCCAAATCGGCGCCCAGGTGGCGAACGCGCTGCACGCGGCTCACGGAACGGGTCTTCTGCACCGTGATGTCCACCCGGGCAACGTGCTCATCACGAACGGCCGGAACCCTGGACGCGTCAAGCTTGCGGGATTTGGTCTTGCCCAGCCTGCCGATGTCCAGTTCGCCCACCTCAACGTCATCGGCACTCCCGGCTATCTCGCACCCGAAATTGCGCGAGGAGCGGACGCAACTCCAGCCACAGATGTTTTCTCGCTGGGCGCCACGCTGTACGCCGCTGTCGAAGGGGTGTCCCCGTTCGGGCCTTCGAATGATCCGATTTCGCAGCTCAACCAGACGATAAGCGGATCTGCTCGCGGGATGGCACGCCGCGACGAATTCTCAGCTGTGGTGGCATCGATGATCGACGCGAATCCAGCGAACAGGCCGGGCATCGGCGAGGCGCGCAATGCTCTGGCGGCAATCGCCGCTGGCGACGATGGGACGATCGCCTTCATCTTGTCCGCACCACTGCAAATCCCGCCCGGTGAGACGCCCCCCTGGCAGAAAAGATCCGCCTCCCAATTCACGCACGAACGTCCTGCCCGCAACACGCAACGCAGCGCTGTCAGCGCGAAACTACCCAGCGCTGCGAAATCACAGAGCGCACCGCAAAGCGCGCCTCTCTGGTCCGGCGGAAACACCGCACCCTCACAGCCACCTGCGCCCCGGTTCAAGCCGCGTCCCATCGTGGTCGACAGCGAACCGGAGCCGGTCACCTACGGGGAGTACGCCGAGGGCGAGCTTGCTGACCTCATGAGCACCAATCGGCTGTCATTGATCGTTGCACTGCTCTTGCTCGGTCTTGGTGCGGGTGCTGCGATCATTGTGGGCATCGTTGTGAGCCAGATCTAACTGATGTGCCTCCGGTGAGCCCAGCGGGTCAATGCATTGCGGTTTGACTGCTGGGTCTTGCGGAGAACATTGGAGGCGTGGGTTTCGACCGTCTTGATCGAGATGAACAACTCTTCGGCGATCTCGCGGTATGTGTAGCCCCGTGCGAGCAGTCTCAGCACTTCCAGCTCCCGAGGCGTCAGCGAATCGAGTTCAGGATCGAGTGGAGGCTCGGGAACCGGCGATTTGCCGGTAAAAGAGTCGAGCACAAATCCCGCGAGACGCGGGCTAAAGACAGCGTCACCCCCGGCGACCCGGCGTACCGCGTCGGCGAGTTCGGCCCCGGAGATCGTCTTCGTGACGTACCCCCTCGCTCCGGCCCGGATCACCGCAATCACGTCTTCAGCCGCGTCAGAAACGCTGAGCGCGAGGAACACCGGCCCTTCGTCAACTTCGCGCAGGACGGAGACGCCGCCACCCTGCGGCATATGCACGTCAAGCAGCACCACGTCGGGCCGGGTCTGGCGGATCCCGCTGACCGCCTCCACTACCGCCCCCGCCTCGCCAACAATGTCGATGTCGCCTTCGGTGGCAAGTTCCGCCCGCACTCCTGATCGAAAAACCGCGTGGTCATCGACCAGAAAGACACGGTAGGTCCGGTCAGTCATTCTGTCTCCTCGACTTCGGCATTCGCGTCGTCCCGCTTAAGGTGGATCCGCACCTCAGTACCTTTCCCGAGTGCCGTGCGGATGTCGACCGAACCGCCGCGCCGTTCGACCCTCTGTCGCACCGATTTCGCGAGTCCCTGGCGGTCCGATGGCACACCCTCAGGGTCAAACCCCTTCCCGCGGTCACGCACAAACACGCTTACTTTTTGCGGCTCCACCTCCGCGAACAAATCTATGTTCGATTCACCAGAATGCTTGGCGGCGTTCACTAATGCCTCTCGCGCCGCACCGAGTAGCGCCACGTGCGACGGTGAGTCACTGATTCTGAGATCCCCCACCGTGACCGGCTGAATCGTGACACCGTACTGGTCCTCAACCTCGCCCGCAAGCGACTTGAGCGCCGCTGCCAGACTCTCCGGACTGTCTGATTCTGCGCTGAACAACCAACGCCGAAGCTCACGTTCCTGCATCCTGGCGAGTCTTTGTACCTCCGCGGGGCGTTCTGAACGCTTCTGAATCAGAGCAAGCGTCTGCAGCACGGAATCGTGCAAATGTGAGGCAATTTCGTCGCGTTCCTCGGTGCGGATGCGCGCGGCGCGCTCCTCATTCAGCGCACGCCACATCCGCAGCCACAACGGGATAGTCAGGACGGCGACACCAGCAAGGGTCACCAGCACCGCCATCAATGACGACCTCAACGCGCCGAAGTCGACCTGCCCCAGCCAAATGACCGAAAGCCCCAAGACGACGAGTGTGACGCCGCCAATCACGCGAGCCCACGTCAGCGCTGTCGGTCTCTGCGAAAGGCCCAGCATCGACCGCGGCGCTCCCGTGTCGAACTCGCGCCACACCAGCGCCGCGCCCGCAACTGCGACAAGCACCGGAACCAGCACTGCACCCAGCGCACCACTGGACAACAGCCCGAAACCGACTGCTACCGCGCCGCCAATGGTGGCGAGACCGATTGCCTGGCGTCGCCGCTCCGGACTCAGCGGCTCCGTATCATTGCCAGGCGGGGTAAGGATCCAGAGCAAACCGTAAACGACCACACCAATGCCCGCAGCGGCGCTCAGCAGGACAAACGCTAACCGGACCTTCTGTTCGTCGGCACCGAGATGGTCCGCGACGCCCCCGGCGACACCACCGACAACCCGGGCTCGAACACGCCGGTACAGGACCGGCTGGGACGGGTCAGGGCGCAGGGCAGGGTTCACGGTTCGATCCTGACATGATCAGAGGCTGGTCGGCATCAGGGCTCCACCCTGATCCGCCCCCTCAGGGTAATCCCCACCGTCGCATCCGAATCGGTGGAAGATCAGGGAAACACCTGATGTTGCGCGAGGGCGGCGGCGAGCATCATTAATTCATGACCACGACGAGCTTCAGTGACCAGGTCAACGACCTATGGCGCACGCGCCCAGCACGACTGAGCCACACCGGGAAAATCGCGGGAGTGTGCTCTGGTTTCGGCCACCGATACCAGGTAGATCCCGTTCTCGTCCGCGTAGCGTTCATTGTGTCCGCCTTCTTCGGCGGCGCAGGCATCGTCCTTTACCTCGCCGGGTGGCTGCTGCTTCCAAAAGATGCGGATCAGACCTCGTCTGGCGAGTCATTAATTGGCCGGGGATCGAGCTCGCAATCCCAGCCAAGCACGGTCGTGCTCGTTGTCGCCCTTGCCATCGCGGTGAGCATCTTCGCACCGGTAGGGCTCGGCGCCGGCGGTTCCGGGCTCGTCAGCCTCGCACTGATGCTCGTCGGCTGGTGGCTGCTCTACCAGCGGCAACCCACCCCGCCTCCGCTGCCCGGTTACGTGACCGCGTGGACACCGCCGACCGTTCCGCCACACACCTGGGGACAGCCCAGCCCCGGCGCCTGGACAGCGCCCCATCAGACCGCGGAACCCCATACCACGCCGCCATCCCCGCATGCCTCCACCCCGGAGCAGACGTCAGCACCACGCGCGGCCCAGCCAGCTGCGACGTCCGGCAGCGATGCGACTGCGCACACTGAACGAATGGCGCAGACGCCCCCTGTGACGCCCTCAGCGATGACGACGCGCCCTGCAGGAACTGGTGTGCACGAGGCGGCCACCACCCGCCACCAGCCACCGTCGTGGGATCCGCTCGGCGTTGCACCCTTCGCGTGGGATCTCCCCGAGCCGGCTCCCGCCCACCTGCCCGTAGTAGTCAAACCGCGCTCACGCTTGACGGCCGTGACCTTAGGACTCGCGATCATTCTCGCCGCGGTTCTGACCGCACTGGCGCTCACTGCCGGAACGACCTGGCTGACTCCGGGACGTATCGGCGCGGCAACGCTCGCCGTCGTTGGTGCCGGACTACTTGTCGGGGCGTTCCGCGGCGTCGGCCACGGACTTGTTCCCGTAGCCGCGCCCTTGGCTGGCTTCGTCATCATCGCGACAATCGCCGCTCCGATCGACTTCTCCTACTTCCAGGCCGGCGTGGGTGAGCGCACATACCAGCCCGCAACGGTCAGTGACCTGCAACCCGAGTATCGACTCGGGCTGGGTAGCCTCACCCTCGACCTCCGCGATCTCGATCTCACGGAAAGCGCGACTATCGATGCGTCCGTGGGGATGGGTGAACTGATCGTCCATGTCCCCGACGACATCAACGTGCGTACCTCATGCGCAGTCCAGATGGGTGAAATGGCCTGCCCCAATCAGGGCCTCTCACTGGGCGCAGGAACTGAAGATGCCCCCGAACTCACGGTCAGTGCCTCGGTGACGACCGGAAAGGTTGAGATCCTCCATGGCTGAAAACCGGAACTCCGACTCTCACAGCAACGGCACCGTAAGCCGATTTTCCCCGCTGCTGCTCCTCACAGCCGCCGGCTCACTGATGGTCAGTGTCTGGGCTCTGGCCGATCCTGGTGGTGACGCGGGCGCCCTGCGCACCCTACCCTGGATCCTCATCGCCCTTGCCCTGGTCATCGGCCTCGTACTCGTGTTAGCACCGGTTAATCGCCGGAACAACTGAATAACCATGAGAGGCACAGAGTTATCGACTGGGCCTCTCATGGTGCTCGGTCGGCGGGCTCCCCACATCGATTCGCCGCCACGACCACCAGAACGCCAGGGCCGTCAACCCTGAAGCTCCTGCTGCGAGACCGTGCAGCGCAAGATACATGTTGTAATCCAGCACTTCGTCAGGCGCGGTGGGGAGTTCGCTGAGCAGCAGTAGTAGCACACCCAATCCCAGCGAAACCACCGTGCTCAGCGCTAGGGGCGCCACCACGAACAGGACCCGCAATGGAAAGCGGCCCCCAACCACCCGGACCAGAGCTCCCCGCTGGACCAGCGCGATGGTGACGAGGCACGCGACACCAAAGGCGACGAGGTCGGCACCGAGCGTGTCGCTGAATCGGTGCCATTTCGACGTCAGCGTATGCGCACCGATCGCCACGGCGAAAAACGCACCGAAGAACATCGCCACACCGCGCCACCTGAACGGCACGACGATCAGCAGCGCGAACAACACCGACATGGCGATCGTTGTATGCCCGCTAGGAAAGCTATTGATCGTGTAGGGGCCAGTGACTTCGATCAACTCTGGTCGCGGCAGCACAAATCGCTTGAGCACCTGTGTAATCAGCGACGAGCCCACGATGATTGCTGACGCCGCGATCGCGAGGTCAACGCGTCGGCGCAACAAGGCCACCACAACAACCAGCAAGGAGACAACAGCGAGCGACGTCTCCGTGATCGCGTTCAGGGCAGAATCCGCCTCAACCACCAGTGCGGCGTCCACCTGATCCGCTCCCCGCAACGCGGCATTCTCGATGTAGTGGCCGCGCGACGTCAGAACGGATACCGCATAAGTGACCCAGAATCCCGCAAATGCCAGTATCCCCAAGACGAGCCACTTCGTGCTACCGGTCACGGGCGGACCGGTAGCACTCTGCACATGCGCCGATCGTTGCGCGGTAGCCGGTTCGGTCATATTCAGGCCCTATCGCCGCGGTCTCACTCCCACTCGATCGTTCCGGGAGGCTTACTGGTCACGTCGAGGACCACACGATTGACGTCGGCGACCTCGTTGGTAATACGCGTCGATACGCGTTCGAGGACTTCGTAGGGAATACGAGTCCAGTCCGCAGTCATCGCATCTTCGCTACTGACGGGACGCAGCACAATCGGATGGCCGTAGGTGCGCCCGTCCCCCTGTACGCCGACACTGCGTACATCAGCGAGAAGAACGACTGGGCACTGCCAGATCTGCCGGTCGAGTCCGGCGCTGGTGAGTTCTTCACGAACGATCGCATCTGCCTGGCGCAGCGTTGCCAAGCGGTCGGCCGTCACCTCCCCCACGATGCGGATCGCCAGCCCGGGGCCCGGAAATGGCTGACGCTGCACAATGTCCTCAGGCAGCCCCAATTCCCGCCCCACCGCACGCACCTCGTCCTTGAACAGCAGGCGCAGTGGCTCGACGAGCGTGAATTGCAGATCCTCCGGCAAGCCGCCAACGTTGTGATGGCTCTTGATGTTGGCAGTTCCGCTGCCACCTCCCGATTCGACTACGTCGGGGTACAGCGTGCCCTGAACGAGAAAGTCCACGGTATCGCCGTGCGTCGCATTTTCGCCGAGCACTTCTGAGACGGCACCTTCAAATGACCGGATGAACTCGCGGCCGATGATTTTGCGCTTGGCCTCGGGGTCGGAAACCCCGGCAAGCTCGCGGAGGAACGTCTCGGCGGCATCCACCGTCACAAGATTCGCTCCCGTGGCCTTCACGAAGTCATGCTCAACCTGCTCGCGCTCACCTGCACGCAGCAGCCCGTGGTCGACGAATACACACGTCAGCCGGTCGCCGATGGCACGCTGCACAAGTGCCGCCGCCACCGCGGAATCGACGCCACCAGAAAGCCCACAGATCGCACGACCATCACCAACGTGCTCGCGGACCTGCTCGACGAGCGCCTCAGCGATGTTCGCGGGTGTCCATACTGGTTCGATGTCGGCGATCTCATGCAGGAACCGGGACAGCACCTGCTGGCCGTGGGGCGAGTGAAGCACCTCCGGGTGGTACTGAACACCGGCAAGTTTCCGCGCGCGGTCCTCAAACGCTGCGACCGGCGCGCCTTCACTTGTCGCGGTCACCTCAAACCCCTTGGGGGCGCCAGTCACCGCGTCACCATGGCTCATCCAGACCGGCTGGTTCACGGGAAGGCCGTCGTGCAGCACCCCGCCGGATACCGTCAACTGGGTGCGGCCATACTCACGGGTACCCGTGTGCGCCACTTCTCCGCCAAGCGCCTGCGCCATCGCCTGAAACCCGTAACAGATACCGAAGACCGGGACCTCGAGATCAAACAGGGCCGGGTCGAGCGCGGGTGCCCCTTCCGCGTAGACGCTCGATGGGCCACCGGATAGGACAACCGCCCGCGGATTCTTCGCCGCAATCTCCGAGATGGAGGCCGTATGCGGAAGAACCTCGGAGTAGACGCGCGCTTCGCGCACCCTGCGCGCAATGAGCTGCGCGTACTGGGCACCGAAGTCAATGACGATGACGGGACGGTCCTGGGCGGTTTCAGTCACCCGGACAGTCTAAGGCACCTTCAGACCCCGCTCCCTCCCGCGAGTTGCCCGCGTGAATCACCTTCCAGCGGGCCGAGAATAGGGAGAGCCGTTGCCGGGCTGACTTGCGCAGTTACTGATCGACGCGATCTCTCTCTGGGCGCAGTAACCGGATGGCGGCGACACCCGCGAGAACTCCACCACCGAACACGAAGACCAGTCCGGGGCCCGGCATCCAACCGCCAACCCCAACCAAGTTCAGCACATGCACCAACTGCCACACCGGGAGCACCACGCAGACCACGGCCATCAGCGCGGCCTGTACGCCGGCGACCCTCCGCAGCGCCGCTGGAAGCACCGCCCCCGCGAGGCCTAATAGAGCCACATAGAAGGTCCACAAGCCGGGACCACGTGCCCCAGACACGTTCTCGATCGCGGTCGAGACCCACGGCAGAAACGATCCGAACAGCACCATCGCCACAGCTCCTGCCAGCTGTCGGCGCCCCGGCACGACGGGTCGTTTCGCCGTGCCTTTCGAAGTGGGTTTCTGGCTGCCCACGCGTGTGGCCTCCGTGGTCTGGTGGGGTTTCGTCTTCTGGGCCATGGCCCGACTGTACGGTCCTCCGCACGCACCATCGTGTCATTTGCAGCCGCCGGTCGTGAGACGAATGGTCGAGCAGGTGCGCTGAACGGTCGGTTAACAGTGGCGAACGGTGCATACCCGGCAACGGCCGATATCACACACCGTTGGACGCATTTTCCATACCGCCCACCGACACTCGTGACTCGTGTCACACTTTTCTATTGACCCGCGTGCTTCCGCCCGGGTTTTCTGTCGCCACGAACCCCCATCCCCGGGAGGACAAAGATGGACGAACAGGCGCGCCGCACCTATTGGCGCAAAAACCTACGGCTAATGGCAGTACTCCTGACGATCTGGGCCCTAGTGTCGTTCGGCGCCGGGATCCTCTTTGCCGATCTGCTGAACAACATCGTGATCGCCGGATTCCCCCTTGGATTCTGGTTCGCGAACCAAGGCTCAATCCTGGTCTTCCTCGGACTCGTCGCGTTCTATGTCTGGCGTATGGACAAGCTCGACGCCGCGTTCGGGATCCACGACTACGAGAGCGATGTGCACCACTCATGACGGATATCCAACTCTGGACTTTGATCTTCGTTGGGGGTTCCTTCGCCGTCTATATCTATGTGGCCTACCGCAGCCGGGTGAAGGACACTTCCGAGTTCTATGTCGCCGGGGGTGGGATCCCCGCGCCGGCCAACGGTGCCGCGATCGCCGCTGACTGGATGAGCGCAGCCTCGTTTATCTCGATGGCCGGCCTGATCGCGCTCGCCAACAATGGGTACGGCGGTGCCGCTTTCCTGATGGGCTGGACCGGCGGTTACGTGCTGCTCGCCCTGTTACTTGCTCCGTACCTGCGGAAGTTCGGCAAGTACACGATCCCGGATTTCGTTGGCGACCGCTACAACGAGACCGCACGATTGATCGCCGTGGGATGCGCGCTCGTCGTCTCTCTGACCTATGTCGTCGGCCAGATGGCTGGCGCCGGCGTGGTATTCGGCCGCTTCCTCGGGGTGGACACCACCATCGGTGTACTCATCGGCATGACCGTGGTGTTCTTCTATGCGGTTCTCGGCGGAATGAAGGGCATCACCTGGACACAGGTCTGCCAGTACGCGGTGCTGATCACCGCGTACCTGATCCCGGCGGTGGCAGTATCTGCCCAACTGACCGGAATCCCGGTGCCGCAGGTCGGCTTCGGCCAGATCCTCGACGAACTTGAGGCGCTGCAGGCGGAGCTCGGGTTCAGCGAGTACACCGCAGCACTCTTCGGCGCCGACCAGATGAACATGATCCTGCTGACCGCGTCGCTGATGTTCGGCACCGCGGGCCTGCCACACGTGATCATCCGGTTCTACACCGCTAGCTCAGTGCGCGCGGCACGGTACTCCGCACTGTGGGCCTTGTTCTTCATCGCGCTGCTCTACACCACGGCTCCCACGGTGGCGGCGTTCGCGAAGTTCAACATTCTAGAAAACTCGATCGCCGGCACGCTGAGCGAGCAGCCCTGGTTCAGCACCTGGAGCGACCTAGGTTTGATCACCAACATCGCAGAGGAGCCGATCCCGGCTGGATCGGACGCCATCTTCCGCGGCGATGGGGCCAACGAGGTGCTGATCAACAATGACATCTTGGTCCTCGCCTCACCTGAGATCGCCGGTTTGCCGGCACCAATCGTCGGGCTGGTCGCCGCCGGCGGTGTCGCGGCGGCGCTCTCGACGGCGTCCGGACTCCTGCTGGTGATCTCGTCGGCGGTAGCGAACGACCTCTATCACAAGCGGATCAACCCGAAGGCAAACGAGAAGCAGCAGCTGTTAGTAGCCCGCATCTCCATGGCCGTCGGCATCCTGGTCGCCGGTTACCTGGGCATCAACCCCCCCGGCTTCGCCGGCGAGGTCGTCGCCCTAGCCTTCGGTCTAGCGGCCGCAAGCTTCTTCCCAACGCTGTTGCTTGGCATCTTCTGGAAGAAGTGCACCGCGATCGGTGCCGCCGCCGGCATGGGCACCGGAATCACGGTCACAATGCTCTACTTCATCTGGACGCTGCCCACTGAGTCGGCACCGATCTTCCTCGGGAATGACCCGATCGCAGATATCGCACCGACCGGCTTCGGAGTCATCGGCATGCTGCTCAACTTCGCCGTGACCTGGGCCGTCTCGATGTTCACGCCGAAGCCGACGCTCGTGATGCAGAACCTGGTCGAGGAGATCCGCTACCCCGGTCACACCGAACTGGTGGCGAAGCATGCTGCCAATGAGGATGTTCACGGCGACGAGGCACTTCTCGAGGAACGAACAGGAGAAGACAAGTAGCTCCGCCTAATCATCACCATTCAGTCTGGGGCCAGGGTGCACCGCTCGCGAGTTGCGGTCCCTGGCCTCAGCGTTGGCGAGCAGGACCTACTCAGTTCAACAGCAGTGCCGCATTAAGCGACGCCCTCCCCCCGCGGGAGGGTCGGCCACCCGAGCGCGGCGGGCGCGTGGACGGGGACGGCGGGATGACGCGGCGGCACTGGATCAATCCGCTCATACTTCTGTCCCTGCGGCGGACGCTGGTCGGCTTCACCTTTGTTCGGCCACAACGACGCCGCACGTTCGGCCTGCGCCGAGATGGTGAGCGAGGGGTTGACGCCCAAGTTCGCTGACACCGCCGCGCCGTCAGCCACGTGCAATGTCGGATACCCATACACCCGGTGATAGGGATCGATCACGCCGTGGTCCGGGCTCTCTCCAATTGCGGCGCCGCCAAGGAAATGCGCGGTCAGCGGGATGTTGAATACTTCGGACCACGTGCCACCAGCGACGCCGCCGATCTTCTTCGCGATGCGGCGACACGCTTCATTACCTACGGGAATCCAGGTCGGGTTGGGTTCACCGTGGCCTTTCTTGCTCGTAAGCTTTCGGCCCAGCACTCCACGTTTCGTATAAGTGGTAATCGAATTGTCAAGATGCTGCATGACTAGGGCGATGATGGTGCGTTCACTCCAGTTGCGCACCGTCAGCACCCGCGCGAACTGAACTGGATGCCGCAGCACCGCGAAAACGAACTTCAGCCAGCGGGGAACGCGACCGCCACCGTCGACCATCAGCGTCTGCAGCATGCCCATAGCGTTCGATCCCTTGCCGTACCGCACCGGCTCGATATGAGTGTCCGATGTGGGGTGGAACGACGAAGTGATCGCGACGCCCTGTGTCAGGTCCATCTCGGGGTCGACCTTGTATTTAGCCGCGCCGACAATCGATTCTGAGTTGGTGCGCGTCAGCACTCCGAGTCTGGGTGACAGATCCGGCAGCCGGCCCTCATCGCGAAGCTTGAAGAGCAGGTTCTGCGTCCCCCAGGTTCCTGCCGCGAGGACGACCTGCCCGGCTGTGAAGGCTTTCGGATGCTTGCGCACCCAAGCGCCCGTGCGCTGCGTCTCCACACTCCATCCGCCATCGTCCTGCTGAGTTAGACCGGTGACGGTTGTCAGCGGGAAAACTTGCGTCCCAGCGTTCTCTGCGAGCGCGAGATAGTTTTTGACCAGTGTGTTCTTGGCGCCAACGCGGCACCCGGTCATGCACGAACCACATTCTGTGCATCCGGTCCGTTCGGGACCGACGCCCCCGAAATAGGGGTCAGGGACCTTCTGGCCTGGTTCGCCGAGGTAGACACCCACGGGCGTGTGCACGAACGTGCCACCAACACCCATATCGTCAGCGACTTCCTTCATCACGTAATCCGCTGGGGTCATATGCGGGAAGCGCACAACTCCCAGCATGCGCTGCGCCTGTTCGTAGTGCGGTGCAAGTTCCTCACGCCAGTTGGTGATGCCGGCCCACTGCCGATCGTTGAAGAACGGGTCGCCGGGGACATAAAGCGTGTTCGCGTAATTGAGGGAACCACCACCAACGCCCGCGCCACCGAGAATCATGACGTCACGCAGGAGGTGCATACGCTGGATGCCGTAGCAGCCCAGCTTTGGCGCCCACAGAAATCTGCGGACGTCCCAGCTGGTCTTCGGAAACTGGTCGTCTTCGAAGCGGCGGCCCGCTTCGAGGACAGCCACCTTGTATCCCTTTTCGGCAAGCCGCAGCGCGGTGACGCTGCCACCGAAGCCGGAGCCGACGATCACCACGTCGAAGTCGAGTGAATTTCTGCTGGCCACGCTGCCACCTCCGCATTACGGGAATCTGGCTCAAGTGTGACGCAACCCGAAACCTGCCGCGCGTGAAGGCTTACCTAAGATGTCGCACCATCAGAAGCGGACTGTGAGGCCAACTTTCTGGAACTCTTTCAAGTCCGAGTAACCTGCCTTAGCCATCGACCTACGCAGACCCGCGACGACGTTCAGATAGCCGTACGGATCGTCGGAGGGCCCGTTGAGCACCTTCTCCAGGCTAACCTGTTCATCCGGCTCAGAGATTTGGACGACCGACCCCCGCGGGACGGATGGATGCGCGGCAACTGCTGGCCAGTACCAGCCTCGCCCCGGAGCCTCTTTTGCCGCAGTCAGCATCGTGCCAAGCATGACGGCGTCAGCACCGCACGCAATAGCCTTCGCGATGTCACCCGAACAATGAATGTCACCATCCGCGATGACGTGGACGTAACGGCCTCCGGTTTCGTCGAGATACTCCCTGCGGGCGGCAGCGGCATCCGCGATCGCGGTCGCCATCGGAACGCCGATACCGAGGACCTCGTGAGTTGTCGTCGCGGCAGAGGCGCCATATCCAACGATGACGCCTGCCGCTCCTGTCCGCATGAGGTGCAACGCCGTTCGGTGATCGCTCACTCCCCCGGCGACCACTGGCACGTCGAGTTCGGCGATGAAGCTCTTCAAGTTCAGCGGCTCATTGCTCGACACGTGCTCGGCGGAGATGATCGTCCCCTGAATCACCAGAAGGTCGATGCCTGCCTGCACCAGAATCGGCGTGAGTTCCCGCGCCTTCTGGGGACTGACCCGCACGGCTGTCGTCACACCGGCATCACGCACTTCAGCGACTGCTGCCGCGAGCAACTCCGGCTGCAACGGAGCAGCATGCAGCTTCTGCAACATCCTGATCGCTTCTGCCGGGCCGTCTTTGCCAGCGGCCCGCTCAGTGAGCTGCTCGAGTTTGCTATCAACATCGCGGTGCCGCCCCAGCAGCCCCTCAGCGTTGAGAACTGCGAGGCCACCCAGCCGGCTCAGTTCGATCGCGAATGCCGGGGACGTGATGGCATCGCTCGGGTGAGCCAGCAGCGGAATGCCGAATCGGTAGGCGTCGAGTTGCCACGCTGTGGAGACTTCCTTCGCGGAGCGCGTGCGCCGTGAGGGTACGACGCTTACATCTGCCAGCCCGTACGTGCGGCGGGCAGATCTGCCCATACCAATCTCAACGTGGTCGTGCACGCGCGTCCCTTCTCTACTCGAGTGCGTGGAGGGGCGTTGCGCCCCGAACCGTACCTCAACCTACTACTGCTGAGCTCAGCGAACTGTGTAGTTAGGTGCCTCGACGGTCATTGTGATGTCGTGCGGGTGGCTTTCTTTGAGACCCGCAGCGGTGATCTGCACAAACCGGGCCTGCTGGAGCTGCTCGATCGTGTTCGCACCTGTGTAGCCCATCGCTGCCCGCAGACCTCCGACGAGCTGGTGCGTCACCGAGCTGAGTGGGCCACGGTACGGAACACGTCCTTCGATACCTTCGGGCACGAGCTTGTCCTCAGACAGCACGTCGTCCTGGAAGTACCGGTCCTTCGAGAAGCTTCGTGCCTCACCGGCTTGTCCGCGGCCCTGCATCGCACCCAGAGAGCCCATCCCGCGGTAGCTCTTGAACTGCTTGCCATTGACAAAGATCAGTTCGCCTGGAGACTCGGCGGTACCGGCGAGCAGCGAACCAAGCATCGCGGTCGAGGCACCCGCAGCGAGGGCCTTCGCGATATCCCCGGAGAACTGCAACCCACCATCCGCGATGACCGGAACACCGTAGGGACGGCAGGCTGCGACGGCCTCGAGGATGGCTGTCACTTGTGGAGCGCCCACACCAGCCACGACACGAGTGGTGCAGATCGAACCGGGGCCCACGCCTACCTTCACCGCATCTGCGCCCGCGTCGACCAGTGCCTTAGCGGCTTCGCGGGTCGCAACGTTGCCACCGATGACGTCGATGGTCTCGCCGGCCTCAGCCTTGAGTTTGCTCACTGTCTCGAGAACTCGGCGGTTGTGTGCATGCGCGGTGTCGACAATCAGGACGTCCACTCCCGCGTCGATGAGTTGCATCGACCGCGTCCAGGAATCATCCCCAACGCCGACAGCGGCACCGACGAGGAGGCGGCCATCGGTGTCTTTCGTCGCATCGGGGAATTGTTCGGTCTTGACGAAATCTTTGACGGTAATGAGGCCACGAAGTGCACCCTCTCCGTCGACAATAGGGAGCTTCTCGATCTTGTGCCGGCGTAGCAGGCCAAGGGCTGCTTCCGCGGTGACCCCCTCGCGCGCGGTGATCAGCGGCATTCTCGTCATGACTTCGGACACCGGGCGGCGCATGTCCACCTCGAAGCGCATGTCACGATTCGTGATGATGCCGAGGAGTTGCCCGGAATCGTCGACCACCGGAAGACCTGAAATGCGGAACCTGGCACACATTGCGTCGACATCCGCGAGGGTGTCAGACGGGCCACAGGTAACGGGATCGGTCACCATGCCCGCTTCGGACCGCTTGACGGTCTCGACTTGAGCGGCCTGCGCTTCTGGTGACAGATTGCGATGGAGAACGCCCAGACCGCCCGCGCGTGCCATGGCGATTGCCATCCGAGCTTCAGTTACCGTGTCCATCGCTGAACTCACCAGCGGGACTCGCAGCCGGATGCGCTTCGTCAGCTGACTCGAGGTGTCAACCTGACTGGGAATGACATCGGACGCTGCGGGCAGGAGCAGGACGTCGTCGAACGTGAGCCCGAGCATGGCGATCTTGCCGGGGTCATCTCCGCCTATGTGAGCACGCTGTGCCAGGGTGGTCATGCCGAGCGGCCTTCCTTCGTGTGCTTGTTGCCCCGCCGGACTTTGCCCCGGGAACTTGCTGAGAGTTGCCGAAACGGACACCATACCCCCGCTTCGGGCAGCCCTGCATTTCTCTCCATGATAGAGGGCGCGAGTGACTGCTCCTGACACCCAAGGAGCGGAGCTGGTCTCAGCCAATCCACAGCAAATTCATAGCGAACGCCCGAGGCTCGCTGACGCGGCGGATGGCATGATGAATTACACACCAGAGGCACGCCGCGCTGAGTTCACGCGCACATACCAGTTCGGCGGCGCTTTCCCGAGCCTTCAGCACGGTGATTTAGCGCTGCCGGGAAGAAAAATTTCTCATTGGATTGCCCCAACGCGGCCGAACCGGTGGCGAAGATGGGTGACTTCTCAGTACGGTAGTGACGTGCGCGATCAACTTCCACCTGGTTTACCGCCGGATCCTTTCGCAGACGATCCGCAAGATCCGGCTGCGGCACTTGACTCCCTCGATCCTGGACAGCCTCTTGACCCGCACGAACGAATGGCGATAGAGGAAGATCTTCAGGACCTCGCAGTGTATGAGGCGTTGCTTGCTCATCGGGGTATCCGCGGCCTCGTCGTGTGCTGTGACGACTGCCAGAAGGATCACTTCCACGATTGGGACATGCTCCGCGCCAATCTACTCCAGCTGCTGACGGACGGCACTGTGCGGCCTCACGAGCCTGCGTTCGATCCGAATCCTGATGCCTACGTCACGTGGGACTATTGCCGCGGCTACGCAGACGGCGTCATGAGTGACATCTCACCCCAGAATCGTGGCGTTTACCGATCTTGGCTGCAAGGCGGTCGGGAGATCTGACCCTCCCCTGTATGACACGTAAAACGTGGCCCCCGGATCTCGCATTCGGGGGCCACGTTTGTGTGGGTTGGCTTGAAACCAATCCAGGTACGTGCCTGGACTAGCCGATCGGGTCAGTTGCCGGGACGCAATCGCGGATCATCTGGCAGCAACGGAAGCTGCTCGAGAATCGACGGCACATCCACGGTTGGTACCGACGTCACCGTAGGTTGCAGCGCCGTCGGCACCCGGCCGGTTGTTGTCGGGACCGTCGTGGTCGGCTCCGCAGGCGGAGCCGCTGTGGTGGTCGGCGGTGGCGTCGTCTCCGCAGGCGGAGGCGGCTCGATCGGGACCTCCACCGGCGGGAGCCGCAGAATCTCTGGCGGTATTGTCACTTCAGGAGGCGGCTCTGCCGGCAGTTGCGGCTGCGGGATGAACGGCGGCAGCGGGAATTCGGTAATCGGCGGTAGCGGAACTGTCCTGAGCACCTCGGGATCGAAGGTGAACGTGGGCAGCTCGACTGGCGCAGGCGCTGTCGCCCGAGTGGATTCCGGACCGGTTGTTCGTTTCGGTGAAGTCGTCACCGGTGCAACATCGGCGCGGTCGGGATGCCGGTCGACCCGCTCACTGAGATTCTGGAACTTCTCACTGAGTTCGTCCTGGTCACGTCCACCAACGGAGCCAAGCTGCGGCGCTACCGAGTCGAGGATCTCCTTGGCACGCTGAACGTCGCCACTGTCAAGCGCGCGTTCAGCCTGATCGAGTTCGCTGCGGAGGCTCGCCACCATCACGGTTGTCTCATCGGCACCATGAATCGCCTGACGGAAGCCCCAGAGCGGATCACCCGGCTGCGCACTCTGTGAGATCACAGCGACGCCACCGATGACGAAAGCAGCCGCAGCCGCAACACCCGCCACCGAGGTCATCCAGCGGGCTGGACGACGCGACCTATGCACGGGAAGGGCCTGAACCACACCCGAATCACTGACAACGCGCTGCACCTCATCGAGGTCTGGTCCGGCAGGCATCGGCGCCGCGACAACGTCATCACGCCATTGCAGCAAGAGTGCCGCTAGCTCACGCTCGTCGTCAGTTGCCGTGTCGACGACACTGCCCTGTGAAAGTGCGTCCAAAAATGCGTCATCGTGAAGCAAGTCGCTGATGTCGGGCACACCGGATTCCTCACCCGGCACGCCTCCGCTCATCAGTCCCTCATTCGCACGGCTGGCGCCGTCTCCAGTACTTTCGCTATGTCTGTCGCGCCTAGCCATCGATGTCACCCACTCTCCCCATCGCCTTCTTGAGCTTCGCCAAGGCCCGGTGCTGCGCTACCCGCACAGCACCTGCGGTACTTCCAACAATCTCCGCGGCTTCTTGAGCTGATACGCCTTCGATGACGCGGAGGATGAGGATTTCTCGCTGTTCTGGGGAGAGTGAATTCAGTAACTCCTGAACCCGTCGGGACGATTCGCTAAGCAGCGCATGGTCCTCGGGGCCATCGTCGCCCGACGCGAAATCTGGCATATCCTCTGTCGGATCTTGCCTATTCCGCGCAGAACTCCGGTGCGCATCGGCAACCTTGTGTGCAGCAATGCCGTACACGAAAGACATGAACGGGCGACCCTGGTCCTGATACCGGGGCAATGCCGTCATGACCGCCATGCACACCTCCTGCGCCACATCGTCCGCGGACACATGCCCGCGTTCTCCGATGCCAACCCGAGCCCGGCAGTAGCGAACTACCGCGGGCCGTATTGCCTCCAAAACAGTCGAGAGGGCAACCCTGTCGCCACGGCCTGCGGCCACAACGGCAAGGCTGAGATCCTCATCTGACATCTTCATCGCCAGATGAGGCGAAGGCGTTACAGAGGCCTGTGCGGCTTCCTTCACGCCTTTTTCGGAGGCAAGGTCGTGTGCTTCAGACATTCGATAGGGCCGCGCTATGTGGTTGCCGAGATCGCTTCGGTACTTATACGACAATACCGGCCCCCTCTGACACCATTGGCCGAACGCCAGGCCGGGACACACACTGCGGCGCTTTGGCGGTGCGAACGCTCATACGAACACTCCTCCTCTTCTATGAAGAACACGTTCGAATGCGCCCTTTCGTTCATCCGCGCCGGATTCGCCAGGTATCAAACATGCAGCTGCCCAGGCGAGAGGGTACAGCCCGTGACTCTCGGACGCGTAAAGGCAGCGTGCGGCCAGAGTGGACGCGCCCGACGCGTCCCCCGTCGCACTCAACGCCGCCGCAACCATGAGTTCCGACTTGATCTGGTGGCGTACCGAAGCGCACCTCCGCGCACGATCACGGGCTGATTCCGCGTAGCGCCGTCCGGTTGCAGCCGCTCCCGAGTAGAGCGCAAGCTCGCAGCGCACCCAATCACGCCGTACCCATTGCCGCCACAGGCGTTTACTGTCGCCAACATCACATCGCTCCAGCTCCTCATCGAGGCGCTCCAGCAGCCGACCCGCGACACCCAGGCGCCAGACCCCGATCGCATCGGCCGCGAGGCCTGTTATCGCGTCACACCATGCTTCCGCAATTTGGGACTCCGCACCATCTGCCGCCCGAATGACAGTGGTGTCACTGGCCGTCGTGGCGAGTTGCAGAGCCTGTCCGTCGAGCGTCGCGGCTGCGGAGTATCTGCCGAGTTGGCGCTGGAACGACGCCATTGTGCTGAAGCTCAGTGATCTGACTGCCAGGTCCACAGACGGCCCCCGGACCCCCAACGGAGTGCGCACGTTCTCCACCAACTGAGCCTGCGCTGCCGCATAGAAGCCTGCCGCCCCCAGTGCGACTCCGCGCAGCCATTGACGTTCGGGTGTATCAGCGCGCGGAAACGGAGGCACAACCGGCGTCGCCCCGAAGGCAACACTGGCGAGGCTGGCAGGGGCCGCGTGCCTGCGTGTCATCGGGCCTCCTCTCCGAAAATCCGTTTCTGCGCAATGAGCACACACTCCGCGTAGAAGTCTTTATTGAGTAATTCTCTTCACGCCATGTTCACACTTCCGTCAACAGAGTTTAATCTTCCCGTGGCAAATGAACTCCATAAACTGCGGATTGGTTGATGTGACATTCCTCAATCAGAAGTCGACCAGGAATTGTGTTCGCACGCAACCTCAATCAAGCGGTTCCAGCCCCAGGAGCTGCGAAAACACGTCGCATGCTGCAGCTTCTGAAAACCTGTCAGTCATTCGGACGACAATCGCCCAGCGATTTATCTCACAAGGGGATCCCACAAGGCGGAACGGATACTAACAGGGTGTGACACCCCGGGCTTGACGAGAATTCTAAACGGCGCCTAATGTGATGATCCGTTCACCGAGTACAGAATCTTTTAACTCGGGTGCGGGGATTGCCCGGGCGCAATTCGGGCGCATACGACAAGGAGGCACAATGCCGCAGCCCCACCAGCTCCCAGGGCCGGTCAATGACCGTTGGGATTGGCAACGGCAGGGCCTGTGCCGAGGGGTGGATTCCTCCGTCTTCTTCCATCCTGACGGTGAGCGCGGCCGAGCACGGCTCGAGCGTGAACGGCGCGCCAAAGCGCTCTGCCGCGAATGCCCAGTGCTCGCCCAATGCCGAGAGCATGCACTCACTGTTGGTGAGCCATATGGGATCTGGGGCGGCATGTCCGAATCAGAACGTATGCACGTGATGAAGGTCTCACGCTCGCAGCGCATCGCTTGACCAAGCGTCGACGAGTTCGCCAGTAGCCAAACGAGTAGCCAAACAGAAACGTGCCCGGCCATCTAGTGCGATGGCCGGGCACGAATCGTGTGGGACCTAGTGGCTGTGGCCGTGTCCGTGTGCCTCTGATTCCTCTGCCTCCGGCTTGTCGACGATGGCGCTCTCAGTCGTCAGCACCATGCGTGCAACAGACGCAGCATTGATCACCGCACTTCGAGTCACCTTTACGGGGTCGATTACCCCCTGAGCGACAAGATCGCCGTATTCGAGCGTCGCGGCATTGAAGCCGTGACCCACAGGCAGCTCTTCTACCTTGGACGCCACGACAGAGCCGTCGAGGCCGGCGTTCCGGGCAATCCATTTGAGCGGCTCGGCGAGGGCTTCGTGTACCACACGAACGCCGACTGCCGCGTCGCCCGTCAGACCCAATTCGCCTGCGAGCGCAGAGCGTGCCTGGACAAGAGCGCTTCCACCGCCTGGGACGATGCCCTCTTCCACCGCAGCCTTCGCGGCGTGCACAGCATCCTCAACACGGTGCTTACGTTCACGCAGTCCAGTTTCCGTGGCCGCACCGACCCGGATCACCGCGATCGCACCAGCAAGCTTAGCGAGACGCTCTTCGAGCTTCTCGCGGTCCCAGTCAGAGTCGGCGTTGTCGATTTCGCGCCGCAACTGGTTCGCGCGGTCGGCAATCGCTTCGTCAGTGCCGCCGCCGTCAACAATCGTGGTGCTATCCTTCGTCACCACCACACGGCGCGCGTGGCCCAGCAGTTCGAGGCCAGCATCCTTGAGTGTCAGACCAACGTCGGAATTGATTACTTGTCCGCCGGTCACCACAGCAAGGTCTTCCAGGAACGCCTTGCGCCGATCCCCGAAGAACGGCGCCTTCACAGCAACGGCCTTCAGTGTCTTACGCACCGCGTTGACGACCAGTGTGGAGAGCGGTTCGCCTTCCACATCTTCCGCGATGATCAGTACTGGCTTGCTGGTTCCCGCGATCTTCTCGAGAAGCGGCAGGAAGTCAGGCAGTGAGCTGATCTTGTCCCGGTACAGCAAGATGTGAACGTCCTCAAGGACGGCTTCCTGCGCGTCAAGGTCCGTGATGAAGTAGGGCGACAGGAAGCCCTTGTCGAACTGCACACCTTCCGTGACATGCAGGTCAGTCAGCAGCGACGACGACTCTTCCACCGTGACGACACCGTCGACGCCAACCTTGGTCATGGCCTGGCCGACCATTGCGCCGATCTCCTCGTCGCGCGAGGAAACTGTCGCCACCTGGGCAATCCCCGACTCACCTTCGACGGGAGTCGCGGTCGCTACAAGCTGCTCCGCGATCGCTTCTGCCGCCTTACCGATGCCGATACCGAGCGACATCGGATTGGCACCTGCTGCCACGTTGCGTATGCCGGCGCTGATGATCGCCTGCGCCAGAACGGTTGCTGTGGTCGTCCCGTCACCCGCGACATCGTTGGTTTTGGTCGCGACGCTCTTCACGAGCTGAGCGCCGAGGTTTTCAAACGGATCTTCGAGGTCGATGTCCTTGGCAATCGTGACCCCGTCGTTGGTGACGACCGGACCACCGAACGCCTTGGCGAGAACCACGTGACGACCACGCGGCCCAAGGGTCACCTTTACCGCGTCAGCGAGCGCATCAACACCACGCTCCAGCGCGCGACGCGCATTTTCATTGAATTTTATCTGCTTCGACATGATCGGTCTCTGTGCTCCTGAGATTGCGGGCGGACGTTCTCAGTGGGAGACCCGCCCATGGATGCCCGACCGCCCCGGCACCAGTAGTTCAATGACTTCGGCGCCGGGGCGGTCAGTAGTGTCAGATCGGCAGATGCGTCACTTCGACACGACTGCGAGGACGTCACGCGCCGAGAGGATCAGGTACTCCTCACCGGAGTACTTGATTTCGGTGCCGCCGTACTTGCTGTAGATCACGACGTCGCCCTCTTTGACGTCGAGCGGGATGCGCTTTGCGCCACTCTCATCCCAGCGGCCGGGCCCGACTGCAATAACGGTGCCCTCCTGCGGCTTTTCCTTAGCGGTATCAGGAATAACCAGACCGGAGGCGGTAGTCGTCTCGGCCTCGTTAGCCTGAACGAGGATCTTGTCCTCGAGCGGCTTGATGTTCACGCTCGCCACGATGAACCCTCCACATTTGCGATGGTGTCCGGTTTGACGACCGGACGGCTTGGTTCGTTCTACGATTCGCGACACTTCTTCGAGCCCCGTCGTCGCGGGTGCCGGGACCAATTCCGCGTCGACTAGCACTCTATACATGAGAGTGCTAGCACTCAAGGCCAACGCTCGCATATCCGGTCAGCCTGCAGCGAACGCAGCCGCGCCGAACGGGGCTCGTGCCCTCGCTAACCGAGAATCTGACTCACCGTCACCGACAACGCCGGATCTGTCGCGGCACCGAGCCCTGATGGCTCCGCACCTGCATGAACCAGATGCGCACCAAGAGCCGCGATCATCGCGCCGTTGTCCGTACACAGCCGTGGCCGCGGCACACGAAGCTCGAGACCCGCGGCCTCGCAGCGCTCTTCCGCCAGTTCCCGCAGCCGCGAGTTCGCGGCCACGCCACCGCTAATGACGAGCGTCGACACGCCGGTGTCCAGCGCGGCCCTCACCGCTTTCAGGGACAGGACATCAGCGACTGCTTCCTGGAACGACGCTGCGACATCCGGTTTGCTCAGCGGTCTGCCAGCGCGCTCGGCTTGCTCAACGTGGCGTGCGACAGCAGTCTTCAAGCCGGAGAACGAGAAGGCGTGCCGCGCGTCTCGAGGACCGGTCATCCCCCGGGGAAAGGTGACCGCATGACGATCGCCTGTCTGAGCAAGCCGGTCGAGTACAGGGCCACCGGGATAGCCCAGCCCGAGCAGCCTCGCGATCTTGTCGTACGCTTCCCCGGCTGCGTCATCCACCGTGGCTCCGAGTTCCGTGATTGGTTCTCCGAGCGAACGAACGTGCAGCAAACTCGTGTGGCCGCCCGACACGAGTAGCGCGACGCACGGCGGCAGTGGGCCATGCTCCAGAGCATCCACGGCGACGTGGCCACCAAGATGGTTGATCGCATAGAACGGCACTCCCCACGCAGCGGCGTAGGCTTTCGCGGCCGCGACACCCACCAGCAGGGCTCCAGCGAGTCCCGGCCCGATTGTTGCAGCCACCACGTCGGGCTTCGAGATACCAGCCGCATCAAGCGCTCTGCGCATCGTCGGCACGATCGCCTCGAGGTGCGCACGCGAAGCGATCTCAGGAACCACACCCCCGAACCGTGAGTGCTCATCGACACTCGATGCCACCTCATCGGCCAGAAGCGTGACGGAACCGTCGGAGTTCAGCTCAGCGATCCCGACGCCCGTCTCGTCACACGAGCTTTCGATACCGAGAACAATCACGGCCCCTCCCTCTTCATTACATATGCGTCGGCGCCGCTTGGCTGGTAGTAGCGTTTTCGCAGACCTACCACGTCAAAGCCCACACCGCGATAGAGCTCCTGGGCGGCTTCGTTGTCAGTCCGGACATCGAGCCACACTGGCCCGCCGTGCAAATCAGCAACGGCAAGCAGGTCATCGAGCAACATCCGGCCGATGCCGCGGCGCTGATACTTGGGGTCCACCCCGATCGTGTGGATCTCGTTCTCAGGATCGTCAGCGGGCCCCAGAAGCGCAATTCCCGCGTACCCGACAAGCTGTCCATCACAATCCGCCGCGACGTAATGGTGGTCGGGGCTCCGTAGTTCCTGCTCGAAAGCCCAGGCCGGCCATGGATTGTCGCGCGCGAAAAGCTGGCGTTCCAGATTTGCGCAGCGCTTGGTGTCTCCCATTGCTAGCGGGCGCAGAAGTACCGTCGTCATGCCGTCCCTCTGGTGAGGAACCCTGGCGGCGGGATCGGATCTGGCTCACGACGCGGTGCGCCCGGTTCAGTCGCGTCGGGGCGCCGCAAATACAGCGGCACCAGCGGATCGGGCACGCGGCGATCGTCAATGTCTCGCGCTGCGACAGCGACGAGACCTTCGGGTGCCGGGCTCTGGACATCGATGTATGGCAGGCTGAACAGTGCAGCGTGATCTCTCGAACCCGCAATGACGTGCGAGGGATACGCCTGGACGTGGGCGGGACGATGCACCGCTGGCCCCTCAATCCGGTGGCCATCCCGGTAGCGGGCCCAGTAGACCTCGCGGCGCCGCGCGTCTGTCACGACCAGGAGCTCCTGGCCCGGACCCACCTGTGCGGCTATCGCGTCGAGACTGCACACCCCGTACACCGGCACCCCCAGTGCATCGCCAAAAGCGGCCGCAGTGGCCATGCCGACACGCAGGCCCGTATACGGGCCGGGGCCCGTTCCCGTGACAATCGCATCAATCTCGCCGCGCTGGACGTTCGCTTCCTCCAGGCAGGCCAGAATCTGTGGTGTGAGCACCTCAGCGTGTGCTCGCGCATTTACTGTCACACGCGCTGCCAGGACACGCGGACACAGTTCCGTCGAGTGTTCTGAACGGCCAAGCCGGACAACACCCGCAGTCACCGCAGGGGTGGACGTATCAACAGCAACTACCAGCACGATTGTCCAGAGTACCGGTCACGGAACTCTTTTACTTCGTGTGATTGACCCACTGCCAATGGGCGACGCGGACCTCGTCGTCAGTGTGACGCTCCAGACGCACGAGCAAATGCCGGTCGGCAAGCCGCTCCGCGAGACCTTCGCCCCATTCCACGACGACCACCGCATCGTCGAGTTCAGTGTCCAGATCGAGCGCATCAAGCTCATCGAGCGCCAGCCGCCCACCATCGTGAGCCCGGTCTGAATCACCGAGCAGCCGGTACGCATCGACGTGAACCATCGCGACCGGGGGCCCGCCACCACGCCGGGCCTGCCCCGCACGGTGTTCTCGCGCGATGATGAACGTCGGCGAACTTACAACACCCATAACGCCGAGACCAGCACCAATGCCACGGGCCAACGCGGTCTTTCCGGCGCCGAGCGGCCCTGACAGGACGACGACATCACCGGCGGTGAGGTCTGCCGCCAAACGCTGACCAAACTCCTCCGTGTCCTGCACGGTCAGCAACTGCTCTGAATACACCCGCGAGAGACCTTTCCGTCCGTGCGTGTTCAAGTGAGCGATCAATCAACCGTTCGAGCGCTTCGGAAACGACCTGTGGCTGCTCCATTTCCACCATGTGCCCGGCTTTAGGCACGCGCAACAGTTCCGTATGCGGCAATGCTTCTGCCATCGCGACTGAGTTCCGGAACGGGGTGACCATGTCGCCGTCCCCACAGACGACGAGCGCCGGGATCGGCTTCAGCACCGGAAGCGCCAGAGATTCATCATGCTCGACAAGCGCAGCGAGAAAGTTGACCATTGTGAAAAGGTTGGTCTCGTTGGTCATCTGCTCCGAGAAGCGAGCGACCTCAGGTGTGATTCTGCGATCACCGTACGAGGTGACTTTCAAAATTGGGGACAGAATGGGCCTGATCACATCCCGGCTCTGCTGCACCACTGCCGGAGCTGCCTTAACCGCCAGCCGCGCGGCCTTCACAGCGGGCGTGTCGAGCACGCGGGCGACACCCGCAGCCGAGAGCCCGCTTGCCGCGGTCGCAACGAGCCCCACTCCGATGACGCGCTGACGAACCACGTCGGGATACTGCCGCGCAAATGCCAGGACGGTCATGCCACCCATTGAGTGTCCGACGAGTATCAGGGGACCGGTTGGAGCCTTTTGCTCGATCACCGCTGCCAGGTCGCGCCCGAGTTGCGGGATTGTGCTCGACTCGGCTGACGGCATACCCGACTGGCCATGCCCTCGCTGGTCGTAGAACACCATTCTGATGTCGTCACCGAAGGTGCGCTCAAGGTCGATGCGCTGAAAATGCCAGGCTCCCATATGCAGACAGAAACCATGCGCGAATACCACAGTCAGCGGCGCATCCGGAGGCCCCACTTCACGTACGTTCAGCAGCAGGTGGTCCTCGGTCAGCACGATGCTTGCCCGGTCCGTCTGCATAAGACGGAAATCGTGTTCGAAAGCTGTTCGGCCAGAACGGCTATCCGGCTCACCGCCGACGCGCTTCGCTGATCGTCTTAGCTTCGCCGCCCGCACCAGCCGTCCGACGCCACGTCCGACGCCGCGCCTGCGCCGGCCACGCCGCCTTGGCGGCTTTTCCTCACGTTCGGGCTCATCAGCTAATTCGGGTTGCTGCTGTGCAACCGGCTCCGCCACCACACTAACCCCCCATATAGGTACGCACTGCGCGCCCCTTTATACCGGTTACGACCTCGTAGTGAATGGTGCCGAGCGCATCCGCCCAGTCCTGAGCCAGCGATTCGCCCTCGTCTCCTGGACCGAACAACACTGCCGTATCGCCCTCTTTCACAGCCGCAGCACCCTCAGCGCCACCCCCCGGTCCCAGGTCTACTACGAACTGATCCATACAGACGCGACCCACAGCCGGGTAGCGGTGACCGTTGATCTGCACCCCGAACTTGCCGGTGAGCAAGCGGGACACTCCATCGGCATAACCGACCGGAAGGAGCGCAACTGTCGTGTCTCGCGGCGCAATCCACACGTGCCCGTACGACACACCCTCGCCGGCCGCGACCCGCTTGATCAGAGCTACTCGTGCCCTGGCCGTCATGGCCGGCCTCAAACCCATCTGTCCGCGCTCTGGGACGGGAGAAAGCCCATAGAGTGCGATCCCCGGCCGCACCATATCGAAGCGCAAGTCCGGCCGGGTCATCGTCGCTGCAGAGTTAGAGAGATGCAGGAGCCCAGTCTCAAGTCCGTGCTTCTCGGCGTCGGCGACAGTCTCCCGAAACCTCGCAGCTTGCTGATCGATAATGGGATGGTCGGGCTCATCTGCGTGGGCGAGGTGGGAGAAAAATGAGGTCATCACGACCGCTTCTTCCGCAACGGCTTTCCGAAGGGCATCTCGCAGGACGGGCCACTCGAAAGCCGAGACGCCGTTGCGGTTGAGCCCCGAATCAACCTTCACCGCAACGCGTGCCTGTATTCCAGATAGCCGCACCGACCGGAGAACGCCGTCAAGGTGGCGCGGCGAAGACACACCAATGTCGACGTTCCGTGAAAGCACAGGCGCGAAGTCGGTGTCGGGCGTGTGCAGCCAGCACAACAGCGGCGCCTCAATACCCGCATCGCGAAGGTGTACCGCCTCATCTACCGTCGCGACGCCGAGTTGCGCTGCACCTGCAGCGAGCGCCGCACGTGCAACTGGTACCGCACCATGGCCGTAACCATCTGCCTTGACGACAACCATGACATCCGCAGGACCAGCACAGTCCCTCAGTACCTCAGTGTTCGAGGCGATAGCCCGGAGATCGACCGCCGCTTCGAACTGTGGGCGGGCTGGCGCCTCGCTCTGCATCGGGGACGGGAACGTGCCCGGCGTGGATGTTCCATGTATGGAAGTCACGGTGCAGATCCTGCCATCAGCGACCGGGATCCGGCACGCTTGGTGGCATCCGCCACACCGGGTGTCGCCGCTGATCGCAATGCGCCGATGGCTGGACGCACAGCACCCATCAGCGTTGAGGCGGAAGCGGGTGCACCCGGAAAACCCGCCGCTATGAGCGCCGCGCGTGCGTGCGCGTGTGCGCCCATCGCGGCAGCGGTCAGCGGTGGAATGCCGCTGGCCAGAAGTGCACCCACGATGCCGGACAGGACGTCGCCGGAACCGGCGGTCGCCGCCCAGGAACTTCCGGCCTCAACGATGAGGACCTCGCCGGAAGGATCAGCGATCACTGTCGCTCTGCCTTTGAGGAGAACCGTGACCCCCCAGTCCGATGCGAGTTGCTGCGTCGCAGTGAGCCTGTCGGGCTTGGGCGCCGCACCCGTTAGCCGCTCGAACTCCCCCGCATGCGGCGTCAGGAGGGTCGGCGCCTTTCTTCCGCGCACCAGGCTGGGGTTGTTCGCTGCGAGCGTTAATCCGTCGGCGTCGACAACAGTAGGGAGATCCTGTGCGAGAAGCGCCGCGAGCGCCTTCGACTCCTTCTTCCCGGTTCCGAAACCCGGACCCGCGACCCAGGCCTGTAGGCGGCCGGCGTCCTCGATCGCTGTGGTCGCGATGACCTCCGGGTACCGTGCAAGCACCTGCTCGCGCGCGGTCCCCGCATACCGGACCATTCCCGACTTCGCTGCCACCGCGCCACCCACGCACAGTACGGCAGCACCGGGATAGACGTCGGAGCCCGCCGATATGCCCACGACGCCTTGAGTGTACTTATCATCCTCCGCGGCCGGCACCGGCCACGCTCCGCCAACTTCTCTATCTGTCAGCGATTGCACCATCGACTTGGGCAGTTCAAGGCCAATGGGTACGTACCCGATTCGCCCACATTGATGTGCGGCGAGGGCATGCACACGTTTGTACCCGCCGAAAGTGACGGTGAGTGCAGCCTGAACTGCGGGGCCGTCGACACTCCCCGTGTCAGGGTCGACTCCACTTGGCAGATCGACAGACACAATTGGCGCGGTGACGGCTGCTACGTGCCGAGCCGCGTCGGGCCGCAAGGATCCTTTGCCTGAGATGCCGACGATTCCATCGAGCACGAGGTCGGCAGGCCCAAGTTCGGCAACCACACGGCCACCGGCCTGCAGCAACGCGTGGAGTCCAGCTTTGTGCGCCCGCTCCGGTTTCAGCAGCACCGCTTCGACCGCGACACCCCGTCGTCGCAGGAACGCACCCGCCCAAAGCGCGTCGCCACCGTTATCCCCGGACCCTGCTAACACCCCGACGCGACGTCCCGTCACGCCACCGGTCCGTCTTCTGAGCTCGGCTGCCACCTCGGTCGCGAGACCCCACGATGCACGGCGCATCGGCACACCCTCCGCAACACGTGCGAAGAGTTCCGCCTCTGCGGTCCGAATTTCCTCAGCGGTGAAGTACGGGACAGTCATGCCAGCTCACCAGACCGATTACTCGACGGTGACGGACTTCGCCAGATTCCGCGGCTTGTCGACGTCGTACCCTCGGGTTTGAGCCACCTGGGCCGCGAAAACTTGCAGCGGGATGGTCGACAGCAGTGGCTGGAGCAGCGTCGGTGACGCGGGGATCTCGATGAGGTGGTCCGCGAATGGGCGTACCGCCTCGTCTCCTTCCTCCGCGATGACGATGGTTTGTGCCCCGCGCGCCTGGATCTCTCGGATGTTGCTGAGCAGCTTCGAATGCAGCACCGCACGTCCCTTGGGTGACGGCATGACGATGATGACCGGCAGGCCGTCTTCGATCAGCGCGATCGGGCCGTGCTTCAACTCACCTGCAGCGAAGCCCTCAGCGTGGATGTACGCAAGTTCCTTGAGTTTCAGGGCGCCCTCCAGGGCCACGGGGTACCCCACGTGGCGGCCGAGGAAGAGGATCGTCGACTGCTGGCCAAGCTCACGGCCGAGTTCACGAACATTCTCGACGTTCGACAGCAGTTTCTCGATCAGAGCGGGCATCTCAGCCAGGTCCTTGAACTCCCGTGCGACCTCATCGGGATACTTCGTGCCACGAGCCTGGGCGAGCGCAAGACCAACAAGGTAGTTCGCCGCGACCTGTGCGAGGAAGGCCTTAGTCGAAGCCACACCGATCTCTGGCCCTGCATGGGTGTACAGCACCGCATCCGACTCGCGCGGGATCTGCGAACCATTGGTGTTGCACACCGCGAGCACACGAGCCTTCTGATCGCGCGCGTGGCGCACCGCTTCAAGCGTGTCCGCGGTCTCGCCAGACTGCGAAATCGCGACTACCAGCGTGGACCGGTCCAGCACAGGATCCCGGTAGCGGAATTCACTTGCCAGTTCTACCTCCACAGGCAAGCGAGCCCAGTGCTCAATCGCGTACTTCGCAACGAGACCAGAGTGATAGGCCGAGCCACACGCCACGACGAAGACCTTGTCGATATCGCGAAGGTCCTGGTCCGAGAGCCGCTGCTCGTCAAGGACGATGCGCCCGTTGGTGAAATGTCCACGCAACGTGTCCGCGACTGCGAGGGGCTGCTCCTCGATCTCCTTCAGCATGAAGAAATCGTGGCCGCCCTTTTCCGCGGCCTCGAGGTCCCAGTCAATATGGAACGGGTGCCCAGCTTCGGGGTTCCCGTCGAAATCCAGGATGCGGTATTCGTCCGCGGTGATCACAACGACGTTGTCCTGGCCCAGTTCGACGGCTTCACGTGTGTGCTCAATGAACGCGGCGACATCCGAGGCAACGAACATCTCACCCTCGCCGACACCGACGACCAGCGGCGTGGACCTGCGCGCAGCCACGATCGTGCCGGGGTGGTCAGCGTGGGTGAAGACGAGTGTGAAGGCTCCTTCAAGACGGCGCAGCACCTTAAGTGCACTTGCCTCGAAATCACCGGCCGTGTCGCCCTGCGCGTACGCGCGAGCAACAAGGTGCACCGCTACCTCAGTATCCGTGTCGCTGAGCAACTCCACACCGGCGTCTTCGAGTTCACCGCGCAGCGGGGCGAAGTTCTCGATGATGCCGTTGTGGACAACCGCGATACGCCGGGTTTCGTCGGTGTGCGGATGCGCGTTCCGATCCGTTGGGCGCCCATGGGTAGCCCAACGGGTATGCCCCATCCCCGCAGTACCTGCGAACTCGCCCTGCCCTGCCTCCGCCAAGGCGGATTCGAGGTTGACAAGCCTGCCGGCCCGCTTTTCTATTGCTACGCTGCCCTGCCCGTCGAGCACTGCCACGCCTGACGAGTCATAACCCCGGTATTCCATCCGGCGTAGTGCCTCGACAAGTATGCCCAGTGCTTCGCGGTGGCCGACATACCCGACAATCCCGCACATAACGCAACAGCCTACTTCCCTTTTCAAGTGATAACCGCGCGTCTCCTGAATCGGCGCTGCGCACTTGCGCACAGTGGGCGTTGACCAGCGACTTACCTCACCCAGGCCGAGTGTCGCAGCAGTGATCGCGGCCACCGACATTCAAGCGCGCCTCACACACTTGCCCCGAGACCCCAGGAATGTGAGCTAACGTCGACAACGTGGCGTCAAACCCTAAGAAGCTCGTTGCAAAGCTGTCGCGACGCGGCCCGCACCGCGTGCTGCGCGGTGATCTCGCGATGGCTGGCATGCCAGGCCTTGTTTTCACGCCGGAGAACGGCTTCAGCCTGCCCGCGATCGCGTTCGGGCATCAATGGATGACCAGTCCTGACCGTTACATCGGAACCTTCAAACACCTTGCGTCATGGGGTTTTGTTGTCGCGGCCCCATCGACCGAACGTGGCCTCGTACCATCCGCGAACCGTTTCGCCGCCGATCTCAACACCACCTTGGAGATTTGCACGAGTGTACGGCTCGGGCCTGGCGAAATCAGCGTTCATCCCTCGAAGCTCGCGCTCGCCGGACACGGCTTCGGGGCGGGCGCTGCGATTCTCGCTGCGGCTGCTCGTACCGAGAAGCAAGTCAGAACGGTTGCGTCGCTGTATCCCGCTCCGGTTAGCCCCTCCGCGGAAACGGCTGCGGCGAAACTTGACGTTCCAGCCCTCATCCTCGCAGCTGAACTAAAGTCGATTTCCTCGAACGCGCGCGCGATAGCTGCAGGCTGGAAGGGCGATGCTGTGCTTCGCCTGGTGGGAAAGTCAACGGTTGCGGGCATCCTCGAGGGTCGCAGCATGCTGAACTGGCTTGGACTTGGCAAAGGAAACCGGAAGACGCAGCGAATCACGCGAGCCCTCCTGACGGGCTACCTGCTTTCCCAGCTCGCTGACGACAAAACCTACAACGCATTCGCCGATCCCGAGGTGCCACTGAAAGGCACAGTAACAGTGGATCCTGCTGCCCCGCTGCCCGAAGACGAGTTCATCGAGCTCTTCACCCCGCCGGCCGAGGCACAGCCGCTAACCGGTCCGTTTACGGTGCAGGCCGAAGTCGCTGGCCCGATGGAGCAACGCGCCGGAGGACTCCTCCCCCGGCGCTGATGGCTCCTCCCACAGCAGATTCGTCTGTGCGCCCTGCTCCGGAGCCGCTGACACCAGATCCGGTGTCGCTTCAGCCAGAAGCTGCGGCACAGGCCCGCTAACAACCTCCACGCTCACGTTGACTGCGGTGATGGCAGTGATCGCGGCAGCCGCCCGGTGGAACTCCGCGGCGACGGTCTCCTCGCAGGAAACGCATGTCGCGACGACGTTGCGTTCGATTTCCTCCGCAAAAGGCAGTAACCGCTCACGAACCCATCGGCTGGCGCCGTCGTGCACTACGCCCAGCTCCAGAAGCGCCGACACGAGCTTGTTGTCCGAAAGGTGTTCCACAATTGCAGAGAGGTCGCGCACGGCCACCCCGTCCAGCGACATGTTGCTCATTTCGCTGAGTGAACGAAACTTGTGAGAGACGGCTTCTGCCACCCCGTCCGCCGCACGCTCAAGTAAACGCGTTGCTTCAGCTGCTCTCTCGCCTGCCTGCCGTGAGACTTTTGCGTGCTGCAGGAGCTGCGCTGCGACCGCACCGTCAAGGAGCTGAGCTGCCGCCTGCTCTTGCGTAGCGCTTTCGGTGAGAAGCTGAGCCATTCTGCTGGCCAGCGTCGCGAGCGCCGTGCAATCTGCGAGATCGATACGTTCTTCAGCGTGCATCAGCGCGGCTAGCTCGTCTGCGCGGTAGGTGGGCGCGTAGCCCTCGCCCACAGTTTGCGCGGCCCGTACCGCGACATCGCCGACGTGGGCGAGAATCCGTATCGCAGCCGCGTGAGCCCCGATCAGATTGCGGACATCAAAAGCCGCAACCCCGGAGACCGCTGCCTCAGCGAACCTACAGCCTGTAGTTTCCACCTCTGTCACAGCTCAAGTCCGTGTGATAGCCCCACTGCGCGGAGGTGCAGTGCGTTGTCCTGCTCCTGGCGGGTGAGGCTGTCCATCGCCGCTGGGAGGCTCACCGCTAATTGGCTTCGAGCCACAGCGTAGGCTTCCGTCCAGCCACGAAGCTCTGTACACGCCTGGTCAACGCTTGCCTCCCCAGACTGTAGAAGCTCCATGTGACGCGAAAGGAGTGCGGCGTCCGCCGCGGCACTTGCCGCACGCGCGAGCCGCGCCCGCACTTCGATCGCAGCGTGTAGACCTACCGTAATCCCGCTACCCACACAATCCCCCTTGCACCAGCTCATCCCCAATGGGGCATACCGTGAGTAGACGCAAGAGCGCTCCGATTGGTTCCACCGGAGCGACTAGAGGTTGGGAGATCAGACAGCCGACACGGTGCGTGCGAGACCTTCAGCGAGTTGTTGCGCTTGTTCCGCTGATGCCGCCTCGACCATCACACGCACCAGCTGTTCGGTGCCTGACGCGCGCAGCAGCACCCGGCCCGTTTCTCCCAGCTGGCGCTCCGCCTCCGCGATAGCAGCCAGCACAGCGGTATCGCCAGCCACAGCTGTCTTGTCGGACACGCTGACATTGACGAGAACCTGGGGAAGTACGGTCATCACCGCTGCCAGATCGTGAAGCGACTTCCCCGTCTCCGCCATCCTGGCCATTAGCTTGAGCGCAGTCAGTAACCCGTCGCCGGTTGTACCGAACTGCGGCAACACAATGTGGCCGGACTGTTCACCGCCGAGCGAAAACCCTCCCGCGCGGAGCTCCTCCAGCACGTAACGGTCACCTACGGCAGTTGTTCGCAGACCAATACCCGCATCCTTCATCGCGAGGTGAAGGCCCAAGTTACTCATCACGGTGGCCACAAGTGTCTTATGCGCCAATTCACCTGCATCACGCATCGCTAGGGCAAGAATCGCCATGATGGCGTCCCCATCGATCGCATTGCCACGACTATCGACCGCGAGACAGCGATCAGCGTCACCGTCGTGCGCTATACCGAGATCGGCACCATGTGCTGTCACTGCTTCCTGCAGCACACTGAGGTGCGTTGATCCGCAGCCCTCATTGATGTTGAGGCCGTCCGGTGAATTGTGGATCGGTAGGACCGAGGCGCCGGCGGCCCGATACGCGGCAGGCGCCGCCTCCGAAGCGGCACCGTGGGCGCAGTCGACGACCACGGTCAAGCCAGCCAGTGACTGCGGCACAGCTGAATTCAGGTGGTTGAGATAACGCGGCAGGGCATCCGTTGCATCAGTGATGCGACCCACCGCAGAGCCCGTCGGCCGCGGCAAGGATGAGCCAGCACGCACGACCGCCGCGATCTGATCCTCAGTGGCGTCGTCTAGCTTCTGACCGCCCGGTCCGAAGATTTTGATGCCGTTATCCGGCATCGGATTATGGGAGGCGGAGATCATGACGCCAAGCGCAGCATCATAGGCACTCGTCAGATAGGCGACAGCGGGGGTCGGGAGAACGCCAACGCGCAGGGCATTCACGCCCGCAGCGGTCAGACCAGCGCAAATCGCCGCTTCGAGCATCTCCCCGCTCGCGCGCGGATCACGGCCGACCACCGCCACCGGATGCCTGCGACCACGTGGATCGTGGGAGGCGCGGGTCAGAACCTCGGCCGCAGCACCAGCGAGGGCAACTGCGAGTTCCACAGTCAGTTCGGCATTCGCGAGTCCTCGCACACCGTCGGTACCGAACAGTCGGCTCATCCGCGCTTCCACACCTTTCTTCGCTGCCGCGGTCTCACAAGATCGCAACAGCCTCCTCAGACGAGTGAGAGCAGGCGCCGCGCGCGGCCACCTGCTCTCACACACATTATCCCCGTACTCACCGTGAAGGTCAGTATCGGTGACGAATCACCGCTTCGAGTACTGGGGTGCCTTACGGGCCTTCTTCAGACCATACTTCTTGCGCTCGGTCGCACGGGCATCCCGGGTAAGGAAGCCGGCCTTCTTCAGCGCCGGACGATCATCAGGGGTGACCTCGATCAGCGCGCGGGCGATCGCGAGGCGAAGCGCACCCGCCTGACCCGATGGGCCGCCGCCGTGCAGGCGAGCGTGAATGTCAAAAGCGACCTCACGATCCACAGTCACCAGCGGAGCCTTGATGATCTGCTGGTGCACCTTGTTCGGGAAGTACGCCTCGAGGCTACGTCCGTTCAGCTTGAAATCGCCTGAGCCAGGCAGCAGACGAACACGGACGACGGCTTCCTTCCGCCGTCCGACAGTCTGGATCGGACGGTCAAGCACGATCGGAGCCGGCGCAGCCACAGGTGCTTCTGCCGAAGCCTCCTCAGCTACGTCTTCTACGATGAGCTCGTCGGCACCTTCACCTGCGGGAGCTGCAGCCTCAGGGGCCTCAGTCGCTTCTGCGGTTTCAACACCTTCGAAGCCTTCGTCAACATTCTCAAATTCAGGCGCTGTCACGTTCTGTTCCTCTGGCGTCGTCACTGGGCCACCTGCTTGATCTCGAACTGAACGGGCTGCTGAGCTCCGTGAGGATGATCCGGGCCTGCGTAGACCTTGAGCTTCTTGCGGACCTCACGGCCAAGCTTGTTGTGCGGGATCATCCCATAAACTGCCTGCTCAACAAGGCGGTCCGGACGAGTGTCCAGCGCTTCACCGAGCGTGCGGGATTTCAGGCCGCCGGGGAACCCGGAATGGCGGTAGATCATCTTGTCTTCGCGCTTGTTGCCGCTGACGGCAACCTTCTCCGCGTTGATGATGATCACGTAGTCACCACCATCGGTATTCGGGGCGAAAGTAGGCTTGTGCTTACCGCGAAGCAATGTCGCGGCCTGCACTGCGAGCCGCCCGAGCACAACATCGGTAGCGTCAATGACGTACCAGGTGCGCGTGACGTCGCCAGCCTTAGGGCTGTACGTGGACACGGTTATTCCTCGTCTTCATGTTCTGTCTGCTGCCGGCCAGGCGATCCAGCGGGGTTGCTCCGGCGGCCGGTTGAGACCCGGAACCCTGCAAATGCTGTACGCCAACGGAAGACTTTACCGGCATTCCTGAAATCTGGTCAAACCGGCACTCTTCCGGTCGTGGCTGCTACACGATGGCCGCGTTTAGCCTGCCCACTGATTCATAGCGGCGCGCTCGGCTGCAGCCATCTGGTCGTTGCCGCTGCCGACAGCCCGGCCAATGGACTCGAGAACCTGATTGAGCCCTTGTGCAGCCTCATCCCAGCGACGCTGCTGTGCCTGGTACGCCTCGGCAGCACTGCCGGTCCAGTCCGCAACTAGTGGCGCAAGAAATGCTTTCAGGTCGGCTAGGTTCGCGTTCATCTGTGCAGTCGACACGGCGATATCGGAGCGAAGGGTTTCAATCTGACCGAAGTTGTACTTAATCGTCACGCTTTGTCCTCTCAGACATTGGTTGCATCAGGGATGGCAAATCAGAGGCGAAGTAGCCCGCCGGCAGTGTTCAGCGCGCTGGTGTGGCTTTGCTGGGTCTGGTCGTAGGAAGAGCTGTTCGACCGGATCGCGTCACTGATTGCGATCAGTGAATCATTCAGTTTTCGTGCTTCGCTGTCCCACCGAACGATCAGTGCATCGAAGGCACGGCGTGCTTCGCCCTCCCATGCGCCGTTCACTGCGGCAGCCTTCCCGCGCAATGCGCTGAGCAGAGCCTGCACATCAGCGTTGACCTGCGCGACCCGATCGGCCGCGGTCGTCATTGTCGCGGTGGTTGTCTGCATCTGCTGCGTCATTTAGATACCTCCCCATGGCTGGTGCTAATGCCGTCTGTGGCACATAAGGATCAGACGCCTCAACCACGGCACCGGTTCCGCGGATCCTCGACTTTTTCGGAAGCCACTTTCCCGGTCAGACAACCTGGAGAGATTCAAGGACCACCAGACAGGAATAGTCCACCGGCGCTGCGTCAGGTCCGCCGTCACAACCCACGGTGAGCTGACGGCCTTCAGTCATAACTACGAACCACTGCAGTGGCCGACCGCGGTCAGTCGACTCTTCGTACGCCAGGGCGACATGACGCGGCAGGAACGCGCCACCCGCAGTTTCCGCGAGATTGGGGTCAGCGTCGAGCTCGCGTCTGAGCTCAGCAACGGCCCTATCTGAATTCGCGCCGGAACGCAGCGAGGTGAGCGCGAGCATAATCCGGGGTTCGGCGTTCTCTCTAGCGCGGAGTTCTGCCCGGAAGTCTCCCGTCTCTTGCTCCCCAGCCACGTCGTTCCAGCTCACGTACCAGCTCTCCGGCAGCGTGAAGACGACGTTGCCGATCTGCACACTGGGTTCTTCCGCAAGCCGACTGTCGCGGTCATGATTCCGCTCGGGCGCATCTGCTTCCAGAACGGGCGGCCGTGCTCCCGAGACACCAGGCGATTCATCAGCATCAACGCCGCCGGCAACAGCGGCGAACACGCCAGGAACGGCTACCACCGCAACGGCCACACCAACCCAGTGGCCGTTGCGTTTGCGCCCCGCGCTGGCCGACGGGCCACAACGCTCGAGCGGCACAGCTCCATTCCCCGCAGGAAGCGGGGGGCGGGTCAGCGCCGCTGCGCCGGCCGCAACTGCGCTAACGTCCTCGGGTCCCACAACTGTCATTCCGTGCTCGTCGCCACCGGACGGTCCGTCCTTGGGAAAGACCACGAAGCAATCAGCATTCGCGTCGATAGTCCGCGCGAGTCGGCGTATCGCGTCACCGTCGTCCGAGGCACATGCGTCCGCGCCGAAGTCAATGGAAGCTATCGCTGCCTGCCGGACGAGGGTCGCACAGTAGGTCATCCAGTGCAGTTCGATCACCACTGCGTCACCGCGCGCGCTCACCCCCTCAGTAAGCGCGAGCGCGAAGGGAACGAGGATCACCTCGCCAGCTGACGACAGGAGGACTGACTCAAACATCGCAGTCTGATCCGGACTCCAGTGCGTGGGATGCACCAGGACTATTCGATCGACAGACGCCGAGACGAGACCTGCGCGCGTGAGGACCGTCGCGACGACGTTCCTCATCGTGTGCGCGGTCTGCCGCAGGACAAGATGGGTGTCCCTGAGATACGTCCACGGACGCGGTTCATAGTGATCGAGGTCCGTTTGGCCGCGCTCCCACGCTTCGGCCCCGGCGAGGAGAGTCCCGGCATCGTCGTACACGCCCACTGGGGTGCTCCGTGTTCCCGCAGCTGTGCACACCCAAATGTCGGACTCCATTACGACTGCGATGACGCTTTGTCCGTTCATCACAGCGGCGGTAAGGACGCAAGCTGGACGAGTTGTTCGCCCCCGCTGCGCGTGATCAGGGTGCCCCGCCCGGGGGGCAGCGCCGAAGGACGCACGGTACCCAGGAGCACGCCCTCGTCACGGCTTCCATTCATGACCAGGCCGACGGGCGACAGATCGCGCAGCGCCGCCATCACCGGCTCGAAAAGCGCCCGGGAGGCGCCGCCGGCGCGGCGGGCAACGATGACGTGCAGGCCCACATCTTTCGCTTGCGGCAGCAGATCGAGCAGCCCGCTCAAGGGATTGCCACCGCTAGTCGCGACGAGGTCGTAGTCATCAACGATGACAAAGACCTCCGGCCCCGACCACCACGACCGGTCGCGTAATTGCTGCTGAGTCGTTTCTGGGCCAGGCAACCGCGCACGCAGGTGCGAGCCAAGTTCGGCGACCATTGCCTGCAAGTTCGCCGCCGAGACGGCGTACCCGGCGAGATGTTCGGTATCAACCACGCCCAGCATCGTGCGCCGGAAGTCGGCGAGCAGAATCTTTGCTTGTGCCGGGGTGTTCTGCGCCATGATGCTCGCGCAGATTGACCGTAGCAGCGTCGTCTTGCCCGACTCCGCGTCGGCGAACACAACCAGGTGCGACTGTGAGCTGAAATCAATTGAGACAGTGCCCAGTTCAGCCTCATCGATACCAATTGGGACCCGTAGCCTGTCGCTCGATTCAGCCTCAGGGCCAGGCTGACCGACGATGATCTCTTCACGTGGCAACTCCGTGGGGAGCATCCGGACGGGTGGCGCGCTCATGTTGCCGCACCGTTGCGAGAGTTCCGCTACCGCTGCCTGAGCAACGCTGGCCAAGTCATCAGAGTGGTACTCCCGCGCATCAATCGCGGGCACGGCTACCACCATGTGCAGCCCCTCTCTGGTCAATCCACGGCCCGGCTGGTTCTCGGGGACGGATTTGGCAGCACGGCGATTCATCTCCGAGTCACTCGGATCACCCAGGCGGAGCTCGATGCGCGTACCTAGCTGGTCTTTGAGGCCAACACGGAAGTCCGACCAGCGTGCCGCTGTGAGCACGACATGCACACCGAACGACAGGCCCTGCGCGGCGAGCGCGGTGATCGGTTGCTCGAGCGATTCGAATTCTTGGCGTACCGTCGCCCACCCGTCGACGATCAAGAAGACGTCGCCGTACGGCCCGCCTCCGGGTATGCCAGCGCTCGCCACAGAACCATGCTCATGTGCTTGTGCCCGCAGGCGTCGATACGCTGCCATGGAACTGATTCCGTGCTCTTTAAATTCCCGCTCGCGCTGTCGCGCGATAGCGGTGATCTCAGAGATCGTCCTTCGCACCCGGTCCGGTTCAAGACGGTTGGCCACTGAACCGATATGGGGTAGTGCCGAAATCCCTCTGAGTGATCCGCCACCGAAATCGAGGCAGTAGAACTGGACTTCACGGGGCGTGTGAGTCGCCGAGAGCGCCATAATCATCGCGGCCACCGCTGTGGACTTGCCAGCCTGAGGACCGCCTACAATCGCCATGTTTCCCTGCCCCGCCGACAAATCGACGGTCAGCGGCTCCCTGCGCTGGTCGTAAGGACGATCAATGAGGCCGAGGGGTACCCGCAGGTGCGCCCGGACGCGGCTAGGTTGTCCCGCGGAGATTCGGTTTACCGGTGGTACCAACTGCCCGATCGCTGGCGACTTATCAAGCGGCGGTAACCAGACCTCGTGCGCCTGCGGCCCGCGTCCGCGCACACCAGCCAAGACAAGTTCGAGTACGGCCCGTTCCATCAGTGCAGGTTCTTGTCCGGTACTGGCTTCCATATGTGGCGTTGCTCGCGCTGGAGCACCCTCGTCGGACAACTCGACGCGCTGCGCGAGAAACGGTCTGACGCGAAGGTCGGACGAGAGCGTGCGCACACTGGCCTGACCCACGAGTGGGGGCGGGACGTACTTCCCTGAAACGTACGATGCCGAGAAACGGACCGGTTCGGCAGCGTCAATCTTCAGGTATCCCGACCCGGGCACCGGGGGCAGATGATACGCATCGGGAACTCCCAATACCGCTCTCGACTCCTGCGCCGAGAATGTCTTGAGACCCACCCGGTACGAAAGGTGGCTTTCCAGTCCGCGCAGCCGCCCCTCTTCAAGTCGCTGACTAGCGAGAAGTAAATGCATGTGCAGTGATCGACCAAGCCGGCCGATCGCCACGAACAGGTCCGCGAAATCTGGCTTCTGGCTGAGCAGTTCGGAGAACTCATCGACCACGATGAACAGCGCTGGAAGCGGTTCGAGGTGGGCGCCACCGGCTCGGGCACGCTCGTATTCGCCTACGTTCGCGAAGTTTCCCGCTGCCCGCAGCAACTGTTGACGCCGATTCATCTCCCCTTCTAGCGCATCTCGCATCCGGTCGACCATCGTGAGTTCGTCAGCGAGGTTGGTGATGATTGCCGCGACGTGAGGCGCACCTTCGAGGCCGAGAAACGTTGCTCCGCCTTTGAAGTCGACGAGAACGAGATTCAGTGATTGCGGCGAATGCGTCGCAATCAGGCCGAGGACAAGCGTCCGCAAAAACTCCGACTTACCGGAGCCTGTCGCGCCGACGCACAAACCGTGCGGCCCCATGCCTCCCTCCGCTGATTCTTTGAGATCGATTTCGACGGTGGTGCCGTCCAGTCTGAAACCGACTGGGACTCGTAGCCGGTCCCGTCCTGTGCGCGGGCGCCACATTGTCTCCGCGTTGAAGCACGCGACGTCACCTGCGCCGATCATGGTTGGCCAATCGGGGAATAACACGCCGTCGCTGTCCGTACCGAGTGGCGCACTGCCGGGCGACGCTAGCCGGTACTTGGCGATTGTCATCGCGAAGGCCGTTGCCGCGGTGGCACTGATCCCATCTGCCCCGGCGAACATTTCCGTACCCGATGGGCCATCGGCACCAATCTGGCCCCCGCGCAACACCAGGACGATGCCCTTGCGTGCGGAAAAATCGGTGCACGAGCCTCCGATATCGATCAATGTGACGCCATCGATTCCGTCGCCGGTCAATAGGCTCTCGTCGCCGTCCACGGTGCCCCCGTCGATGATGAGCACTACGTGCGGGTTCCCTGCCGAGACGGGGGCGTTGCGCATGAAACGCGGTCGATCCGCGATGAACGGCGCAATTAGTTCACCTGCAGCGTGCAATGTGTCGACGACTAGTCGCAATTGGCCTGCACTGTCGTTTTCAGTCGGATGCTGGGCGTGCGGCAGCCACTTCACCCACTCCCACCGTGGTGATTGGTCCGTGCCCGCGACAATTACCACGAGCAGATCATCCGGACCGTGGAAGGTGGCAAGCTGGCACAGTGCGGCCCTTACGAGGGCAGCAGAGTCTTCATGACCAGGCTCCTCGGAGAGGAGGGTGATCGACGCGAACCCCCGAAGCGCGAGGGCGACGGGTAAGTCAGGAACAACGGACTGCGTGCGCACGAACCGGCGGAGCGCGACGACCGAAATAGGCTCGAGGTCATCAGTGGGCCCGGTCTCTGGAGGTACTAGCCTCATCGCGAGCCGCTGGGCACCCTTTCCGATGCGCACGGAGAGGTATTCAGCGTCGTCGGGCCGTCTTTCCCACATCCGCTGAGTTCCCGTGACGGTCCACAGAGTGGCGGGGTCGGGATGGTGCCACTCGAGCGAAACTCGCTGCTCCGCGGCCGCGCACGCCACTTCCCTCCGCGTGTCACTGAGATACCGGAGGTAGTCTTTGCGCTGCTCGTTCAGTTCAGCGGTGCGAGCACCGCCACCGCGTCCACCAGAAGTCGCGAGCATACCGAGCATCGAGACCGCCATCATGAGCGGGAACATCAGCATCATCGGATTGGCCGCCATCCCCGAGGTGAAGAGCAGCGCAACCATGCCGAGCATCGCCAGCACCATCACGAGCGGTAACAGCTTCTGCAGGAGATTGCCCGGCACCGCGCGTGGCAGTTCAGGCGGCGTCTGCAGGCCGAGCTCGCCGCCGGGCATGCGCGGTTGATCTGCACGCACACCACGAAACACCTGAACTGTGCTCATCAGCACGCCCCCCTGAATTCACGCCTCACACCGTGAGACCGGGCAGCCCCCCAGCTGCCCGACTGTCAGAGCCCGAAACTACCGGGCGCCTCTGACAGATTTCAGCACCAACAAGCCGTCCGTCGAAGGAGGAACCCGGATTTTTGAATACAGGTCGATCACCGCATACTGGACATGCTCGGTACTGATGATGGGGGAATCTCAGTTCGGGCGCAAATGATGGCTAGTACAGCGGCCATGTGAATATTGGGGGGAATTCGGTGGTTCAGCTCTTATCCGAATCACTACAGGCAGCGAGTGGCCCAACACTGTGCCATGTCTGCGTAGTGACCGGCCATACCCAGGTCGACCTGGCCCTACCCGACAGCGTCCCGCTTCTGCTGATTCTGCCGCGACTCAGCGAGATCGTTCATTGCCGGGCATCGGGGCCCGACACCCCATCAACAACTGCCAGCGCAGCTCAGTGGACTCTGTCGCGCCTTGGAGAAGGTCCGCTCGATCTCGATCTTTCCCTCGCTCGCCTGGGTGTCCGCAGCGGCGAGGTGCTTGTGCTCAGTCCCGTCGGCGAAGCGCCACCCGCACCGCTGTTCGACGACGTCATCGAAGCCGTCGCGGAACACTCCGCGCCGAAGGATGCCACCTGGACGGTGGGGCGCGGACGGAAACTCAGCTACAGCGCGATGCTCGGTGCTGCGCTCGCAGCCAGCCTGGTCCTTGCGACCTCGGAACCGCTGGCTCATCTGCAGCTCGCACTTGCTGGTGTGTTCCTCAGCCCAGTGCTCTTCGCGCTCGCCGTCGCAGCCCAGCGTCATTGCGGCGCGACCGCATCCGGTGTCCTTCTGCTGTCGGCCATTCCGGTCGCTGCCGCCTCCGTAGCGCACCTCATCCCGGGCAACATGGGAGCGCCTCATCTCATCGCGGGTGGTGCGGTAGGCGCGACCATGGCACTTCTGGGCTTGCGCACGTTTCCCCTAGCAGCCGCTCTACTCCTCCCTGCCTTCGGAACCGCAGTGACTGTGGGTTTCGCTGCCATGCTGAATCTTGTCGCGGGGCTGGGCCCAGCGACGATCGCCGCCACCCTGATCGCGGCCACTCCGTTCGCCGTCGCGGCTGCCCCTCGCCTCGCTATGTTGGGCGCCCGCCTGCCAATTCCGCCTGTTCCGGCACCCGGCACTGCCCTGGACGTGGCTGATGCGATTCACGAAGACGGAAGCAACGACACTCCACACGTCACGTTGTGCCAGAAGGCACAAGCCGCAGAGCGCTTCGTGACCGGTGTCATCGCCACTGTCACTGCAGTTGGCGCTGCCTCTGCCATTGTGATCGCTTCACTGGCGGTGATGTCAGGGGAACTGCCCCTTCCCCTGGCGATACTTACCGCGATAGTGGCGGCGGCGCTCTCGTTGCGCGGCAGGAGCATCGCCGCCACGGTTCCCGCTCTCCTGGTCACTGGAACCGGGGCTTTCATGGCGGTGAGCGTCCTGATCGCGGCTACACTGAGCGCCCAAGTTCCTCCAGACCTATTGTTTCTGGCCGCGATCCTAGTGCTCGTGCTGGCGTTCGTTTTCGGGACGCTCGCGCCTGGCCGGTCCTACACTCCGCTGCAATACCGCCTTGCGGAGCTCACTGAGTACGGGCTGCTCGCGGCCATCGTTCCGGTCGCATGCTGGGCGCTGGGGGTTTACTCCGCAATCCGGGGTCTGTGATGCGCGCTCGATCTACCACGATCGCGGCAGTGCTGGTGAGCGGAGTGGTCGCGGGACTCCTTACGCTGCATGGTGTGTCCGCAGCGGCACCACCTGTAGTGGATGATGCGTACTTGCCGAGGCCTGGCCCGGCGGCGCCGCTGGAGCTGACGAGCCAGCGAGAGGCCTGTTCTCGCGGATTAGCTGAACCTCCGGGCGCTGCGCTTCGCGCGCCTGACGCGCAGCACTCGCTTGGTTTCACTAGCGTGTGGCCCTTGACTCGGGGAGACGGGCAAGTAGTCGCCGTGATCGACACCGGGGTGACGCCGCACCCGAGACTCGGTGAGGTTATACCTGGCGGCGACTATGTGAGCTTCGGTGACGGCACTGACGACTGTGACGCCCATGGCACGTTCGTTGCCGGTTTGATCGCCGCGCGACCTGACTCGTCTGATGATTTCGCCGGTGTCGCACCGAGGGCTCAGATCGTTGCTATCAGGCAGTCCAGTCTCAAGTTCGCTCGGGCAGCGAGCACACCCGGCGAGTACCAGTCGGAGAATTCTTACGGCAACGTGCGCACACTTGCGATGGCAGTTCGCCGCGCCGCTGACCTTGGCGCTACGGTGATCAATGTTTCTGAGGTTGGCTGCTCTCCGGCTGGTGAAAGTCTCGACGACCGCGAACTCGGTGCCGCGCTCAGATACGCAGTCGATGTCAAAGATGCTGTTGTCGTTGCGGCAGCCGGGAATGTGAACGCTTCCAGCTCGTGTCGCGACCAGAATCCCGGCCCCGACCCGAGGAATGCCAGCAGAACTCCAGATTGGCTCGGAATCGCAACGGTTGCGACGCCAGCCTGGTACGACGATTACGTTCTCACTGTGGGTTCGGTTGATTCAGACGGCCAGCCGTCGGCTTTCACGCTTGGCGGACCTTGGGTCGACGTCGCGGCGCCGGGCACGGGGATTGTGTCACTTGATGCGCAGCCAGGAGGAACAGGCTTGGTGAACGCTACATCCCACGGTGAAGCGGTGACCCCGATTGCGGGTACCAGTTACGCCGCGCCTTACGCCTCGGGAACGGTGGCGCTTGTTCGCGCACGATTCCCGCATCTCAGCGCGCGCCAGACAATGGACCGCATCATTGCGACCGCACATCCACCAGCGCACGGCTGGGACCCTTATGTCGGATTCGGTGTCATAGATCCAGTTGCGGCGGTGACCGCGGATCTCGACCCAGAGGGGCGGCGCGGATCGCAGGGCTACGCTGTGGCACTCGCGAAGAGGGCAGGTCCACCCGAACGCGCCGGTACTGCCATCGCGGCGCCAGGTCAACAAGTCGAGCCGGATCCGCTGCCCAGGGCAATCGCAGCGTTCACTGTATTCGCCTGCCTGGCGGGTGGAACAATTATCCTGTTGCTCACTTCTCGCCGCCGGACGAACTGATCTACGCCTCTGTGGCCAGAACCCCGGCAATGTACCCGAGTAGCTCGAGTTGCCGCTGATCGGCGTCGGCATCCGGGACGACCTGCCTCCCGATTGATTCGCCTGTGAAGTAACCGATGACGAATTCGAGGAGCGCACGGCGAATCATGTCAGGAAACACCTGAGTCTCCGGAATCGACTCGACGAGCTCTTCCATCGCATCCAAGTACTGGACTGAAAGCTCAGCCATGCGCGCACGCAACTCCGCGTCAGTCCGGGCGTGGAACATCAGCTCATGCCACACCATGTTCGTTCGCGACCGGGTAATCCGCCGGACGGTCGAAAGGATGGCTGTGAAGTCACGCACCCCACGGCCGTCCTTGTCACCGAGTTCGCTTCGGAACTCCGCGATCTGGCGATCCGCCACAACTTCAGCGACATGGGCAAACAAGTCGAGCCTGGTGGCGAAATGCCGAAAGAGCGCACCCTGCGAAAGTCCCGCCCGGTCGACAACTTGCTGCACCGACGCGCGCGCGTACCCCACCTCAGCGAGCACCTCGATCGCAGCATCGACAAGCGCCGCTATCGTGGTGCCTCGCCGCTCTTGCTGGGTCCGGCGCCGTCCCGTCCCTTCCCCCGCGGTCACGAGATCCGATCATATGCCTCGGAGCGGCAGACCCATAGAAGCCCCGCGCGACACCCCTAAAAGGCAGTGTCCCCGCCAGAACGATCCTGGCGGGCACACTTGCGCTAACACCGATTAACGCGCGGTGATGGAGCGTCCCGCGGACTTTAGATCGTTGCATGACTCAACTACGCGAGCCGCCATGCCACCCTCCGCAGCCTTAAGGTAGCTGCGCGGATCGTAGAACTTCTTATTTCCAACCTCGCCGTCGATCTTCAGCACACCGTCGTAGTTGGAAAAGAAGTGGTGCGCGATCGGACGAGAAAATGCGTACTGGGTGTCGGTGTCAACGTTCATCTTGACCACACCGTAGTTCAGTGAATCCTCGATCTCCGACTTGAGAGAACCGGACCCACCGTGGAACACCAGGTCGAAGGGCTTGGCGTCGGCCGCGAGTCCGAGCTTGCGAGCGGCGACCGTCTGCCCTTCTTTCAGCACCTCTGGCCGGAGCTTCACATTGCCTGGTTTGTACACGCCGTGCACGTTGCCGAATGTCGCCGCGAGCAGGTAGCGGCCTTTCTCCCCGGCGCCGAGCGCGTCGACAGTCTTTTCGAAGTCCTCAGCGGTTGTGTAGAGCTTGTCATTAATCGCGTTCTCGACGCCGTCTTCCTCGCCGCCGACGACACCGATTTCCACCTCGAGGATGATCTTCGCGGCCTTCGACAGTTCGAGGAGTTCCTGGGCAATCTCGAGGTTCTCGTCGATCGGAATCGCGGATCCGTCCCACATATGTGACTGGAAGAGCGGGTTCTTCCCGGCGCTCACGCGCTCCTGTGAAATCTGAAGCAGCGGCCGAACGAAGCCGTCAAGCTTGTCCTTGGGGCAGTGATCGGTGTGCAGTGCAATCGTCACGTCGTACTTGTCGGCGATGACGTGGGCAAACTCGGCGAGCGCGACGGAACCCGTAACCATATTCTTGATCGCCTGGCCGGATCCGAACTCAGCTCCCCCGGTGGAGAATTGGATGATCCCATCGCTCCCCGCCTCCGCGAATCCACGGATAGCAGCATTGATGGTTTCCGACGACGTGCAGTTGATGGCGGGGAACGCGAACGAGTATTCTTTCGCGCGGTCCAGCATCTCGGCGTACGCCTCCGGCGTTGCGATTGGCATTGGGATGGCCCTCCAGATCGACGATTAGCGGTCAGTTACGAAGTATCGCTGGTTCCCAGTATGGCACCTGCTGCTGTCGCCCAAACAGGTCCTCACGACACGGACGCGGCCGCTTCCATCAGCATCCACCCGGACAACTGGACGGACAGGTCCCGCTCCGGAACCGCCGATGCTCGCACCGCACCGTCCTTCATCTTCGATGGGGCGCTGCGAGCATCCGGAAAGGTCGGCGGCGCGGCCCAGTTCGCTCCAAATAGTGGGCCCCCTGGGGCATCGAGATGATTGCGCCATGCCGCCTCGGCCGATCGAAGGACGATCCCGCGGGCCATGCGACGCGTCTGATGATCGTGTTCGTGGTGCGCCGGCAGCGACGTCGCAACGAAAGCCAGGTACCGCGCGAGAATTCCCTGGAAAAGTCCGCCGTCACCGCCTCCCGCAGTGCGGATAACTCCGCGTGGCGCTAGTTCCGTGGAGACGGCGGCGACGAGGGTGCGGACACGCTCGGAGTGGCGCGGCGCGGCGGTACGGATGGCCAGTTCAGTCCCGGCACCGAGGACGACGCCTTGACAGTAGGTGTAGATCGCTCTTTCCACAGTGCCGTCGCCGCGAACCCCGTCGTAGATAAGCCCGCGCTCGATGTCGACCAGATTGGCGTAAATCCAGTCTGCAATCTCTTCGGCACGGTCCACGTTTCCGGTGCGCGCAAGCAGAATCGCCGCCGGGCCATTCGCCGGTGTATTGAAGAAGTCGTCTTTCCGCCGCCATGGGAGTCCGCCACCCTTCTCGGGACTCCAGCTTTCCGTAAGCTCGCGGGTGAGCGTTTCGATCGCCTTGTCCTTGCGGGAGACCCCAGCTAAACGGCTACTTCGTTCCAGCGCGAGCCCAAGCCACGCCATATCGTCGTAGTAGCTGTTGGTCCAACGGCCAGCATTCCGCACCCTGTGGCCGCGAATGAGTGCACGAATGCGTCTGCGACGGTCGGGATTAGGCGAACGGACTGCCGCGTCGACCATGCAGTCCAGCAAATGGGCCTGCCACCAATAATGCCACCGCAGAAAACCCTTGTCCCGCAGAAGTGATGGCCAAGCGATGACGCCTAGTGCGGTCGCTGGAAGCATCCAGAGGGGGCGGACGTGCCGGGTGAGAATAGCTTGCTCAGCTGCGTCCGCCCGGTGACCCCAATCCTGCTTCATTCTCTCATCGTGCCCCTAAAGCCGACTCCTCGTTCAGCGAACTACCAGGCTCGTGAAAGATCAGCATGTTGCTGAACCCACGCATGCATCGCGATCCCGGCGGCAACTCCAGCGTTGACGCTGCGTGTAGAGCCGAACTGCGCAATGGATACCGTCATGGTGGCCACATCACGTGCACGCTCGCTGATCCCAGGGCCTTCCTGCCCGAAGAGCAACATGCATGCCCTCGGCAATGTCGCTGTTTCGAGGCGCACCGACCCGGGGGTGTTGTCTACTGCAACTACCGTGAGCCCTTCGCTTCGCGCGTAGCCGAGCAACTCGTCCACACTCGCGTGATGGTGTATGTGCTGGTAGCGATCGGTAACCATGGCACCGCGCCGGTTCCATCGCCGCCTGCCCACGATGTGCACTGCAGCAGCGGCGAACGCATTCGCCGTCCGGACCACCGTTCCGATATTGGCGTCATGCGCGAAGTTCTCGATGGCCACATGGAGTGGGTGGCGGCGGGCATCGATGTCCGCCATGATCGCGTCGCGTGTCCAATAGCGATATTGGTCAACTACATTCCGGCGGTCACCGTTCTCGAGGAGTTCTGGGTCGAAACGCGGATCGGGAGGCGGCGCGGTGCCGAACTCATCCGCCCAGGGTCCCACGCCGACCGATTGACCCCACTCCGTTGGGCCTGCTGCTTCCTGCGTCCCCACGTCCACCCTGACTGATTTCTCCGAATTTTCTCAGCTTTCCCCAACTGGGGCTGCTCCATGCAGTTTTGGGGCCTGTTCGGCCGCTGTTAGCCCTCACTTCACCAATTTCCAGTTGTAACGTCCACGTTAACGAGGGTAGATTGCGTAGTTATGAAGCGGGTGCGCGTAGTAAATCGCCGCAGCGGGGCCTGATCGGACTGGCCCCTCGCTGCGGGGTTTCGCGATGCCAGTCCCTCTTCACTGCTCCAAAGGAAACCCCATGAACATTCTTCATCATTCGCCGACTTTTCACCGCTCCCATGCGCGCCGCGATCCTTTCGAGGCACGGTTCGGAGCACCACTGCCGCTGGGGTTGAGGGACGAGGCGGCGGGCATGTCCTGGGACATGTTTGACCAAATCTACTCACCACGCCGCGGCCACTACCGACTGGAACACTGGCGGCTGCACCATCTCGGCTCAGGCAAGGCCGTTTTCGAAGCGTCGGTCCGGGTTGACGAGGTGCCCCATACGTCGACGGCTGTGGCATCTGGACCGATCGCGGCACTCACCGGAATGCTGTACGAGCTCGGATGCAATATCGAGATAGTTGGACTGCACCAGCGCAAGATCGGTAACCGTACTGCTACGTTTCTGCACGCGGAGCGTGACGAGCGGCGAGCGTGGAGCATGGCGATCAACGAGGACCCCGTCGAATCGTCGCTTCTGGCTATCGTGGCTGCGGCAAATCGTCTGTGACTGCCTGAACGCCGCTTCCGTCCGACGGTTCGGAAGCGGCCTTCTCGGGTGGCACCAAGCCCGCACGAATATCCGCCACCGCAGCGAGAAGGAGCGCAAGGAGCGCGCCAGCAGCGAGCATCTCGAAGCTCTCTTCAACGACGTTGTCGATGATGAAGTACGAGTTTGCTCCAGGGTCGATGCCTGGCATCGCCGGCAGGCGCCAATCGAAGAACACCGAGTTGATCCAGTTGCCGAAATGCGCGTACCAGCCCTCGATGTGCGAAGTCTGCGCACCCAACTGTGAAACTGCGTACAAACCATACAGCGCGATCAGATAAACACGTGACCTGGGTGCTCGCCAGACGTGCTTGGCGTAGCGAACTAGCGCATAGAGCGGGAAGAACGCGAGAAACGCCATAACTGGCAGAGTGCCGATCACGTGGTAGTGCATGCCGAGAATCTCGTACCCCAGCCAGCGTCCCAGCGCCTCAGCAAGAATCAGTCGCACGTCGCCAGCCTCTTCAATGAGGATGAAGGCAAAACCGATCGACATAACGAAGAAGAAGGACGCAAAACCTGCGTGCGGCGCCTCACGCAAGCGGCCCGCAACGTATCCAGCACCGACCACGAAAAGCGCGATACAAACCCACTGGGCGACTTCGACGACGCCGTCGTTGAACAGCTCCCACCACATCGGCAACAGGTTTTCGCCGCGGCTGCCCCAGCCCCAGATATCGACGGCGTACACCGTGAACCACGCGCCAACCACAACGAGGACGGCTCCGATGAAGATTAGGTGCGCTGGTACACGGAGCAGCCCCGGCCAGCGGTCTGCGCGCCGCGCCTCATCGGATTTCACCATAACCGGGCATGCTACCTGAGGCGTAACCTGCCGTTTGACACGGTATTACCGGCACATCACCTGCTGATCACCTGAAGACTAGTGGAGATCAGCCGCGCGACAGCAGCCTTATTCCGTCTGAGGCCACTCTTCCAAAGTCCGGACAAAAATCGATCGCACCGACTCGACGTTGGCGTCGAAGTCCTGATCGCTCCATGCAGAAACGTCAATGGGGTCACCGACGACGACGTCAACCACTCCGTCCCGCAGCACTTTGCCGTGCTTCCACATCAGCTCACCAGCATTGCGGATGATGAAGGGAATAACAGGGACCCCCGCCTGGCGGGCGATGTGGAACGCGCCCTTCTTGAAGGGGCCAAGCTTCGGCGTCAGCGATCGAGTGCCTTCAGGTGCTATCACGATCGACAACCCGCTACGGAGCGTCTCCTCGACCGGGCGCAGAGCCTCGCGTGCGCGCGCCGAGTCTGCGCGGTCGATGAATACGACGTCAGCTGTCCGGAGAATGGGACCGAAGACGCGGTGTGCCGCCATCTCCTTCTTGACGATCGCGGTGAACCCGCCGCGCAGCACCTTCGCGAGGATGAGTGTGTCGAGCTGGCTTTGGTGATTGAAGATGAACACGGCGGGCCGGTCGGACCAGATGTTCCGCTTACCTCGGACGTGAACGTCGATCCCGGCGATACGCAATGCCACGTCAGCACTGCTTCCAATAGCGGCATCAACTCCCAGCCGGTGATCTCTTTTGAGGACACCGCGGCTGAGACCTGCGCCCACGGCACCGAGAAAACCGCCATAACCGGCGACGGTCCTGACAGCTTGCACGGGGTTCACCGCGCCCCTCGGCGCGAACCGCAGAACCGGCCAGTGCTGCTGATCGGCTACTCGAGTAAGTACCGTGTCCGGGTTGATCGCTACCGCGTTGGCAACCGCGGACAGGACGTCCACGTCCTCGCTTCCGTGCGAGTAGCCGTAGCTCGATTCGAGATCGAGCGCGTGCGATGATGCGAATCGCCTTACTGCGGCCGCCTTTTCGCGACGCCACAACGGTGCGCCCTCAAGTTCGCCGGTGAGAACCCCTTCTTTGGCCGCTAGCGCGGTTGCGAGAACGTGCGGCACACCGAAAGCCCTCGCCGCAGCCTCAGCTAGATAGCGGGGCCCTGACGTCACAATCGCTACCGTGTGCCCCTTACTGAGATGAGCATGGACCAGGTGCCATACCTCCGGGTACACGCGGCCGGCGATCGTTCTCTCGAATAGTTGCCGCGCGATTGTGTCGACGTCCTCGTCAGCCTGACCCGCCCAGTTGGGATAGATGGTCCGCACCATGTGCTGAAACGACTCTTCGGTTTTCGACGTCCGCAGCGTCTTCATCAGGTCACTCGCGATAGCGGCGTTTTGCCCGTGCTGTGTGACCCTCTTCGCACGGACCGGCCGCAGCGGCGAGTATCCCTGCAGCACTGTTCCGGTGAAGTCGAAAAACGCGCCGACGCTTTCACCAGACGGCCCTTGACGTATGCGGTCCACCGCCTCACGGATATTCACCCGGAAGCACCTTTCTGTTCGACGGATCCAGCGCCTCTGCGACACGTATGCGTTCCACGATGGCGCCGAGACCAGCCGCGAATCTGCGGCGGTCACTGCCCACTTCGGCGCTGTCGCTCTCGAGAAGGCCCAGGTTGTCTGCAAGCTTAAGCGCTGACGAGAACAACTCGGTTGAGATGGACTCGGGCCCATGGAGGCGGGCCTGCAAAACCATCTGCTGCCCCACCTTCACGCACTCGTTGAGGAGTGCGTCGCGGTCGATGCGATCGTATGCATTACGTGCGGCGAGGCGCTCGGCAACCACCAGCTGGGCGTCGAAGAACGATCGAAGCACCCTGTGCGCCATGATGAATCCAGACTGCTCCAGTCGTTCGAGGATCTCCTCGATTGGTGGTTTCCTCTCTTTCCACCGCGGGTCGATGATGAGCATTTCTTCCGTCATCTCCTGCACGAAGTTGTCGCGCTCAGGAAAGAAAAACTCGAACTTCAGCAGGGTCCGCAGATTGTTCGCATAGGACCAGCCGTCCCGGATAGGGTCTACGAAACCTGCCTCGGCCGCGTCAAGAATGGCGAGTTCCAGTAGCGCCCGATTGACGAACCAGTGAATCCCGCTGTTCCGGTAAAAAGCTGCGACAAGATGCTGCCCGGGCTCTATGGAGAAAACTGGCTCGAGACCTTCGCTGTATGTGGTGACGACGCCGGCCGCGGTAAGTTCAGCGAGCACTGCCCGCAAACCCGACTGTGACCGCAGCACCCCCACGTTTCCAGTCGGTATGTTGCGCCGGGAAATGTAACTCAGTACAGGCTCGATCGCCGCGCTGACCTCACCTACTGTGAGCGCGCGGTCGCGGACTCCCAGCAGTGAGAGCGTTACCAGGGAATTCGCAGTAATCGGCGTTACCCGGTTAATTCCAACTGCCACCTCGAAAGCTAACTTCTGCAGCGCTTTCCGCTTAGCCCCACTGCGTTCACCTGGGCCTTCCTCGCCCCGAGGCTGGACTGCTTCAAGTGAATCGCCAGCTGAGAGAAGCCGCTCACGCATCGACAGCGGGGCGCCGAACCGAATGTAAACACTGCCGGCGAGCAGTCGCTGGGCCTTTGCGTACTTGGCAAGCCACGTGAGCCCTTCCGGTTTCTTTTTCCCGCCGCGCTGCTCGTCTGCAATGGCATCAAGTTCGTGCAGACGCTCGTAGGCGATCGAAACCGGAATGATCACCACATCCTTGACACGACCCACGCGAAGCGCGGAGGCGACATAGTTCAGCAGCCCGTAGCGTGGCGGGCGCAATTTGCCAGTCCGGGAGCGTCCACCTTCGAAGTACCACTCGAGGTTGAATCGTTTGGACAGCAAATAGGCAAAATACTCTTCTACGCAGGCCTTGTAGATCTCGTCGTCACCAAAGCTCCGCCGGATGAACACCGTTCCTGCCCGTTTCGCGAGCGGGCCGACCGGCCAGAAGGAAAGATTCGCACCGCCCAGAATATGGTTTCGCGGAAAGTCATGCCGGGCGAGAAAGTCGTTCAGGACCAACGCATCAGCGTACGACCGGTGTGAGGGAAGGAAAATCAGAGGCAACTCACGGTTGATCTTGCGCAGTGTCTCTAGCTGCGAACTGTCGGCATGCACGGTCCACGCGCTCGCGTGCAGCGGCCGCATCGTCTGGGAGAAGAGATCAGTCGCGAGTCGGCTTTGCACTGCCACGAGTTCGCGCAAGCAGTCACGGGCGTGATCGAATGCCTCTTTGAAAGAGATACCGGTATTGTCTGCGACGCCTTTGAGCCGGCGCTGGAAAGCCGCTGAATCTAGGATCTGTTCGGCGACAAGGCGCGGCACCTTGTAACGATCGCCGATGAGAAGTCGCTCCGAGCGCTCCAGCGCCACCACCGCCGAGCGGTGAATGTACCTGGCCAGTGACTGCGGCCCGGCCTCTCCCGCCTCCCGGCGGTGCCGCCGCCGCAGTTCACTCAGTCGAGCAGGTTCCCCCGTCAGGACCTGGACCCGTTCCGGCGAGCGCTGCACGATCTTTCGCTGCGCCACCACATTCGGGTTGCGCGGGTTCGTGAATGTCAGGAGATCCGACCACCTGGCGTAGCGGCCGTCTTCGCGCTCCGGCGGGAACCACGCGACGCGCACTGGCACGACGAGCGGGTCGTCTGTACGGCCTGCCAGCGCACCAGCGATTTTCGCCGTTTCGAGCAGCAATCGCGACGGCCGTTCGCTAACCGTGCCGTTGAGCTTCTCCCAATTTCCCTCGTCAAGCCAGCGTTCGACGAGTTCCCGCTCGACGCGCGTGCGCACATCGGCGAGGAATACAACAGGGCCTACTTCAGCACTAGGTGCGGAATCACTATCCACACCATTCATTCTGCTTAATGCCCGCGCTGCGCGTGGGAGAACTACGCTGTCACTCGTGCGCAGCGACTCCACACCAGGTCACGAGCCCGAGAAATCTGGCTCCGAAGAATCTGAGCCTGACAAATCGGGTACCGACGCATCTCCGCAAATGTTCCAGCACGGCCATGGGCACAGTCACGGGCACAGCGGTGGGCCCGCTCCCCTCGGGCCACTGGCCGCTCGCGTCGTGGTCGCGCTTCTCGTCCTGATCGCGATCCTCGTCGCGATAGGCGCAGCCGTGCTGTGGCCGGGGCCGCAACGGGTCGACGTCCCGCTTCCGTTCCAGACCGCCACTGGTGAAGCTGTCGAGACAGAAGCGGGAACGGTACTCGACTCAGGTATCGGGCCGTGCGGATCCCCCGACGCCACCATGGTGTTCAGTGGCGGCCCCCAGCCGCCCCCCGGGGTGGGTTACGAGTGCTTCCGCGCGTTGATCAGTATCGATTCCGGGGGCGATGCGGGGATGCTCACCCTTTTTGAGCATGTTCCAGGACCGGGCCAGCCAAATCTCCAGCCGGGCGATTCGCTGCGACTAGTACGCGGCACCGACGCGACAGGACTCACACGGTACGGGTTCTACGATTACGAGCGCGGGGTGCCTCTGACTCTGCTCGCACTGGCCTTCGCCGCAATCGTCATCCTCGTTGCACGCTGGCGCGGGTTCCGTGCCTTGCTCGGGATTCTGGTCGCGTTCCTCGTTCTCGTGATGTTCGTGCTGCCCGCGCTACTGGACGGAAAGTCAGCGGTACCTGTGGCACTCGTCGGCGGCGCGATGATTCTCTACGCGGCCCTATACCTCGCACATGGGGTGAATTTGCGGACCAGCTCCGCACTGCTCGGCACGCTCGCGTCACTTGCGCTCGCGGCCATTCTGTCGTGGGTAGCGATCGAGGCACTCACGCTGACCGGCCTCTCCGAGGAACAGAACACACAAATTCAGGCCTACCTGCAGCACGTGAGTATCAGCGGGCTGCTACTCGCCGGATTCATCATCGGATCCCTGGGTGTCCTCAATGACGTCACCATTACTCAGGCGGCGACAGCATTCGAACTCTCACGCCTCGAACCTGAAGCGTCGCGCTCGCAAGTCTTTGGAGCCACGATGCGCGTGGGCAGGGACCACATCGCGAGTACGGTTTATACCCTTGTTCTCGCATACGCAGGCAGCGCGCTGCCGCTGCTTCTGCTGTTCAGTGTCGCCGGCCGGTCTCTGGGCGATGTGATCACCAGTGAGATCGTCGCGATCGAACTCGCGCGGTCATTTGTGGGCGGGATCGCGTTGACGCTCTCCGTGCCGTTGACCAGCTTTATCGCGGTACTTCTCGCGCGGCCACCTGGGTTTGCCACCGTGGAAGCGTCATAGAAGCGTCCGCCAATAGTCCCAGAAACGTTCGAGAATAAGCAGAACAAGACCGGCGTACCACAACGCGACGAGATTCCAGCGCCACCGGTACAGCGCACCGCCAAACCGCGACCGCGAAGCGGCCCCCGGCCTCCCCACATGGCGCAAGGCCACGACGAACAACGGCAACTGTACGGCCCAGACGACCATGCAGTAGGGACACAAAGCGCCGATGCGGTACAGGCTCTGGAAGATCAGCCAGTGTACAAAGAGGAGACCCAACCCGCACCCCACCGCGAGACCGCCCCAATACCAGCGTGGCAGGCGCGCTCCCCCGATCAGGACGACGCCGGACGTGAGCACTACCGCGAACGCGACAAGCCCGAGCAGCGGATTGGGAAACCCGAAGACCGAGGCCTGGTCGGTAGTCATCACCGATCCGCAGGAAATGATCGGATTGATGCTGCACGACGGAACGTAGTCCGGCTCCACGAAGAGCCGGAAGCGCTCATAGGCGAGCGCTGCCGCGCTCAGGAGGCCAAGCCCCCCGAGCACGACAAGCGCCCAGCCAGCGAGAACACGCTGGTTCACTGGGCCTCCTGGACTGCGGTGCGCAGCCCGTCCGGCATGATGTTCTCCACCGGCTCGCCGTTGAGCAGCACAGTCGGTGTTCCCGCGACTCCCGCCTCAGAGGACTGACGCGTGGTCGACGCAACGAAGTCCCCATATCGAACGTCATTGACGCATTCAGTCAGTTCATCCGACTCGGCTCCCGCGTTTGCAGCTAGTTCAAGCATCTGCTCGTTTGTGAGTCCCGCGCCGCCCTCGCTCGGCTGCTGCTGGTACATCGCAGCTTGCCAATCCAGCCATGAATCTTCCGCATACTCGGCAACACACATCGCCACAGAAGCAGCGCGCGTCGAATACCGCGTCGTCGAGACCCGGTCGAGAATGGCGATGGGATGGTAGACGACTCGAGCCTCGCCGGAGTCGGCTAAATCCCGCAGTGTTTCGCCAGACAGCGTTTCGAACTGCTGGCAAGCAGGACATTGAAAGTCCTCGTAGACCGATAGCGTCACCGCCGCATCGTCGGGACCGAACGCGATCCCGCCTTCTGTGCTGACATTATCCGTCACAGGCGGGGTGTCTTCCCCTGACCGCTGGTTGATCACTACGACCACGATCACAATACCGATCACTACGACGAGCGCTGTCAACGCAGCCCGGATCAGGAATCCTCGACGCTTGTCGTTTAACTGTTGCTGCGTGACAAATCCCGGTTTGGGACGCTGGTTCACTTCTTGCTCCTTGCGTGTGTGCCTAAGGTGGCCACTGGGCCGCTTCCAATCAGGTGTGCAGTCAGCAGACTCTCACGTCTGCGATGTTCACCAAGGGGGTCCGCGCGTACCTCCGCCGGAGGCGCACACGAGACTCCGGCCCACCCGAGGCGGCGCGCCACCGCTGCGCAGTGACGGCGCTGCCGCAGCGCGCATAGGCCTCATGACGATGAGACTGATAAGACTCTTGACCGTGGAACTGACTGCAGCGCAGGCCCGTTCAGCGGAGTGAATGACAATTGACCCCACACCAATGGCGATGATGTGCGCGGCGACCATCGCCGCATCGTGGTGCCCGTCGCTGGCACCGTGAGCACTGCCGAGCGCAACCACGCTGTGGGTCACGATTTGCCCCACCGCGAGCACTCCGAACAGGCCAGCACGTGAGGGTGATTGAGGCACCGTCGCCGCGGCACCCAATGCCGCGCACACGAGAAAGACCAGGAGCGCCAGAGTCACGGGCGGCGCCCCGCCGCCGGCGGCCGCATGCGCGGAGATGGCGATAGCGGCCGTGGACGATCCGGCGAAGAGCCCCCGAAGGCGCTGTACGGATCGTCGTCGGGTCACGTCACCACGATACCGCTCGCGTCAGTCGAGGCTGCGCGGCTTGTACTCCGGATCCGCACCCTTCATGCGTGCTTTCCGCGCGATTTTCGTATTGCTCCCCGCAAGCAGCCTCAATTGGGTCCGTCGTTCAGCGGCGAAAGTGCGGCTGGGGGATTCTGACCACGTGGTGTTGAAGAGCTTCTTCGCGCCGGCCACCGCATCCGGGGACTGCTTGCATAGCGCCTCGGCGAGTTCGCGAGCGGCGGCGGCTGGGCTATCAGCCACGCCAGTCACCAATCCGATCTGCGCTGCCTCAGACCCGCTCACCATCTTGCCGGTCATCGTGAGTAGCTTCGCAATGTCGATGCCGACAAGTTCCCGCAGCGTCGCTGTCCCGGTCATGTCCGGGATCATTCCCCACTTCGCTTCCAGCACGGAGAGCTCCGCTTCGGGTGACGCATAACGGAAGTCAGCTGCAAGAGCGAGCTGTAGCCCACCCCCATAGCAGTGTCCATTGATGACTGCGATGACTGGAACGGGAAGTTCACGCCAGGCCCAGCACGCGCGCTGGAACATATTCGTGCCCCGCCCGGGCAAGGGCACGAACGAGGGGACGGGAACGAAGTATCGCGCAATCCGCTGCGGTTGCCTGGTCGCTGACGGAAAGTCGAGACCTGCACAGAAAGATGTGCCCTCTCCTGACAGAATGACCGCGCGGATCTCCCGATTCTTGCGGACCTCTGCCGCCGCGTCGACAAGTTCCGACAGCATATCGAGCGTGAGACCGTTCAGTTTGTCTGGACGGGCCAGCGTGACTTCGGCAATAGCGCTGTCGGCGCGGTAGGTGATGCTGGTTCGCTCGCCTGCACCCATGCCGGATCAGTCTCCCTGCTGCAGGTAACGGCGCAGGATTGGCCCAATCACGGCCAGCGCGTCGGGCTCCACCATCCGCTGATGCCGGACAGGCACATCGTAGACAGTCATCGCCGGCAGGTTCTCTTCCCACTCCTGCGGTGTCCGCACTTTCCCGGCCGGATCGACAGTGTTGTCGGCCGCGAAGAACACTGTCTCACCAGCGAAGTCATGCGGCGTGAAGGAGCGCATGATGCGGGCGGCGTCAGCGAACCCGTTGTGTATCCGCTCCATGTACGCACCGGTGAGTCCGGTCGGCTGCCCGAACTCGGCGTCGATCAGCCCGACAGCGGACTCATAACTCAGTTCGGTGCCTTCAGGAACTTCCACGCCGAAGCTTCTGATGAGCTCAGCCATGTCAGGCACATCGGTATCTGCGGCCACGTAGCTGTCGAGCATCGCGAGCACACCGACCTCGTCTCCATCGCTGCGGAGCTGAGCCGCCATCTCCTGTGCGATCACACCGCCGAGCGACCAGCCGAGAAGATGGTATGGCCCTTCCGGAGCCAGTGTGCGGATGTGATCGATGTATGTTGCCGCGAGTTCCTCAATGGATTGGGCAGGCTCCGCACCCGTGAGTGAAGGCAACTGCAGCCCGTAAACCGGGTGCTCCTCCGGGATGTGCTGCGTCAGGCCGGTGTATGCCCATGACAGTCCCACACCAGGATGCACGCAGAAGACCGGCGCTTTCCGGCCGTTCTGTCGCAGCCTGATGACGGGGGCAAGAAGCTGGCCGGCAAGCTCGCTCGGTGCGTCGTCCGGGTGTGAGAGTCGGTCAGCTAGCCCCGCTGGGGTCGGGTTGAGGAATACCGCCTGAAGCCGGACCGACCGTCCCGTTTCCTTCTCCAACTCCGAGACCACGCGGGTGACACTCAGCGAATTTCCACCGAGGTCGAAGAAGCTGTCGTGGACGCTGATCTGGTCGACTCCAAGCACGCGAGCGAAGACAGCGACGACAGCCGCTTCATTGTCGTTGCGCGGACCGACGAACTCCTTCTTCAACCCGGCGAGGTCCGGCACCGGCAGCGCCTTGCGGTCCAGCTTGCCGACCGGGGTCAGCGGAATCTCGTCGATAAGCATGATCACCGAGGGCACCATGTAGCTAGGGAGGAACTCGCCGAGGTACGCGGCCAGTTCCGCAGGGGTGACCGCGTCACCCTCGTGCGGTACCGCATACGACACCAGGAGAGTTTCACCGGCTGGGCCGCTCACGCCAGCGGTGGTCGCGAAGCTGACGCGCGGGTGGCTCGCCAGCGCCGTATCGATCTCGCCAAGTTCGATGCGCAAGCCCCGGATCTTCACCTGGAAGTCCGAGCGGCCGACGAACTCGAGTTCGGGTTCCCCAGCGCGGTCGATCCAGCGAACCACGTCGCCGGTGCGGTACATCCGCTCACCGGGTGCGCCGAACGGGCTAGCCACGAAACGCTCACTAGTCAGCGCAAACCTGCCGTGATATCCACGCGCAAGAGCAGGGCCTGCGAGATAAAGTTCGCCAGCCACACCGGCAGGCAGCGGTTGCAGCCGGGCATCGAGCACCATCGCGGTGAAGCCGCGAGTAGTAGCGCCGATGGTGACAGCCGCACCAGCCGCCATGGGCGCGGAGATGCTGCTCATGATCGTTGTTTCCGTCGGGCCGTACGCATTCACCATGGCGCGCCCCGGGGCCCACCGCGCAACGAGTTCTGGTGGACACACGTCGCCCGCGACCAGGATCGAACGCAGTGTGCCGACCTCACCTTCGTCGACCGACGCGAGCACTGCAGGGGTAAAGAATGCATGGCTGATCCGCTGCTCACGCAGCAGTTCCGCCATAGGCGCACCGCCATAAACCTCGGGCGGCGCCACCACAAGCGTCGCCCCTCCGCAATAGGCCATCAGCATCTCGAAGATTGACGCATCAAAACTCGGTGACGCTGAATGCAGAACTCGAGATTCATGTGTGACCTGCAAATGATCGCGTTCTTCAGCCGCCAGGCTGGCCAGGCCGCGGTGCGTCACCGCCACGCCCTTCGGTTTACCTGTCGAACCTGACGTGTAGATCAGGTAAGCCGGGTTCGCCAAATGAAGCGGCCTGATGCGCTCGCTGTCGAGGACCGGCGTTGTGGCTTCCCGTCCCACGAGCCCAGCGAGGGTTTGGCTATCGAGCTCCAGCCACGGCAGCAGATCGGGCAGGGCGTGCTTGTGCGCGGAAACCGTCAGCCCCGCTACGGCACCTGAATCGGTGAGCATGTGCTCGATACGTTCCGACGGGTAGTTCGGATCCACGGGCACGAACGCGGCACCAGTCTTCGCTACCGCCCAGACAGCGAGCACGGATTCGATCGAGCGTGAAAGCCCCAGCGCGACTACACGCTCCGGGCCTGCACCCTGTGCGATCAGCACGCGGGCGAGCTGGCTAGACCGTTCGTCAAGCTCACGGTAGGACAGTGATGTATTCCCGAAGACCAGCGCTGGAGCATCCGGATTCTGGGTCGCGGCATCGTTGAGCAGGTCTGACAACAGTCGCGGGGTAAGCCCTTCAGGTCCACGCACTGGAGCGAAGCGCTCTCGTTCGCGTTCACTCAGCAGTCCGATCTCCCCCACCTTGACGGAGGGAGCAGCCGCGACTGCGGTCAGAATCTGCAGATACCGGTCGGCGAACTTGGCTACCGTTCCAGCGTCGAAAATGTCGGTGGCGTAGGTGAAGGCCGCCTCGAGATCGGTGTGAGCGCCGGTGGCTGAGCCGTCTCCACCGAGAATGAGTTCCAGATCGTACTTGGCGATCGATGTTTCGAAATCGAGGGCCTCAAGGTGCAGACCCTCGAGTTCAATGCTCGGCCGTGAGATGTTCTGGAATTCGATCGTCGCCTGGAACAACGGTGAGTGCGCCGTTGAGCGCTCCGGGTTCAGGACCTCGACGAGCTGCTCAAATGGAACATCCGCGTGACCGAATGCGGCAAGGTCGGTCTCTCGGGCATGGGCGAGCAGTTCGGCGAAAGTCTCTCCGCTGTCCACTTCGGTCCTCAGGACCAAAGTGTTGACAAACATGCCGACGAGATCGTCGAGGGCAGCTTCACCACGTCCGGCGATCGGTGTACCTATCGCGATGTCGTTCATCCCGGAAAGGCGCGAAAGGAGCACAGCGAGAGCCGAATGCAGGACCATGAACAGCGTCGCACCTTGTTGGCGCGCCACCTGCTCGAGTTGTGCGTGCAATTCCGCTGGGATGACAAACCGCACGTCCGCGCCGCGCATCGACTGCTGCGCGGGTCGGTGCCGGTCGGTGGGGAGCTCGAGTAGATCTGGAAGTCCCGTTAGCGACCTCTTCCAGTAGTCGATCTGAGTTGCGGCGAGACTGGCCGGATCAGTTTCGTCGCCGAGCAGGTCACGCTGCCACAGCGTGTAGTCCGCGTACTGGACCTTAAGCGGCGCCCAGTTCGGTGCCGCACCTGCTTTACGCGCGTGGTACGCCGTGACCACGTCCTTCGCGAGCGGCCCCATCGAGAACCCGTCCGCTGAAATGTGGTGCACGACAACGAGCAGCACATGCTGCGTATCGGTGAGACGGAACAACCGCGCACGCAATGGCACCTCAGCGGCCACATCAAACCCTGCCGCAGCGAGACGCACAATCCGCTGCCGCAGTTCCGTTTCGTCGCGTACTTGCTGGGGCGCAAGATCCGGAACGACGTGGTCTGCTGGCACCACCACCTGTGAAGGACCGTCGGCGCTGTCAGGGAAAACGGTACGCAGCGCTTCATGCCGTCCAATGACATCCCGCAGCGCCATCTCGAGCGCAGGCACACTCAACGTACCTGTGAGACGGACCGCGAGCGGAACATTGTATGCAGGTGATGCCGTGTCGAACTGGTTGATGAACCACATCCGCTGCTGCGCAAGCGAAACCGGGACATGCTCGGGCCGTGGGCGTGGTTCCAGGGCAGGCCGTGGTCCGCCGGGAGTTCCGGCGGCTTCCGCGCGTGCCGCAAGTTGATCTACCGATGGTGCATCGAACAGTTCGCGGACACCAAGGGACGTGCCGAGCGCCTCGTTGACCCGCGCGATAACTCGCGTGGCCACCAGCGAGTTTCCGCCAAGATCGAAGAAGCTCGCCGTCACGCTGACGCGGTCCGTGCCTAGCACTTCAGCGAAGACCCCAGCAACGATCTCCTCCACTACGTTGCGCGGGGGAACGTATTCCGGTTCCGGCAGCGCAACGTCAGGTGAGGGCAGCGCCGTGCGGTCGAGTTTGCCGACCGGCGTGCGCGGCACTTCGTCGATAGGAATGATCGCCGACGGGACCATGTGTGAAGGGAGCGACTGCCCCAGGAACTTCGTCACGTCCGCGGTGTCGATTCGCGCACCCTCGTTGGGTTGCACGTAAGAAACCAGCATCGCCTGACCATTCGGCCCCGTGTGGCCGATCGTCGCGGCAAATCCGATTGCCGGGTGGGAACGCAGCGCGGCGTCGATTTCCCCCAACTCGATGCGGAAGCCACGAATCTTCACCTGGAAGTCCGAGCGACCCACGTAATCGATCTGCAATCCAGTGGACGTGCGGACCCAGCGCACAACGTCACCTGTCCGGTACATCCGGCCCCCGGGCGCGCCGAACGGATTAGCGATGAACCGCTCCGCGGTAAGCCCCCGACGCTCGTGATACCCGCGTGTGAGCCCCTCACCTGAAACGTACAGTTCCCCGGACACGCCGACCGGTACGGGCTGCAACCTGGAATCGAGCACTACCGCGTGAGTGCCCCGGATTGGACCACCGATGAGTACGGGATCGCCCGCAGCAGCGGGCGGACTGATTGTGACCATGATCGTTGTCTCGGTCGGCCCGTACCCGTTGTATAGGTTCCGGCCCGGCGCCCAGACGTTGATGAGGTCGCTGGGTACGGGCTCGCCACCGACGCTGACATTCGAGAAGTGTTCGAGGCCTTCCGGATCCATCGAGCCGAGCGCGAGCGGAGTGATGAACGCGTGCGTGACCTTCTTGCTGCGGATGATCTCAGCCAATTCACTGCCGCCGTACACCGTGGGCGGGATGATCACCATCGTCGCGGCACTTCCGAACGCCTGCAGCAGTTCAAGCACTGACGCGTCGAAACTTGGCGACGAGAAATGCATAACTCGCGCTTCCCTGCTGACCTGGAAATGCTCACGAGCCTCGATAGCGAAGTTCTCGAGGCCACGATGCGTCGACACGACGCCCTTGGGCTTGCCTGTCGAACCTGACGTGTAGATGACGTACGCGGCAGTATCAAGCGTGACCGCCGAAGCCCGTTCCGCTTGAGTCACCGGAGCGTCAGATCGCGCGGCGATGTCGTCAAGGCAGTCGGAGTCGTCGATGACGAGCCACGACACGTCGGAGGGAAGGCTGCTTGCGTGCGAACGCGTCGTCAGCCCCAGCACCACCCCCGAATCTGTGAGCATGTGCTCGATGCGGTCAGCCGGGTAAGTCGGGTCGATCGGCACATACGCACCGCCAGACTTCGTCACCCCCCAAATACCGAGTATGGATTCCAGTGACCGTGCAATACCCAGTGCGACGAACGTCTCCGGACCAACTCCGCGCTCGATGAGTACACGGGCGAGTTGATTGGAAAGCCGGTCGAGTTCGCGATAGGTGATTTCCCTGTCACCGTCGATGACCGCAACACCGTCAGGGTTCTGCGTCACCGCGTCAGCTAGGAGTTCCGGCAGCGGCAGAACCGTACGCCCTGGATCACCGTGCACCGGGGCGAGGTCCTGCTTCTCGGATGCATCGAGCACCGTCAGTTGCGCGTATCGGCGTTCGGGGTGCGCTCCAATGTCGCGCAGCAGCTGCGCGTACCGGCTGATCATCGCCGTCATGTCGGCAACGCCGAACATCGACGGGAAGTACTTGAGCTTCACATGTAGCGCATCGTCTGTGTGCGCAACAAGGGTCACCGGATAATGCGCCGCGTCGGCACCGTCGAGGGCAGTGATCCGCATACCTGCGAAATCGGTGTCTGCGGTCGCGCCGGCAACGTCCACTGGATACGACTCAAACACTGCAAGTGTGTCGAACGTGGACCCTGCGCCGACGACCCGCTGAATATCAGCAAGCTGAACGTAATGGTGATCGAGCAGTTCAGCCTGCTCTCCCTGGACACGCACGAGCAGTTCAGCGAGCGTCTCCCGGCTATCGAGCCGGATGCGCACGGGCAGCGTGTTGATGAACAAACCCACCATTTGTTCGACACCGCTGATGGTAGGCGGACGGCCCGAGACGGTCGTCCCGAAAACCACGTCGTCACGCGACGTCATCGTGGCCAGCAGGATTCCCCATGCCGTCTGGATGAGAGTGTTCAGCGTGACGCCAAGATCGCGCGCAAGGACGGTCAGCTGCTCGGTTTCGGCCTTGGTGAAATCCGCGACAATGTCGGTGGACGTCACGTCCATCTGCCTGGCCCGATCGAGCGGCGCGATTGTCGTCGGTTCTTCCACACCGGCCAAGGCGCCCGCCCAGGCCTTCAGTGATTCTTGCGGGTTCTGCTGCTGCAGCCACGCCAGGTAATCGCGATACGAGCGGGACGGCGGCAGCGCAGATCCATCACCGTTCATCACGTACAGCGTGATGAGCTCTCGCAGCACCAGCGGCGTGGACCAGCCGTCGAGCAAGATGTGGTGGTTCGTGATGACGAAGCGATACTCGCCCGCTCCCAGGCTGACAAGCATGAACCTGATGAGCGGCGCCTCGCCCATGTCGAATTGCTGCTCTTGGTCGGCTGTCAGAAGCTGCTGCAGCGCGCCGTCGAGGTCGCTCTCCCCACTGAGATCTGTCGCCGCGAACGGCACCTGCAGGTCATCAACCACCACCTGCACTGGATTTCCTGCACTATCCGCAGCGAATGCCACGCGCAGGTTGGGGTGCCGGTTAATCAGCGCTTGAGCCGATCGACGCATCCGTTCCGCGTCGACGACTCCCTTGAGGTGCAGCACAAGTTGCACCATGTAGGCGTCCACCGATTGCTCGGCAAGCACCGCATGGAAAAGCAGGCCGGACTGCAGGGGCGAGAGTGGCCACACATCATCGATGCCGTGGAAACGCGTTTCCAGCCTGTCAATCGTGTTCTGATCAACGTTGACGAGTTCCAGATCTGACGGGGTGAACCCGCCAGCGTGCGGCTGCGCGGCGTGATTAGCGATCGCGGTGAGAGCGTCGCTCCATAGGCCAGCGAACTCGTCGACTTCCTCATGGGTGAGAAGACCCGTCGGGAAGCCGATCGTCGCGCGCAACACGGGGCCGTCTGCGGTCGCTGCTGTCACGGCGTTGATGTCGAGCGCGGCCATCGCGGCCATGTCTGGGTTCTGGGTGGCCGCGAGGTTTGATGTGTCCTCATCGTCGCCTACCGGCATCCAGCCGAGGGACCGAAGATCTTCCGGAAGGTCGCTCGTAGTGAAGCGGCCAAGATAGTTGAAGCTCACTTGGGGTCGCCGCAGCCTTCGCAGGTCTTCCGCCACTGCGGGGCTCAAGTACCGCAGTTGTCCGTAACCGATCCCCCGGTCCGGAATCGAGCGGAGCACCTCTTTGACCGCTTTAACCGCGGCACCGGCTGCTTCGCCGCCCGCAAACGCATCGTCAACCTCCGCGGCACTAAAGCTTCCGGAGCTTCCCGTGCCCCCGAGATCCAGGCGGACCGGGAAGATCGTGGTGAACCAGCCAACCGTCCGTGAGAGGTCGGCGCCTGGAACTGCTTCTTCTTCGCGGCCATGGCCTTCGAGACTGATCAGAGGCGCTGATGCGCCTTTCCATTTCGCCAGGGCCAGCGCCAGCCCGGCGAGCAGACCGTCGTTGACACCACCATGGAAGACTTCCGGCACACGGGTCAGCAACTGGTCCGTGACCACAGTGGGCAGTTCTACCGTTATGCGCGCAACGGTCTCGTTGGTGTCAACCTGCGGATCGAACTCGCGTGAACCGATGAGAGCGTCCTCACCGCTGAGGAAGCGCTGCCACAGTGCGAATTCTGTTTCGCGTGCGCTGGCAAATTCTTTCAGCCCATGCGCCCAGCGGCGGAAAGAGGTCCCAACCGGGGCAAGTTGTGGCTCCTGACCCGACGCGATCTGACTCCATGCGGTTGCGAGATCAGGGACGAGGACGCGCCACGACACACCGTCCACGGCGATATGGTGGATGGCCAACAGGATCCGGCCCGAGACACCGGCGCCCCCATCCAGCCACACCGCTTGCAGCATCACGCCCGCATCGGGGTCGAGCCGGTCCGCAGCGGAATCCAGGGCCGCCTCTGCCGCTCTAGTGAACTCAGGTGTTCCCGGTCCATGGTCCACGTGGACTCTGCTCACCAGCGCGGACGCATCCACGGAACCCGGCGCACCGACGCTCAGCTCCGAACCTGTGAGTCGCGCGCGCAACAGGTCGTGCCGATCGATGACCGCTTGCAGTGTGCGCGAAATCCCCGTTTCGTCGATGTTCGAGGGGAGGGTGAGCAGCGCAACCTGCGCATAACGGTTGTAGTTGCCGCCGCGTTCCCGCATCCACTCCATCACCGGTGTCAGTGGGAGCCTGCCCACGCCACCGCCAGGAAGTTCGAGGAGCGATATGTGTTCAGCCTCACCGACGACCGTGGCGATCTGAGCGAGCGCAGCGACAGTCTTGAGGTTGAACACATCACGCGGCGACACCTGGATGCCCGCTGCTTTGGCCCTCGTAACGAGCTGGATGGACATGATCGAGTCGCCGCCCAGGGCGAAGAACGAGTCATCGACGCCCACCGACGGCAATCCCAGAACCTCAGCGAACACCGCCGCGAGTTTCTCTTCGACCGGAGTGGACGGCTCACGCCCCTCCTGGACAAGCGCGCCGAAGTCCGGTGCTGGTAACGCACGCCGATCGAGTTTGCCGTTGGCGGTCAGCGGGAACGCATCGAGCACAACCACTGCCGACGGCACCATGTGTGCGGCGAGTGCGTCACCAAGTGCATCAAGGATTGCAGCGGGGGTCAGGTAACTGCCCGACTCGGGAACCACGTAGCCCACGAGTCGTTCTGATCCCGGCCCGGAATCAGAGCGCATGAGTACCACTGACTGAGCGACACCGGGGTATCGCAGCAGTTCCGCTTCAATCTCACCCAGTTCGATTCGGAAGCCGCGCAGCTGCACCTGGAAATCCGAGCGGCCCAGATACTCAAGCTGCCCGTCCCGGTTCCAGCGGGCCAAGTCACCAGAGCGGTACATGACTGCTCCAGGTTCGCCGTGCGGATCCGCGACGAACCGGCTCGCCGTCAAGTCTGGGCGACCGAGGTATCCACGGGACAGCTGCGGACCCGAAACGTACATTTCCCCGATCGTCCCCGGTGGCACGGGCCGCAACCGCTCGTCGAGCACCGCCACGCGAAGCCCTGGCAAGGCCTGGCCGATCACGGAGGCCGATGCGCTGGCCGCGAACTCCCGATCAAGTTCGAGATAACTGACATGCACGGTAGTTTCCGTGATGCCGTACATGTTGACCAGCCGCGGAGCATCGTCGGCATGGCGTGTGTACCACCGATCGAGCTGCCCCAGGTCGAGCGCCTCACCACCAAAAATGATGTGGCGGAGCGCAAGAGAGCTGCCTTCAGAACCGGAGAGACGTTCGGCTTCAGCGAGCTGGTAGAACGCAGACGGCGTCTGGTTGAGAACCGTGACGCGTTCCCGCCGAAGGAGTTCGAGGAACTGTTCGGGGTTGCGAGCGGTGAAGTAATCGACAACAACCAGCTTGCCGCCGTAGAGCAAGGGGCCCCAAAGTTCCCACACGGAGAAGTCGAACGCATACGAATGGAACATCGTCCACACGTCGTCCTCGGAAAAGCCGAACTTCTCGTCAGTGTTCGCCATCAGCGTCATGACTGTACGGTGCGGAACCGCGACGCCCTTGGGCTTTCCTGTCGACCCCGAAGTGTAGATGACGTACGCGACGTTATCCCAGCTCAGTGCAGCGATCCGGTCAGCGTCCGTGATTGGTTCAGCACTGTAGCCGGAAACCTCAGCGTCAGCATAAATGACTGGCGCTGAGGTCGATGGCAGGAGAACTTCGTCCCGCGCGGTGGTCAGCACGGCAACGGGCGCGCCGTCGGAGAGCATGAACTCGATGCGGTCCGCGGGATACGTCAGATCCACCGGCAAATAACCAGCACCGGACTTGATCACGGCTAGCAGCGCGACAATCAGTTGTTCGTCCCGCGGCACAGCCACAGCAACCAACTTTTCGGGTCCCGCGCCCGCCTCGATCAGACGGCGTGCCAGCCGGTTCGAGCGCTCGTCTAGCTCGCGGTACGTCAGGGTACGCAATCCGTCCGCTGCAGCGAATGTCACAGCTGGACGGTCGGCGAACTCCGCCGCCCGCTCCCGGAAGCGCACAGCCAGGCTCGCTTGCTCCACGTCCGCGCCAGGGTGGTTCCAGGCGGTGAGCATCTGCTGCTGTTCCGCCTCGGAGAGCAGCGCGATGTCACCGACGGAAATGACGGGTGTCGCAGCTACAGCGCGGAGAATGCGCAGGAAGCGTTCCCCGAATGTCCGCACCGTGGCTTCATCGAAAAGATCTGTGGCGTAAATAAAGCCGACGTGAATGCCAGCAGGATTGCCCGAACCGTCGCGTTCCTCACGCACAGACAGCTGCAAATCGAACTTCGAGATGTGATCCTCGAATTCGACGGCGCTCACTGTCAGTTCAGGCAGTTCGAGCGAGGCCTCCGGGTTGTTCTGGAATTCCAGAAGAACTTGGAAGAGCGGCGCGTGCGACGTCGATCGCTCCGGACGAAGCACCTCGACGAGACGTTCGAAGGCGATATCCGCGTGAGTGAATGCCCCAAGGTCTGTTTCGCGGATCGCGGCAAGAATGTCATCGAACGTGGCATCCTGGTCGATCTCGGTCCGCAACACAAGCGTGTTCACGAACATTCCCACCACTGGGTCGAGCGCGGCCTCACCACGGCCCGCAATCGGTGTGCCGATAGCGATGTCGTCCTTACCTGACAGGCGAGCAACCAGCACTGCAAGTGCGGCGTGCATCACCATGAACATCGTCGAGTTCAGCTCGCGCGCAAGCACCGTGAGCTGCCGGTGCAGGTCTGCATCGACGCCGAAGCGCACCAGACCGCCGCGCTGCGACGCCGTGACCGGGCGTGGCCGATCAGCCGGTAGGTCGACCACATCTGGCAAGCCTGCCAGCGTAGCTTTCCAGTACTCCAACTGGCGCGCAGAGACTGATTCCGGATCAGATTCCTCGCCGAGCAGCTCCCGCTGCCAGAGCGCGAAATCCGCGTACTGCACGGGAAGCGGAGCCCACTCGGGCTCCTGCCCCAGCAGCCTCGCTGAGTACGCAACCATGACGTCAGCCGCTAGCGGAGCCATCGAGAACCCGTCAGCTGCGATGTGATGCACAACGATAACGAGCACGTGCTCGCGGTCGTGCAAACGAAGTAAGCGGGCACGAACCGGTACCGCAGACGTCGCGTCAAATCCGCCGGACACGAAGTCCTGAATCCTCTCGATGAGCTCGGACGCGTCGGCCGGGACCGGTGTCAGGTCGAAATTGACCTCACTGGCCGGAAGGATCACCTGGACAGGACCGTCGAGTGTTTCCGGGAACAATGTCCGCAGCGACTCATGCCGGTCCAGCACGTCGCTGATCGCGCCTTCTAGGGCAGCCAGGTTCAGCCTGCCGGAAAGCCGGATCGCCATCGGTACGTTGTACGCCGGTGAGTCCGGATCGAACTGGTTGATGAACCACATGCGCTGCTGGGCAGGCGAAAGCGGGATTCGCGCAGGCCGTTCCGATTGGGTCCGTGCGCGGAGCTCGGGCCGGTCAGCCCCGCGCGCCCCGTACTGTTCGATTCGAGCGGCAAGCGACTCGACCGTGGGCGCTTCGAACAGATCCCGGACTCCGATGTGCGAACCGAACGCCGCGTTCGCTCGCGCGACCAGTCGCGTCGCGACAAGCGAATTGCCACCAACGTCAAAGAAGTTCTCACCCACGCTGATGCGTGTCAGGCCGAGCACGTCGGTGAAGATGCCCGCGAGGATCTCCTCTACGGGGTTCGACGGCGCCCGGAACTCGGACGCGGCGAAGCTGAAGTCGGGCTCCGGCAGCGCATTGCGGTCAAGTTTGCCGGTGACCGCTAGCGGGATCTCGTTGATGACCATGATGACTGAAGGCACCATGTACGCGGGCAGGAAGGCCGCAATGTGATCGGTCAGCTCTTTAGAGCTCGCGACATGTCCCGGCGCCTCGCGCACATAGGACACGAGAACGGTTGCGCCAGACGGACCCGTCTTTCCGAGAGTCGCGGCGAAGTCGATTGATGGATGGCTGTTCAGGGCCGCATCGATCTCGCCGAGTTCGATGCGGAAACCGCGCACCTTCACCTGGAAGTCGGAACGCCCGAGATATTCCAGCTGATAGTCATCGGACCACCGCACGACATCACCGGTACGGTACATCCGATCACCCGGCTCACCATACGGGTTGGCAACGAATCGGTTCGCCGTCAAACCGAAGCGATCGTGATATCCGCGCGCAAGCCCCAGACCCGAGATGTAAAGCTCTCCGGAAATCCCCTTCGGCACTGGCTGGAGGCGCTGGTCGAGAACGACAGCGGTGACTCCGTTGAACAACTTGCCGATTCGCACCGGTTCGCCCGGTGTCATCGGGTCGCTCATCGTCGCGACGATCGTCGCCTCTGTCGGTCCGTAGCCGTTGAACAAACGACGCCCGCCAGCCCAGTGGTCCACGACGTCGGGTGGAACCGCCTCGCCACCAACGACGACGAACTGGAAATGCTCCACTTGGTCGCGATCAACCGAGGCGAGGCCGAGCGGGGTAATAAATCCATGGGTGACTCGGTGGTCACGAATGACCGCGGTTAATTCTTCGCCGCCGTACACATTGGGCGGCACGAGCACGATCGATGCTCCGGCTCCGAACGCCATCAGCACTTCGAGCAGCGACGCGTCGAAGCTCGGTGACGCGAACGAAAGAACACGCGAGTCCTTCGTCACCGAGGGGTGCGCCACCATCGCCGGGGTGAAGTTGTCGAGGCCCGTGTGCGGGACAACGACGCCCTTCGGTTTACCGGTTGAACCTGACGTGTAAATCAGGTACGCGGAGTTCTCTAACCGCAGCGTTTCACGCCGGTCGGCATCCGTGACGGGCGCCGCGGAGGTTTGCTGAACGCGCGCGCGGAACTCAGGCGAATCGAGATAGCTCCAGGGTACGAGTTGGGGCAGTGCCTCGGAATGCATTTGGGTGCTCAGCCCGACAATCGCTCCCGAATCGCTGAGCATGTGCTCAATGCGCTCAGTGGGATAGGTCGGGTCAACGGGAACGAACGCCCCGCCCGCTTTCGTTACGGCCCACAGCGAGATCAGCCATTCGAATGAGCGGGAAAAGCCAAGCGCAACGAACTTCTCAGGTCCGACACCCTCTTCGATCAGAATCCGCGCGATCCTGTTCGACTGTTCGTCTAGTTCCCGGTACGTGAGCTGGTTGTCACCGTCGATTACTGCCGGGGCGTCATAGTCGCGGATCCCCATCGTCAAGAGGTCCGGAAGGACTTCCAGCCGATTTCCGGGACCCCCGCTGACTGAGGTGATGTCAGCCCGCTCGGCGTCGTCCATGATGCTGATCCGGCTGACCGGCATCTCTGGCTGCGCAACCACACCTTCGAGTAGCAGCACAAACCGCTTGATGAACGTCCGGATCGTCGTACCGTCGAAAAGGTCGGTAGCGTACCGGATCGCTGCCGCCATCCCGCCCGTCTCGGCATCGCGACTGATCTCTGACATCACGAACTGCAGATCGAAGTTCGCGATGTCGATATCGATGTCGAGTGGCTCGACTGTCAGTCCCGGCAGTTCGAGCCGTGGTTTCTCGTTGTTCTGGAACTCGAGCATCACCTGGAACAGCGGTGAATGTGCCTGCGAACGTTGCGGATTGAGAACTTCGACCAGTCGCTCAAACGGCAAGTCGGACTGCCCGAACGCGACTAGATCGAATGACCGGACGTCCTTCAGCAGGTCCGTGAACGACCTGTCTGGGTCCACCTGTGCGCGGAGTACCAGCGTGTTGACGAACATGCCGACAAGGTCGTCGAGTTCCGCTTCGCCGCGGCCAGCGATGGGTGTGCCGACAGGGATGTCCGTAGACCCCGTGAGCCGCGCCAACAGCAGCGCAATTGACGCATGCATGACCATGAACACACTGGTGTTGTTTACCCGGGCGAGGTCGGCGAGCCGCGCGTGGAGATCCGCATTGATCGCGAACTCTTCGACAGCCCCGCGCAGCGATTGCACGGCTGGACGCGGGCGATCGGAAGGAAGCTCCAGAGCCTCGGGGACGCCTGCTAACGCCTTCCGCCAGAACTCGAGCTGGGCATGCGCCAGCGAGTCCGGGTCGTCTTCCTCTCCGAGGAGTTCACGCTGCCATAGCGCGTAGTCGGCGTACTGAACAGCAAGTGGCGACCAGTCAGGCTCGGCCCCGTTCGCTCGTGACGTGTAGGCGATGACGACGTCACGCGCTAACGGCGCAAGGGAAAATCCATCCGAGGCGATATGGTGCGCGACCACGAGCAGAACGAAATCTGTGGACGAAAGCTCAAAGAGCTTAGCGCGCAGCGGTACTGCCGTGGCAACGTCAAAACCAGCGAAGGCACACTCTGCGAGCACCTCGCGCAATTGGGCTTCCCCGGCAACCTTCTGCGGTGTCAGGTCGATCAGCACGTCAGCGGTGGGCACCACCACCTGGATGGGCCCATTTTGCGTCGCAGGGTAGACCGTGCGCAGCGACTCGTGGCGTTCGACGACGTCACGCAAGGCCTGCTCTAGCGCAACCCGATCCACGGCACCAGTCAGCCGGATCGGCATCGGTACGTTGTACGCCGCTGACGCGGTATCGAACTGGTTGATAAACCACATACGTTGCTGCGCAAGCGATACTGGCACGATCTCCGGCCGCGCCACTGCGACCAGCGGTGGCCGCCCACGGCCTTTCGCGGTTTCGCTGCGGTATGCGAGCGCCGCGACGGAGGGGGCGTCGAAGAGGTCACGCACACCAATATCAGTGCCGAGCGCCGCGTTGATCCGGGCGACCAACCGTGCTGCCACCAGCGAGTTACCGCCGAGGTCGAAGAAGCTCTCGTTGACGCTTACGCGTTCAGTTCCGAGCAGTTCGGCGAAGATCTCCGCGATGATCTGCTCAACTGGGGTACGCGGGGCGACAAAGTCACCAATGACCGATACGAGGTCGGGAACAGGGAGCGCCTTACGGTCGAGTTTCCCAGTCGCGCCAAGGGGGAATTCGTCAAGGACCACAAACTGCGCGGGCACCATGTAGCTCGGCAGCGCTGAAGCCACCGCCTTCGTGAGCTGATCCGTATCAGGTTCTGAGCCCGCTGCGCCCACGAGGTACGCGATGAGCCGGTCACCGGTGTGCCTGTCCTGGTGGACGACGACGGCAGCCTGCGTCACCTCCGTCTGTTCAAGGAGAACCGACTCGATTTCCGGCAGCTCAATCCGCAGGCCGCGCAGCTTAACCTGGAAATCTGTGCGACCGATGTAATCGAGTTCGAGACCACCGTTCGGCGTTGCCCTCCAACGGACAAGGTCGCCAGTGCGGTACATGCGTGCCCCGGACCCCGAAAACGGATTCGCGACGAACCGGTCAGCGGTCAGATCACCTCGCGTGATGTACCCACGGGCGAGTTGAGTTCCAGCGAGATAAAGCTCGCCTGGGACTCCCATCGGCACTGGCCGCAGCGCAGAATCAAGAACGAATACCTGCGTATTCCATACCGGCGCCCCGATCGGTACCGACACCGTGTCAGCGTCGCTGTACTCGTGGTAGGTGACGTCGACGGCCGCTTCCGTCGGGCCGTACAAGTTGTGAACTTCCGCGCTAGTCAATGCACGGAAATCGTTCACCACAGCAGGCGGCAGCGCCTCACCACTGCAGAACACCTTCGTCAGTGATCGCAGCGCTTCTGCTTGCCTCCGGTCTGACGCGGCGGCGAACGTCGCCAGCATAGACGGCACAAAATGCAGCACGCTGACCTGAGAGTTCTGAATAAGGCTGGCAAGATAGGCAGGGTCGCGGTGCCCATCGGGCTTTGCTATTACGAGACGCGCTCCGGTCTGCAGCGGCCAGAAGAACTCCCACACAGACACATCGAAGGTGTACGGAGTCTTCTGCAGAACGACGTCATCATTGCTCAGACGATATTCGGCCTGCATCCAGATAAGCCGGTTCACGATCGCGCGATGTGTGACGGCAACGCCCTTCGGCCGTCCTGTGGATCCGGACGTGAAGATCACATACGCCGTGTGGTCGGGGCGGAGTGCCACGATGCGATCGGACTCGGTCACCGGACTCGAGGAGTAGCGGTGCAGGTTGATCTCCCCGAGCACCAGAACTGGGGCCGTGACCTCGACAGCGAGGTCGTCGTACGACGTGACCAAGACACACGCCGGATCCGCGGTGCGCAGCACGTAGTCATTGCGGTCCACTGGGTGATCTGGATCGACCGGAACGTAGGCAGCGCCCGCAAGAGTTACCGCATACATGCCGACCAGCAGTTCGATCGACCTGTGCATCGACAGCGCGACGGTTGTTTCCGGACCTACTCCGCGTGCGATGAGATAGCGGGCAAGCTGACTGCTCCGTGCTTCGAACTCACGGTAGGTAAGCACGTCCCCTTCGAACTCCAGCGCGATCGCATCTGGTGTGCGTTGCGCCTGCGCAGAAAACAGGTCCGCCAGAGTGACCTCGGGGAGATCTGTGAGCTCGCCACTTCCCGCTGCGGCCAACTGTTCACGTTCTTGAGTATCGAGGAGGCTCACGTTGCCGATGCGAACGGCTGGGTCAGCGCTGACTTGCTCAAGGACACGAACGAACTGGTTGCTGAAGCGCTCGATAGTTTCCGGATCGTAAAGATCCGAAGCGTAGGTGACCGAAGCCTGCATCTCCCGCGGGCGGCCATCCTCGTCGAACTGCTCTGTCAGGATGACCTGGAGGTCAAACTTCGCGGTATCGGTTGCCAGCGGCTTCGCATCGACCTGCAGACCTGGCAGATTGACGCGCACTTCTCCGAGGTTCTGGAACTCGAGCATCACCTGGAAAAGCGGCGGATGCGCGGTAGAACGGTGCGGCTGCAAAGCGTCGACTAGACGCTCGAATGGAACATCCGAATGGCTGAAAGCCCCGATGTCCACGGCACGGGCCTGGGCAAGCAAGCCGGTGAAATCAACATCGGGCTGCACCTCGGTCCGCAGCACGAGCGTGTTGACGAACATCCCGACAAGATCGTCCAGCGCTGCCTCGCCGCGTCCCGCAATCGGCGTGCCCACCGAAATATCTTCGGAGCCCGAGAGCTTGGCCAGCAGCACTGACAGCGCCGAGTGGATCACCATGAACAGAGTCGACCCGGTCGCATGCGCAACGTCGAGCAGCTGGTGGTGCAAGTACGCCGGGACTGTGAACGAGTGTTCCCGACCGCGCAGTGATTGCACCGCTGGGCGTGGGTGATCAAGCGGGAGTTCGAGAACATCGGGCAGGCCCGAAAGCACTTCTTCCCAATATTCGAGCTGCTGAGCGGCAATGCTCTCCGGATCGTCCTCGGATCCGAGGAGCGCACGCTGCCAAAGTGCGTAATCCGCGTACTGGACGGCTAACGGTTCCCAATCGGGCGCGCCCCCGCTGATCCGGCTCGTGTAAGCAACGACAACGTCGCGGGCGAGCGGCTGGAGCGAGAAACCATCGGCGCAGATGTGGTGCACCACGAGGACCAGCGTGTGATCGCCAGCAGAGCACTGGAACAGTCGCGCCCGAAGGGGCAGGTCCCTGGTGACGTCGAACCCCTGAGCTGCGTATTCAGCCACCTCAGCAGCAAGTTCCGTGTCGGATGACACCGGGAAGGGTGTCAGATCTGGAACGGCGTCCGCGACGGGAAGCACAACTTGGTGGGGCCCGTCCTCGGACGTCGGAAAAACAGTACGCAGCGACTCATGGCGCTGCACAACGTCGCTCAGGGCGAGCTGAAGGGCGCCGGTATCCACTGTTCCTTGGAGGCGGACCGACATGGGGACGTTGTACGCGGGCGAAGCGGTGTCGAACTGGTTGATAAACCAGATCCGCTGTTGCGCAAGCGAAAGCGGAATTCGATTCGGGCGTTCCCACGGAACGAGCGCCACGCGCTGTGCAGAACCGTGCTGCTCAACACGCACTGCCAAGGCGCTCGCAGTGGGCGCCTCGAACAGATCACGGACGGTTATATCACTCTGCAGAGCCGCGTTGATCCGCGCGACGGCACGGGTTGCGATGAGTGAGTTGCCGCCAGCGTCGAAGAAGCTGTCGTCGACACCGAGCGTGTCAAGAGACAGGATCTCGGTGAAAACCTGGACGACGATTTCTTCAACTGGATTGGTCGGCGCACGGAATCTGCCTCGAGTACCGGTGCCGAAATCTGGTTCTGGCAGTGCGTTGCGGTCCAGTTTGCCAACCGGATTGAGTGGGATCTCGTCGAGGACCACGATCGCCGACGGAACCATGTAGGACGGCAAGAATTCTTCGAGGTGCCGACTCAGTTCTGACACCTCGACGTCTTCGCCGACCTTGAACTTCACGTAGGAGACCAGGACAGTGTCGCCACTCGGCCCGGGCCGTCCGAGCGTCGCTGCGATGCTGACTGAGGGGTGGGTCTCGAGTAGCGAGTCAATCTCGCCGAGTTCGATTCGGAAGCCACGGACCTTGACCTGGAAATCGGAGCGACCGACATATTCGATGGTCAGGTTTTCGGACCTGGGAGCGTGCGCCCAGCGCGCGAGGTCACCCGTGCGGTACAGCCGCGATCCATTCGGACCGTACGGATCTGCCACGAAACGGGAAGCGGTCAAGGCAGCTCGATCGTGGTAGCCACGGGCCAAGCCCAAGCCGGTTATGTACAGCTCACCAGCAACACCCATGGGAACGGGTTGCAGTCGCGTGTCGAGAATCACCATACGCGTGCCGCGGATCGGTCCCCCGATGGAAATTGGATCGCCTGGCACGAGCGGTTCGCTGATGGCCGTAACGATCGTTGTTTCCGTTGGCCCGTAGATGTTGTGGAACGTGCGGCCGGGGGCCCATTTGGTCAGCAGTTCGCGTGGCAGCGCCTCGCCGCCGACCGCAATCCGCTGAAGGTCTTCCAGGCCTTCCGGCTCCACGGAAGCCAGCGCCATCGGGGTGATGAACGCGTGGGTCACGTGATGGTCATGCAGAATCGCGCGGAGGTCCTCGCCGCCGAATACCGTGGGGGGCACGATCACCATCGTGGCGCTGTTGGCCAGGCTGAAGAGCATCTCGAGCATTGAAGCGTCGAAGCTCGGGGAAGAGAAAGCCATCACCCGGGAAGCCGGCGTCACGGCGTAGGCATCGCGCTGCTCCGCTGCAAAGCTCTCGAGGCCATGGTGAGTAACAGACACGCCCTTCGGTTTGCCCGTCGACCCTGAGGTGTAAATAACGTACGCAATATTGTTGAGTCGCAGCGGCACGACGCGGTCCGCGTCAGTGAGGGGCTCAGCGGAGTACTCGGCAGTCAGTTGCTGGGTGGCGGGCTCGTCGATCACGATCCACTGAATCGTGTCCGGAAGCAGATGGCGCTGGTCGCGCACAGTGATGCCGACCACTGATCCTGAATCCTCGATCATGTGCTCGACGCGGTCCCGCGGATAGTTCGGATCCACTGGTACGAAACCCGCACCCGTCTTTGCGATAGCCCAGGTTGCGAGGACGGATTCGAGCGACCTCGCGACGCCCATCGCGACGAGCTGCTCCGGCTGGGCGGCCGTACGATCGATCAGATGGCGCGCGAGGCGGCTCGACATCTGATCGAGCTCACGATAGGTGAGCTGGCGGTCTCCGGAGATGATGGCGATTCCATCCGGGTTCACTGATGCTGAGCGGGCTAATACGTCTGGCAGCGGCAGGGTGGTTATCGAGTCCGCACCGCTCACCGGCAGAAGCGAAACTTCCTCCGCCGCTGTCAGCATGTCGAGATCACCGACCGGCTGATCGGGGGTTTCGATCGCACGGACGAACAGCTGCACCAGCCGTTTGCCGATCAGTGAAGCACTTTCAGCGGAGGCGACATCGTCGGCATAGCGGATCGTAAGCTGTGGGGTCTCCCCCGCAAGCGAGAAAACAAACTGTAGGTCACAAGCATCGAAATCAGGCTTCAGGGACGTGCCGATGATGCGATCAGTCGCGTCGCCGTTGCCCGTGAACAGGACCTCGTCCACGGCGGCAATAACCGCGTGGCATGGCGCTTTCCGCTCGGAACCACCATCGCTGCCGATGACGCCAGCGATGTCCTTCAGCGAGCCACCGAGCGCACGCGTCACGATGTCACTGGAACTCGCCTGAACGCGGGCAGCAAGGGAACTGACGGATTCCGCCAGATCGATTCCTGCGCGCAGCACAACCGCGGAAGACTCACCCGCTGGTCCAGCAACCGGAACACCGACCGCAACATCACTTGACGAGCTGAGGCGGGCAAGGACAGATGATGTGATCGCACCCAGGACCGCGAGTGGCTGAGCACCCGACCGCTGAGCGACACGCTCAACCCCAGAGCGGATACCCTGCGGCAGCGCGAGGGTCGTTTCGCTGAGCGTGCCACGCCGACCATTAGTTCGGGTTGCCATCCCAGGCAACTCAAGGGAGGTCGGAAGGCCCGAGAGCGCCTCCTGCCAGAACTCCCCGCGCACTCGGGCGCGATGCCGTTCCAGCCCCATGGCGGCAGTCTCGGCATGGACTGTGTCCAGCGCTGCACTCACGTCTGCGGACAGGAACTCCTCGAGGAAAGCCATGAAGCGCTGATGATGTTCGCGCAGCAGGTCATCGTCGTAGAGGTTAGGGTTCGCGCGGAAATCCACGTGCGTACGCACCGGGTTGCCGCGCGGATAGATGTTGACCAGGAGGTCTTCGACTGGCCCAGAGGTGAGGATGGTGAATTCACCAACGATGTCACCAAGAACGATGTTCTGCTCGAATAGCATCGGATTGACGATTGGGCCGAGGAGCCTGCGGGGCGAGTCTCCGAGGCCTATTTCATGCCGAATCTCTTCTACGCTGAACCGCTGGTGACGCAGTGTTCCAAGCTGCTCGGAGTGCACAGACTGCAGCAGGCGTTTTATCGAGTCTGCAGGGTGCACGGAAACCCGGAGCGGGAAGGTATTCGCGAAGGTTCCACCGGAATCGCGCTGTTGCTTGTTGACGCGGCCCAGCATCGGTGAACTGACCGTGACGTCTTCCTCCCCCGTCATCCGGGACAGGTAGACGGCGAATGCACCCACGAGCACAGCCGCGGCAGACACGCCGAATTCTTGATCGGAGTTCTCGAGCCGCTCCGCTGCCTGTGGCGAGAGTGCCGCAGTCTCGAGCTTCGTCCGAGGCAATGCTTGTGCGGTTCCGTCAACGAGACTTGAGACGACGTCACGACCCTGGAGCCGGTCGAGCCAGAAGTCCCGGTCAGCCGCGTAGCGCGCTGAAGACCGGTAGTTCACGTCCGCCTCGTAGAGGCTGTAGAGGTCCGCGAACGGAGCTGGCGCGGGATCGCGGCCTTCCTTCGCGCAGGTATAAAGTTCTGCGGCACGCGTGACCCACCGCGTAGCGGCATAGCCATCAAGGGCGACGTGGTGAATGCGGCCGTACCAGAGGTAGTGCTCGTCGCCGACCTGGAGCAGGGCGCTGATTCCGATTCGGTCGCGCAGCAGGTCTATGGGCGTGGAGTACTCCGCGTGCATCCATTCGAAAGCTGCGGAAAGGGGGTCTGGATGACTCCGGAAGTCGTAGCGCTCGATGTGCTTCTCGGGGCCGAGGGCGACCATCTGCAGTGGTTCACCGTCTTGCTGGAGTATCCGCAGCGCGCCTGAGCCAATCTCACACCGCGCGCGGTCAATCGAGAGGTCAAGCAAGTCCGGGTCAAGGTCGCCGCGCAGTTCGATGTATTGCGCGATGCTGACTGGAATTTCGGGCTCCAATTGCTGCGCAAACCACATGCCGTACTGAGCCTGTGAGAGCGGGAAAGGCTCGCAGGCGCGCGCGTGTCCCGCAAGCCACGATTCTTGATCGTGCTGCGACATGTCGCCCACACTCACCTAGGACCCCCTCCGTTCTCCGAGCTACACGCACTGATGATCTTGCAGAGAGCGTCCCCCTCCACTGCAACTCCCTGCTGTCCATCGCACCAAGCGGACCTCAACTGCGAACTCTCTTCTCCGCTCTGGGGGCGCGTACCACTCTCGCTCAGGATAGTGACTCGTGCCGCCCTCTGAATAAATCGCTGCTCTCGCTCACCGTGTTACCGCCGCCACCTCAGCGGATACAGGCTACTCGCCTGTCAGCACACCTCCCAACACGGCACGCTCTGCCCTGAGGAACCTACTGGACGTTCGTCGCACCTGCCTTCCTGGTTGGCTTCCTGTGATGCTTCTCCCAGTAATTTCGGACTAATCTTGTTGGCAAGGGCCCGGAGGCGCCAATGAACCATACGCGCGTAACCCACACAGTCTTATCAATCACCGCGATCTATGTCGTCATCCTGGTCGTGTGGATCGCCCACATCGCTCCACGATCGCCTCAGGAGACCGTGGGCTGGCAGATGGGCGGTCTGATCGCTGCGTACGCAGCGGCTCTCGGTGCCGGCATGGCGTGGGCGCAGCGCCCTACACGAAGGGATCGCCGGATCATGCATGAGGGTCTCGAAGGCTGGGCGACCGTCGCGGGCGTCCGCGCCGTCGAAGCAAAACGCCATTTCGGCACGAGTCCGACTGCCCTCACTCTCGATATCATTATCCCGGGGATGGAGCCGTACAGCGGCACACTCGTCACCGACATAGCGGAGGGCGAGGAGAAGCTGTATGCGCCTGGGGAGACGATCCCTGTGCGGGTTGACCCCAGCAACAGAGACCGGATCATTCTCAGGCCGCCGTAGCGGCCCAGAAATACCTTCCAGCTGACAGTTCGCCATTACTACAGAGTAGGAACCCGCTCGGCTCCGCACAGGAACACTGGCCTTTTCGTGACAAATTCGCGGCGCCATGCGGAGAACCCGGGGGCGCGAGAATCATCCTTGTGACGGGATCGCGATGTCCTCGAGATCGAACAGGGACCGATACGTCAGCCCTTCGGCTTCGATGACCTCTCGCGCACCCGTGTTTCGGTCGACGACCGTGGCGACACCGACCACGACCGCACCAGCCGCGCGGAGAGCTTTCACGGCGGTCAGTGGTGAATTGCCAGTAGTCGTCGTGTCCTCGACGACAAGCACGTGGCGCCCTTCGACATCCGGCCCTTCGATCTGACGCTGCATACCGTGCGCCTTTGCGGCCTTCCTCACCACAAACGCGTCAACCGGCCGCCCTGGCGAATGCATGAGGGCCGCCGCGACTGGATCCGCTCCGAGTGTGAGGCCACCAACAGCATCGAACTCCCAGTCGTCTGTGAGCTGACGCAGCGCCTTCCCGATCAAAGGCGCGGCCCGATGATGCAGCGTCACACGCCGCAGGTCGATGTAATAATCGGCTTCGCGTCCGGAAGAGAGCGTCACCCGCCCGTGCACAACTGCCCGGTCCCGAATAAGAGTTGCTAGTTCATCCCGGGTCTTCTGATCGACAGCCAATCGACTCTCCTCAACGCTGGTGCCTGGCGGAACAGAGCGTACTAGGTTCGTCCGCGACCTTTCCCGAAGACGCCCGCGCCCCGGCGCACGAGGGACTTTGGCATGACCTTGCCGACAGCCGTGAGCGCCCTGTACTGCACCCCCGGGATACTGATTACCTTGCCCTTGCTGAGATCGTCGAGGCTGGTCCGCACCACAGACTCGACGTCAAGCCACAGAAAATCGGGGACCGATGCCATGTCGATTCCTGCGCGTTCATGGAATTGCGTCCGGATGAATCCCGGGCACAGCGCCTGAATCTTGACCCCGGTATCAGCCAGACCGCCGGCGAGGCCCTCGGTGAAGGAAATGACGTAGGCCTTGCTCGCCGAGTAAGTGGACCCCCTGCCAGCGAGAAGGCCAGCGACGCTGGCCACATTTATGATCGATCCCCGACCAGCTTTGATCATGCCCGGGAGGACAGCCCTGGTGAGTTGCATGACTGCCGTTACGTTGACGTCCAGCTGAGCCTGCAATACGGCTGGGTCCGCTGTCCAGAACTCTCCTGAGGTCCCGAAGCCCGCGTTGTTCACCAGAAAGTCGACGCCCTGACGGGCCCGGAGGATCACTGCTTCACGGCCGTCAGCGGTGGAGAGATCTGCGCGCAGCAGTTCCGAATCGGCTCCCTCTTCGCGGAGTTCCGCAGCGAGTTGCTCGAGCCGTTCTTCGTCGCGCGCAACCAGCACGAGGTCGTAACCCGCGGCGGCCAGTCGATGTGCGAAGCCCGCACCTAGTCCCGATGTTGGTCCTGTGACAAGCGCTACTGGTCGCATCATTGCGCCAGGATATCGCGTCTTGCCACGGAGGCCCGTGGCAAGACGCTGGGAAGTTCTCAGGCCACGGGCACTGCCACTGCGCGGGCGGGCGGAAGAACCCGCATCAGCCCCGCAAACCTCGTCAGCCACTCTTCGGCGGCGTCCCACTCCGCCCAGCTCATTCCCGGGTCCATACTCGCGAGCACCCAGTCAGCCTCAGCCCAGATCACGTCGACGCACGCTGGAACAGCGTCGAGGAACGATACGAGCCTCAGGTCAGCAGCGCGCCGCGCCGCTTCGACGTCGTCCGAGTAGATGGTCCACTCCCCAATGACAGCCACTGGCGATGTGCCAGGAGCTGGCCTGGCAGCAATCGCGGGTGCTGGGCGGCCTTCAGGGTCAGTCCGAACTACTTCGAAGGCGATCCCCGCTTCGATCGGCACCTCGAATGCCAAAATCGTCGCAGCATCATCGAGGTCGAACAACAATTCCTGGCACCCCTCGTCACGCGACAATCGGGGCACCCCCTGGACGACATTGCGGCCGTCGGTCAGCGTATGCCGCCCGACCGTGCCAAATCGCCACTGCACCGCGATACGCGGCACCTTGCGCGTGAACTCGAGCCCCCGGCGGGCACCCCAGATGCTTCGCACCTTTCTCTGCCAAGCCCGCCGGCGACTGTCGATGCGCAGCACTATGATGGCCCCGATCAGGGCCATACCACCAAGGAGAAACCACATCACAGCCATCGCGGCAATCGTAGCTGCAGCTGAGAGCGCCGCTGTGGTTTCTCCTCAGCAAATACTCAGGGTGAAATGCTTTCGCTGCGGTTTCGAGACTTTCAATGGCGCTCTCTAGCCAAGAACCAGGCTTTCCCCGTCGACGGAAACATTCACCGGCACGGTGTCGCCGTCGTGAATTACCCCTGACAAGATCAGCTTCGCGAGCTGGTCTCCGATGGATTGCTGAATCAGCCGGCGCAACGGCCGTGCACCATATACCGGGTCGTATCCGCGGCGCGCCAGCCATTCGCGTGCGCGCTCGGATACCGCAAGGTCGAGGCGGCGCCCAGCCAGCCGATGACGCAGCAGCCTCAGCTGAATTTCAACGATGGCTTCCAACTGATCCTGTGCAAGCGACCGGAAGATGACGATGTCGTCGAGGCGGTTAACGAATTCCGGTTTGAATGCGCTCCGAACCGCGGCCATAACCATCTCGTCGGATCCGCCAGACCCCAGATTCGACGTGAGTATGAGAATCGCGTTCCGGAAGTCCACTGTGCGTCCCTGGCCATCAGTGAGTCGACCGTCATCAAGGACCTGGAGCAGGATATCGAAAACATCAGGGTGCGCTTTCTCGATCTCATCGAATAGCACCACCGTATAAGGACGGCGACGCACTGCTTCAGTAAGCTGACCACCCGCTTCGTAACCAACGTATCCGGGAGGGGCTCCCACGAGCCGAGCCACCGCATGCTTCTCGCTGTACTCGCTCATATCGATGCGGACCATTGCGCGCTCGTCATCAAAAAGGAAGTCGGCGAGTGCCTTTGCCAATTCTGTTTTGCCGACACCGGTGGGCCCAAGGAACATGAACGACCCAGTCGGACGGTCTGGGTCCGCGACACCCGCGCGTGCGCGACGAACCGCGTCAGAAACCGCCTGGACCGCATTATCCTGACCGACGACACGGTGACGCAGTTCGTCCTCCATGCGGAGAAGCTTTGCGGTTTCCCCTTCCATCAGACGGCCAGCTGGGATGCCTGTCCAGGCCGACACGACGTCCGCAACATCGTCTGGGCCGACCTCTTCCTTCAGCATGACCTCGCCGGAATCTCCACCATGCGACGCGGCCTCGGCAGCCTCGAGTTGCTTCTCGAGCTCCGGAATGCGACCGTAACGCAGCTCAGCGGCCTTGCCAAGATCGCCGTCACGTTCCGCCCGCTCGGACTCACCGCGCAGATTCTCGAGCTGTTCCTTGATTTCCCGGACTGATTCGATTGACTTTTTCTCGTTCTGCCACCGCGCGGTGAGTTCAGAAAGCCGTTCACGCGCATCGGCGAGTTCCTTACGCAGCTTTTCGAGGCGATCTTTGGATCCCTCGTCCGTCTCCTTGGTGAGGGCCATTTCTTCGATTTCGAGCCGCCGGACAGCGCGTTCTATTTCGTCCACCTCAACCGGACGCGAATCGATCTCCATCCGCAGCCGTGATGCTGCCTCGTCCACGAGATCGATCGCTTTGTCGGGTAAGAATCGTGACGTTATGTACCGGTCAGAAAGCGTTGCGGCCGCGACGAGCGACGAATCCGTGATCCGGACACCATGGTGGACTTCGTAACGCTCTTTCAGTCCGCGGAGGATCCCGACGGTGTCTTCCACGGAGGGTTCGCCAACGAGTACCTGCTGGAAGCGGCGCTCTAGTGCCGCGTCCTTTTCGATGTACTTTCGATACTCGTCGAGAGTTGTCGCGCCGACCATGCGCAGCTCGCCCCGGGCAAGCATCGGCTTGATCATGTTTCCTGCATCCATCGCGGATTCGCCGGTGGCGCCAGCGCCGACGATGGTATGCATCTCATCGATGAACGTAACGATCTGGCCTGCGGACTTCTTGATCTCATCAAGAACAGCCTTCAGACGTTCCTCGAACTCACCGCGGTATTTAGCGCCCGCCACCATCGAACCCAAGTCCAGCACGATCACTGTCTTGCCGCGCAGACTCTCTGGCACGTCGCCTGCGACGACGCGCTGCGCGAGCCCTTCGACGATCGCTGTCTTACCGACGCCAGGCTCGCCGATGAGTACCGGGTTGTTCTTAGTCCGGCGGGACAGTACCTGAATTACGCGACGGATTTCGTTGTCGCGTCCGATCACGGGGTCGAGCTTGCCCTCGCGAGCCTGTTTCGTGAGATCTGTGCTGTACTTTTCCAGCGCCTGATAGGTCCCCTCGGGGTCCGGACTTGTCACTCGAGAATTTCCGCGAACCGCAGTGAATGCGTCACGCAGCGCCTGTGGCGTCGCCCCATGGCGCTGCAGAAGCCGCGCGACGTCGCCGTCACCTTCAGCCAGCCCGACGAGGACATGCTCCGCGGACACATATTCGTCGTCGAGCTCGGTGGCGAGCTTCTGTGCAGCGGTGATAGCTCCGAGCGCCTCTCGATTCAGCTGCGGAGTGGCCACCGAGGAGCCCGTTACCACCGGCAAGCGATCGGCGAGGGCTGCAGTTTCCGCCCGCACGCTGCCCGGGTCGGCACTCACAGCTTTGAGTAAGGGCGCCGCCACGCCATCGGCCTGGTCTAAAAGTGCGGCGAGAAGATGTACTGGCCTGATGTCAGGGTTACCTGCCGCCGATGCTGCCTGCATCGCGGTCGACAACGCCGCTTGTACTTTTGTGGTGGGCGAGAAGGACTCCATGCGATGACACCCCTTGTGACTTTGAAGCTACACAGAAGACGATCGGCGCGTGACGCGTCCGATCCTAATAACTCCAACGCACAAAAGGTTGAGTCTGTTCCACTCAACTCTGGGAAATTCTGGCGAAGACTATCCAGCCCTTGCGGCGACTGGCGCCGTCGCCTCGCTGACCAGGGCCGCTAGCATTGGTGCGAGCCCACCCCGCAGATCATGAGAATCCGCCAGCGCTGGCCAATCACTGACCAAAGTCTGGCATCGCGGCAAGTCCGCCGAGTCGCTGACGTCAAGCGGTGCTGGCAATCCGTCCTCACTGGACGTCCGCACGGCTTCCCGGTTCTTCCGCATGACCGCGTTGCCAATAATCAGGTTCCAGGTCGTCAGATAGATCGACACGGCTTGCTTTTCGGTGCACCCTGCCGCGCACGCTGCGCTGAGGAACTCTTCGACGTACCAGAGCGTCTCGCGACACAGCGCCAAATCTGTGCTGAGAATCTCGAGCGTCCAGGGATGGTCGTGCAGCAGACGCTGACCAAGCTCCGTCAGCTTGACCATCTTTTCAAGCGGGTCGTCTGGCAAATCAGGGCGCGGCGCTTCATCGCAGATCTGTGCGAAGATCGCGGCCAATAGGTCCGCCCTGCCGTCGACGTGATGATAGAGCGCCATCGGCGAACTGTTGACGACACCCGCGAGGCGGCGCATGGAAAGCGCGTCAGGCCCTTCGTCGTCGATCAAAGTGCGCGCTACCGAGACAATCGCCTCGCGCGTCAGCTTTCCGCCTGGGCCTCGTCGCCCCGGTTTGCCATTCGCCCGACTGTTCATCACGTCGGTATTTTGCACGACACACCTCCTGCTTGCCCCTAATCTTAGGGGCAAGCAGGAGTGATTGAGTTCAAAATCACATCATAAACCGCTGTCGTTCATCTAAATGACAGCCGACGCGGGCCCGCGAGACGAAGTGCCGCTATTGATTACGTCGTTTCCAGACGACGAGCGCTTGACTGCGGGGCAACGGAACGAGTTCGCCTCTGCGCTGACGCAACCGCGCAACCTCATCCATCAGCTCGGTCAGTCGCGACTGTAAGGCCTCGACCTGGTTCGTGAGCTCGATGATCCGCTTGATTCCGGCAAGATTGACCCCCTCTTCCTGAGACAAACGCTGCACTTCGCGAAGCAGCTCGACATCACGCTCGGAGTATCGCCTGCCACCGCCAGTAGTGCGGTGCGGGGTCACCAGGCCTAACCGGTCGTAGGTACGCAACGTCTGAGCATGCATTCCCGCGAGTTCTGCTGCCACCGAGATCGCGAATAAGGCAGCGTTTGATTCCGCGGAGCCTCGCGAACCACTGTGAGGCTGACCGCCAGCGTGGGGATCTAACCGTTCGTTCATTGCGCACCTGCCCAACCCGCGCGCGGATCAAACCCGCTGGCACGTTCTGCGGCTGCATACTTCTCCAGCACCTCAACCGCGTCGGCGCCAAGCTCCGGAGGCACGGCCACCTTCACAGTCACAAGTAGGTCGCCGACGGTGCCATTTTTGCGGTGCACGCCCTTACCGCGAACACGGAAGGTCCGGCCGTCCGCGGTACCCGCAGGGACCTTCACTCGCACACGGCCCTCCAGCGTAGGAACCGAAACCGTCGTTCCAAGTGCAAGTTCAGCAAACGCAACCGGCACAGTCAGCGTGATGTCGTTCCCCGAGCGCGAAAAGACGTGATGGGGGTCGACGTGCACGGTGACGTACAAATCACCGGCGGGCGCGCCCCGCATGCCAGCTTCGCCCTGCCCGGCAAGCCGTATCCGTTGCCCCTCTTCGACACCGCCAGGTATCCGGACGGTGATCGTTCGGGTGCGCGTGGACACCCCTGACCCCCGGCAGTCCACGCAGGGAGTGTCGATGATGGAGCCCGTACCGCGGCAATCGAGGCACGGTTCGCTAAAACCGAATGCCCCCTGATTGGAGCTGACAATTCCGCTGCCATTGCAGTTCGGGCACACACGTGGACTCGTACCCGGTTTCGCGCCGCTGCCGTGGCACGTCGTGCATGACGACGGGCTCGTCAACTTCAGTGGGACAACCGCACCCAGCACAGCGTCGCGGAACGTCAGCCGCGTCTCGAGTTCGAGATCGTTGCCGCGCCTCGGACGACTCGCTGCACTCGACCGCGCTGCACTGCGGTTGAACAGACCGTCGAAGATGTCGCCGAGGCCCCCGGACCCGCCCCCGAAAATGTCCCCTACGTTGAAGTCACCGCTGACTCCAGTGTCACCGGGTTCGAATCCGCCGTACGCGCTGCGGCCGCTCGAACCACCCCGTCGGCGGAACCCGCCAGTCGCGAAGAGCCGACGCGCCTCGTCATACTCTTTCCGTTTGGCGGGGTCAGCCAGCACACTGTAGGCCTCGGAGACCGCTTTGAATCGTTCTTCAGCCTGTTTGTCACCAGGATTGGCATCAGGATGAAGGTCGCGGGCCAGCTTGCGGTACGCCTTCTTGATCTCGTCCTGGGAAGCCTCTGAGGAGACGCCCAGATCCTTGTAGAAATCCTTCTCCAGCCATTCACGCTGTGTCACTGGGCGTCCCTCCCTCCTCCAGAATGCCGCCCCATTTTAGTGCGGTTTCAGTCTTCCTCTGCGGAGCTGACTCTTACGTCAGCGTCAGCCTTGTCGTGCGATGAAGAGCGATCCACGACCGATACCATCGCGTGCCGCAGCACGCGATCACCAAGTGAATACCCCTGGCGCAGAACCATCCCGATCACCGGATCTGCGCCATCGCCCTCATGCTGAACCGCCTCATGCAATTCAGGATCGAAGTCTTCGCCCTCAGCACCGAACGGGACAAGGCCCTGACCGACGAGCACGGTCTGCAATTTGTCAGCAACGGCCTTGAGCGGACCCGAGTCGAGATCTCCGTGGGCGCGAGCCCGCTCGAGATCATCGAGCACGGTCAGTAGCTCGGTCAGCACCTTGGCCCGTGCCGCCTCGGCCGCAAGTTGCTCGTCCCGCGCGACACGACGCTTGTAGTTTGCAAACTGCGCCTGCAAACGCTGCAGGTCTGTCGTCCGCTCCTCCAGCTGAGCTGCAACGCGGGCGAGTTCCTCGAACGGAGCCTCCCCCACATCTACACCCGCACTGGTGTCTTCCTCGGTCACCTGGGCGGGGACGTCCCCCTCAGCGGTCCCAGTTGGGACCGCTGAGGAGTCGGCCGGATCAAACACTTCCTGCTCAGCGTCAGATGATCGGACCGTGCCAGTCTCTGGATCGATCTTCCGCTTGTCGGTGATCGTTACCGGTTCCTGATCACGTGCCTCTCGTTCTGTCACTTGTTGTCCTTATCCGTTGGCTCGTCGACAACCTCGGCATCCACAACATCGTCCTGACCCGGCTGACCCTGGTCAGCACCCGCTGCGCCACCGGCAGCTGAATCCTGAGCAGCTGACTCGTACAACGCCTGGCCAAGCGCCTGTGACTCGGTGCCCAGTTTCTCCACGGCCGACTTCACCGCTTCGGTATCGGTGCCAGCAAGAGCGTCCTTGACTCCCTTGATCGCATCCTCGACCTTCGTCTTGACGTCGCCTGCGACCTTATCCTCGTTTTCCTTGACGAACTTCTCAGTCTGGTAGACGAGTGACTCGGCCTGGTTCCGGACCTCGGCATCCTCGCGGCGGTTCTTGTCCTCTTCCGCGTGCGCCTCAGCGTCCTTGATCATCTGGTCGATCTCTTCCTGGGACAAGCCTGAGCCGCCCTGGATCTGGATCTTGTTTTCCTTGCCTGTGCCCTTGTCTTTAGCGGTCACGTGCACGATGCCGTTGGCGTCGATGTCGAAGGTCACCTCGATCTGCGGCACACCACGCGGCGCGGGCGGAATACCCGTCAGCTCGAACGACCCGAGCAACTTGTTGTGCGACGCGATCTCACGCTCGCCCTGGTACACCTGGATCTGAACCGAGGGCTGGTTGTCCTCAGCAGTGGTGAACACTTCTGACTTTTTCGTCGGAATGGTTGTGTTTCGCTCAATCAGCTTGGTCATCACACCACCCTTGGTCTCAATACCGAGGGAAAGCGGTGTCACGTCCAGGAGAAGGACGTCCTTGACCTCGCCTCGCAGCACACCGGCCTGCAAAGCAGCACCGACCGCTACCACTTCGTCGGGGTTGACACCCTTATTGGCATCCTTGCCGCTCAGTTCGCGAACCAGGTCTGCCACTGCCGGCATCCGAGTCGAACCGCCGACGAGAACGACGTGATCGATGTTCTGAACGGACATGCCAGCATCCTTGATCACCTGCTGGAACGGTGCGCGTGTGCGATCAAGCAGATCTGAGGTGATCTTCTGGAACTCCGCACGCGTCAGCTGCTCATCGAGGAAGAGCGGGTTCTTCTCCGCATCAACAGTGATATAGGGGAGATTGATGGTCGTGCTCTGGCCTGAAGACAGCTCGATCTTGGCTTTTTCAGCAGCCTCACGGAGCCGCTGCATCGCCATCTTGTCCTTGGTGAGATCAATGCCGTTCTGCATCTTGAATTTGTTGACAAGCCAATCGACGACACGCTGATCCCAGTCGTCACCACCAAGGTGGTTGTCACCAGCAGTCGCGAGCACCTCAACAACACCGTCGCCCATCTCGAGCAGCGAAACGTCGAACGTACCGCCACCGAGGTCGAAGACGAGGATGGTCTGTTCCTTGCCCGCCTTATCGAGACCGTAAGCTAGCGCCGCCGCCGTGGGCTCGTTGACGATCCGCAGAACGTTAAGGCCCGCGATCTGCCCGGCTTCCTTGGTCGCCTGACGCTGCGAGTCCTCGAAGTACGCGGGCACCGTGATCACAGCGTCAGTGATGTCCTCACCCAGATACGCTTCCGCGTCGCGCTTCAATTTCATGAGCACACGGGCGCTGATCTCCTGCGGAGTGTAGAACTTGCCGTCGATCTCCTGCTTCCAGTCGGTGCCCATATGGCGCTTGACGGAGCGGATCGTGCGATCAACGTTCGTGACTGCCTGGTTCTTCGCGGGCTGACCCGTGAGAACCTCGCCATTACGGGCGAACGCAACCACCGATGGGGTGGTTCGCGAGCCTTCCGAGTTCGCGATGACGACCGGGTCACCACCCTCAAGTACCGACACAACCGAGTTCGTGGTGCCGAGGTCGATTCCGACCGCACGCGCCATAGTTTCCTCCTCTAGTTAGGCTGTCAACAGCTCTAAGGTGAGCGTACACGACTCAACTCAGGGTATCCAGGTGGCCTCAACCACCATAGTTGAGTCATTGTCACTCAATGTTCAGTAGGGTTAACGTGCGAGACTGAAGAAATGTTCCCCGACGCACAGCGTCGAACTGCCATGATGGTCGGGTGCCTGAGAATCGGTCCGCGCCCCCTCGCCCCTCGCTCGACGTAGCACCGCCGCCGATCAGCGAAAAACCCACGGCACCAGCCCGACTCACCGCCGTACTCGCGCTCTGGCTCCTCGCCTTCGCTGGATTTCTCACCGCTTGCTTCCTGATCACACTCCGCCTCGATGCTGTCCTCGCGATTGCCGCGAGCGCTGAACGGGAACGCACTGCGCAACTCATCGACAGCGCAGGCGCGACGGATGTCGCCCATGCTGTCGAAATCGCTGTGCTGAGCATCGGGGGCGCTGGCGTCGCGATAGTTCTGATCCAGCTGCTGACCCTGCGCAGCCTCCTAATAGGCAAGGCCAAAGCTCGGGTGCTACTCGCGATTCTGGCGGCTGCTGGAATCATCGTGGATTACCTCGCGTATGACATGCTCCACGCAGCCCTCACCGGCGAGCTTGGCACGGGCGTCGATGTTGCAAAATACGCACTCGCAGCACACGTGGCTTTCACCGCCACAGCCGTCTTGCTGATGTTCACCAAGCCGGTCACCGCATGGATAGAAGGCACTGAAGCGGGCCTCAGAGCCCGGCCCTAACCGCGCTGCGTACGTTCGAGGATCCCTTCAGCACTCCGGGCCGCGGAACGGTACGCTGCCGCTGCAAAGGGATCATTCAACGGATGCTGAGCGAGGCCGCGCCACCGCCGCACCGAATCGAGCGCCAGCTTCCGTATCGCTTCGGGTGAGGATCCGGCAGGTGCCCCGAGGCGCACCTCTGACGCGGTTCCGGTGCCGCCGAGTATCCGCTGCAACTCGCGCGCGTTTGCGGCAAGCGACCCAGAGCTGACCCCACGTAAGCGCGCCAGAACTCGGAGTTCCTCGAAGTCATGGTCGTCGGCCAGCCAGCGTTGCACCTCACTGAGAAGCTCGGTGGAACCCTGCATCGGGGCCCGCACCAGGATGTCCTGCACTGAAACGAGCGCGGCGTGCGCCTTAAGCTGCTCAGCACGCTGGCGTATGTGCACATCGATGGCCTCAGTGAGTTCTGAAACACCACTCACAGTCAGCAGCGCGGATGCGAGTTCCGTCGCGGTGTCCACACCTTCCCGCAACAGTCCGATCGCCACCCGGATGCCGAAAACTCCGAAGCGGTGTGCAAGCGCGGCACGCGTTTCGCTGCTCACCGTCAGCTCCGGCGAGCGCACAAATCGGTCGGCAGATAGCAGTGCCAGATCAAGATTGGCGGGCTCCTCTCGGCTGAGCTGGCTCAACGCCGCGAACTCCGATTCGCGCAGCGTGCGGGCAGCCAGCGCGACGAGGCCCGAGACTGGAACCACCGCCTGACACAAACCTGTGGATTCTAGCTCGCGCGCGAATCTGTCCGCGATCGTGCGCGCAGAAGCGAGCGCGTCAGTCCGCCCGGCACCCACCTCATCCGCCCGTGCGAGTACACCTATCACTCCCAGCGGTCCCGCATTGCCACCGAGCCGGTCACCGATTTCACGCAGAAAACGCAAGTCAGCGTCGTTGAGAGTGCGAAGAAGGTAAATAACCGCGTCTGCCTCCGACGGCCCTTGCTCGGGCGTCAGCAGCCGCAGAGTCCGCTCTGACACATCCCGGGACAGCGACGACGTCCCCGGCGTGTCGATCAGCATTGTCGTTTCGAGACTTTCAGACGGCCAGCCGACCTCGATGCAGTCGATCTGCGAGGCGCAGAGCGAGCCGAGACCGAATGTCAGGTCGCCGCCGCTGCGGTCCAAGACGACCGGGGAGGATCGGTGTGTTCCGTCGTCATCGTGCCACGCGGTAGCGACCGGGACGCGGGAGTGCCGATACCACGTGACGACTTTCGTGCACTCCGTCGCGTCAGCCGGAGCGATCTCCTCACCGACCAAGGCGTTCAAGAGGGTCGACTTGCCCGCTTTCAGGGAACCTGAGAAAGCGATGCGGAGCGGCTGCCTGGTCCGTTCCTCACATTCCCCAAGCATGTCCCTCAGCGACTGCTTACCTCGGTAGATGTGGAGTGCTCGCGATATGAGCTCGCGGACATCTGAAAGCTGACATCCTGCCATTTGTCCCTACTTCGCCACGAGTCTCTGGGCAGATTCTTTCCGCTGGCACAAGTCAATCAGTGCGCGTTCCAGTTCCGCGATGCGCGACTCCCGCTCGCGCTTCGATAAATTGATAGCATCCTGAGCTGTCCGCACTGATTCATTCAGTGAGCGAAGCGTCTGGCCCGCGATCGCCGTGAAATGATCACGCAACTGGCGCTGAACATGCCGCAGCCTGTCACGCGATTCCTTGCCCGTTTGAAATGCGACATCATCCGCGTACTGACGGATCGCCATCTTTGCGTCCGCCCGGCGCTTCTGCAGACGATTTTCCATGTCCTCCCGGTAAGCACGTCGGCCGAAGATCACTCCGGCACCCAGCGACAACGGGTTAATCAGCGCCATCCCGACCAGGGTCGCCGCCAGTCCCACCATCAGGATGCCGCCATATGAGCCACGCATCCCCACCATCACCTTGTCGGTGATTCCGAGCTTGCCTGACTCGATCACCGCGAGGTCCGCGACCGGCTCGAGCAGTCCTTCGACGTCGTTGACTTCGAGGTCGGGTAAGTCCACTGTGTGATCGAGCGCGAAGTGTTCGCCCACTTGCTCAGCTAGCCAGAGCGACCGCTCATGTGCCCAGACGAAGTTGTCACCAACAGCCTTAGCCGCCTGGTCCTGGAGCCACTCACCCAGTTCCTCCCACGCCGGTCCAGGATCGGTCGAATCCACCGTTTCCTCTGCGGCCCGCTGAACGTGGCGCAGCCTATCGCGCAGGTCGTGTTCGATGTCTGCCACGAGGTCCCCCACCCCGTCGTTCAGCGTTTGCTGCCACAACGCGGAACGTTTATGGAGTTCTTCAACCCTGCTGCGCGCCGTTTCGAGTTCGGCGAGCCGCTCCGCGTGCCGGGCCGGATCTCGCAGTGTCGCGAGTTCCGATCGCGCCCCCAAAATCAAGTGCTCCATCGCGGCGCTCACTTCGTACCCTGCTAGGCGACGCAGCGCAGCTGAGACCGTCTGCGCGACGTCATCACGCAGAAACCTGAACAGCTCGAGGAAGCCGGACTCCAGGTTCAGCGCTTCATCCCGCCGCTCAAGCGCGTAACCGCGGAGCAGAGCAGAAACGGGCAGCACCGGTAGGTCGATATCCGCTTTTGCCAGGTGCGCACGATCTGCATTGACAACTTCACGCCAGTGCGGGTAGAGGTCGGTTTTAGTGACGATGCACGCCGCAGCCGGACACACACCAGCAGCCTGACGCAAGAAGTCAGTCTCCGGCTCAGTGAGTTCGCGGCTCGCATCCGTCACGAAGAACACGGCGTCGGACGTCTGCAGCAGACCGAGGGTGCTCGCGAGATGCGGATTTCCGTGGCCACCGACACCCGGCGTGTCGATCAGCATCAAGCCCTCCCGCAAGACTGCCGATGGCACCCCGATCTCGAGGCGCAATACCGGCTGCCCCTTGGCCATCGGGGTTGTCGGCGTGATGCGATGTATGTCAGCCAGATCTACCGCAACGCGTGAGACCGCACCTCCACCAGTCCCCACAACGAGCGCAGCAGACGCTGTTTCCGAGAAGTGGACCTGCGTGGGCACAGCCGTGGCCTCGTCGTCGCCCACCGTGCACGCGCCGGCGTTGATCAGAGAGTTGACGAGCTGGCTCTTCCCCTGCTTCAGTTCGCCGACAACAGCCACCCGCAGCCTCGAGTCGCTGACGCGCTCCCGGATGCTGGATAACCTCAGCGCCAGGTCATCCCGGCTGGACCTCGTCACAGCCTTTGCAGCAGCATCGATGAGATCAAGTAGGTTGGCCTGATCCGCAACTTTCGGCCTGGCCTGCTGCACGGTTGCCGTCATTCAGGACGTCCTTTCGGGACATTGGGGCAAACGCTGGAGTGGCGTGCCCCCGGAGGTTAGCAATACAGCTCCAGGGGCACGCCGGCTTCGGTTCACTCAGTTGGACCGACTTTCGGATGGTCAGCCAATGAAGTCGGTGGAGTCGCCGGCCGGGGCGTCGAATGCGGACGTCAGGCCTGAATCCCACGTTTGCGAAAGGCCACTCGAAAGACCCGATGTGAGCCCACTGGTGAGCCCTGAGGCCGTTCCGCCGAGCGTCTCTGCGCCCGACGTCACGGTATCCGTGACGGGAGCCGTGTAATCCGGCAACGGAGCGATGTATTCAGTTACGGGGGCGCTGTACGTGCTGTAGTCAGTGACCGCACCCACCGTGTCCGTGACTGTGCCCGTGACACCGCCGAAGCCGTCTGTGCCGTCCGAGAACGACGTTGAACTGACCGAATCAGGTGCAGTGGTGAGTCCACCAGTGATCCCAGCGGCGCCATCCAGAGTTCCCGATACCGCTCCCGCGGCTCCGCCGAGTGCTTCGGCACCACCGCTCACAGCACCGGCTGCGCCGCCGACGGCCTCAGCCGCACCCCCGCCAGCACCAGCAATTCCCGCTGTCGCGTCCCCCAGGAACGCGGTGCTTCCGGACAGGGCTCCTGCAGCACCGCCGAGCGCATCCGCGCCACCCGCAACCGCGCCAGTCACTCCGCCGACCGCTTCGGCCGTGCCGCCCGCAGTACCAGCGAAAACGCCCGCTGCGTCACCGATAATTCCGGCCCCACCGTCGACCGCACCAGCGAATCCGCCGGCGGCGTCACCGACAGCACCTGCGGAGCCAGCCAGCGCGCCACCCGCGCCACCGAGTGCGTCCGCACCGCCCTGGAAGGCTCCGGTGAAGGCACCTGCGGTATCGCCGATCGCACCAGCTGAACCGGCGAGTGCCCCGCCGGCATCCGCGGTCCCCGCTAGCGCACCGGCGACATCCCCGACTGCTTCGGCGCCACCCGCCGCTGCACCCGCCACGTCACCGAGAGCACCTGCACTTCCAGCGAGGGCCCCTGCAGCCGCTGCGGCGGCACCGGCACCACCCGCGAGCGCGGCGCCGCCCGCACCGGCCATGTCGCCGAGCGCGCCAGCACTGCCTGCCAGTCCTCCTGCAACGTCACCGATGACACCAGCGGAGCCAGCGAGCCCTCCTGCAGCATCTGCCCCGCTTTCGAGGGCGCCAGAGAACGCAGCCGCGGCGTCACCCAGCGCTCCCGCAGAGCCCGCAAGGGCACCAGTCGCGCCACCGAACGCATCCGCGCCGCCGGCGAGAGCACCGCCGAGGGTCCCAGCCGTTTCCCCGAGTGCACCGGCCGAGCCAGCCAGCGCACCAGCTGCGCCTCCAGCGGCTCCGGCGCCACCTTCGAGGCCCGCACCTGCGGCACCAGCCACACCGCCCAACGCTGCGGCGCCGCCACCAAAGGCACCGCCTAAGGCTCCCGCGAGGCCACCGAGAGCGCCCGCTGATCCTGCTGCCGCGCCTGCCGTGCTGGCGAGGGCATCTGCGCCACCGCTGAGGGCGCCGCCGACAGATCCAGCTGCATCGCCTAGCGCACCCGCGCTGCCTGCAAGTGCTGCCGCTGTGCTGCCTGCCGCTGCGGCTCCACCCTGCAACGCTCCACTGAACGCGCCAGCGGTGTCTCCGAGCACTTCAGCGGACCCAGCGAGGGCGCCCGCAGCATCGCCCACTGCGCCGGCGCCACCTTCGAACGCACCCGTGAATGCGCCAGCCGTCTCGCCCAGAGCGCCAGCCGACCCTGCGAGAGTTCCTGCCACATCTCCAACTGCGCCAGCCGAGCCAGCCAGCGCACCGGCTGCACCGCCGAGTGCTTCAGCGCCGCCTGAGAACGCTCCTGCCGCGGCACCCGCGGCGTCACCGACCACACCGGCAGACCCCGCCAGTGCACCTGCGACGTCGCCTACCGCACCGGCCGAACCAGCGGCAGCACCAGCAACGCCACCTATCGCCTCGGCACCACCGGCCAGCGCTCCGGAGAAGGCCCCGGCTGCGTCTCCCACCGCACCGGCCGAACCAGCCAGCGCACCAGCGGCGTCACCGACCACACCGGCCGAGCCCGCGACAGCACCAGCGGCGTCCCCGACGGCTCCTGCTGATCCCGCAAGTCCGGCTCCAGCTTCGCCGAGGGCGCCGGCCCCGCCAGCGAATGCCCCGGCGGCAGATCCAGCAACGTCACCCACGGCTCCGGCAGAACCTGCTAGCGCTCCCGCGGCACCACCGACAACCTCAGCGCCACCAGCGAACGCGCCGGCAGCTCCACCTGCGACACCACCCAGGGCACCCGCTGACCCAGCGAGCGCACCAGCCGCACCACCTACAGCCTCAGCGCCACCAGCAAACGCGCCGGCAGCTCCACCTGCGACACCACCCAGGGCACCCGCTGACCCAGCGAGCGCACCAGCCGCACCACCTACAGCCTCAGCGCCACCAGCAAACGCGCCGGCAGCTCCACCTGCGACACCACCCAGGGCTTCCGCGCTGCCTGAAAGCGCACCTGCAGCACCTGCAGCCGCATCCGCTCCGCCTGCCAGCGCACCACCGAGGCCGAACGCGGTATCACCGAGTTCACCCCCAATACCAGCTCCTGCTTCTGCAGCGCCAGCGATGGCTCCGGCGGCACCTCCGAGCGCGCCCGCCGATCCCGCGAGCGCACCACCGGCCTCGCCCAGGGCGCCCGCAGAACCAGCCAGCGCACCTGCCACGTCCCCTGCGGCTCCAGCGGAACCTGCAAGGGCTCCCGCGACGTCACCGGCAGCCCCCGCGGCACCGGCAAGAGCACCACCTGCTTCACCTGCGGCGCCAGCAACACCTGCGAGGCCACCAGCAGCGTCGCCGAGTGCCGCGGCGCCGCCTTCGAAGGCGCCAGCGAACCCGCCTGCGGCCTCACCGAGAGCACCCGCAGAACCAGCCAGTCCACCGGCCACATCACCGACTGCGCCCGCCGACCCGGCCAGTCCGCCAGCCACTCCGCCGAGTGCTTCCGCACCTCCCGCGAGGGCACCAGCTCCAGCACCGGCAACGTCACCGAAAGCCGCGGCTGAGCCTGCGAGCGTTCCCGCAACGTCACCCACCGCACCGGCCGAACCGGCAAGGGCTCCTGCCGCGCCACCGAGTGCTTCCGCACCACCAGCGAAGGCGCCACCTACCGCTCCTGCAGCTTCACCAAGAGCACCAGCAGAACCAGCAAGAGTCCCAGCGACGTCACCCACAGCACCAGCAGAACCAGCGAGAGCACCAGCGACGTCACCGACTGCGCCAGCCGAGCCGGCGAGTGCCGTACCCGCATCGCCCAGCGCCTGCGCTCCGCCAGCGAAAGCGCCTGTGGCGGCACCGGCGGCCTCGCCAAGCGCACCCGCGCTCCCCGCAAGGGCACCTGCCGCGTCGCCGAACGCAGAAGCGCCACCTTCGACGGCGCCGGTCAATCCGCCCGCCGCACCCGCGAGCCCGCTGGCGCTACCCGCGAGCGCGCCTGCGACATCACCGACAGCCCCCGCCCCGCCAGTTGCAGCACCACCAACGGCTCCCGCGACATCACCCAATGCACCAGCGCTGCCTGCAAGCGCACCCGCCGCTGCGGCACCACCTGAAAGTCCCGAACCAACTGCCCCGGCGACATCTCCGGCCGCTCCTGCTGCCCCGGCGAATGCACCCGCGGCACCGGCGGCTGCATCAGCACCGCTCTCCAGTGCACCGCTGAATGCACCTGCGGCGCCGCCAAGAGCCTCCGCTCCACCAGCGAGAGCCCCGGACGCTGCACCGGCAGCTTCGCCGAGTGCACCTGCTGAACCGGCAAGGCTGCCCGCGACGTCGCCCACAGCACCCGCACCACCGGCGAGTCCCGCGGCGGCAGTGCCAGCCACGTCACCGACTGCGCCAGCAGAACCCGCTAAGGCGCCCGCGACATCGCCGGCCGCCGTAGCGCCGCCCTGCATCGCGGCACCCGCCGCTCCTGCTGCCTCACCAAGCGCCCCCGCTGAACCAGCGAGCGCTCCCGTCACTCCGCCGACAGCACCAGCGGAACCAGCCAGATCACCGGCTGCACCCGCAAGTGCCTCACCCATGCCTGTGAAGCCTCCAATTGCCTCCGCACCCCCCGCAGCGACTGCTGCCAGGCCGGCGGCAGCGGCGGCAGCGCCGCCCGCAGCGGCAGCGGCAGCCCCCGCAACGGTTCCTGCGGTTTGCCCGGCCGCGCCAGCACTGCCCGCTACCGCACCCGTGGCGTCACTAACTGCACCCGCTGAACCTGCCAGTGCTCCAGCGGCACCTCCTACAGCCTCAGCCCCACCAGCGAACGCGCCTCCGAGATTGCCTGCAACCTCACTAGCTGCGCCTGCTGTGCCAGCTAGCGCACCCGTGGCCCCAGCGGCTGCGCCTGCCGCGCCACTCACGGCTCCTGCAGCGCCACCCGCAGCACCTGCGAGCGCCTCAGCACCACCCGCAAACGCGCCGCCAAGGCTGCCCGAGGCATCACCGAGTGCAGTAGCGCCACCGGACAGGGCGCCCGCTGCCTGCGCTGCTGCACCAGCGGACCCGTCGAACGCGCCCGACAGCGTGCCACCCGCTTCACCGACTGCAGCGAACGCTCCCGTTACAGCGCCAGCGGCGGTGGCGGCTCCTTCAGCCGCACCAGCTGCCGCCCCAGCAACCCCTGCGACGGCTTCAGCTGCACCGCTGAAGCTGCCGGAGATATCACCTACGAATTCCACTGCACCAATACCTCCTGTGAGATCACCAATCACGCTGGGGTCGAGCACGTCTGAAAAGTCGGGAAGCTCACCGAGACCAGGAAGATTCCCAAGTCCCGGAAGATCACCCAGCCCCGGAAGATCACCAAGACCGGGTATCTCGCCAATGTTTGCGATGAAATCGCCGATCTGCCCGATGTTGCCGAAGTCGCCAAGAGTGGCGAGGTTTTCGATCACCGCTGTGACATTCCCGAAGTCACCGACCTGGGCTAGATCCTCGAAGAACGCGGTGAGCGATCCGATGTCACCGGCAGAAAGTCCGGAGAGCACGTCTCCGATTACTACAGACGGGTCACCGCTCACGTTGATCACGCTGTCGATTACGTCGTTTAGCACTGACGGATCACTGATATTCGCGAAGTCCTGGAGCGTCGCTCCCAGGTTGCCGACGTCGACGGTGTCGCTCAGCGCCGCGAGATTCGACAGCACATCGCCGATCTCCCCTGCATTGCCGGACAACAGGTCACCGACCTGCCCGATGTTCGTAATGTCGCCCGCGTCCACGAGGTCCGAGAGAACGTCACCTACCTGACCGATCACCGTCGGGTCGGAGATTCCTGTCAGATCACCGATCACTGAACTGATCGGGCCGAGTTGGCCGAAGTCACCGCTAAGTACGTCGCTGATCTGGTTGCCGGAAACGATGCCTGACAGCACGTCGCCGAACTGGCCAATGATCGTTGGGTCACCAATAGCGCTCAACCCGGAGAGAACATCACCGATCTCTCCGATCACCGATGGGTCAGAGATGGTCCCGACGCCGTTGAGGAAGTCACCGACCTGACCGAACACCGCGTTGCCGCTGGCGATGTCGCTGATCGTTCCAGCGATATCGTTGCCGGAAAGGATGTCACCCAGCACCGAGATGTTGTCGAACACAGCGGAGACGTCGCCGAAGTCACCGATTTGAGCCAGGTCATCGAAGAAGGCGGTGATCGAGCCAATGTCGCCAGCAGAGATCCCTGATAGCACGTCGCCTATAGCAGCTGAGGGGTCCCCGCCAGCGAGGCCATTGAACAGGTCGGACAGAACGGTGGAGTCGCTGATGTTCGCGAAATCTTGCAGGGCGCCGCCGAGGTTCCCGATGTCCACCGTGTCGCTCAGTGCGACCAGGCTCGAAAGGACATCGCCAAACTGGCCCGCGTTGCCCGACAGAACGTCACCGATGCCGGAAACATCACCCGCGTCAATTCCCGACAGGCCAGAGAGTACATCCCCGACTTGACCGATATCCGACGGGTTAAGCGCTGACAGGTCATTCAGGATGTCGGAGAACTGACCGATGTTCGTCACGTCACCGACCTCGATCAGATCTGAGAGAAGGGGCGCCAACTGGTTCTCGTTGCCCGCGTCCACGAGATCGTTCAGTACATTTCCGAACTGACCAATAAACGTGGGATCCGTGATGTTCCCAAAGCCCGAGAGCACGTCGCCTACCTGGCCCACCACTGCGGGGTTCAGCGCAGACAAATCGTTTAGAACGTCGCTGATCTGACCGATGTCCGAGAAGTCGCCGGGAAGGATCTCCGTCACTGGGTTTGCATTGCCGGATAGCACATCCCCGATGTCGCTCGAGTTGGCGAAATCGCTGAGTACTGAGAGGTTTTCGAACACCGCACCAAGTTGTCCGATGTCTCCGACCTGTGCGACATCCTGGAGAAATGCCGCGAACTGGCCAATGTCACCAGTTTGCGCGACGTCCTGCAGTACCGCACTTAGTTCACTGATGTTGAGGTTGTCGCTCAGCGCACTGAGGTCATTGAGGGACTCGCTGATCTGACCCACGTTCTCGAAGGATCCGATGCTGCTCAGCACATCCCCGATCTGGCCGATTGTGGCGTTGTCACCGACCGCAATCAGATCTGACAGCACATCGCTGACGTCGTTGGCATTGCCGAAGCTCGACAGTACGTCGTTGATCTGGCCGACCACCGTCGGGTCAGAGATATTCGCAATGCCCGACAGAACATCACCAAGCTGGTTCGCGTTTCCTGCCTCCACGAAGTTGCTGAGCACGTCTCCGATCTGTCCGATATTGCTGATGTCGTTCAGCGCAGTGATGCTTTCGAAGACCGGGCTGAGCACGTTGAGATCACCCATCTGGCCGAGGGTGTCGACGAAGGCTCCAAGCTGGCTGATGTCGCCAGTCTGGGCAATGTCCTGCAGGACCGCGCCAATCTCACCGATATTGAAGCTGTCGCCAATCGTTCCGAAATTGCTGAGTAGGTCGCCGATCTGTCCGATATTGGTGAAGTCGCCCGCACCGGCAAGATTGGAGAGCACATCACCGATCTGACCAACATTCGCGAAATCGCTCGCATCAACCAGATCCGAAAGAACGTTGCCGATCTGTGTGTTGTCGAGATTCGCGATTCCGCTCAAGATGTCACCCACTTCACCGAGGACAATGGGATCGGTGATTGTTGCAAGACCTGACAGGACATCTCCGATCTCATTGCCTGAGCCGAAACCGGAGAGAACATCACCGATCTGCCCAAGGACAGAGGGGTCGGAGACGTTCGCGATGCCGGATAGCACATCACCGAGCTGGTTTGCGTTGGCCAGCCCGCTCAAGACGTCACCGACCTCGTTCGCGTTGCCGATATTTGACAGCACGTCACTGATCTGACCGACGTTGCTGATCTCATTCAGCGCAGACAGGTTTTCGAACACCGCGCTGATGCCCGCGATGTCCCCGACTTGCCCAACATCCTGAAGGAACGGTGCGAAGTCGCCCATTTGTGCGACATTCTGCAGGGTCGCGGCGAGCGACCCAATATTCAGGTTGTCGCTGATCGCATCGAAGTTCGAGAGGATATCCCCGACCTGACCGATGTTCGCCAAACCACCAAAGTTTGACAAGACGTCGCTGATTTCACCGATACCGTTGACATCACCGAAGGATCCCAACCCACTCAGGATGTCGCCGAGCTGCCCGATCGAGTTCCCGTCACCGATGCCTGTAAGGCCAGATAGCACATCGCCCACTTCGTTGCCTGACGCCAGGCCCGAGAGGACGTCACCGACCTGACCGATCACAGTGGGGTCAGAAATGTTTGCGACACCCGATAGCACGTCGGTGATCGGCGCGACGATCGTTGGGTCCGAGATGTTTCCGAATCCGGAAAGCACGTCACTGATATCGGTGATATTCCCGAAGTCACTTAGCGTTGAAATGTTCTCCAGTACCGGATTGAGAACGTTGAGGTCACCGTTTTGGGTGATGTTCTCAAAGAACGTGCCGACCTGGCTGATATCGCCCGTGTTCGCGAAGTCCTGAAGGACGCTACCGAGTGTGGTGACGGGCGCGAAGTCCCCGACGCCGACCAGGCCGGAAAGGATCTCGCTGAACTGGCCCACATTCTCGAGGTTGCCGAACCCACTCAGCACATCGCCGATCTGCCCAACATTATCTGCGTTGGCGATGCCACTGAGGACATCTCCAATCTCGCCGATTGATACGAAATCTCCAGTCGTCAGACCGTTGAGCACGTCGCTGATGTCGTTGCCTCCGGCGAGACCTGTGAGAACATCACCGACCTGAGCGATGACAGCCGGATCCGAGATTCCCGTGAGTCCAGATAGCACATCACCGATCTGCCCGAAGTCACCGGAGAGAACGTCACCGAACTGATTGCCGTTCAGAACGTCGCTGATCTGAGCGAGAGAAATGGCCGCGACATCGCCAATCTGACCGACGCCGTTGTCGCCGTTGGCAATGCCGCCGACCACGTCCCCAATCTCGTTACCACCGGCAATTCCACTGAGGACGTCTGTAATGGCGTTCCCGTTCGCGATATCGCTGAGCTGTGCGACGTTGCTCAGCACATCACCTATCACGTTGATGTCACCGATGTCCGCGAGATCGCTGAAAAAGGCCGTGAGCTGGCCGAAGTCGCCTGTCGTGAATCCGGAGAGTACGTCTCCAATATCGCTGGATGGGTTGAGGATGTCGCTCAGCACAGACGGATCGGTGATGTTGGCGAAATCCTGCAGGGTGTTGCCGATTGCAGTGAGGTTGGCGGTGTCACCGAGGGTCGCGAGCTGCGAAAGGACATCTCCGATCTCACCGACGTTGCCGGAGAACAGATCACCATTCAGCACATCTGCGAACTGCCCGAGGTTTTCGATGTTTCCGATACCAATCAGAACATCGCCAAGCTGCCCAATCGCGGTGGGGTCCCCGATCTGGGCGAGGCCGGACAGAACGTCCCCGAACTGGTTGCCCGCGAGAAGATCGCCGAGCTGATTCCAAGATCCGAGACCAGAAAGCGCTTCGCTGAAGTCGTTGATGATCGCGGGATCAGTGATTTGGGCGAAGTTCGACAGTACGTCGCCGACCTCGCCCACGACGGTGTTGTCGGTAATATCTCCGAGCTGCGCGATGTTCGACAAGACGTCTCCCAAGGCCGCTGACGGATCACCGCTAGCGATGTTGCTCAGAACATCGCCGATAAGCGCGGCATCACTGATATTGGCGAAATCCTGCAACGCTGCACCGAGCGAACCAATCGTGGCGTTGTCACCAAATGAGCCGAGGTTCGACAGCACATCATTGAACAGGCCGAATCCGCTCAGAACGTCGCCGATCTCGCCAACGTTCGCGACGTCACCGAGGCTGACCAGGCTGTCGAAGACTTGGCCGATGGCCGTCAGATCCCCCACCTGGGCGATGTCCTGGAAGAACGCACCCACCTGGTTGAGTTCCGCGAGCCCGAGATCACCGAAATTGGAGATGTTGGAGAGCACATCGCCCGAAAGGATGTCACCAAACATTGCGGAAGGGTCGCCGATCGATGCGATGTCCTGCAGTGCGGCTCCGAGCGCACCGACGTTGAGGTTGTCGCTCACGGTCGCCAGGTTGGACAGCACATCCCCAACCTGGCCGATGCCGTTGCCGTCACCGATACCGACAAGGTCCGAAAGGATATCGCCATTGTTTCCAGAAAGGAGATCACCGATACCGCTGAGGTTTTCCATGTTGCCGAAGCCCGATAGAACGTCACCGATCTGCCCGAGAATCGTCGAGTCGGAGATGCTCGCGATGTCACCAAGGAACGTTGTGATCGGACCGAACTGAGCTGCGTTGCCCGACAAAATTTCAGCAACGTCGGAGATGACGACTGGGTTGTTTGATGCCAGGCCGGAAAGGATGTCACCGAACTGGCCGATCAGCACAGGGTCATTGAGCGCGCCCAGATTCGAGAGAATGTCACCTACCTGCGCGAAATCGCTGAAGTCGCTGAGCTGCGCAACGTTGCCGCTCAGTACGTCGCCAATCTGGGCAAGGTTCCCGCTGCCGATACCGGAAAGCACGTCACCGAACTGTGTGACACCATCGGCGTTTGCGATGTTGTTGAGGACATCCCCGCCCTGTGCGACGTTTCCGGACAGAATGTCACCGATGACGCTCAGGTTGTTGACGTCACCCAATTGCGCAAGATTCTCAAAAAGAGGTCCGACGGCAGTGAAATCACCGGCACTGATCAGGTCAGACAGCAGCGAAGTATCAGACAGGTTCGCGAAGTTCTGCAGGGCGTCACCAATCGCACCGATGCTTGCGATGTCACCAGCCGAGGCAAGATTCGAGAGGACATCGCCAACCTGGCCGATAGCTCCGACGTTGCCCGACAAGATGTCTCCCACTTGACCAATCACGGCGGGATCGCTGAACGCGGTGAAGCCAGAAAGCACATCGCCAACCTGACCGAGGACGACCGGGTCGAACTGTGCGAGATTCGACAGGACATCCCCGAACTGGTTTCCCGACAGAGCTTCACCGATCTGCGTGATCACGGTGTTGTCGGTGACCTGGGCGAAGTTGGAGAGAATGTCGCCGACCTGCCCTACTGCTGCCGCGTCGTTCAGTGCGGTGATGCCTGAAAGCACGTCACCTACCTGGTTTCCTCCCGCGATACCTGAAATCACGTCGCCAACCTCATTTCCGGAAAGAACATCACCGATTTGACCAGCGAAATCACCAAGCTGGTTGTCTGATAGGAGATTCGTGACGACGTCAGATACGTTGCCGAAGTCGCCTGCGATGCCGGTGATGTCGCCGAGCTGGTTGCCGCTCAGGAGTTCACCGACCTGGCTGATCACGGTGGGGTCACTGATCAGCGCAATGTTGGAAAGAACATCAGTGAGCTCATTGCCGCTCGCGACATTCGTAAGGATCTCGTTGATCTGATTGAGCGCGGTGACATCGCCTGCGTCGATCAAGTCACTTAAGAGAGCGATGTTCTCGAACATCGGCGAGAGCACGCTGATGTCGCTGAGCTGTGCGATGTCCTGGAAGAAGCCCGCGATCTGGCCGACATCTGTCAGGTTGCCGACGTTCGTGAAATCACCGATCTGACCGATAATCGTCGGGTCCGTGATGTTGGCGATGTTCTCTAGCGCGGAGCCGATCGCGGTGAAGTTGGCGCCGTCACCGATCTGACCGATGTTGGAGAGCACGTCCCCAATCTGGTTGATCGCTGTGACGTCTCCGGTGAGGAGTTCACCCACTCCTGATCCGTTTCCTATATTGCTGAGAACGTCACCGATGGCATTGAGGTTCTCAATGTTCCCGAAAGCCGTGAGCACATCGCCGATCTGTCCCAGGGCGCCCTCGTTGTTCAGACCGACGAGACCAGACAGCACATCACCGATCTGGCCGATGCCCGTGAAATCGTTCAGGACGTCCGTGAGCGTCGCGTTCAAGGTGTTGATGTCGCCGATGTTCGAGAGCACATCGACGAGGTCGTTGAAGGTGACGGTGGGGTCGAATACGCCTGTCAGCCCGTCGAGCACAGAGTTGAAGACGCTGAGGTCCCCGATCTGGGCGAACTGCTGAAGAACGTCGGCGACATTCGCGATATTGCTGATGTCGCCGATCTGGGAGAGACCAGACAGAATATTGCCGATCTCGCCGATCCCGCTGAGGTCACCAGCGTTGGTGAGAATGTCCCCGATCACGGAGGATGGGTCGCCGACATTGACGAGGTTCGACAGAATGTCTCCGACCTGCCCGACATTCGTCAGATCACCGAAGTTGGCGAAATTCTGGAGGACCTGTCCGATATTTGTGACGTCCCCGATGCCAGAGACGTTCGACAAGAAGTCGCCAACGTTTACCAGGTTGCTGAGAACATCCGTATCTGTGAGGTTGACGTCCTGCACGATGCCGGTGATGTTCTGCAGAAGTGACGGGTCGATCGAGCCGATCCCGGTGAGGTTCTGCAAGAAATCACCGACCTGCCCGATACCGGTCAGGTCGTTCAGGAACGCGATGTCCTGCAGGAAGTCACCGACGGGACCGATCCCTGTGACATCTCCGATATTGGCAAGACTGTTGATGATGTCGCCGATTGCGAGCGACTGATCGATAACACCGATGTTCGTGAGGTTCTGAACGAAGTTCCCGATGTCGGTGAGGTCGCCGATCGACGGTGCGCTGATGAGATCGCCGAAGACGTTGTCGCTGAGCAGATTGACGGGAAGGATTTCGGAGAGAGTGATACCGGACGTCAGGATGTCGGTGAGGATCGGGCCGGTCAGGTTACCGATATCGCCGAGGCTTATGTCACCAAGCCCAATGTCGCCCAGACTGATATCACCCAGACCGATGTCGCCGATATTCCCGATGTCTCCGATGTTCGTCACCGGACCGGTGACGTCCCCGCCCCCACCGCCGGGCGGGTTGTTGATGATGATCGTCGTATCACCACCACCGCCTCCGGGCGGGGTGGTGATGATGTTGTTGTTCGTGTTGTTGTTGACGTTGGTAACTGGCGCGGCAGTGCCCCCGCCGCCTCCGCCACCTCCACCCGGCGCACCTGGGTTGATGACTGGAGCAATAACCGGCGCGATAACGGGCGCAATCACCGGATTGAAGACGACGTTGCCGCCTCCTGCTCCGCTTCCCCCACCAGGGGAAACAATCGTCGGACCTACGATTGTCGGACCCACCGTCGTCGGACCCACGATTGTGGGGCCGGTGGTGCTCGGCCCCACAATCGTGGGAGCGCCTTTCGCCAAAGACGGATGCCCCGGGCTAACCACGTTGACCAACTTGGTTATTCCGCCTGCTACAGCTTGGGATGCGCCCGACCAGCCTGCGGGACAGAGATGTCCCGACAACGCGCTTGGCGCTCCGGCGAAGCCACCGATCCCGCAGATCAGAGGTGCGATCGCATCGATATCAGCACGACAGAACGGAGCTATCCCATGCTGCTCGAGGAAGCACGCGGGATCAGCGAGGAACTGATCCCGCGCATCCCCGTCCCGAAGGAGCCAGAGGATCAATGCGACCAGCGGATTGCCTGCGGTAAGCGACATTTCGTCGGCCCTCATTTCGTCCGTGAATGACAACAGCTCTCTGGGATTCGATTCCACATGCGATTCTTCGCCGTTCTCGCACGCGCACCAACGGGGGCGATCCCTCGATCGACTTCGCCCAATTAGGGGGTGGGAAGTTAGGGGAAGCATCCCCATTAGGGGATTTGCCCGGTACTCTTGTCGTGTCCTGGACCACACCCGTGGAGTGCGCTGTGATGGTGGACGGGAACGTTGCCACTGCGGCGTGGGGTGCGTGCTAGAACGTCGCAAAACGAGAGGTGAGCGCCTTGATTGGTCTCGGCTTGAGCATAGGAACCGCTCAGTGCACCGCCGTATCCCTCACAGGCCGAGGCTCAAATAGCACGCCGCCTGGCGCCGCGGGAGAAGATATACGCGTAAGCAATGCAGCTCGTTTCGTGAAGGCTTCAACTACTCATGACTCTGCGCTGAGTTTCTCCCCCGACGGGGCTATTTCTTTTTTTGACAAAGCGGTACAAAGGAACGCGGGCGAGCGCGCACGGGTATCTATTCGCGATTACATTGAACGCGTTGGCGACCCTGTTGACATCACTGTCTCTGGCGGAAAGAGTGTCGCCGGTTCAACTCTGGCCGCCGCCGCCACGAGCCTGCTCATTCAGGACGCAGCCGCCCCCGCAGGGGCGGCGGTGGCACTCGCCCACCCGTTTTCCTGGTCCTCTCATGCGCGTGCCGCGCTGCGTTCGGCGCTCCAGGCTACGGGCACAACTGTGCCGACTCTGATAACAGAGCCTGATGCCCTGCTCGCGTTTGCCGATGAGGAGTACGGCGCTGCTGAGGGCTACACACTTGTGATCGATCTCGGTGCGAGATACCTCGATATCAGCGCGGGCACCCAAGGCAGCCCCGCGCCGACGGTAGTGGGAACGCCGGTTCGCACGAGTGAAGTGAGTGGTGACTGGTTCGACTATCTGCTGCTCACCCACGTGCTCCCGCACCTGCTTAGCGACGAGGAGATCCGCCAGGTTTCCACTCGCGTCCCGTCTGCAGACACTGAGCTCGCGAGTCTCGCACGCCTCCGGGATCAGGTGCGGCGCGCTCGGGAGATGCTTTCCTCGCGCACCACTGCGCAGCTAGTTAGCGAGATTTCGGGGCACAAACGAGAGCTCCGTGTGGTTCGGAGTGAGTTCGAGGAACTGATCTATGGTTCGTGTGAACGTATCGCGGAGCTTGCGCACCAGGCATTGAGGGAAGCTGGTGTAACCGAATCTGACTTGACGCGAATAGTGCTCGCCGGAGGCGCAGCGTCAACACCGCTGATTACCGAGGTGCTCGCGCGAGAGTTCCGGCTCCCCATCAACCTCCCATTGGAGCCTGCACTCGCCGTAGCGACAGGCGCAGGACTTATGGCAGCCCGCGGATTTACGGCCGCCATCCCACTTGCTCCGAGCGTGAAGGCACAAGCGCGTCCAAAACCCCTTGAGAGGTCAGGCGCTCGCAAGCCAGTTCCACCGATCCTCCCCACAATTGAAAGCGCCGCATCACGGAAGAACATTGGCCGGGCAACCGCCGTGGCAGCGGCCGCCGCAGCTGTCGTCTTTCTCGCAGCGGGGTCGCTCAGCGTGGGCACGTCCTTCTTTCCTATGACGTCCTCAGCCGGCAGCGTCGTTGAGACAACTGAATCGGCTATGGCGCCGACTGTCGACGAGGTTCCCACGCGTGATCGCGCCGCCCGCGCTGTCAGCGCGTCTCCAGCGTCCGCAGGATCGTCGATCCTTGGCACCGCGCCGCGAACGACAACTCCGTCCGCGCGCGGAATACACTCCGCTGCCGGGCAAACAGCTAATTCACGGCAGTCAAGCGTCACTGAAACTCAATCCACTGCTGCGACGCCGCGCAGTGCAGAGCCCAGCCAGGCCGTCGAAGCGTCACCGGGCCCCGACGCGGCACCGGCTCCGACAACTCCGACCCAACCAGAGCAAGTGACCGGCTCAACCCCCGCGCCTGCCCCCAACTCGCCCACCACACCTCACACGCCCCCTCCACCACCCAGCGCTGGCACGCCGCCGCCCACTCAGCCGAGTCTTTCCCCACCTCCCGCTCCACCGGCACCGCCTCCCAGCAGTCCTGCGCCAATTCCTAATCCAAGCGCCCCTCTCGCTCCAGTCAACTCGGGGGTTTCTGGAGTCACCGATACTGTTGGCGGCGTTGTCGGGGGAACAACCGAGACTGTGCAGTCAGCTACAGGTGGCCTCGGTCAAACCGCTGGAGGTGTCACAGGTGGTGTTGGGCAGACCGCAGGCACAGTGATGCAAGGCGCGACCGAAGCAGTAGGTGGCGTCACCGAAACAGTCGGAGGTGCAGCCACCGGACCTGTCGGGCAGGTAACTGGAGGGGTGACAGCACCAGTAACAGGCACCGTCAGTGGACTAACTGGCACGGTCGAGGGCGCCGCTGGCGGAGTCGGCAATGCGATCAGTTCGCCGTTGAATACTGTGGGCGGGATACTCGGCGGGGTGACGGGCCGTTGACGGCATTGAAAGACATCCACCTCACGTCCACTGGAGTGCACGATAAGTTGATTTCGTCTGCGATGCACGAGTCAATCAGCGAACTCCTGGAGGCGATTCGGAAGTCGGCAAGCCGGCCCGTCCACCGCATCATCCTCGGGACTGCGGGCAGCGGGAAAACGAGTGCGTTGCGGATCGCCCGGAGCGCATTCGAGGCAACCGGAGCCCGCGTCACTACCTCTCTCGAGAACATCGGTGCAATTGATGCGGTGGCCGGGTCCGTTTTGCTCGTCGACGATGTTCATCGTTGCGGACCGACAGCACTGGCTGATCTTGAAGCGATCATGCGTCGGAGAGATACCAGCGTGCTGCTAACTGCACGCCCAAGGAGTAGCCGCCGCATCATCGAAAGGCTGCTCAGCACCTCAGGATCGAGCGCGCTCACCCTCGGTGCCATGACCTCCCCGAGGGTCGCCCAGCGCGCGAGGGAGGTTCTTGGTCACGATCTCCGCCGTGACCACATCGCAGCCATCATGGCCATCACCGGCGGACAGCCGGATGGCGTGCACGAAGTGCTCACGATGCTCCAGCACGGGCGGGCGGTCCTTCCCGACGCGGCCCGCGTGATCGACGAGGCCGGACAGGCCTGGGTATCACGGCGGTTCGCGGAGCTGCCCGCACTCGTCCAGCAAGCTGTCGCAGCCGCAGAGTTCGCGACTGCTGCGCCGATTGTGGCCGAAACGCTCGGGGTTTCGCCGGATGAGGCTGCGGAGCTCCTTGACGAAGCCCGCGATAGCGGTTTGCTACTCGATCACGACAAAGTCACTCCGCAACTGAAAGCCTGCTTCACGGACCAGCTTGGCCCTACCAAGCTTGCACAGCTACGCTCGCATGCCGCCAGCGCGCTCGCCTCGTCCCACGCGTTGACCACCGCAGCCGCGCTCACGTTCGCGCAATACCACGTCGTCAACCCCCAGGTTGCGTCCTACTTGATCCGCGCATCCGAGCGATGCTCAGACACAGACCCGAATCAGGCGGCGACATTGCTCGACGCCGCGTACGCAGCCGGAGCTTCGCTCGCCGACTTCGCGCTCCAGCGAGCGGAGGTCGCGGCGCGAACGAGCGACTACGGCGGTGCACTCCACTTCGCTGACGCCGTAACCAACCGTGCACTCAGTACTGACGGGCGCCAGTGCGCGGACCTCGCGGACGCGATCCGCATCTCAGCGACTGTCGCGACATCACGCGGAATGGTCGCACACGCCGCCGATCTGTACCGATGGCTCGGAGCTGACCGTGCAGGCGCGGACGCTCCGATCGCCGCCATCGTCCTGTACGCGGCTGGGGATGGGGAGACCGCGCGGACCGTCCTGCAGCAGGCAGCTCCGACTATCCCAACGACCTACGCTCAGGGGCTGCGACTTCTCGCTGAAGGTATCGGCGCGTCGATGAGCGGCTCGGGCAAGTCTTCGATCGCGATGCTCGCGCGCGCCGTCTCCATGCTCTCCCCACCGCCAGTGCGGCGAGCCATGCCAGACCATGCGGCGGCACTGGCAGCGACGGCGGCGCTGCATTGTGGGGACCTTGCAGCCGCCGAATCGATCCTCGCCGCGTCACTCGCAGATCACCGGCCCGAAGCGGCAGTTACCGCTCGCCTACAGCTACTCAGCGCATGGACATCCATGCTGGCGGGCGACATCCCTGCAGCAACGGCTCGGTTGCGCGCCGCCACCGCCCATCCGCTCCCGTCGGCCCGCGACAGACTGTTCGAGTACGGCTTGCGCGCGGGCCTTGCGCGCCGAGCGGACAACGCAGCCGATCTCAACACGTGCTGGACGGCCGCCCGTCCTGTCATCGCCGCGTGCTCGGCGGACCTCTTCTCTTTGCTCCCCATTGGGGAACTCTGGATCGCATCCGCACATCTTTCTCTACAGTCCGAGGTGACACACCTCATCGATCAAGCGGGAACTGTGCTGAAAGACCTGGGGTCCCCGATACTGTGGGCCGCACCGTTTCATTGGTGCGGTGTCCAGGCCGCAATCATTGGTGACAGACCGGACGATTTGGTTCCGCACGCACACCATCTCGGTGCCGCCGCGCATGCGAGCGAGTATGCCGCCGCACTTGCGACAGCCGGAAAGTCCTGGATTCGCGTTCTCGCGCGAGAGTTCAATCCAGCCGACGTAGAGGCGAGCGCACGCGGTCTCGCGGGCGCGGGCCACAGCTGGGACGGCGCCCGCCTCGCGGCGGAAGGTGGATTCCGCTCGAATGACCCCCGCGCGGCTGCTTCGCTGCTACAACTTGCGCGCACGCTGAAACTGACCGGTGCTTCGGGTGCTATGGCACCCGATCCGGCGAACGGACCAGCAGCCCCCGCGTCACGAGTTCCCGGGGGTCTCAGCGTTCGCGAAGCCGAAATCGCCAGCCTCGTAGTCCAGGGGTTCCCCTACCGAGAAATCGGCGAGCGTCTCTTCATAGCCCCGAAAACGGTAGAGCATCACGTCGCCCGGATCCGGCAGCGCATCGGAGCCCAGAGCCGCGGTGAGATGCTGTCGATGCTGCGCTCGATGGGCTTCCCTCAGATGAATCACCAGGCGTGACAGTGCCCGAAAATTAGCTCTATGTGACTGCTGTCATCCTGTCTGACAGCAGTCGGTCACAAATAGATGACTTATCGGACTCATCTCTGCCGCAGGCCCTTCGGGCTACCTAGAGTGATCCGGAGACATGGCTCGTTACACCGTGCCGCCACTCTCCGGACCGCCCAGAAAGGGATGGGTACGTCATTAATGCGTACGTCATTTGTTAGACGGACCGCTCTCGTCAGCGCAGCAGTGCTGACCGCGCTACTCCCGGGGACAGCAATCGGAGTGGCGGAACCCACCGCACCCGGGAGCACGCTGCCCCCGGAGCTTACGGCCGCGCTTGAACGCGACCTCGGGATCAGCGCCGAAGAGTTTCTGGAACGCTCTGACCTAGCCCAAAAACTGGCTGAGTTCGCGGCGGGACTGCGCGCTGAGTTTCCCGGGGAGTTCGGGGGCGCATGGATGGAAGGCAGCACACCCACAATTGCAGTCACCACAGAGTCGCTTGCGGAGCGAGTCGAAGACGAGGGCTTCGCGGCAATGAACGTGGCGCGATCTGAGTCTGAACTTCACCGCGACGCCACCGCGCTGACTGACTGGATCGATACGTTGGCGGAACCATTCCGCAGCCTGTTCCGCGGCATGATGGTTGACCTGATGCGAAACAGCGTGGTCGTCGGAGTTTCCGATACCGGAAATGGCAGTCTCACGGATCTATTCGATCTGCCTTCGCTCTTGCAGGACGTGGGGATTCTCTTCACCCCCGCAAACGACATCATCCCTGGGGAAAGCACCGAAGAAGTGCCGCTCGGCAGATCTGGGCCCGCGGCACCGCGTCACCATCAAGCCATGGGTGGCGATGCTTTTCTCGCTGGTCAGCCCGGCAACCAGCTTCGCTGCTCCCTCGGCTTCAATGGCACCGGCCCTGACAATACTGCCGTTAACATCACCGCCGGGCACTGCAACCCTGACGGCCCGGAGACCGCGCGAGTGCCCGCGACCTTCCTCGGTGGCCCACTCGATGGCCAGCAGTTCGGCAGCTTTACCGAAACCACGATGGACGGCGCGGACTACGGCATCGTCACCATTTCCGACGAGTACGCCGACCTCTTCCGTACCGCAGGAGTCCGGGGAGGCAATGACGTGCACGTGACCGGCACCGCGGATCCCGTCGTGGGCATGCCGGTGTGTAAGTCAGGACTGACAACGGGTTTCACGTGTGGGGTGGTGACATCGACGAACCTGCGAATTGATGTGGGTTCCCGCACACTCGACAACGCCTTCACGTCCGACATCTGCGCGCTGCAGGGTGACAGCGGCGGCGCAATCATCAGCGGGACGCGCGCGGTCGGGGTTTCGAGTGCGTCGGACGTCGGAGACTTCACCTCTTGCGCAGACGCGGTTCGCGAAACTGGGTTCTTCGGCGAATCGCCCCAGCTCTACGCGACACCCATCAACGATATCCTCGCAAATCTCCCAGGCGTTCACCTGAACGTATCCTGAGCTGCGCGAACTCCGCTGCGGGCCCGTCGCCATCCCTGGCAGCGGGCCCGCAGTGGGAGGTGCGCTTTACGTGTCAGTTACCGAAGTTAGGTCTGCCTGTGCGAAAGCCGAATTGCGCTGGGTAATACCGTTAGGTCAGACGAGTGTGTGCATATCCCAGGACCCCGACCCGGTGACTCAGTTTCGGGCCCGAGATACGCGTTCATTCTCGCCCGCGAAAGAAAAGCAAACCCAGGCTAAGTTACTAGCGAGTAATAAGAGGACAGTTACTGGCGGGTAATATAGGCGCGGAGGGATGCGACGGCCCCGGGCAAAGGCTGCCCAGGCCGCCATGACAGAAAGGCCACGACGACATGAGCGACGTGACTTCGGTGACGCTGACGCTCGGCACCATAGCCGCAGTTCTCAGTATCCCGTGCTGGATCATCTTCTTCTCCGGCGCGTGGCGCATGGTCCAGACAATCCGGCTGGGGCAGCCTGACGGAACACGCCTGTTCCCGATCCTGCCGCGCTTCAAGCAACTCATGGTCGAGTTCGCAGCCCATACCCGGATGAACAAGTTCCGCACCGTTGGCTGGGCGCACTGGCTTGTGATGGTGGGCTTCCTGCTCGGATCTGCGGCATGGCTCGAGGCGTACGGCGAAGCGTTCAATCCGCACTTCCACTGGCCGTTCATCGGCGACTGGGGTCCGTGGAGCTTCCTCATGGAGGTCTTGGGCATCGGCATCGTGGTCGGCATCATCGCGCTGATCATCATTCGCCAGCGCAACCACCCGCGTCGGCCTGATCGCATGTCGCGTTTCGCCGGATCGAGCTTCTGGCAGGCCTACTTCGTCGAAGCGGTCGTCCTGGTCGAGGGTCTCGGCGTCATCTTCGTCCGCGCTTCCAAGTACGCGGTGTACGGCGGCAGCAACGTCGAATACTTCTTCACACGCTGGGTCGCTGAACTGCTGCCTGCAGAGCCGCTCCTGGTCTCGATTTTCGCGGTCATCAAACTGTTCTCTGGCCTTATCTGGCTCCTTATCGTCGGTCGCTACATCACCATGGGCGTCGCATGGCACCGCTTCTCCGCGTTCTTCAACATCTACTTCAAGCGTGAAGACGATGGCGGGGTCGCCCTCGGCGCCGCAAAGCCGATGATGTCCAACGGTCAAGTCCTCGAACTCGAAGAGGCAGACCCTGAAACGGACTCGTTCGGGGCGGGCAAAGCGGAAGACTTCTCATGGAAGGCACTGCTCGACTTCACGACCTGCACCGAGTGCGGGCGCTGCCAGTCCCAGTGCCCTGCCTGGAACACGGGCAAGCCCCTCTCGCCCAAGTTGCTGATCCTGGCGCTGCGTGACCACACGTACGCCAAGGCGCCCTACTTGCTGGCGGGCGGCCGGAAGGACATGGCAGGCGAGGAAATCGGTCTCGTCGACAGCGACGGCAACCCAGACGAAGCGAAGCTAGCAAAGATTCCCGAGGACGCCCGCATCGAGGCTGGACGTCCGCTCGTAGGCGAATCCACAGGAGACCCTGCCACCGACGGGATCATCGACCCCGAGGTGCTGTGGAGCTGCACCACGTGCGGCGCGTGCGTCGAGCAGTGCCCGGTTGACATCGAGCACGTGGACCACATCATCGATATGCGCCGCTACCAGGTGCTCATCGAGTCGTCGTTCCCATCCGAACTCGCAGGCCTGTTCAAGAACCTCGAGGTCAAGGGCAACCCGTGGGGCCAGAATGCCGGTGACCGGCTGAAGTGGGCGGAAGACCTCAGTTTTGAGGTGCCCGTCTACGAAGGCGACTTCGGCGACACCGAATACCTCTTCTGGGTCGGCTGCGCAGGTGCATACGAAGACCGCGCGAAGCGGACGACCCGTGCAGTGGCTGAGCTCCTTCACATCGCCGGCGTCAACTTCATGGTGCTCGGCACCGGCGAGACATGCACGGGCGATTCAGCTCGGCGTGCCGGTAACGAACTGTTGTTCCAGACGCTGGCACAGCAGAACATCGAGACCTTCAACGACGTGTTCGAAGGCCGCGCCGAAAAGCAGCGCAAGATCGTTGTGACATGCCCTCACTGCTACAACGCCATCGGCAACGAGTACCCACAGCTCGGCGGCGACTACGAGGTCGTTCACCACACGCAGCTACTCAACAGGCTGGTACGCGACAAGCGCCTCATCCCCGTCGCGGAACCTGCCGACAACACCACCTACCACGACCCGTGCTACTTGGGCCGCCACAACAAGATCTACGAGGCGCCCCGTGAACTCGTCGCAGCGTCCGGCGCAACGCTCAACGAAATGCCACGTCACGGGGAACGCTCACTGTGCTGCGGCGCCGGCGGTGCGCGTATGTGGATGGAAGAACACCTCGGTAAGCGCGTGAACGTGGAGCGCACCGACGAAGCCCTTGCGACTGAGGCAAAGAAGATCGCGACAGGCTGCCCGTTCTGCCGCGTCATGCTGTCGGATGGCGTCACTGCACGCCAGGAATCTGGCCAGGGTGAAGGCGTCGAGGTTGTCGACGTGGCGATGATGCTCCTCGACTCCGTCAAGCGCGGGCTTCCCGACACTGTCACTGTGGGTTCCAAGCGGTCCCCCGCCAAGGTGGCAGTGGCAGCAGCGACGGCGGCGCCGAAGACCACAGCTTCGATGGTGCCAGCCGAGGCCCCCGCTGCGCCGGCTTCGGAAGAGCCCGCTAAGGCTGCACCCGCCGCGAAGAAGGCGCCGGCCAAGGGTGGACTTCAGATGAAGGGCGCCAAGAAGGCACCTGGAAAGGCCGCGCCCGCGAAGGCTGCTGCACCGGAGGCGTCCGAGGCGGAAACGCCTGCGAAGGCGCCCGCCAAGGGTGGATTGCAGATGAAGGCCAAGAAGGCACCCGGCAAGGCGGCACCCGCAAAGGCAGCTCCGGCCAAGGCGGCACCAGCCGACGCGGCGGAGGAAGCCAGCCAAGCGACACCAGCGAAGGCTCCGGCTAAGGGCGGACTGCAGATGAAGGCAGTCAAAAAGCCCGGCGCAAAGGCTCCCGCCAAGGCGGCACCAGCCAAAGAGTCATCGGCCGAGCCCGCTAGCGCAGCGCCTGAGCCCGAGGCAATCTCATCAGAAGCTCCCGCTGACGACACCGCTGATAGTGGTGCTTCGGCGCCACCGAAGCCGATCCGCACCGGTGGGCTCCAGATGAAGGCCAAGAAGGCGCCGGGTAAGGCCGCACCGGCTAAGGCCAGCCTTGCTGAACCTGCAGCGGATGAGCCTGTGCCTGCTGAGCCTGCGCCTGAGGAAGCGTCGACCACCGAGGAGAAAGCTTCGGAACCGGCGCCTTCCACCCCGCCTGCTGCGAAGCCGAGAGGCCTCGCGATGCGGCCGGGCGCCAAGAAGCCCGGTAGCAAGCAATAGGTGACCCGAAATGTGGGCCCTGGATCTTCGTCAGATCCGGGGCCCACATTGCATTGCGGTTGCCAGCGTTCACACCGCCTTCGGGCTCCGCACCACAGACATAACCCGTGCGGATGCCACAAAAAGGTGGTGGACGGGGCCCTAGTCGCCCACCATGCTTATTCCCCTAGGCGGCGGCAGCTTCGCTGCTCTATCGAGCGCCTCGAGAATTCTCGCAATCAGGCGCTCGGGTTCGCGTAGATCCGCCCACGTCCACCGAATGACGATCCATCCCGCCTCGCGCAGAGCGTCTTCGCGGAGCTTCTCGCGAACCACAGCATCCGATGCGGATTCACCTGGACGCAACAACGCTCCATATTTGCTCAACCCATCGAATTCGCCGATGACCCCCGGAGCGAACAGGAAATCCACGCGCCCGATGAATCGCCCTGAACCATCGATGATGCGCACTTGGCTCTGAGGATGAAGGCCGAAGGCATGGAACAGTACCCGGCTGCGCGACTCCCCCACGCTTTCGCTGCGTTCAGAAAGAAACTTCACTGCCTTTCGCGCCTCACCGATTCCGTGCGCACCACCCAAATCGGAAAGGACCTCGTGTAGCGCGTCCCGAGTCACCAGCCCGCTGCGCATCGCTGCATCACCGACTACGATTGCCTGCTCAAACGGCACCGTGCGGGCAATATCGACGACGGTTCGCGCGGCGGACGTTACCCGAATGCCCGCACAAGTCGTCACGTGTCTGACAGCGAGCGTCGTCACGTGGACACGCCTCGTCCGTTCGCTTCGCGCTCCTGTCACTCCACATCTCGTGATATGAACCTGATCGAGAGGGATGTCCCACACTGGCAGGCCATGTATCAAGGCAGCGGAGACATGGCTCAGAACAGCATCCGTACGCTCCTGGCCCTCATAGACTGCCAGCGCGCGCAATATGTGGCGATCTTCTGCACGCAGCTTTTCCCACTCTCGTCGGGGCACGTAGCAATCCGGCCGCAACCGAACGAGCTCCCGCGTCCGGCAATTGCGCTTGCGTCGTGACGGGTTAATTCGGTTGACGAGGAGCCGTCTGTGCTTGGTGATCCGTTCGTAAGTCACGCATCCCACTAATAGCCACAAATCCGGCGCTCGGTGCGAGTTATCCACAGGAATGCAGTGGTAGCGCCGTGTTCAGGAGTTGTCCACAGGCCGTATTGTGCCCGTCGCGACACCCCGCTGCGGATCGGTGACGGTCTCACATCACCAGCGGGCTCCACACCACAGCCAGGGCCCGTGCGGACGCCCCGAAAATGTGGTGAACGATTGAATAAGCGGCAAAACTACCCGCTGGGTGCGTCACAATCCCGCCCCGCCGCACAAATTCGTTCGACAACGGTGGCACGATAGGCACGTGAGCCGAAACGATCCACTGCACCTGCACCACTACCATCCACGAGTCTTGCAGCAGTCCAGCAAGCTCCAGGATGTGCTCTACGAGATCCGCGGTCCCGTACATGAGCACGCGGCGCGTCTCGAGGCGGAGGGGCACCGGATTCTCAAGCTCAACATTGGCAATCCTGCACCGTTCGGTTTCGAGGCACCTGACGTCATCATGCGCGACATGATCGCCGCGCTGCCGTATGCGCAGGGATACTCCGACTCGAAGGGGATCCTCTCCGCGCGCCGGGCGATCGTCACAAGGTACGAGCTGATACCTGGCTTCCCCGAGTTCGACGTCGACGATGTCTTCCTCGGCAATGGCGTGTCCGAACTGATCGTCATGGTGATGCAGTCGCTGCTCGACAACGGTGACGAAGTGCTCATCCCGGCTCCTGACTACCCGTTGTGGACAGCGGCAACGAGCCTCGCCGGAGGCACACCAGTTCACTACCTGTGCTCCGAAGAGGACGACTGGAACCCTGACGTCGCCGATATTGAAGCCAAGATCACCAAGAAGACCAAGGCGATCGTGGTCATCAACCCGAACAACCCGACCGGGGCGGTTTATTCTGACCACGTCCTCGGACAGATCGTCGACCTCGCGCGAAAGCACCGGCTCCTGCTCCTCGCCGACGAGATTTACGACAAAATCCTCTACGACGACGCGAAACATGTTTCACTGGCCACGCTCGCACCTGACCTACTCACGCTGACCTTCAACGGTCTGTCCAAGGCGTACCGGGTCGCGGGCTACCGGTCTGGTTGGCTTGTGATCACAGGACCGAAGGATCATGCGCAAAGCTTCCTGGAAGGCATCAACCTACTTGCGTCCATGCGGCTCTGCCCGAATGTCCCTGCACAGCATGCGATTCAGGTCGCACTGGGTGGCCATCAGAGTATCGACGAACTCGTCCTTCCGGGCGGTCGGCTCCTGGAACAGCGCGACATTGCGTGGGAGCGGTTGAACTCGATCCCGGGGGTCAGCTGCGTAAAACCGAGAGGTGCACTCTACTGTTTTCCGCGGATTGACCCGGAGGTCTACGAGATTCACAATGACGAGCAATTCGTGCAAGACCTCCTGCTTCACGAAAAAATCCTCGTCGTGCAGGGAACCGGTTTCAACTGGCCGGAACCTGACCACTTCCGGATCGTCACCCTCCCCTACTCACGGGACCTGACGACAGCGATCGAGCGGATCGGGAACTTCCTCGCCAACTACTCTCAGTAGTCCTCGACGGAGTTTGGCTCGTCGGCGGCAGCGCCACTCGGGGGATCCGGATCCGGATCTGGCTCGGCGTCAGGTGGGGACGGGGATCCGATAGAGGTCGGATCTGGCACGAGGGGCGCGGTCACCGGAGGCGTATCTGCGGCCGGCGGGCGGGTCGTTGGTACCACAGTTGTGGGTTCTCGGGTGCGGGTCGGGTCTGGCGCGACAGCCGTCGGCGCGGTGGAATCAGGGGGCGTGGATTGCGGCGAGGTGGGCTCTGCGCTCGTGACTGATGGCTCGGCCGTGGACAACGCGGATGTCGTCGTTGGCGAATGTGGCGGCGTGGTGCCGACAGTATCCGAGGTCCTGGTGGGAGCAAGGGTAGGGATCGGTGCCATCCATTCCGTGCGCGGGGTCCGGTTCACATCTGATTGCGATGGGTACGGATCTCGCTGCGGCACGGTCACCGCACCTTGACGGTCACGGATGATGCTGTCCCATTGGGAGTTGACCTCGGAAGCAAGTACAAGCCCTAGACCCACGGCAGCAGTGAGGGAAACACCGACGGCCAGCGCTACCGTCCACGCCGGAAATCGGCGGTGTCTTGCACCCACTGCAGTACCACCGAAGGGTGTCTCAGACAGCAGCCCCAGAACTACCGCGTATGCAGGGTCGGTCGGCCGGAAGACGGGGACGCGGAACCACTCGCCAGCCAGACCTGTCACAAAAGGAAGTTGAGCGCCTGCGCCTACGACTGCGACAGCTGCAACAGCCACGTCCGACTCGGCGACTGTACGGGCAGCTCCCGCAAACGATGCCGCGATGATTGGCGTCAAAATCTCTGCGAGGCGCTCAGCGGTGAGGGAGATGGGCTGCTCCGCAATAATTGCCGAAGCGGGACTGCCGCGCGACAGCGAATCCTTGAGCTCCCTCGCTATCTCCACGGCCTGGCTGTGCATATCTCGCGTCACACCGAAGGATGTATCGCGAATATGGGCGGCGATCGCCTCATCAAACGCGTCTCCGCCCGCCGCCCGGTCGACGACGCGATTGACTACGTCTCCACTAGCGGCATCGACGAAGGAGTACGAAATCGCAGCAGCACCGATGTCGCAAACAAGGATGTACCCCTCCGGTGGGAGATCAACCGAAGCAGCTAGACCGGCCCATGCCGCGGAGCCTCCCGGTAGAAGCATCGGCCGGTATCCGGCCGACTCTAGTTCGCTGAGCAGACCGTGTGGGGCGGGCTCAGCGATCCGCAACCGACCCTCGTCCGCCAGAGCCAACCGGTGCTGGCGTTCGATGCCTGCAATGAACTGCCGCACCTGCTCATTCGAGAGCCCGGCCGCGGGTAAGGACCCGTACTCGACTCCACCGTCTGAAGTGCGCAGAGCCCAGCGCACATTGGCCTCGCCCAGCGCGATACCGAGTGTCGCCGCCACCATGCCCCCGCTCTGAAGAAGAAACGCCATCAGCAGCGCCGCGGACAATGATTCCCTGCAGCACTAATGTCTAATCGCGGGGACACGCCGTATTGGTACAGACCTCTCACAGACCCAGCCGTCCCGCGACACTGACAGGCGGACATCCTCACGGGCCCTCAGAACGGGCTCCCGCGATGCTAAGGATAGTACGCGCGCTGCTGTGTTCAGAATCCTAGCGGGACCTCGGTCACCACGTCTTCGTCAACGCTGTCCGGCTGATCTTCGCCATTCGACTCGTCTTCGGGATCACTCGCTTCGCCATCCGGGCCCTCCGCTTGGGAGCCTTCGTCCTCCGGCGCAACGGGCTGTGCCGCTTCCTCGCGTCCGGGCACATTCTCCGGCGGCTCGACCACCTCTGCTGGCAGCGGTTCTGCAGGAGGCGCAGGTGGAGCGGGCGGAGCCACCGGTTCAACTGGCGGCTCGACCGGCTGGGGCGGCGGCGGAGCGGGAGGATCAGGGAGGGGTGCGGGTGGTGGCGGAGGTTCCTCCGGTACCGGTTCTGGTTCCGCACGGTCGACGTGGTTGCGTGCGGAGTCAGCCGAGTCGCCGGAACTCGCTCCTGTGCTCTCTGCAGGCTCGGGAGTTTCAACCGGCGCCGTCAGACGTTCAAAGTCGTTCGCCGACGTTGCGGCAAGGTGGACCCCAAGCCCGACGCCTGCGAAGAGCGCGATGACCGCCGCTCCTGCGATGAGCTTTCTCGAGTTAGGTGATCTGCGGTACACGCCAGCTGGCCGCCGCTGTCCGCTGACTCGCGCAGCTTTCACCACCGCAACACCGGTCGCCGGAGTCGTGCCAGTCTGTTCTGCAGCGCGCGCCGCGGTAACCAGGCTGGCCGCTCCGATTGCGGCAACAGCGCCGGGATCTTCCGGGACGATGATGGGAACGCTACGGTAGTTCCGCGCAATGGGCGCGAGGAGGACGGCCGACGAGCCGATCAAGTAGATCGACTTCACGTCGCGCTGCGCATCCTCGGCTAGCTGAAGCGCCGCCTGAAAGGACTGCTCGGCGAGGCTTGCAAGTCGAGCGGTCACATCGGTGCGGTGCACTGTGACGCCACCCACATTGGCGGTCGCGCGGTCCGCGAGCAGCTTCCTCATCTCGTCGACGCGATGCCGGGAACCGCTCACTTGCTGAATCGCGACATCAATAGCTCGCTGACCCATGTACGGGTGGTAGTCCCGCGCGACGGTCTCTCCAGACTCCGGGTCGACGATGCTCACGGTCGCAGAGTTGTCGCCGAGACTGTAAAGGATGACGTCCCCGCGTGCGATGAAGACACCAATCTCCAGCAGGTAAGCCCACTGCGCGGCCGCGAGATCGACAAACTGCAGCGCACGACCCTCGTTCGACCCAAGCGCACCCTCGATCGACTGGATCGGCTCGAGGTTCGGGCTGGCGACCACCACGGACCGAATCGGCCCCGCCCATTCCTGCATCAGCGAGACAGCGGTCGCCACCGCATTCCCTATACCTTCGCTACCGACGGGGACGGTCTGCTCGTCGCATGAACCGTCCGGGTAGCGCAGCGCGGAGCGTAAATGCCGCGCATCCACTGCGATCCCCAGAACCGTTCCCACTTACTGTCCCTTCCCCTGCGAGCTAGCAACTTGCTCGAGTCACATGGGAGTTAGTGTGCGGGGACAAATCCCTTCAGATGCGAAAACGTTCCCGTTCGCAGTCAAATCGCAACACTAGGCACAGGAGTTATGCGGCGGCACGCCCTAATGCGCGGTAGGTCCAGCCTGCTTCGGCCCACTTCGGCGCATTCAGGCAGTTGCGTCCGTCAGCCACGACCTTCTTCCTCACGACACCCTCGAGAGCTGCCGGGTCGAGGTCGCGGAACTCCTGCCATTCCGTGAGAACCAGCACGATGTCGGCCTTTTCGCAGGCATCAGTGATCGATTCGGCGTAGTCCAGCGTCGGAAAGATCTTGCGGGCATTATCCATCGCCTTGGGGTCATAGACGCTGACGTTCGCACCTTTGAGCTGCATCTGGCCGGAGACATTCAGCGCCGGTGAATCACGCACATCGTCAGATTGCGGTTTGAACGCCGCTCCGAGTACCGCTACGTTTTTCCCCAGCAGTGAGCCGCCACTAGCCGCGGTGGCGAGTTCAACCATTCGTGTGCGACGCCGCATATTGATGCTGTCGACCTCGCGCAAGAATGTCAGCGCCTGATCGGCACCCAACTCCCCAGCGCGCGCCATGAACGCGCGTATGTCTTTAGGGAGGCACCCTCCGCCGAAGCCAAGACCGGCGTTGAGAAATTTGCGGCCGATCCGGTCGTCGAATCCAATCGCGTCAGCGAGCAATGTGACATCACCACCGACTGCTTCGCAGACCTCGGCCATCGCATTGATAAACGAAATTTTCGTCGCTAAGAAGGCATTCGCACTGACCTTCACGAGTTCAGCGGTCGCATAATCCATCACGAGGTACGGCGTACCGGCGTGCAGTGCAGTCGCGTAGACGTCTCGGAGCAGCGCCTCGGCCTGCCCACCTGGTTTGACCCCGACGACGATCCGGTCAGGCTCGAGCGTGTCCTTGACCGCATAGCCTTCGCGCAAGAATTCGGGATTCCACGCCAGTTCAACGTCATCCCCGGCGGGCGCTCGCTGTCGTAAACGTTCAGCGAGGTCCGATGCGGTCCCGACGGGCACCGTCGACTTACCGGCGATCAGGGCTGGCCTTCGCAGTAACGGCGCGAGAGTGTCGATCACCGCATGGACGTACTTCAGATCCGCGCCGTAGTCACCGCGCCGCTGTGGCGTGCCAACGCCGAGAAAGTGAACATCGGCGAACTCGGCGGCTTCCTCGTACGACGTTGTGAACGAGAGGCGGCCATTGTCAATGTTTCGCCGCAAGATTTCGGGGAGTCCCGGCTCATAAAACGGCACGTCACCAGAACGCAAACGTTCGATTTTCTCAGCATCAACATCGACACCAAGCACTTCGTGGCCCAGTTCCGCCATGCACGCGGCATGAGTCGCACCGAGGTAGCCCGTTCCGAAAACAGCCATCCGAATCGACATGACTGGACAATATGGGCGCTGCGTGAACGGAAGGCATCCTCATTCTGAAGTTCATCCGATCACTTGTCGTGAATCAGATCACGGAACACCGCACCGTTTGGGCACTCCTAGATCGGGTACACATTCAAGGCGTAGGCTTCGACGTGAGCCACGTCACTCTGAACTCGAAGGAGCGAATATGCCGCACCGAGATTCTTCCGAACTCGGCACGCCATGCTGGATCGACCTCATGAGTTCTGAGCCAGACCTCGTGACGCCCTTCTATACCGGCCTTTTCGGGTGGAGTTCGGAACGATCCGGCGAGGGCAGCGAAGACTACGTCATGTTCTACCTCAATGGACAACCCGTCGCGGGTATGGGCGCCAACACCGCCGACTCGGGCTTTCCCGATACATGGGTCCTGTATATAGCGGTCGAAAGTGCCGAGACCGCTGCTGCCGCGGCAAAACAAGCAGGCGGGAAGGTTCTTGTGGAGCCCACGACCGTGGGGCCAGAAGGCCGCTTTGCGATCATCGCTGACCCCGACGGCGCGACACTGGGCGTGTGGGAGGCTGACCAGCAGGACGGCTTCGGTGTGATCGCAGAACCCGGTGCCCCCGTGTGGTTCGAACTCAACACCCGTGACTTCGACACGGTCCGCACCTTCTACGCCACCGTCTTCGGCTGGCAATACGAACCACTCAACAATGAGGATGGGAATTTCCGCTACGAGACGGTCGTGGTGAACGGGGAGCAGGTTTGCGGACTCTTCGACGCATCTGACACGCTTCCCGAGGGGGTTCCGTCGCACTGGCATTCGTATCTCGGAACACCCGACACGGACCAGACCCTTCAGCAAGCAGCAGAACTTGGCGGGGAAATCCTCCAGGAACCATTCGACACCGAATACGGTCGAATTGCGCGCTTCAGTGACCCGACCGGAGCATCCGTCACGGTCTGCTCGATACCCACTCCCGACGACGAAGAGTCACCCGGCTGAACCACCAGCGTGCCGCCTACACATGGCTGCGGAAAGCTTGCTAGACTCGGCAGCCGCAGCCACTTAGGCCGCGCGCCGATGTAGTTCAATGGCAGAACATCAGCTTCCCAAGCTGAATACGCGGGTTCGATTCCCGTCATCGGCTCGTATGCAAAACCCCAGCTCAGAGCGTGTTTCTGGGCTGGGGTTCATGCTTTGGGGACACGGCTGGCACCTCCACAGCACCTCCCGCACGGCGTGTAGACGAGCTGTGGACCGGGCAGCACGACCGACATGGCGGGTCGTCCGCCATAGCTGTGCCGAACGTAACGTAAGACGAGGCCGAAGCCGCTGTAATACTCGCGGTGACACTGGTGGGCTGGTTCGAGACGGGCAAAGTGCAGAAATAGATCTACCCCGCTGCGGTAAACCTGCCTGCATCACGACGTCTCTGGCACGGCCCTGTAATAAATCGATCACTCGTGGCGATTTGTCGTAAGCGTACGAACGCCAATGTCATACTCGCGTCATTTCCGTGAACGAAAGGGCCATCGCCAGTGCCAGATCAGCCCCCACCCCAGCAACCGAATCCCGGACAACCCAATCCGGGGCAGTATCCGCAGGGCGGCCAGCCGTACCCTCCGCAAGGCGGGCAGTCCGGCGGGTACCCACCCCAGGGCGGGCAGTACGGGCCACCACCGGGGTACTACCAGCAGCCACCCAAGAAAAAGAAGAAGTGGCCGTGGATTCTCGGCGGAATCATCCTGTTCTTCGTGCTAATTTTCGGCGGCTGCATGGCACTGATTGGTGGGGTCGCGACCGAACTCGACAGGGAGTCGGAGCGCGAAGTCACTGTCACCTACGAGGTCGAGGGCGACACGCAAAGCGCTTCCATCACCTACTCGGGCCGCGATTTCAACACCGCGCAAGACACAAACGTCGCCCTCCCGTGGACGACCGACGTAACAATCGCTGGTCTCGGCAAGACTGTTTCGCTTTCGGCGAGCAACGATTACGACACGGGTGGGCAGATCACCTGCCGCATCCGGGTGGGTGAACAGGTCATTTCAGAGCAGACCTCCAGTGGACCCTTCGCTACCGCAAGTTGCATCGGCAACGCAGGCGACGCAACCGACGAATAGCAGGCACGCCCTGGGGTTGCATCAGCACCTCCAGGGCACCTCCACCTCCTAGCGGGTAGCCACGTAGCGAACCCGCACGCCGCAGGATCGGCTCACACAGAAACGCCCTGGTAGAGGTCTTTTCGTCCGCCAGGGCGTTCGTATCTCACCTAATTGCACGTTTGTCCGGAAAATTAACGGCGACGGGAGCGCCGATCTCGGTAATGGCCCGGGTGTCGCTGATACCATCGCAGCCCATGGCCACCGAAATCACTCCCAAGAAACTAAAAAAGATTAAGGGCTGGTTTTCACGGCTCGACCAGAAAATTTTCAAGTTTCTCCTTAATGAGGCTGATGACCTTTGCGGGGGAGGAGATGCCGCTGAGATTGGCGTCTACCTCGGCAAAAGCGCAGTCCTCATCGGAAGCTATATGCGACCGGGTGAGGTTCTTACGGTCGTGGACCTTTTTGGAGCCCCAGCCTCTGATGACGATAATCGGGAAGAAAACAAGATCTTCGCACCGAAGATCAGTATCGAGAAGTTTCGTGAAAACTTCTTAAGGTTCCACCCGGAGTTGCCAGTCACTATCCAGGGTCTCAGCTCAGTTATCACCGACCACGCCAGTCACGGCAGCCACAAGTTCGTTCACGTCGACGCATCGCACCAGTACGAGCACGCAAAAGAAGACATTGCCTCTGCCAGGGTGCTGCTCAAGCCCCAAGGCATCGTCGCGGTGGACGATTATCTGCACCCAAACTATCCGGGGGTTGGCGCTGCACTATGGGACGCTGTCGCAGGTGGGCTCAACCCCGTCCTGCTCACTCCTTTTAAATTTTACGGCACATGGGGCGACCCCCAGCCCTGGAAAGACCGGGTCGCGGAAAATTTGGACATACTCGGTGCGCCACACGAAGAAATCTCTTTGCGAGGTACACGCGTGCACAGATTTTCCATCGAGCTGCCCGTTATTGTGCGCAAGCTATTGAAACTAAGTTAATACCCGCACGGAAGGAGATGGCGCTGCCCGCTGGGCGCAAGTACCTACGAAGCCGCGTGCTTTGCGTATGCTGGCCCACGTTTGGAGGATGAGCAACGGCTCTCCGCGCTCGTAGCCGGTGGGACGGCCGGTGCCTTTGTCGGCTTTGGGACGCTGCTCGTCTGGTTCTCCGTCGGTGCTGGTGAAGGTACGACCCTTTGGAGTTCCTCCGCAGTCGGAGCGGTGGTGGTAGGAGATCCATTCTCAGCGCCCACCGAGCGTTGCGCTTCGCCTGCCGCGAGACCGACTGTCGCCGCCACGGCAGCCTCCGCCCCTCAGGAAGCGCTTCCTGCGCGCGCGTCCAAAGTAGTACGCGGACTGGTCAGTTAGGAATGCAGCGGAAGTGCGTCAACGCATCTCCAGATGTGGAATCATGCGGCAGCGCCTACCCGGCTACCGGGGCAGTCTCGGCGTACCGACTTAGATGGAGCCGAAGAGGCCTCCGACAAAATCAAAATCGAGGCTTCCGCCACCTCCACTGGACGGGATGCGAAGGGATCGCGTGTCGACGGTGTTTGACGCCGTCAGCGAGTTGCAGGATGTGGTGAACAAATAATCACCTTCGAGCGCCGATTGCGGAATGCTGATCAGCTCGGCGAGGTCACTGAAAACAGGGGCGAGGTCCGCCGTGCCGCCTCCTGAACCCTCAGAGAATGGGTGGGTAAAGCCATGGGGGACAAGAACCCCGTCTTCCCCGGGCCAGGGTGATCCCTCTTGAAAATGGATCGATAAGATGATTCCGGGTCCGCCAGCAATGACTACTGTACAGTCCGTCGCGTACTGGCCGCCGGGCGTTACACGCGCATTCTCGATGGATACGTCGAGGATGTAGCCGGTGATGCTGATATCGACGTCGGCTTCGACGGTGTCGGCAGCAGCGGTTGCAGTAGGGATAAGGAGAGCTGCGGCAGTCGCCAATGCGATCGTGGCGGGGCGTGAGAACGGCATCTAGGGGGCCTTTCGCAAAATCGGGAAAATAGGGCGGCGCAACCAAAGGTAGCCGTGGTGCGAAGGCCACGCCCGGCAGAGCGAGAAAGTTAATTCGAACGCACGACAATTTTTCGAACGAATGGGCCCGCCCCGAAACTATGCAGAGAGTCCGGAAATCCAGGGTGCGCCGGTCGCTCCGGAAGAGCAATTGTCACAATCGCACACAAACCTCGGGAACTCGCACGCGCGGTCTTTGAGCGAGGGCTAACGACGGTGCGAGCGCAACTCCGGACTCTCCCCTGTTGTGCCGGCGGGAGCCTCGGCATGAGGGAGCGCAGCACGTTGGCAAAGCAGCGTTCGACCGCCTAGGGTGCGGCGATCGCCGCGTGCATGGCACACACCGCTGCTGATCACACGGCTCTTTGCCCGGATACTGACGAATAGAGGACCGATACCCTATCACCGATCTAGAGTGGGGTCTTAGGACTCTTCTCAGCGCAACCCGTTCCTGATGATCAAGTTCCAGCTAGCGAGCGGTCACCTATAAATGGCCAGTGCCAGACGCTGTCAAACAGATCGAGCGGGTCACCTTCGTTCACCGAGCGCTATGGAAGTTTGTTCAGGGGGCACGGATCCCCGATTAACCCAGAAGCGGGTCGGCTCCTGCGACGCTACATTCTCGACGGTCCGAACCGGCTTCTTAACGTCGTCCTCAAGGCGACACGAACCTGGTGGGGCGCGAGTCCCTGTCCAGCCGCTGGCCACGGACGCCGCCGCGGCGGTAGATGTGCCGAAATGCTGACACCTACTGAAAGTTCATGTACGCCTTCGACGGTGTGGGGCCGCGCTGCCCCTGATACTTCGACCCGGTTTTGGCACTGCCGTACGGATGCTCTGCTGGGCTTGAAAGACGGATCAAACACAGCTGCCCGATCTTCATGCCCGGCCATAGCGTGATCGGCAGATTCGCGACGTTGGACAACTCAAGCGTGATGTGGCCGTTGAAACCAGGATCGATGAATCCTGCAGTGGAGTGGGTCAGAAGCCCAAGCCGCCCCAGGGATGATTTCCCTTCAAGCCGACCGGCAAGATCGTGCGGCAACGTACAGATTTCGAGTGTCGAACCGAGAACGAACTCACCGGGGTGCAGTACGAACGGCTCATTATCAGGCGCCTCGACCAGCGACGTTAACTCGTCCTGCCGCAGTTTCGGGTCGATGTGCGTGTACCGGGTGTTGTTGAAAACCCGAAAGTACCGGTCGAGTCTCACATCGACGCTTGAGGGCTGCACGAGCGAATCGTCGTACGGTTCGATTTGGAGGCGGCGAGCGGCGAGTTCAGCTCTGATATCGCGGTCAGAAAGCAGCACCGTTAGAGGGTAGCGGGGATTCGCCCGAAGTCCATGCCCCGGGTTTCCGGCAAGTGGGCGGTTATGCGCGAGTTTCGGCGCCAGAATGACTACACAACTGCCCACTCGTGCCCCTAGGTCCCACGGGTGCCCCTACTTTCCCGACGGCGGTACGTACCTGAATAATCAGCCGGAAGCCCACGACGACGCGGATTCGTCATACGATGTGGCTAATACGCCGCGCGAAAGGACTGGAAATGACCGCGCCAGGCAAAGAGAAGACTTCCCTGTTCACCGCGAAACGGGTCGCGGCGCTAGTGCTCGCCGTCCTCGCGCTGATCTTGATATTCCAGAACACAGTCCGCGTTTCAATAAGCGTGCTGTGGCTCAGCCTGGAATGGCCGATGTGGCTCGCACTCTCAATCATCTTCGCACTCGGGCTTGCGGTCGGCGTCCTAGTGGGCCGGAGTCGCACGAAGCGCAAATATGGCCGGTGAAGGCGATATCTATGGCATCTAAAGGTCCACGCACCGGTGACGTAATTCTCTACGTCATCATCTCCGCCGTCTTCCTGAGTTCTGTCACCGCGATCGCAGTCGTCTTTCCTGAAGTGCGGCAGCCACTGATCTTGCTGGTGGCGATCCCGATGTGCATCGGTTTTCTTGTCCTGTACGGCTTCGATGTCTGGCGCGACCGTGACGGAACCGACAACGATAGACGGGTTATATCCCGGAAGGCACGCGACGAAAACTGAGGCGATCACAACACTCGTCTACAGCCGGTAGCCGCAGTGCTGCCCCTAGACTCAAATCGTGCAAATCGCTGGGTCTGGAGATTGGGAGCCATCGTCCTCGGTGGCGGCCGGGGCACTCCCTTCCCGGCGCGTCCTCGCTGCGGATTCACTCGTGTCCCTCGCGTCGAACGTCTTCGGCGCGATGTCGAACCTCATTTTCTGGGTGGTTGCAGCGTTCCTCTACAGCGCGGCGGATGTCGGATCAGCGGGCGTCGTCATCGGTGCTGCGCTCGGCCTAAGCACACTATCCAACTTCGGAATGGGGACGCTCGCGACACAATACTTGCCAATGTCGGGGTCGCTGGCGATGCGCTGGTTCTTCCGCAGTCACTACGCGGTGTTCACCGCAAGCCTCGTGACGGGCACTGCGTTTGTGATCGTCGCACCCCGGAGTCTACTTTTTGGCAGCCCCACTGAAGTCGCCATGTTCCCGGTCCTGGTGGCAATTCTGTCGATCTCGATGCTGTACGACCCTGCCGCTTCGGGACTGGGTCGCGCTCGATGGGGAGCGTTGGCAAACGTCAGCCATGCGATGATGCGACTGCTGCTGCTTCCGCTTTTCGCGGTGGTGCCGTTCGGCACGATTGGTGTGGTTCTCGCCTGGTTTTTGCCGGTGACGATCCTGGTACCCATTTTGAGCGTCGCAATCATGTCCCGCATCGGCACGACAAAACTGACCGAGATCGCTCCCCGGCAAATCCGCCGCGGCCAGTTGTTGCGCGATTTCCGCAAGTCTTTCGCTCCAGCCCTGCTAGCAGCCCTGGTTCCGGCGCTCCTGCCGCTGATCGTGATGGTCACTCTCGGAAGAGAGCAGGCGGGGTACTACATCGTGACGTTTTCATTGGTGATGATGTTGGCGGTTCTCATGTCGGCGACGGTTGGCCCGTTCGTCACAGCAGCAGGTGATTACGCAACGGACCTGGCGGGCCTCACCTACCGGTTCGGCTTCGTCCTGGTGCTGGCCACCTTGGCCAGCACAATGTTTCTCGCGATTATTGCGCCGACCGGATTGGGCATCATCGGTGAGGACTATCGCACATACGGTGGGCCCCTATTGGCCCTGGCCGCGGCAGCCATCCCGTTTCTTGCGCTGCAAGCGTTCTACGGGGCGTTCTCCCAGCTCCGCAGGGACTACCGGAAAGTGATCGCAAGCCAGTTCTTGAGCACCGCAACGTTGCTGCTCGGGGCGACCATTTTCGCTGGTCAATACGGCCTTGTCGCCGTCGGCTGGTCCTTCCTCCTCGCTGAGGCACTGGTTGCGGCAGTGGTCTTCGTTCCCACCGTTCGAGCGATTCGCGCAGCTACCCGCATGCGTGAGCCTGGACGGGCCTATCGGGGCGCTGCGGGAAGCACAGTCGCTACCTGATTGTGAACCACTTCGCAAGATGGCGTATTGGCAGCAGCGGATCTACCACGTAAACTGAGCTAAGTTACTGGCGAGTAGTTACAGAATGACTAGCCAAGCCGGTATAGCGACCGCATCAATCTCAACGGAGAGAGCTAAGAATGGGCCACTACAAGAGCAACGTCCGTGACCTGGAGTTCAACCTTTTCGAGTTCCTGCAGCTGGACGATGTCCTCAAGTCGGGAGAGTTCGGTGACCTCGATACCGACACTGTCCGTGACATGCTGACCGAGGTTGCGCGACTGGCTGAGGGTCCTCTTGCTGAGGCCTACGCCGACGCAGACCGTAACCCGCCGGTATTCGACCCCGAAACCCACGAGGTCACACTGCCCGAGTCGTTCAAGAAGTCCTTCAAGGCTCTCTGGGATGGCGAGTGGTACCGCATGGGGCTTGCCGAAGAAATCGGCGGTATCCCCGCTCCGCGCACCGTTGTGTGGGCGATCGCTGAGATGCTCCTCGGGTCGCAGCCTGCAGCGTTCATGTACCAGGCGGGACCGTCGTTCGCGAACGTCCTGTACCACCTCGGCACCGAAGAGCAGAAGAAGTGGGCCGAGCACGTCGTCGAGAGCGGCTGGGGCGCCACCATGGTGCTTACTGAGCCCGACGCTGGTTCCGACGTGGGCGCCGGACGCACGAAGGCTGTGCAGCAGGAAGACGGCACCTGGCACATCGAGGGCGTCAAGCGATTCATCACCTCCGCGACCTCCGATGACCTCTTCCCCAACATCATGCACCTCGTCCTCGCCCGCCCTGAAGGTTCAGGCCCAGGCACCAAGGGACTGAGCCTGTTCTTCGTGCCTAAGTACCACGTTGACTGGGAGACCGGCGAATACGGCGAGCACAACGGCGTTTTCGTGACCGGCGTCGAGCACAAGATGGGCCTGAAGGCTTCGTCGACGTGTGAGCTGACATTCGGCCAGCACGGTAAACCAGCGGTGGGCTGGCTCGTCGGTGAGGTTCACGACGGCATTGCCCAGATGTTCGAGGTGATCGAGCATGCTCGCATGATGGTCGGCACCAAGGCGATCTCGACCCTCTCAACCGGTTACCTGAACGCTCTCGAGTACGCGAAGGAGCGCGTGCAGGGTGCGGACATGACGCAGATGACCGACAAGACGGCCCCGCGCGTACCGATCACCCGGCACCCTGACGTTCGCCGCAGCCTGATGACGCAGAAGGCGTATTCCGAGGGCCTTCGCGCTGTTTACCTCTTCACCGCTGCACATCAGGACCTTGAAGCCGCCAAGATCGTCTCCGGCGCCGACAAGGATCTCGCGTTCCGCATCAATGATCTGCTGCTCCCGATTGTTAAGGGTGTCGGCTCCGAGCGTGCTTACCAGTACCTCACCGAGTCGCTGCAGACACTCGGCGGGTCCGGCTTCCTCCAGGACTACCCGATCGAGCAGTACATTCGTGATGCGAAGATCGACTCGCTTTACGAAGGCACGACAGCCATCCAGGCGCTCGACTTCTTCTTCCGGAAAATCGCGCGCGACAAGGGCGTCGCCCTGACGCATGTCGCTGGCGAGATCAAGCAGTTCATCGATAACCCGAACGGTGACGACCGCCTGAAGAACGAGCGGGAATTCCTCGGTGCCGCGCTCGAGGACGTTCAGGCGGTGCTGGGCACCTTCTTCGAGCACCTTATGGGCGCCGCTGAAGACACCAAGGAGCTGTACAAGATCGGTCTTGGCTCGGTCCGGCTGCTCATGTCGGTCGGTGACCTCCTTATCGGGTGGCTGCTGCTCCGCCAGGCGGAAGTGGCGCTTGCTGCGCTCGACAAGGGCGCCAGCGACAAGGACAAGGCCTTCTATGAGGGCAAGGTTGCCGTGGCGTCGTTCTTCGCCAAGAACGTCCTTCCGGAGATCAACGCGATCCGTACGGTTCTGGCGAACATCGATCTCGACATCATGGAACTCGACGAGGCAGCGTTCTGATCGCTTCCGGCTAGAGTTTTCTCTCCACTGAGCGGGGTGTTGCTGCGCGCTAGCGCAGCAACACCCCGCTCGTTCTTAGTCCGAGGATGAGGACTACGCTGCCGAGCAGTGCTCAACGTGGAAAGATCACCAAACATGACTGACGCGGACGATTCCCAGCACGATGATGCGGGCGGAAGTGAGCCTCCAGTCGTGTCCGCACGAGGGATTGAGCTGAAAGGTGCGCGGGGGCGAGTCTACGGGCCGTGCACTTTCGATGTTCCTGACGGAGAATTAACGGTCATTCAGGGCCCACCTGGCTCAGGGCGGACGTCCCTGCTACTGACCATCACTGGCCGCATGCGCCAAGCCACCGGAGACCTGACGATCCTGGGCCTGCCCTATCCGAAGAAGGGACGCCGTATTCGGTCGTACACGGCGATCGCGGGGTTCGCCGAAATCGACGATCTCGACGAGGCGGTGACCGTCGGTGAAGCGATCCGGGAGCGCCGTACGTGGGCTGCACCCTGGTATCGCCCGGTGCGGAAGGTGAAGGACGCTGCCGTAGCTGACGTGTGCGAACTGGTGTTCGGCGACCGGGCAATCCCCTCCGCAAACACGGTCATCTGGGAGCTAGGCCAACTCGACCGTCTGCTATTGCAGGTTTCCCTCGCGCTGATTCGAGACCCCTACCTGCTCGCCGTTGACGATTTCGAACAGATTGAAAGCAACGCAGACAGGGTCTACTTCACGGAACGGCTCAGGGCCATAGCGTCAACATGCGCAGTCGTCACTACGGCGGCGGACAGCATCGGTGACCCTCAGACGATCTGTCACCTCGACCCCGGCACCGAGACTCGCCGCACGCCGCAGGCTGCCCGCTAAGGCTATTCGGAGACTTTGACATGGTTGCTGCATTCTCATTCGGCTCCGAGCTCCGGAGGTTCAGCCGGGAACGCCTGCCACGCCTGGCCCTAGTCGCGATCATCTTCCTGCCCCTGCTGTACGGGGCGATGTACCTCTGGGCGTACTGGAATCCGCTCGACAACGTCGACCGGATGCCTGTGGCGATAGTCAATAGCGACTACGGCGCGCTAGTCGACGGGGTGACCGTACGCGTTGGTGAGCAAGTCACACGAGAACTGGTCCGGCGCGGAGATCTCGGCTGGGAACGCGTATCCCTCGCGGAAGCGCAGGCCGGAGTGGAAGACGGACGATACTACTTTGCGGTTGAATTCCCCACAGATTTCAGTGAAGCAGTGACATCACCGTCAGGTGAGAATCCACGCCGCGCGGTGATCAACGTAACCTACAACGACGCAACAAGCGCGATCGGCACGACAATCGCAGAAACAGCGATGTCCAGGATCCTCAACGTCCTCTCCGAGCAAATCGGTGCTCAGGCAGTCGATCAGGTCTTGTTCGGTCTGCAAACCGTGCGGGGCGGCCTAGTCGAGGCGGCGGACGGAGGCCGACAGCTCGCAGGTGGCACTGGGGAACTCCGTGCTGGCGTTGCGGAACTCGATGATGGCGCGAACCTCCTCGCGACGAACCTGCGAACCGCGAGCGAAGGAGCGTCAGCACTTGCTGACGGCACCGGCCAGCTCAGCAGCGGGGTCGATCAGCTCGCTGAGGGTGTACTGCCCCTAGCTGGGGGGCTGCGAGAACTCGAGGATGGCGCGCGGCAACTCGGAGATGGCGCTATTCAGCTGAGTCAGGCAGTGAGCCTGCTCGTTGACCAGCTAGATGTCCTCGGCGCACGGCAAGCCGAAATAACTGGACTCATCCAACTCAAGGCGGACCACCTGTACGCGGTCCCCCACCCTGCAGTGCACGACGCCGCTAGGGAGCTCGAGAACCTGCGGGCACAGATCGACCGCGAAGGTCTGGGACCAAACGAGTTGAGCGATCTTCGCAGGTTGCGCGACGGAGCGGCGCAACTCGCATTCCAGCTCGGAGATCCCACTAGCCCCTTCCGCACCGGGCTAGCGCTCGCTGCTGACGGCGGGGGCGAACTGACCGACGCGATCATCCAGTTGAGGGACGGAGCCAATGAGCTCAACGCAGGCGCAGGCGAACTTAGCGCTGGTCTTCAGCTGCTCGCCACAGGCGGCGACGCGCTGGTGGACGGGGTCGGGCAACTCGGTGCCGGTACGGCGCAGCTTGATGATGGTGCGAACGCGCTCGCCACGGGCCTCGCGCAAGGAGCTCAGCAGATCCCCGAATGGGACCAGCGGGAGCGGGCCGGGCGCGCAGAGGTTATCGGTGGGCCTTTGGTACTCGACCAGCGTAACCTGGCTTCCGCTGCGAACTTCGGTACCGGCGTAGCACCATTCTTTATCTCGCTCGCACTGTTCATCGGCGGGTTCATTATCTGGATGGTGATGAGGCCCATTCAGACTCGTGCGCTCGCGGCCGGCCTGGGCGGGCTTCGGACGGTGCTGGCGTCGTACTGGCCAGCGGCGGTGATCAGCGTCGCGCAGGGGGTCGTGATGTACGCCGTGATCCGCTATCTTATCGGTCTCGAACCCAGCAACGGCCCTGGGATGCTCGGATTCCTCGTGCTCACAGGCCTTTCTTTCCTGGCGTTCACTCAGGCAGTGTTTGTGGTGCTTGGCTCGTCCACAGCGCGCGTCGCTGTTCTGGCACTCCTGATGATCCAGCTGGTATCCGCGGGTGGCCTTTACCCGACGGAAACGACGGGCCGACTGTTCGAGGTGATACACCCGTACATACCAATGAGCTACTCGGTCAGTGGACTGCGGCAGCTGATCATCGGCGGCGCAGACGGCCGACTCTGGACTTCCGTCGCTGTACTGGTGGGGCTGCTCGTCGCGTCGATCGCGGTTGCGGCAATCTCTGCGCGGCGACAACAAGAGTGGACGATGAAGAGGCTGCACCCAGCCCTCAAGGTCTAAAGAGGATCAGAATCCACCCTGGATCTGCACCACGGTCCGACCCGTCACCCCACCTTTCTTGATGGTGGCGAGGACGTCACTAACGTCGCGCGCGGCAACCTCGTTCGTGACGAGTTGAAGGTGCTTCGGGCGAAGGTCCGTCTGCAGCCGCGCCCACACCTCACGCCGACGTTCGATACCCAGTTGCACCGAATCGATACCGACTAAGCGAACTCCTCGAAGTATGAACGGCAACACTGTCGTGTTGAGCCCGGGGCCACCGGTGAGGCCGCTTGCCGCGACGACACCGTCGTACCTCATCGTGCTCAGCACGTATGCGAGTGTCGCCCCTCCCACGCAATCGACTGCGGCAGCCCATTCCGACCGGCCGAGGGGTCGCGGCTTGGCGTCAGGATCTTCCGGAAGCCGACCGATTACCCGAGCTGCACCGAGTTCACGCAACAGGCTATGGGCATCGGACTTACCAGTTGACGCAACAACTTCGAACCCCAGTCCAGCAAGCAGGTCCACACTGACGCTGCCCACGCCTCCAGTCGCGCCGGTAACCAGCACCGGGCCCGACTCTGGTGTCACGCCATTGTCCAGCAGCGCAGCAACGCTCAACGCGGCGGTGAAACCGGCGGTGCCAATTGTCGCGGCCTCCCTAGGTGACAAGGCGGTGAGTTTCACTGCCCAATCAGCCGGTACGCGCGTGAATTCCGCGAATCCACCGTCGCGGCTGACCCCGATCTCATACCCGTGGGCGAGCACCAGGTCACCAGCGACAAAGCCGGGGTGTTCTGACGCAACTACTTCGCCTGCTAGATCGATGCCCGGGACAATGGGGTATTCCCGGACTACCCCTCCGCGCGGGCTCACCGCGAGCGCATCCTTGAAGTTAACGCTCGAATAATGAACCGCGATGGTGAGTTCGCCTGCCGGCAAATCAGATTCGTTGCGCTCCTCCGCGGCTAAGACCACACCATCGCCACTCTCACGAGCGACGAGCGCTGAGTACGTTTCGGCCACTGTCATTCGGTCCTCACTCACCTTCGGGCTCAGCTGGCGGTTCATCACCGTTTCCGGCGGGAGGCGGCTCGGGTGCCGGGTCGTCCCGAGGGGCACTCGGGGCACCGTTGTCGTCGTCGTCATCGTCGCTGTCGCGCTCCCGCGCGGGCGGCGGAGTCGGCTGTTCACACACAACGACGGGCTGCGCCTCGTACGTCACTGTTCGTGTCTCGCGTGAGATCTCTTCGTTGGTGTTCGCGTCGGTGATCACACGCGTATCGCTTGTCGTGAAGCCCTGCCCGCCACTACTGGGCTGGCAGTTCGGCCCAGCCGGGAGCACGATCCGCCGCGGTTGCGTATAGTCCCAGCGTCCGCCGTTAATGGACTCCACGTTTACCGTCTTGGTGCCCCACACCCGGACAGTCACCGAGGACATGTCTCCGTACGCTTCGAGGAGGACGCCGGTGTCGTACGGGTTCTGGAACTGCAGGTCGATCGAGCCCTCGAACACTGTTGCTTCCCGGCCGGCGGGATAGCGAGAAATGTAATAGCTGTGCTCGGTGTGCTCGATATCGTCGAGACCCGCGAAGTATCCCGCGTTGTATAGGGTCGTCGCGAACTGGCTGACGCCACCGCCGACCGCTGTTGACGGACGCCCGCTGTAAATGATGCCGGAGTCAATGTAACCCTGCGCGTAGCCGCGCGGACCAGTGTGATCATTGAGTGAGAAGGTCTCCCCCGGCTTGATCACGGCTCCGTTGACTTGCTCTGCCGCGCGCCGGATGTTGACACCAGAATTTGGAGTGAATCCACCCGTCGTGAACTCCGCGATGACTTCGTTGATACCCAGTTCTTCAGCTTCTTCAGTCGTGAACTGAGCGTCAGTGGTCCTGTACGTGGCGGTCACGGTCCGGTTCGACGTCTCACGCATCAAATTGTCGATATCGGTGAATGTCTCGTCCCAATCCACGCCGCGCCCGTCCTGGTGCGGCACAACGACCGGACCTTCCGAGCCGACCCGCACTGTCGCATCCACCGCTGGAGATTCGGTGTCCGCGAGCTGCGGCGAAAGTATCGTGGATGCCGCATTGACGTCATAGAGAGGTTCGAGGCCACCATCCTGATCGGGCTGGAAACTGAGGAAGTCCCCAACTTCCTCGGGCTCGAGCACAGCTTCCGTGTCATCTTCGCCGATGACGACGAGGGATGTCGCGACAGCGGGCTCCGCGATCTCACGCATCGCGCTTTCGACCCCTTCCGGGGTGACCGTGACCTCGTCCACCTCAACAGGCAATTCGACCGGTTCGCGAGCCAGCCAGTTCTCGATGATCACCTCGCGCGCTCGTTCTGGCTCTACGACAAGCCCATCGAGTGGTTCAACCGCGACTGGTGTTGCACCGTCGAATTCGATGTCCCCTTCCACGGCTTCGCGGTCGATCTCTTCGCGCACATCATCAAGTGCAGCATCGAGTTGGGGGTCGTTCACCGCGCTGACATATCCGATTTCGCGCTCACGGAATAGCGCCATCAATCGAGTCAGCGGATTGATCGGCTGACTGCCCGCCCTATCCACAGTCGCGTCCCAGTCCAGGTTGAGCCCTGATTCGGACGGCAGGAGGTCCACTTGCACGTCCCCGCCTACCACCGTGAACGGCTCGTCGATGCGCGGCTCGATCTCGCGTCGCAGCCGGGCTTCAGCTTGCTCAGGCGTCAGACCCCCAATTGAAACGGCGGCAACCGTAACGCCCCTCGGGATTTTGCCGCTCGAGGTTACCCAATCGAGGATGTACGCGACGGCGGCAATGACGATCAGCCCAGCGAGGGTGACGACGATCGTGCGGAAACCTCGTTTTGATCCACCTTGATCATTGCCTGCCACTGTGCCTACCCCTGCCTCCCCATACGGGTGTCGCTGAAGAACACGCGCTTTGTCCCAGTTCCGCTCTAGCGTAAGCGCTGCCCGGAGAAGCCGGCGAATCGGCTCCCGGTGTCACACAACGAAGAATCCCGCGCTTCCACCGGGTCGGGGGTCGGATGTCAGCGCGGGACTACTTGCGTATCGCACAGCACCGCGGTCGTGTTACCTACAGAAAAATCGTGAAAAACTTTCCCTCCGCACGAGGGAAAGTCCTTCACGATTCAGGGCGAAACTCTTACCGTTCGATGATGGCGACTGCACCCTGCCCACCTGCAGCGCAGACGGAAACCAGTGCGCGGCCAGAGCCCTTCTCAGCGAGCATTTTGGAAACGGACGCGACGATGCGGCCACCAGTAGCTGCGAACGGGTGTCCCGCAGCAAGCGACGACCCGTTGACGTTCAGCTTGCTCCGGTCGATTTTGCCGAGAGCACTATCGAGGCCGAGGCGCTCCTTGCAGTACTCATCGGACTCCCACGCCTGGAGGGTGCAGAGCACGACAGACGCGAACGCCTCATGGATCTCGTAGAAGTCGAAATCCTGAAGTGTGAGGCCGTTGCGCGCAAGCATGCGGGGCACCGCATAGGTTGGCGCCATGAGCAGGCCATCGGGGCCATGGACGAAGTCAACCGCAGCTGTTTCGTAGTCGCGGAGGTACGCGAGTACCGGCAGGTTGCGTTCCGCGGCCCACTCGTCGTTCGACAGCAGCACCGTTGACGCACCATCCGTCAGTGGTGTCGAGTTTCCTGCGGTCATCGTCGCGTCGCCGAGCGAGACACCGAAGACCGGCTTCAGTTTCGCGAGCCGCTCCACGGATGAGTCTCCACGCATGTTGTCATCGCGAGCTAAACCGAGGTAAGGCGTGACGAGGTCGTCGAAGAAACCCTTGTCCCACGCCGACGCCATGTTCTGGTGCGAAGCGACCGCCAGCTCATCCTGCGCCTCACGGCTGACGCCGAACTCCTTGGCAGTGATCGCCGCGTGCTCACCCATGGATAGGCCAGTGCGGGGCTCACCGTTCTCGGGGATTGACGGCACAATCTGGCTCGGACGCAGGTTGCCGAGCAGCTTCAGTCGCTGGCCGGCGGTCTTCGCGCGGTTGAGGTCCAGGAGAACGCCGCGGAGTTCCTCGTTGAGCGCAATGGGCGCGTCGGAGGTTGTGTCGCTGCCACCGCCGACTCCAGCGTCAATGCGGCCGAGCGCGATCTGGTCGGCGACGATGCTCAGTGCGGTGAGACCGGTGCCACATGCCTGCTGAACGTCGACCGCAGGCGTGTAAGGCGACAGCGCGGAACCAAGCACCGATTCGCGCATCAGGTTGAAGTCGCGGCTGTGCTTGAGAACAGCACCGCCCGCGACAAGTCCCAGACGCTCACCTTGCAGGCTGAACCGGCTGACAAGACCGTCCAGTGCTGCGGTGAACATGTCCTGGTTCGAAGCCTTGGCGTACGTCTTGTTGCTCCGAGCGAACGGAATACGATTGCCGCCGATAATCGCGACGGGCTTGGTCTGACGCCCTTCGGGAGCGTTAGCCTTCGAGGTTGCCACTTTGCGTCTCCATACAATTCGGGAGTGTTGGACTACCGCGTATTCTTACTCACCGGTAAGTTGGTTGTCGATACCGCGTATTCCGCCGTACATTCGTGCAGGATACAACGCGTCGGGGGGTAACCGGCGAACGCCATGCACAACGGCGTTTACGGCGGCAATCCACGCGGTAGTGAAACTGCAAAGATGGCAACAGAGTGACATCACTCACGAGAGGTGGCCCGTGTCTAAAAAGGGAAGCTCCGATCTGTACTCAACACTGATTTCGTCCGCTCCGGGGGCATTCCTCGCGAGCAAGGTCGGTTTGCCGCAGCCTGAAACGCTGCGCCGCTACAAGGAGGGCGAGCCGCCTCTCCCCGGCCCGCTCCTGGTGGGTGGTTCAGGGCGTCTCGTCGAACCGATCCGCGATCTGCTTTCTGACTACGAGCTGGCCGGTGACGACACCGAAAAGTTCGGCGGAATCGTCTTCGATGCGACAGGCATCACAACGATCGAGGAACTGAAGCAGCTCTACACCTTCTTCCAGCCGCTGATGCGTAAAACCGCACCGTCGGCGCGCGTCCTGGTTGTCGGTACGACGCCCGAGCTGGTTCGCAAGACCGATGAGCGGATTGCTCAGCGCGCCCTCGAAGGGTTCACCCGGTCGGTGGCGAAGGAACTCCGGCGGGGCGCCACCTGCAACCTGATCTACGTTTCACCGAAGGCGAAGACAGATTTCTCGGGCCTCGCGGCGCCGCTTCGCTTCGTGCTCTCCGCGAAGTCCGCGTACGTGGACGCTCAGGTCATCCGAGTCAACGAGAAGTCGGCCACTGCTCCAGCGAACTGGGACAAACCACTCGACGGGAAGGTTGCGCTTGTCACCGGCGCCGCCCGCGGCATTGGTGCGACCATCGCTGAGGTGCTTTCCCGTGATGGCGCCAAGGTGATCGTGGCTGACATTCCGCCAGCCGGTGACGCACTGTCTGAGGTAGCGAACAAGATCGGCGGCGTAGCACTCGCTCTCGATGTCACAGCTGCCGATGCCGCAGAGAAGATCGCAGAGGCCGCTGAGCGGTTCGGCGGGCTCGATGTCGTCGTGCACAACGCCGGTATTACTCGCGACAAGACGCTTGCGAACATGGACGATGCACGCTGGGATTCGGTCATCGGCGTCAACTTGCTCGCGCCGAAGCGCATCACCGAAGCCCTTGCCGCGAACGGTGGCCTCAAGGAAGGCGGCCGGGTCGTCGACGTCTCGTCGATCGCAGGCATTGCCGGTAACCGCGGGCAAACCAACTATGCAGCCTCGAAGGCCGGTGTCATTGGCATGGTCGACGCTGAGGCAAGCGACCTTGCCAAGAAAGAAATCACAATCAACGCGGTAGCGCCCGGTTTCATCGAGACGCAGATGACCGCCGCAATTCCGCTTGCGACGCGGGAGGTCGGACGCCGCCTCAACTCGCTCCTCCAGGGCGGTCAGACGGTGGACGTCGCAGAAACGATCGCGTTCTTTGCCAGCCCCGCTTCGAGTGCAACCACCGGCAACACGGTACGCGTCTGCGGCCAGAGCCTCCTGGGTGCATGATGGCGGAAAAGAACATTCAGATCCTCGACCAGCAGGGCATGCTGCAGAACTATGCCAAGGCAGTTCTTGGCATGCTGCCGCTCCCCGGTGCGAAGGCAGAAGGGCTCCCAGATCGGACTCTTCGCATCGCTGACGTGAAGATCGACGCGAACAATCTCGCCGAATACGTGAAGGTGTGCAGTCTGCGCTTGCGCGACACCCTGCCGATCACTTACCCGTTCGTGCTGAGCTTTCCGGCTGTGATGAATCTGCTCGTCTCGAAGGACTTTCCACTGCCCGCCATGGGCATGGTCCACATGTCCAACAAGATCGAGCAGATCCGCCCGATTTCCGTGAGCGAAACCCTCACCATTGATGTGCACGCCGAGAACATGCGTGAACATCGAAACGGCCTGCTCGTTGATCTGGTCACCGAGATCACGATCGAGGGCGAACTCGCGTGGCGCCAGGTCAGCACGTTCCTGCGTAAGCAGCGGACCAGCCTGAGTGATCAGCCCCGGCCCGAGAAGATCGACGAGGCTCCCGGCGCTGCTGGCGAACTGCCCACCACCACCATCAAGGTGACTGGCAAGCAGATTGCGAAGTACGCAGACGTATCGGGGGATCGCAACCCGATCCATGTGTCGAAGATCGGTGCGAAAGCGTTCGGTTTCCCCACCGTGATCGCACACGGAATGTGGACTTGCGCAGCGGCACTTGGAATCCTGGAAGGCCGCGTTCCCGATGCAACGACGTACACCGTCGACTTCGGTAAGCCGGTGCTGCTTCCCGCCAAGGTCGCCGTCTTCACGAGAAAGACCGACAGCGGGTGGGAACTCGCGCTGCGCCACCCGAAGAAGGAACATGCTCATCTGACCGCGAAGATCGAGGCGCGGTAGTTTCTACGGCGTATTTGGAGCGCCCCGGCACCCCTCGTGGGGGCCGGGGCGTTCTGCGCTTTCCGGCACATATCACCTGATGTAGCCAAATCCACCTCCACGGTGGGTACGGCTACATCACTGCGGCTTCTTCCCCGCGAGACCACGCCAGCCGAGGTTGACGAGAAGATCTACGGCAGCTTCTTTGTCAATTGACCCATCGGCGATGCGATCCGCTACCGCTTCGCCCGCACCGATAAGCGCCGATGCCATCAGCCGGAACTGCTCGTTGCTGTGCGGCTCCCGACTGCTGGACCGCAGGATCAAGGCGGTGAGTTCGATCGCGCGCTCGCGGCTGCCCGTGACGAGATCAGCAAAGCTCTTCTGGTACATCGCCTGGCGGTACATGACGTGCCACGACTGACGGTTCTCGTGCACAAAGCCTAGGAAGGCCCTGATTCCGTGTGTCAGTTGTTCTCTCGGCGACAGGCTCGGGTCGGCTGCACCGGTGAGCGCATCGAGGAATCGCGTGCTCTCGCGCCGGATGCACGACGCGAAGAGTTCATCCTTTGATCCGTAATACAAATACAGCATCGGTTTGGATATCTCCGCGCGCGCAGCGATCGCGTTCATCGAGGCCGCGTGGTAACCATGCTCCGCGAAGACATCGATCGCTGCGTCAAGCATCTGTTGCTCACGGATCGCTCGCGGCAATCGCTTCGGCCGTCCAGTCATCGATGTGCCACCCACACTTCCCTAACTTACCCGGGGGTAAGTTTACGGGGTGGAGCGGATCACGGCAGCGGACGTGCCCAATCAAACTTCAGCAGTCTACGAGGCCCTTCGCAACACCGACGCGTACCGCTGACTGTTCAACCTGGTCAAGCGGCAGCTCGCCGCTTTCGACAGCATCCTCCAGGCGGTCGAGAACGTCGGTCACCGCGTCAGTCGAGATCCAGAGGGCAACATCTGCTCCGGCCTGCAATGAACGAAGTACCGACTCGGTGATGTCGAAGTGGTCCGTGACCGCGCGCATGCTTCCCAGGTCGTCAGTAAAGATCAAACCATCGAAAGGCTCAGCGCCATAGCCTTCGCCGTCGCGGAGCAGCGACATCGTCGCCGGGCTGAGACTCGACGGCAGACCCTCTTCGGTCAGTCCGGGCACAGTGAGGTGGCCGACCATGACGGCCGCACCCACGTCAATGAGGTTGCGGTACGGCACGAGGTCCCACTCGATGAGGTCATCGAGCGGTGGGGTGGTCACACCTTCATAGTGCGAGTCGCCCGTCCCACTCCCGTGCCCGGGGAAATGTTTGAGGACTGGAAGGACGCCCGCGTCGCGCAGGCCACGGGCATATGCTCCGGCGTATTCCGTGACGGCTTCGGGGGTGGCGCCAAATGCGCGGTCCCCAATCACCTCACTGTCAGCCTGGACGGTCACATCCACGACAGGGGCGAAGTCGGCAGTGACTCCTAGCTCGCGCAGCGCACCACCGCGTTCCCTCGCCAGCTCGTAAGTCTCATCAACCGTCAGTGTCTGCGCCACCTGACGGGCCGAGGGCGCCTGACCGATTACGTGGGAAGCGCGGCTTACACGCCCGCCTTCCTCATCGATCGTCACCATGAGCGGCACTGCTGATTCCGCCGCCACGTCGCGGACTTCACCGCTGGCGAGGAAGTTCGGGTCGGCCCAGCTCGTGACGAAGATTCCGCCGATGTTCTCGCCGTTTACCACGCTCAGCGCGTCAGCCTTCCCGGTGACACCGACGTTCAGCAGCTGTGCCAGCTTCTGGCGTGTGGTGAGTTGCGCAAGGAACTCGTCCCTGGATGAACATGCCGCTACCGCAGGCGGTTCCGACGTCGGCGCCGGTGACGCATTGCCTGTCGTCAGTGCTGCGGGCGAGGTATCTGTAGCCGGTGCGCCACCCTCTTCGGTGTCCGATGCTGTGCACGCCAGCGTCGACGCAGCCAGGGCCGATGCAATCGCAGCAGCGGCGACGGGTCGTGCGAGCGCTCGCGTTGCCCGGCTGTACAGCTTCATCCGTTCTCCCTTTCGGCCGACTGCACCGAATCCTACCGGCGCGGGCTGAGGTTGCTGCCGAACGACGGCTGCGCAGGGTAGGCTCGACTGCATCGCCGGATTCGTCCGATAGCTGCCCGCGAGGCACCATGTTGTTGGGAGGGAAGCGATGGCGCCCAGCTCAGCTGATCTGATCCTTGTCGCATACGACGGCTCCGAGAACGCACAACGCGCGATTCGATATGCCGGGCACTTTCTCAGCGCGGGACGCGCGCTTGTCGTGACCGCTTGGGAACCGTTGGCGCGGCAGGCTGCGCGCATCTCTGGTCTCAGCGGCGTGATGCAGCCAGGTTGGGTTCCCGACATCCAGCAAGAAGACGCTGCCCTCACCGACGCCAAGGCCGTTAACGCCGAGGGCGTGCGGCTCGCGGAAGAGGCCGGCCTGCAGGCCGACGGCCGCTGTGTCGAAACGGAAACCACCGTGTGGGCGGCGATCGTCGATGCCGCTGACGAATTGGACGCAGCAATCATCGTCACGGGCACGCGCGGTGCCACGGGTGTTCGGGCACTGCTGCACAGCAGCGTTGCTGACCAGGTACTCAAGCACTGTCACCGCCCGGTTCTGATCGTTCCGCCCAACGAAGAACGCTGACCTCACCAGACCCGGCGCCCACGCCGCCGAGCGGTCACGCGATACTCACCAATGTGGATCACGCCGGATTTGTGCTGTCGCGGCCGCACCGAACCCTGGTCGCGTCGGGGGTGCGCGCCACCTATGGGGATATCACCGCAGCCCGGTCTGCGCTGCGAACCGGATCAGCCCCGATTGTCGTCGGTGCGATCCCCTTCCGCGCAGAAGATCGCTGCGCTCTTCTCAGCCCCGAACGGCACGAGTTTCACAGCGGCCCGTGGCAGGCTCCGCCTGGTCTGCCACCACTTCCACACGGGCGCATCGTTGCCGAAAGCCCCACTCCTAGTGAGCACATCCGAGTCGTTGAAAACCTTCTGGCGATGGTTGACGCGCGAGTGCTGGAGAAAGTTGTGGCCGCGCGATCTGTACTCGTGAGTTGTGGTGCCGACATTCCGCCGTTGTCGCTACTCGCACGTCTTGTCGAACTCGACCACGTGGGGAACGGATTCTGCGCAGACCTCTCGCCGGCGGGTGCGTCATACACCAACAGCTACCTGGTCGGAGCTAGCCCCGAAACCCTCATTCGCCGCGAAGGCACCACCGTTTCGTGCTGGCCGCTCGCAGGGACGGCGGCGCGTTCTACAGATCCGGCCGTCGATGAAGCCCGCGCCGCAGATCTGCTCTCCTCAGTGAAGAATCAGCACGAACACGCTTTCGTCGTCGACTGGATGCGCGCCCGGCTCACGCCCCTGTGCAGGAAACTCGCGATTGCGGATACGCCTGCGCTCTTCGCCACTCCGGACGTCTGGCATCTCGGCACCCCGATCACTGGTGAGCTGCGCGACAGTGGAACCACAGCGCTGGACCTTGCGCTGGCGGTTCACCCCACCCCAGCGGTGTGCGGCACCCCGCACGATGCCGCGATGCGCGCGATTAATGAGCACGAAGCCAGCCGGGGCTTCTACGCTGGGGCGGTCGGGTGGTGTGACGCGGCCGGTGACGGCGAGTGGATGGTGGCCATCCGCTGTGCGGAACTTCGGGGCAACACCGCCCGCGCTTTCGCTGGTGGGGGGATTGTCCGAGGTTCGAGACCGCACGACGAACTCGCCGAAACAACGGTGAAACTGCGCACACTACTCAGCGCTTTCAGCGCCGAGGGTGAAAAGATGCTAAAAACTACCTAAGGACACGCTCGACACGTCTATGGGTTACATCACAGCAATGCTGGGCCATGCTAGCCGGAGGCACTACTCTGGATCTGGTCAGGCAGAGCAACGAGGAGAGTTCATATGAGGTTTTTGATCCCCGGGGCAATTAGTGCCTTCGCGGGCACGACTCTCGCGTTCGCTCTGGTGATCACGGGCACGACGTTTGCCGAGCAGAGCGCACGCCCCGACATCGACCGTGTGGTGCAGGAACAGGACAGTCTGCTGAACCAGCCCGAATACGGAACGCGCTAGCAGCGACCGGGGCATCCAGGGGTTTTGACACCCGAGCTTTCCCGCCAATCATGCAGTCCATTGCCGCGGCGTGGGCTGTTTCTTGCGTTCGGCGTTGCTCTGCTTCTCAGTTTCGCGCAGTCGCCTGGCCTGATTGTTGCAGACACCAAGCTTGACCTTTCGGTCGATCCACAGGGCTTTCTCGGTCGCGCGGCACACTTGTGGAGCAGTCTGTCACCCTTCGGCCAGGTACAGAATCAGGCTTACGGCTATTTCTTCCCCCACGGTGCATTCTTTGTTGTGCTCGATTCCGTGGGCATCCCCGCCTGGGTGGCACAGCGACTGTGGTGGGCGCTCCTCCTTACGGCGGGATTCTGGGGGATCATCCGTGTTGCGGAAGCTCTAGGGATCGGCAGCCGCCCCTCGCGTGTCATCGCCGCGACAGCGTTTGCGCTGTCACCCCGTGTGCTGACGACCATCGGAGCGATCTCGTCGGAGACCACACCAATGATGCTCGCTCCGTGGGCGCTGCTCCCCGTGATACTCGCTCTTGGCGGGACATCACGTCGTCCGCTGTGGCAGCTCGCAGCTGGGTCCGCTCTCGCGGTGGCATGCATGGGCGCGATCAATGCGGTCGCGACGGCGGGCGGCGCCGCGCTCGCTCTGCTCTGGTGGATTGCCCATCGCCCGAATCGGCGCTGGCTCACATTCACCGCATGGTGGGTTCCGTTTGGCCTGATGGCGACCCTGTGGTGGGTGATCCCGCTCTTCCTCATGGGGGCGGTAAGTCCACCGTTCCTGGACTATATCGAGTCAGCGGGGACGACGACGCGCTGGACATCGCTGGTCGAGGTGCTGCGCGGAACCGACAGCTGGGCACCGTTCGTGTCACCCGACCGGGTCGCTGGAGCAGCCCTTGTGACGCAACCGGTGACCGTGCTGGCAACCGGCGCTGTCGCGGCAGCTGGGCTAGCTGGCTTGTGTATGCGAGGTATGCCAGCGAAAGGGCGGCTCGTCTTCATCTTGGTTGTCGGCCTCGCCGGCATTGGGGCGGGTTACGCCGGGGATCTCGGCTCCCCCATTGCGGATCAGGTCCGCGCGTTCCTCGATGGCAGCGGTGCGCCGCTGCGAAACGTTCACAAGATCGAGCCGCTGATCAGGTTACCGATCGTGCTTGGAATTGCGCACTTGCTCGGACGCGTGCCGCTCCCGGGTGCGGTCCGGAGCGACGAGTGGCGGACTGCCTTCGCCCGCCCGGAGCGTCACCCCCTCGTCGCGGTCGGCACGTTGACAATCATTGCTCTCGTCGTGGCCACTTCTGTGGCGTGGACAGGGAAGCTCGCGCCGCGGGGCGCATACAGCGAGATTCCTGACCATTGGGAGCAGGCGGCCGTCTGGCTCGCTGACAACTCAGGAGACGGTGCTACAGCAGACCGCGCACTGGTCGTTCCCGCGTCACCGTTCGGGTCGCAGACTTGGGGCCTGACGCGCGATGAACCACTCCAGCCGCTCACTCAGACCCCATGGGGAGTGCGGGATGTGATCCCGCTGATTCCGCCCGGTGGCATCAGGTCGCTCGACGCCATGCAGCGGGTTCTGGCCGACGGCCGGTCGTCCCCTGGGCTTGCACCGGCACTGCTCGCTCAAGGGTATCGCTACCTTGTCGTTAGAAATGATCTTGATCCCGAAACGTCGCGCACGGTTCCCCCCCTTCTGGTTAGGCAGTCGCTACAGACTTCTCCGGGGTTCGAGAAGGTCGCCGAATTCGGTGACTCTGGCGACGCTGCGGCGCGCAACACGGCGGTGCGTGGCGCGGGGTTGCGTGTTCCGCTCCCCGCGGTGGAGATCTACCGCGTCACGGTGGGGAGCGAATGGCCATCAGGGCCGTACCTGGTTGACAGTGATGCCGTCCCGATCGTTCAAGGTGGCCCAGAGAGCCTCGTCCGGATTAACGAAAGACCGGAAACGGACGGCGCGCCGGTGCCCATTCTGATCAGCAGCGACGCTGAACGTGCCGAGCTTCCGATCGGCGGGGTGACCGTCACCGACACCCCGCGAGCCCGCGAGACCGACTTCGGCAGGGTAGACCACCAGCGCTCAGCGGTGCTCGCGCCTGAGGACCCGCGCCGTACCCAGAACCGGGTCCCCGACTATGCCGCGAGTGCCCCGCTCATCGTCGCCGAGTCCGAAGGCGCGAGTGTCACCGTTTCCTCCTCAGCGGGCGACGCCGCCCAGCTTGGTGCCGTGCAGCCCGGGCGTGGGCCGGCGTCTGCGGTGGACGGAAATCCCGACACATCGTGGCTGAGCAGCACTTTTCAGGCTGCGGTGGGACAGTGGCTGCGCCTGGATTTCCCCGAACCGCTGGAGCGGGTCCTGTTACGAGTTACGACGAGCCCGGAGGCGATTGGCCCGACCGTACGGGTACTCGACGTGACTACGCCAAACGGGTCGACAACCGCAATCGTCGAGTCCCCGGGAGAACCGGTCACTGTCGCAGTCCCCGCGGGTCCTACTGACTGGGTTCGCATTACTGCGCGAAGCACCGACACTGGAACGCGGGGGGATCAGTTCGGCATCGCGAACGTCGCAGTAGAAGCCAACGGTCGTGAGGTCCCCGTTCGCCGTATCCAGACACTGCCCCCACTAACCACCCAGGCTCCAGTCACCGCCTGGGAATTGGGTCAGGAGTTTCCGGGCAGGCGTGCCTGCGTTGACGGACCAGACCAGGTCCTGTGCGCGCCGGACTTAGCCCTCGCCCCCGAAGAAGCAGGCGAATTGAACCGCCGTATCGTTGTCGAAGAGCCGGTCGAAGTGACCCCAGAGATGACGGTCCGCGCTGTCCCCGGCGATGGGCTCGATGAGCTTCTCACGGACGAGAGCGCCCTTTCCGTCGAAGGCGCCAGCAGCATCGACGATCCTCGCGGGAACGCGTTCGCTGCGGCAGACGGTGACCCGACTACGGTGTGGTACGCCCCCCTGGGGTCAACTCCCGCCGATGACGCGCGGCCCAGCCTTACGCTGCGACTCCCTGAGCCTGAGATGGTGCGGGCCGTCCGGATCACGCCCGCTGCCGGTCCGGCCCCCGCACGACCGACAGAAGTCCGGGTCAGTAACGGAAATAGCGCTGTCACGGCAAGTTTGCGCGCGGGCGAAGACTCGGTCATCGAGATGGAACCACGCGTCACGAGCAGTGTCACTGTGACGCTGACCGACTGGGAACAGGTCCGAACACCGGATCTGTTCGGCTGGTCTCCTGTCATGCCACCGGGTCTCGCTGAGCTAGCGGTTCTCGGTGAAGACGATGAAATCCCTGTCCAGCGAGCTGATGAAGACCGAATCATCGAAATCGGTTGTGAGAACGGCCCCCAAGTAACGTCAGGCACTGCGAGTGTCCCGATGTCAATTTCGGCTAGGGCTTCCCAGCTTCGAGCCGGAGCCCCTGTACCCGCCGAACTGTGCGGGGAAGAGACACTTTCCCTGCCCGCAGGCCAGGTAGAAGTCACGGCAGACCCCGGCTCGCCTTTCATCGTCGACACTCTGACGCTCGCTGCCGAACCTACGGCACCAGGCGCAGTCACGGCCGTCGCACCTGCCGTTGTGAACTGGGAAGAAACGCAACGTACCGTGGCGATCCCGGCTGCCGACACAGACCGGATCCTCGGTGTGCCGGAAAGCTACAACGAGGCGTGGATAGCCACGGATTCCAATGGGACGGTCCTGACCCCGGTGCCGGTCAACGGGTGGCAGCAGGGCTGGATCGTGCCGTCCGGGGTTTCCGGCGAGGTCACGCTGACCTTCGGCTACGACCAGATATACCGCACGGCACTATTTGGTGGCCTCCTCCTCCTTGTGCCGCTCATCTTCCTGACTGTGATACCCACACGTCCCGCTCGTCCCAGGGAAGCGGCTACGCCGTGGAGGCCGCACCTCATCGCCCCGTTCGGCGCACTCATCGCTGTCTACGTCATCGCGGGCCCGGTCGGGACAGCCATCGCCGCGCTTCTGGCGGCCGCCGCCGTCGCCGTGACGAAGCGTTGGGGACCCGCTACCGCTTCTCGCCTCCTCACGGGGATTTCCGCGCTGGCAATGGGCTCCGCAGCAGCGGCACTCTCCACCGGCCCGTGGCGTGCCCCGTCGGGCTACCTGGGCCATTCGGGGTGGCTTCAGTTGCTGGCCTTTCTAGCCGTCACCGCTGTCGTGATCGCAGCCTTGCCGCCCTGGCGGCGAGGCTCCGGCAGCACGTGACCCGCGCGTACGACCGAGGACCGCTCGCTGCGTTCCTTTTTTCGTGCTTCCCATCCGCGCAGCGCGCGGCGTGACGGTTCTTCGACCAGCGCGTAGCTCACCGACGCGACCGCCAGAGACAGCGCCACCGTCACTGCGAGCACGGGAATCATGTAACCGGAGAACGCTGGGACGCCCAGAATCGGGAACGCCACCATCAGAATCGCGACGTGCCAGAGGAAGATCCCGTAGGACCACCGCCCTACCATGAGCCCGGCGGGGCTCGCGAGAATGCGATGCCTGTGGCCAGGTTCCGCAAGAGCGATCGGTGCAAGCAGCGCGAAACCGAGCATTGCTCCGCAGAAGATCTTCACCGCGTACTCGCGGGGGTGCAGCTCCACCAGGCCTGGTGGACCTGCAAGTGGCGAGACCGCGACCGCGAACGCGGTAAGCGCAGCTAGCGGCATCACAAACCGCGCGCGAACGATCCTGACAATCGCGGGTGCGGGCGCCACGGCCAGTTCAGCCAGGACCATCCCCGCAGCGAACCACGACAGATAACCCGGGAGCCAATTGTCGTGGTGCACCCCGGCGGCTGTTTCGATCGGCACATACTTCCAGGAGAGGCTGACGGCGGCCGTGAGAAGAATCACGGGTATTCGCCAACCCGCGTACCGTCCGCGCAGCCGTGTAAGCAGGACAGCGATGAGGGGCAGCGCGAGATAAAACGCCATCTCCACCGACAGGCTCCACATCTGCGTGAGGCCCTCGACGAGAGTGAAAGGCGTGTACACCTGCGTGAGCGTCAGGTTGGCGAACCACACCTGCATGTTCGACGTACGCGCCTCGGGGAGCAGCACCAGGACAAGAATGACCACCACGAGATAGGCCGGCATGATGCGAACCAGCCGATGGCGGACATATCGGGCAATTCGTGGCGGATCCGAAAAGCCCCGCGCCGCACGCGAATGCGGCCGCCACAGCAGGTACCCGGAAAGCGCGAAGAACAGGGCGACCGAAAGATCGAATCTCCCCCACACTCGGCCCAGGACCGTATCGGTAACTTCACCGGTCTGGAATGCAACGTGGGTGAGCAGCACGCCGAGCGCAGCGGCGCCGCGCATCCCTTCGAAAGCGGGCAAGAAACCCGCTGACCCCGCGACCGCAGGCCGTAAATCGGGGCTGCGCTCCTGCTGCTTGACCTTCATTTCCCATCCAGTGTGCCGGGGAACAGCAGATCATACACATATCCGGTCAGCGATAGGTATCGAATTGAGTCCAACATGCAGCCCTGATGTGCTTTCGTCTCGACGTTTCCTGCTGGGAACCTGTTAGGGTCGGGGCGCGCTCGACTGCGCTGAACGATTTCAGAGGAGAAACCGAATGACATCACGCCTTGGGGGCTCGCAGCGTTTGATCGCGTCCGTGCTCGTGGGCCTCGGCGTTTTCCTCCTTGTCAGCGCTGTACTGCTTCCGCTCTACACGATCCCGAAACTCAAGAAGCTGCCCCTCGACTACGAAGCAGTTCAGGTGTCAGAGGGGACCGGGGAATTCCTCGATGCGGCGGCGTTGCTGTCGGGTGACGGGGAGGACGCAGTCGACGCGGACATCCCACTTCGTCAGCAGTTGTACGTCACAGTCGAAGATCCAGCGGACAGTGATGTCGCGACGCTGCAGGGCGGCCTGACCCTCTTGCGCGCAGACACGACGCCCGGGCGAGGTCTTCTTAGCGCGAGCATCGACCGGGTCACTGTCGATCGCTCTACTGCGCTGCCGACTAATGACCCTGCGGGGTCGCTCCAGACAGACCGGGAGCGACCCGCTGAGGCACTTCCACGTGACGGCCTGCAGTACAAGTTCCCTTACGGCGCGGGAAAGCGGAGCTACCCATTCTTTGATGTGATGTCGCGGTCAACCACAGAAATCGACTTTGTCGACGAAACATCGATCGACGGTGTGACCGTGTATCACTATCAGCAGGAACTTGAGCCGGTAGATCTCTTCCGGGCAACAAGAGACCAGACGAACCGAGTCGGCCTTACCCGCGATGTCTGGGGTGTCAGCGAAGAGGGCGACGCTGATGGCGGTGAAATCCTGTTCATGAATCGGTTCTCAACGACCACGCGCGATCTGTGGGTTGAACCGGCGAGCGGTGTCATTGTCGATTCGCGCGAGCAGGTCACTCAGTTCTTCGGCACCGGCCCGGACGATGTCGCGGTACCGGTCATCTCTTACGACACCCGATACACCGACAGCACAGTGAGCAGCATGCTCTCGATTGCGCAGAAAGAACGTGACCGGGTGGGGCTCGTGTGGAGTGTCGGTCCCGTCTCCGTTGCCGCTCCCTGGCTTGTTGGATTCTTCGGGCTGCTGACGGCTGGCTTCGGAATACTCATGGGCATCTCCGCGTCACGCCGCGACGAGTCTGCCGCAGAGCCCGGGGAGACTGAGGGTGAAACAGCAGTCGAAGATGAAGCCGCCGCAGACGACGATCCTGCTGTTTCGCTGTACATGCCGCATGAGGACACACAGCATCGCGAAATCGACGACATCGACACCACTGAGTTCGAGTCTTCAAGGCATGAGACCCCCTGAATTCCCTACTGCGGTAGCATCCCGCGGTCTTTCAGGACCGCAGTCGCCGCGCGGCGGCCCGAGACTAACGCTCCCTGGATCGAACTAGTATCGCGGTGATCGCCGCAGACGTATCGGCCCGGCCGCACCCGAACGGACTGCCGCAAGCTCTGGTTCGGATTCGAGACGGGTAATGCGCGCGGAATCGGATAGGTGGCGAGCAATTCCCACCCGCGGGTGGAGCCGTATAGCTCGCCCAGCCGCTGACGCACGGCCGACTCGAGCGACTCATCTGCGTGCCCCGGTACCGACGCGACCACCAGCGCCTCCCCCGGCGGGGCGTACTCCGGGGCAGCATCGCTGAGCACAACTGTGTTAAGCAGAAGCTCGCTTCGACCGTCGACCAGCAGGGTCGGCGAATCGAAGACGGTGTTCGGCGCGCGGTAGTAGAAAGTGGTGACCGCATGCCATTGCGGAGCAGCAACCTCCGGCAAGAGACGAGCGGCGGTGCTGCCGTCGGTCGCGACAATGACAGTGGCTGCGGAAACGTCCTCCCCGCTTCGCAGACGGACACCAGATTCGGTGATTTCGTCCACCTCGGCGCCAGTGATCACTGAGCCTTCCGTGAGATCGGCAGCCAATTGCCGTGGGAGCGCCTGCATGCCATCGGCGGGGACAGAGCCGCCGCCGCGCATGAAGCATCGCCAGATCAGGTGGAACTGCCGCGCTGGAGTCTCGAGCGCCGGATCGAGGAATACTCCGGCCAGAAAAGGCCGCATGACTTCCTCGATGGCGCCTCGGGATACTCCCCATCGCCGCAGCTCCTCGCCCGTGCTGCGAGGGATCGGGCGACGCAGCCAGGATGCTGGAGCGACCGCGTCCCGCGCCGCCAGGGCCGAAAGCGCTACGGCAGCCGCTGGGTAGCGAAGGGCAAATGAGACACTGCCTTTGAGCGCCGACCGCCCGTGCCACGGTCCAGCTAGCCAGCGTAGACCGTCTTCTGTGGCGGCTGCGGCTCCCTGCGTGAAGGCACGCAATTTCAGATCGGTGAGGCTTGCCTGCCGGCGTAGTTCAGGATATGCCGGCAACAAAACCTGAAACCCGCGATCGAGCTGGAACCCGTCAACGATATCGGTGCGGATCCGGCCGCCCACCTCATCACTCGCCTCGTACACCACAGCCGACAGCCCTGCACGCTGCAATTGTCTCGCCGCCACGAGACCCGAAATGCCGGCCCCGACGACAACCACGCGGTCCTCTACAGTCACCACTCCTCCTCCACCACCTGGACTATCCGCTCTCGCCGGTCTTTATACGTGTGGCTCGAGCAAAGACAGTGGTAAGAGCCACCACCAGCGCCGCGGCTACTGCGGTGCCCGCCACCGCGGTCGATTCGGGAGCACCAGCGATTCGCGCGAAGGCGATCCAAGCTAGCCCCCAGACGATCGGGATGGCCACCGCGATCCGCCCACCACTGAACAGAGCCAGGGCTGCACCAACGCCAGCGGCAACGACCAGCACGATGACTGCCCACGGTTGTCCGCCTAGCACGAAGTCCCCTACGCCTCCCGCTTTCGCTGCGGCGGCGATGTTGGCGATAGTCGCGACAACAACCCACCCTAGAAACAGTCCCATCACACCATCCAGCAGGACCGCTTCGAGCCAGCCGTTCGGCCGTGAGCGCAGGCACCGACCGAAAACTACGGCCAGTGTTGCGAGGAGTCCGAGGATCACAGCGACGCTTGCGTTGAGCCAGCCGAACTGCACCGACAGAGGCCAAAAGCCGTTCAGAAGCAACGCCAACGCGATGAGCCAGCCCGTTTGCCGAAGCCTCGGGTTTACGCGTTGGTTTGGGAAAAGTTGCCAAACTGCCAGTGCAGCGAACCCCGCATACAGCACCGACCAAATGGCGAACGCTGGCCCTCCGGGAGCTACGAAGGTAGCGTCGGCAGCTAGCGCGCCCTCGGCGGCTTCTGAGATCGGAGTGCCGCCAAGTCCCCCGGAACCCACGGCAGCACCTGCTACCGCGACCACCGCTGAGACTGCAATCGTCCACTGGCGCGCAAGATCACTGAGTGATGCCGTCATGGCTCCAGCATGCCCTGTCACCGCCGGAGTGAGGCGATCACCGTCGCCAGCGCAACGCCAGTTGTCCCCGTAGCGCAGCAAATCGCGACGATCAAGAACGAGGTGATCGTGAGGGGCAGTGTCAGCAGCAGGACCGCCTCGACACCAAGGCCGGCCCACACAACGAAGGACACTGCTGTGCGGTCACGGGCGATAGCCGACAGGAGAATCCCCTGCAGGATCGCCAGGATCGCGCCCTGAGCCGCGAACAGCCACAGCAGACCGACTATCGGCCGATAGTCCTCCCCCACAAGGAACGGGACGATCGGAGCCAGCAGTGCCGCCCCGGCAACCATCGCAACTCCGAGCCCCGCGAGGACGACGACGATGAAGCGCACAGCTGATTTGGTGAGCGCAGGGTTCGCCATCCGCGGGAAAATCACTATGCCCACCGCGTGGGGTAACCAGAAGGCCACTTTGGCTGCAACCGCCCCCAGCGCGTACTGGCCCGCAACGGTGTCTTCGAAAACCACTCTGGCGATCACGAGGTCCAGCGAAGTGAAAACGACGATTGCCAGCTGGATGTGCGACGCGCGCAGCACTGTCATTACGCTGAGGCGGCGCATGTCGCTGTCTCGAACCAGTCCGTCCCCCTCGACGGCGGTCCCCCTCCGGACCAGCATATTCGCGCATGCAGCCGCAACGGCGGCCCCCAGCGCTGCAGCGGCAAGCGCGACCGCTGGCCCGCCCCCTAGAGCGAGCGCCACTACAGCCGGTGCAACCCGAGCTACACCCGCGCCTGCCAGCACCACCGCGAGTTCACCGAACCGCTGCTGGCCTTGCAGGAGTCCCTGCTCGGTTGCCAGCAGCACCAGGACCGGTGCCGCAAGCAGAGCCGCAGCGGCGGCGACAAGCGATGTATTGAGCACAGCGGCGGTCACTGGAACCAGCAGAACCGCGATTGTCGCCACAAGTACGGCATTCGCATATCCGAGCTGCCGCAGCTGAGGAGTGCGGTCCCGGCCAGCGAGTCTCGAGGTGACGACCTCACGAGCGATGACCATTTGAAGGGCCAGGGCCGGCACGGCGATAATGAGCTGCGCCGCCAGTAGGCTCGCGAACTCGCTGTATCCCGCCGGGCCGAGCCATCTGCTCGCAGGCAGATGCAGTAGGTAGGCGGCAGCATTCGCCGTCATCGAGCCGGCCGCGACAACGGACACCCCAGCGACTACCGCACTTCGCTGGGAGGCCACATTCATCCCACCATCATGGCGTGTTGTCGAATGAACTACGACATTTGCGGTTTATGGTGCCGCCATGCGGGTAGCGAGGAGTCACCAACTGATCGCACCCGTGTACAGTGCGTTCCTCTCTATTCTCATCCTCGCTCCGCTCCTACAGCCCGGCTACCTGCTGTTTCGCGACGCCGTCAGCACGCCACGGTCGTATCTGACCGACTCTGCACTCGGTCTCGGCGACGCCGCGCCGCGGGCAGTCCCGCAAGACTGGCTCCTGAGTACGCTTTCACGGTTCATCGACGGTGGCCTGATAGTCGTGGCGATACTGTTCCTCGCGCTCATGCTCGGTGGCTGGGGCGCTGCCGCACTGGTTCGCGCGGTGCTGACTCGTCCGGATTATGGGCTCGGGGCGGGGCCTGGCGCAGAATGCGCCGCGGTCACGGTGGCCATCTGGAATCCCTACGTCGCTGAACGGCTTCTTCAAGGACACTGGAGTCTGCTGGTGGGCTACGCGGCCCTCCCGTGGGTTGCGGTGGCAGCCCTCCGCATCTCGCGCGGCGACAACGCTGCGTGGCTGCTGCTCGCTCTCAGCATCGGTTGCGCGGCACTGACCCCGACGGGTGCAATCCTCGCGCTCGTGCTCGCCTTGAGCCTCACCGTGGGCAGCCTTCGGACCCACCCAGTGCGCGTCGTGGGCGTGCTCGGGATGGCTGCTATCGCCGCGACACCCTGGCTCACCGCCGCGCTCGTTAGCGGGACACCCGGTGTTTCTGGTCAAGCAGGGGCAGAAGCATTCGCTGCGCGTGCGGAACCGGGTCTCGCCACTCTCGGCAGTCTTGCCGGGCTTGGAGGTATCTGGAATGCGGAATCCGTGCCGCTCAGCCGCACCACCCCAGTCGCCCTGCTAGCAACCGCGTGGTTACTGGGACTCGTCGCCCTCGGCGCCTGGCAACTGTGGAAGGCCCGGGCGGCGGAGGCACGACCCTTGGGCATCGTCGCCGGGCTCGCGGTTGTTCTGCCCGCGCTAGCGGCCACTCCGGCGGGCATTTCCGCGCTCGCGGCAGTGACGGCTGGATTCCCTGGCGGTGGCCTGCTGCGTGACACACAGAAGTTCGTCGCGCTTGCGATGCCGTTCTACGCGCTGTGCGTTGCGGCGACCGTCATCTTCCTGGCCCGCGCTGCGAGCACCGGCCTTGCCGTCGCTGTTCCAGCCCTCGTTAGCGGGATGCTCATTGCTGTGCTGCCAGACTTAGCCTGGGGAGCGGGCGGCCACCTCCGCCCAGTCCACTACCCGGCCGGCTGGGCAGCCGTCGCACAACACGTCAGCACTGGGCCGCCGCACGGGGCAGTCGCGGTTCTGCCCGCCGGGATGTTCCGCGTCTTTCCCTTCTCTGGCGACGTGGTGGTGCTCGATCCCGCACCACGCCTGCTGCCGCGCGACGTTCTCAGCGCTGGCGACCTCATCGTCGGCGGCGAAATCGTCCGTGGTGAAGGTGAGCGTGGCCAGCGTGCGCAGACCGCACTCCTGGAAGGAGAGGGCCCAGGCAGGCTCCTCAGTCTCGGCGCCGCGTGGGTGCTCGTCGAGCACAACACCCCCGGACTGCACGGCGATGCCAGCGACACGCTGGCGCAACTCGAACACGTGTACTCCGACAATGACTTGACGCTGTACCGCGTGCCTGGTGAACCGGCAGACCTTTCGGCGCCCACCGCCCACCGGAACACCGTGATCGCCGCGCACTACGCGTGGCTGGGGCTCATAGTCTTCAGTGGCCTGATCCTGCTAGCGCAGCGGCGCCGAAAGTCACGCGGAGCGGGCAGCGTCAGCCAGCTCTGAGGGAGCGGTGTTGACAATGCCCGCGATAGGCTTGCCGGCAGCCGCCGACTCAAGCACTGTCAGCACGCCGTCTGCGCACAGATCCCAGGAGAACTCCGAGGCCCGGATCCTCGCTTTTTCACCCATGAACAGGCGCCGCGGAGCGTCGACGAACAGGCTTTCGATGGCCTCGGTCAGCTCCGCCGGTGTCGCCACTAGATGACCAGTCACCCCGTCGATCACCGAGTCTGTGAGGCCTTTCGACGTCGCGTACCCCACTGTCGGCACGCCGTGCTGTGCGGCTTCGATTACAGCAAGCCCCCAGCCCTCCTTGCGGGATGGCATCACGTGTACCCAGCTCCGCGACAGCAGCTCATGCTTACGTGCCTCGCTGACGTGCCCGTGGAAGGTAACTGACGATTCGATTCCGAGTTCGCGCACTGAATCGCGCAGCGGCTGCATCCACCATCCGTCCCCGATCACATCGAGCTGAACGTCGGGATGTGTTGTCCGCAAACGGGCCACCGCATGCAGCGCGTCCTCGATCTGCTTGTGCGGCACCAGCCTGGACAGGACGCACAGCCGCGGTTCAGCTGAGCGTGTCCGCACGGAACCTATCTGGACACTGGGGGGAATCGCATCCGCACCTGCGCGAACGACGGCGATCCGGTCAGGACTGACCCCGAGGCCGCCGAGTTCCTCTGCCGAGGGGAGCGAAACAGTAAGGTACTGGCTTGCCTGATGCACTCGCGGCGAGAGCCACGATTCAATCCACCACCCCAGTTTGCCCAGTAATTTGCCCGCCACGGGCCATTGCTCGCGGTGGCAGTGGTGCACAAGCAGGATCACCGGAACTGCGGCGATGAGGCGCGCAAAGAACGGGACACCGTTCTGCGTGTCGATCACAACATCCGGTCGGACCGTCTTGAGTGGTCCAAAGCCGAGGCGTCCCGCAAGGATCGCGAGCAACGCGCGCGGGTAAACAGTCAGGCGGCCACCGCCACGGCTGATGAACATGCCGTCGCGGATCTCAGAACGAGCGGAACCTCGATACCGTGACGTGCGCAACGTCACGCGGACACCTCGCGCGGCGAGAGCGGCGCCGACTTCTTCGAGGTAGCGTTCGCTCCCCCCACCCAGCGGGTGGCGAGTGTCTCGCCAGCACAACAGCAGTACTTCCCGCAATCGTCGCTCCCAACATCACGACCGCCTGCTCCCTTACCACGGCGCCTCATCAGGCGCGGCGAAATGTGCAGGGCGGTTCTGCCACACAATAGACCCGCAGACCTCGCTCACGCGACGGCTTGTGACCGGGTGTCCCAATCCGTAACAGTCCGTAGGCTGTATCGATGTGCGCAAGCTAGTCGTTACCAGTCCCGCTGCCCGCCAGTTCGCCCGCCGCGCTACCTTGCGCCGCTCAGTCGGATTGCTCAGCGACTTCAAATACGAGCAAACCAGGCCCGACATTTTCTACGGGGCTATCGCCCGCGACTCAGCGGACATGCTGAGCGACCTATATCAGCAGGTCAGCCGCAAGGGAATCGCGGGAACGGTCGTACTCGACGTCGGCGGCGGCCCGGGATACTTCGCCGACGTCTTCGCCGAGCGCGGTGCCCATTACCTCTCGGTCGAACCGGATCCGAGCGAAATGCACGCCGCAGGAATTCAGTTCTCAGGTTCGGCCCGGGGTTCGGGCATGGCCTTGCCCATCCGGACATCGAGCATCGACATCTGTTTCTCTTCCAACGTCGCCGAGCATGTGGCGACGCCCTGGGACCTGGCCAGCGAAATGTTGCGGGTCACGCGTCCCGGAGGGCTGATGGTCCTGTCGTACACGCTGTGGTGGGGGCCGTTCGGCGGTCACGAGACAGGCCGCTGGCACTATCTTGGCGGCGAATTCGCGGCACGCCGGTACCGCCGCCAGCACGGCAGGGAACCGAAGAACCGGTTCGGGGTCTCCCTTTTCCCGATCACTGCCACCGCAGGTCTGCGGTGGGCACGGTCAGTGTCCTCGGCTGACGGACAAGCCGACCTTCTCGCCGCGTTTCCCCGCTACAATCCGCGGTGGAGTTGGTGGACGACTTCGGTTCCGGGTCTGCGCGAGCTACTCGTCAGCAACTTGGTCCTGGTTTTGCGTAAACGCTAGCTCTCATTCTCGAGCCGAAAACCCACTTTGAGGCCAACCTGAACATGGCCAACTTGGCCGTCGGAGATGTGGCCTCGGATCTCAGTCACCTCGAACCAGTCCAGCCCCCGCAATGTCCGCGAAGCCCGTTTGATCGCCCCCTTGATCGCGTCGTCGATGCTATCGGGCGATGAACCTACGATCTCCGTGACGCGATACGTGTGGTCGGACATGAATCCTCCTCCGTGCCGGGCGATTGCCTGTCCCATTCTTTCGTTGTCTGCACACTTCTGTCCCGGTTTCAGCGCACCTGGGCAGATTCACAGGAAACGGGACAGGCTCAAGGGAAATAACTTGTGCGCCTGTCCTCTTTCTGATGAGCCTACGACCAGCGTATATCGCGGTTATCCACAGCTGTGGATAACTTCAGCGGTGCTCGCTCGACCTCGTGCAGAATCTCGGCATGCATTCGCTCACCACTGCCCACAAACACCTGCTAGTCCGTGATCTCTCCGCCAATGAGAGGCGTCAGAACACGCGGACCGGAGAGCTTCTCCGCGTGCGCCGCGGGACCTATGTACCAAACGATGTGTGGAAAACGCTGAACCATGAGGAGCAGCACCTTCTGCGAGCGATCGTGGTTGCTGCAGATCAGCGGCGCAGCGATTGTGTCCTCAGCCATGTTTCTGCCGCACTGCTGCACGGACTCCCTGCCTGGAATGTCCCGCTGAAGCAGATTCACCTCACACGGGCGTCCCGAACCGGTGGCGGAGTGAAAAACAGGCTGGTGGTGCATTCCGCTTCCCTCGATTCCGGGGACTTCGAGGTGGTCGATGGCATACCTGTCACGCGTACCGCACGCACTGTCGTGGACGTCGCCAGAACCGTGCCTTTCGAGCAGGCCGTCGTGATTGGCGACGCAGCGCTGCACCGTGAAATCGTCACCAAGGATGAACTTGCTCTTTCGCTAGAGCGTGCACGCAATTTGAAGGGCATAGCCGCAGCCCGCAGAGCAGTCGCGTTCATGGACCGCCGCAGTGAAAGCGTCGGCGAGTCACGCAGCAGGGTGCTCTTTCATGCACAGGGCGTAGCGAGCCCCCAGTTGCAGGCCGAAGTCTACGACGCGGAGCACACGCTGATCGGACGGGCGGACTTCCTGTTCGACGAGGGGTTAATTGGTGAGTTCGACGGTCAAGTCAAGTACGGGCGATATCTGCGGCCTGGCGAAACGATCGCCGACGCCGTCTTGCGCGAGAAGCGACGGGAGGACGCGCTACGCGAACTCGGCTGGCTCGTGATCCGGTGGATGTGGGCTGACCTGAGCCGCCCGACGCACCTAGCGCGCAGAATACTCGAGGCACTGTCGCGCGCCCGGTCAAGCCGCCGCCCATCGGGCATCTGGATCCCGGCGTGAACGCATGCCAGATTCACAGGAAACGGGACAGGCTCACAGGTTGTTTGCCTGGAGTCTGTCCCGCTTCTTATGAGGTTGTGCTCGGCGGCCGAGGTGCCCTGAGCGCTCAGCTGTCTAGACGGTTCTTCAGCGCCTCGAACTCGTCGCGGATGCCGCTCGGCAACTTGTCGCCGACGAACTCCAGCCACTCCTCGATCAGCGGAATCTCGGCCTGCCAGTCCTTGCTGTTGACCGCGAGCGCTTCATCAACGTCATTGGGGTCAACATCGAGCCCGTCGAGGTCGAGATCACTGGCTGACGGGACGTAGCCAATCGGGGTCGATTGCGCGTCGGCCGTCCCCTCAATCCGCTCGACGATCCATTTCAGGACCCGGCTGTTCTCGCCGAAACCTGGCCACAAGAACCGCTTGTCGTCACCGCGTCGGAACCAGTTCACGTAGAAGATCTTCGGCAGCTTCGCCTCGTCGGCGTTCTTTCCCACGTCGATCCAGTGCTGCAGGTAGTCGCCCACGTTGTAGCCGAGGAATGGAATCATCGCCATCGGGTCGCGGCGAACGGAACCAACCTTGCCTTCTGCCGCAGCGGTCTGCTCGCTCGACATCGTGGCGCCCATGAAGGTGCCATGCTGCCAATTGAAGGCCTGGTTCACCAGCGGCACCGTCGACTTGCGGCGGCCACCGAAGAGGATTGCAGAGATCGGAACACCCTGTGGGTCATCCCACTCTGGCGCGAGAGTCGGGCACTGCGACATCGGCGTGCAATACCGGGAGTTCGGGTGTGCCGCTTTCCTGCCCGAATCCGGTGTCCATGGCTGGCCAAGCCAGTCCGTGAGGTGATCGGGCTGGTTTTCCAGGGCTTCCCACCACACATCGCCGTCGTCAGTCAGCGCGACATTGGTGAAGACGGTGTTGCCTGCCTCGATGGTCCTCATCGCGGTAGGGTTCGAGCTCCAGTTCGTGCCCGGTGCTACCCCGAAGAATCCGAACTCAGGATTGACGGCGTACAGGCGGCCATCCTCACCGAACCGCATCCACGCGATGTCATCACCGAGAGTCTCAGCGCGCCAGCCTGGAACTGTGGGATGGATCATCGCGAGGTTTGTCTTGCCGCACGCGCTCGGGAATGCCGCCGCGATGTAGTAGACCTTGTCTTCCGGAGAGATCAGCTTCAGGATGAGCATGTGCTCGGCCAGCCAGCCCTCGTCGTGGGCCATCGCCGAGGCGATACGCAGCGAGTAGCACTTCTTACCCAGGAGCGCATTGCCGCCATAACCTGAGCCGAAGCTCCAGATCTCACGGGTCTCCGGGAAATGCGTGATGTACTTCGTGTCGTTGCACGGCCACGGCACATCGTTCTGACCAGGCTCGAGCGGGGCACCTACCGAGTGGAGGGCTTTGACGAAGGGCATGTCGGTGCCCATCTTGTCGAGGGCTGCCTGCCCCATGCGGGTCATGACGCGCATGGACACCACAACGTACTCCGAGTCGGTGATCTCGACGCCAAGCTTTGGCTGTTCAGCACCAAGCGGACCCATGCAGAACGGCACCACATACATGGTGCGCCCACGCATGCAGCCGCGATAGAGCTCGTTCATGAGCGAGCGCATCTTGTCAGGCGCCATCCAGTTGTTGGTGGGGCCTGCGTCTTCTTCACGCTCACTGCATATGAACGTCCGAGACTCCACACGAGCAACGTCGGAGGGGTCCGACTGCGCAAGGAACGAGTGCGGTTTCTTCTCCTCGTTCAGGCGAATGAACGTGCCAGCCTCAACAAGCTGGTTCGACAGGCGCTCGAACTCAGCGTCGGATCCGTCGGCAAACACGACACGGTCTGGCTGGGTGAGTTCAGCGACTTCCTGCACCCAAGCGAGAAGTTCTGCATGCTTCGTGGGGACCGTGTCGTCCGTTCCGTTCAGCCCTGGAATGGTCGCTGCTGTCATCAGCCTCTCCTGGTATGGGAACCGGCCGCGTGCTCGCCTTCTCGGGCGAACAGAAAGCGAACCTGACCGGATCCACTCAATTGGTGCTCACGCTGTGCTCGTTCCCAAACCCTAACCGAATTCGGGGCAACGAAAACACAAGCACCAGGTGTCCTGAATAAGAGATTAGCGCTAACGCGTGGGGTCATGCGGCGCCGGCCTTGTTGGATACCGCACAGGACCGATTCAGAACGTGCCCGGGTAGGGGCCGCCCGACGGTACCTGCGCACCGCAGCCCCACCCGGAGTCCGGATGATCGACGCGGACCGCTGTATCACACTCCTAGGCTAGCAGCCCGCCGTCGTCGAGCCGCCACTGCGCACTACCGCTAGCTGCGGATTCTGATACCTGCCACACTTCGTAGGTGCCATCTGGCCCGATTCGGGTCACTGTGTCTGCAAACCCGTCACCGGTGCGGTCTGTCGCGAGGAATACAGTATCGCTTTCCACCATGCGGCCACTATCGAAAACGCCGTCACCGGTCATGTCGATCGTGGGATTCAGCAGCTCCGACCTGCAAAGCTCCAGGGAAGTTCCGTCTACGAGCGCACCCAGGCACTCCGCGCCGCCCAGTTCATCCGGTGTCCACATCACTACACTCCTGCCCTGATCACCGCTTGTTGCGCGGCACACCTACCGAGGTATGACGCGTTCCGTGCCGCACCGGTTCCAGTGGCGGCGGAATCAGCCGGAGTCAGGCGGAATCAGTCAGCCGCAGGGCGCGCGTCTTCAAGAAAGCGCAAACCACGATCCATCGCCTCAGAAATATGACTCGCCTCAGTAGCGAGTGTGGCGAGTTCACGATCCCTGTGATTCGTGAGCTCCCGCAGCTCCACTTCGATCTGACGGACGTCGCTGTCCGTCGCCGCTACTTTCTCATCGAAGCGCCCCCCAATCGCGGCGGCAAGCTGCTGTTCCGCATTGACGATGCGCGTGCCTACCGAGCGCTCCATCTTTCCTCGCGCGTCGAGAAGCTGCTCGGTAGTCCATTCGCGGAGGCGCGTTCGCGCTGCGATCTGCCTCCTTATCCGCATCATCCACACAGCGACTGCACCGCCAAGTAGCAGAGTCAGCGGGATCGTCAAGATTTCGAGAACAGGGACGAGAGACAGCGGCGACACCACAAGCCTGCCGAGCCCCACTCCGACGGAGGCACCGATCAGCACCATGACGTAGTCTTCCGCACCTCTGCGCGGCGCTGCGGGCAGCGCAGCGCCGGAACTGGCAACCCTGGAACTGGCGGCGTCCGATGTATCGGACTCCTCCGCAGCGGGCTCCGCTGCGGGCTGCGAGATAGACCGGGCCGACCAGAGCGCATCGATACGGTCGCCGACCCGCTGATCATTCTCGGAAAGACCGGCCCTGACCAGCGAACGGACACGCGCAGGGTAGCTCTCAATCGCGCTTCCTCCGAGCGCGTCGATTTCCGCTCGCGTCGCGGCCGAGGTGGCGCGCGCCCACTCGGCGACATCGTGTCCGAGTTCAACGCGAGCGAGTTGCACATCCGACCGGAGGCTCCCAAGTTCCTCACTCCGGCCAGCGCCCCGGTTTCGGAGTAGTTCGGCGCGCACCCGGTGCAGGCGGTTGATCTCAGGATTGTTCTGCACTTCACGGCTGAGCCGCTGCCGGTGCGCGCGAGCTTCCTGCAGGGCGCCCGTCACCGACCAGAGCAGGTTCCGTGCGACGTAGTCGGCGCCAGGGGCGGGGAGCTCCGCTCGGATCGCCTCGTACAAGGCTTCGATTCCCGCCGACTCGGCCAGGGCACGCGCTGCATCTGGGTCCGTGTCGCGGCGATCGTTGGAAGCCTGGACGAGCGGGGTCGCGATGGGGTGGATCTCCACCGCCGTAAAGCGCGGTGTGTGAATAGCCAGCAACTGAGCGTCGCGGTCGCGCACTTGCCGCCAGTTCTGATGCATGTCGGTCTTCGTGATCGCGAAAACCACTCTGTCGACGTTCGCGTTGAGTCGGCGCAGTTCAGCCAACTCCGTGCTGCCCATCGATCCAGCGGCATCAAAAACCATGACGACGACTGGGAGCTGAACCCCATCGCCGTCTTCTTCTGTCCATTCACGAAAGGACATTGGCCCCCGTGGGGCTACCGCATTGAGCGCGTCGACGAGCGCACTCTTTCCGGCATTCTCACGTCCGGTGATAACGACGTCTATCACGTCCTGGCCGCGGGGCGTTCGGACCTTACTCCGTCCCGACAAGCGGGCCGCAGCCGCAGGCTCGTGCCGCTCTAGGGTGCGCAGCATGTCATCACACAGGATCCGTGCGGCATGCCGACTCTGGACCGCGCGCGCAGTGTCATGCGGGCTCACGCTGCATCTCCATCGGTCATGATGTTCTCCGCTACCGCCAAGAGATGCCGGTAGCGTGCCAGCGCCGCGTGCGCCTGATGTGATGTCCGGGCGCTTGCCGCCTCCCGGCGCGCAACAGCCGCCCACTCGAGAACGCTGCTACGGGTTATCGCACCAGCGGCCACTCGTTCCGCGGCCCAGGGCACGCCAAGCAGTGCAGAACGGCGCAACATCCGGATTCCGGCGGCAGCCCGACCGCGTCCAGCTGCTAATTCCTGCACGATGCGTCGTTCTAGCGAAATTCGGGCACCACCAGCTCGCGCGGCAGCCGCGTCCCAAAGCGAATCGCGCACCCAGGTATCGATCACGGCGATACCGCTAGTTTCGCGCATCAGCTCCCCCATCTCGTCGAGCGTCATCTCGGGGCTGTCCCGCAGTGCACTCACCGCCAGACCGATTCCTGGCAGATCCAGCAGCCCTAGCAGCCGTTCACGCTGGCTGCGCTCGATCGAAACCGCCCGCTCCGTGAAAAGTCCAGCGGAGTACCACCAGACCTCACCCAGCCGCGCGCGGCCCTGATCAGCTCGCGAGCTAGCCATGCGGCGCAGCGACTCCATGTCGGACATGGTGAGCGACCGCGACGCCCGCGCTAGCAATGCACTCACGGGAACCACCCCTATTGTGAGAGCAAGCCCGGCCAAATCGGCGTGAGGACGCGCCGCCGCAGCGGAAACTGCCTGCGGACTTCCTGGGGTCCACTCAAGTAGGTCCGCGCGAGCGAGCACACCCAGCAACCTGGGTTTTGCTCGGCCGTCACGTCCTCCTTCGCGGAGACCGGAAACCGCGCGGCGGTCTTCCTCGCGCGGATACGCTGTGGATACGTAGACGATCGCATCCGCCTGCACAGGCGCGCAGGGCGTCCCAATGCCGATCGTGACTTCCCGGATCTCAACCCCGGTGAGCGTCTCGCCGAGGTAATTCGCCAGGGTGGAGACCCCAGATCCAGCGCAGCCCGCTATGACCACGCGATACGTGTCTTCGCCCACGTGAGAAACTCCCCTCCCCGCCTCGCCCCGCCGGAATTGTCGCACTTCAACGCTGTTCTGCGCACATCGCGAGCGGCGTCGGGCCACCTCAACTATGACGACGAGGAAGAATCGTGGACCATAGACAGGTGCTGAGCGACCCTGAACGTGACACCGGACCCGACGATGCCGACGAAGTTAACGGCGGACGGGAGGCCTCCCGGCTGTTTCCCCGTGTGACGAGCTACCGCACTCGCACGGGTGTGCTCAAGCCGTCCCGCCAGGACGCATGGGACCGTATGTGGGACACATTCGGCCGGAATGCCGGTGACGAACCGATCGATGTCGACGCCTGGTTCGGCCGCGAGGCGCCCACCGTCGTGGAGATCGGTTGCGGGATGGGCACCGCGACAGCCGAGATGGCGCTGGCCGAACCTGACGTCAACCTCATCGCGATCGACGTTTACAAACCTGGGCTGGCGAAGCTGCTTCAGTTAATCGAGGAGAACGGGATCACCAACATTCGCGTGGTGCGGGGTGACGCGGTGGAGATCTTTGAGAAGATGATCGCGCCCACTTCACTGACGGGTGTGCGTGTCTACTTTCCCGATCCCTGGCCCAAGAAACGCCACCATAAGCGGCGTCTCCTCAAACCTGAGATGTTTCATCTCATCGCTACACGTTTAGCACCTCAGGGGATTCTGCATGTTGCAACCGATCATGCCGAGTACGCTGAGTTCATCGAAGAATCCGGGAATTCGGAACCGATGCTGGGCCCGGTCACGTGGCCGTGGCCCATCAGCCGCAATCGTCCCGAAACTAAGTTTGAGGGCCGGGCCGCGCGCGTCGGTAGCGCGATTACTGACCTCGCATGGGGGAGAATCACGGGATGAGCGTCAGCCAGGAAATACCTGAGACAACGGATCGGGACGCATTCGATGTCCCCAGCATCAGCGGCCGACGGTCGCGGGTGCTCCTCGTGTGGGATGCCCCGAATCTCGATATGGGTCTCGGCGCTATTCTTGGCGGCCGCCCAACTGCTGCCTACCGCCCCCGCTTCGATGCGCTGGGCCGGTGGTTGTTACAGCGCACGGCGGAGATCGAGCAGACGCGAGGACTTGCGCCTGGCAGCCTCGAGCCTGAAGCCACCGTCTTCACCAACATCGCGCCCGGCAGTGCCGACGTTGTTCGCCCGTGGGTCGAGGCACTGCGGAACGTCGGTTTCGCTGTTTTCGCCAAGCCCAAGATCGACGAAGACAGTGATGTCGACTCCGACATGCTCAGCCACATCGAGCACCGTCACACCGGGGATGGCCTCGCTGGGGTAATGGTTGCCTCCGCGGATGGCCAGGCGTTCCGTGAACCACTCGAGGAACTCGCGGCGGCCCAGGTGCCGGTCCAGGTGATCGGGTTCAGGGAGCACGCCAGCTGGGCAGTCTCGTCAACGACCCTCGATTTCGTCGACCTTGAAGAGATCCCTGGCGTCTTCCGGGAGCCACTGCCGCGAGTCAGCCTCGACTCGCTGCCTGAGGAAGGCGCATGGCTGCAGCCGTTCCGTCCGCTTGCGGCGTTGCTCACCCTGCGCTGACACGGTCCCAACTTTCTGCCACTGTTGATTGCGGTGCGCGCACCGCCGGTCTAGTCGTGCGCTGATACGTGAGGAGAACAGATTGTTCGCGACGTTGGGACGCTTCGTCTATCGAGCGCGTTTCACCGTGCTTGCTCTCTTGGTCGCTATCCTGGCCGCCGCGGGTGCTTTCGGTCTCGGACTCGGTGACCGTCTCAGCCAGAGCGGGTGGGACGACCCGGGCAGCGAATCGGTTGCCGCTGAACGCATCGTCAAAGATGCGTTCGGACGGGATAATGCCGGGGACGTCGTCGTACTCTTTACCGCGCCTGACGGGTTCACGGTCGACGACCCCGAATTCGCGTCGGAAGCGCGTCAGCTTCTCACGCAGATCCGCGACGACAACCCCAGCGAAGTCGACTTCGTGCGCAGCTACTGGGATTCAGATGCCCTGCACATGCTGGCAACGCCTGATCGCCAGCATGCGATCGCAAGCATAGGACTGCTCGGCGAGAACGATACCGAGGTGCTCGCCAACTTCCAGACCATCAAGTCGCAGTTCGACGCGAACGACAGTAGCTTGCAGCTCGCGGGGCTACAGCCGGTTGCGAACGCGCTCAGTCAGGGGATGGAAGACGACATCAAGCGAATGGAACTGATCGCGCTTCCAGCGGTGGCGGTCCTTCTGTTCTTCATTTTCCGCGGTGTCGTGGCCGCCGCCCTCCCGGTGATCATCGGCGTTCTTACGGTAGGCGGCGCGTGGGGGGTCACTCGGCTGCTCACGGGCGTCGTCGAAGTGAACGTATTCGCGCAGTCGGTGATCTCCCTCATCGGCCTCGGGCTGGCGATAGATTATGGCCTTTTCGTCGTCAGCAGATTCCGGGAGGAACTCGCCGAGGGCTACGATGTGCCCGACGCGGTGCGAAGAACTGTCGCGACCGCGGGACGCACCGTTGTATTCTCAGCAACGATCATCGCGATCAGCCTTGGTGGTCTGCTGGTGTTCCCGCAAGGCTTCCTGAAGTCGGTGGCATACGGCGCGATCGCCGCCGTATCGATCGCGGCGCTTCTCGCGGTGACGGTCCTCCCCGCACTCCTGAGCATTCTTGGCCGCAAGGTCGACGCGCTGGGCTTCGCGAAACTTCGGCCGACCAAGCCCGCCGCCGAGATGCAGCACACCTTCTGGGGGCGTATCGCGGGCTGGTCGATCAAGCGGCCACTCCGGGTTGCCGTCCCTGTCACCATCGGTCTGCTGCTTCTGGTGATCCCATTCGGCAACATTCAGTTCGGCGGCATGTCCGAGAACTACCTGCCCCCGGATAACGAGACGCGCATCGCGCAGCAGCAATTCGATGAGCTGTTTCCCACGTTCCGCACGAAGCCAATCAAGGTCGTGATCACCGGGGACATCTCCGCAACTGGTGACGTACTCCGCCAGGCGAATGAGGTTCCTGGCTTCACCGGAGCATTTGAGCTCGAGAGCCGGGCTCAGAATGTCGTCGTGCTTTCCGCGGGCCTGGTTGACGAGGCGACGGCGGGGGACGCGATCGGCGGTCTGAGAGCGATCGACGTGCCAGACGGTACTGAGGTGCTGGTAGGCGGCGGTCCCGCTATCGAGCGTGACAGTATCGATGCGATGGTCACGATGATGCCGCTGATGGCTGTCGTGGTTGTCCTGATCACGACACTGCTGATGTTCCTTGCCTTCGGCTCGCTCACACTGCCCATCAAGGCCGTCGTCATGACCGCTCTCAGCCTTGGTTCCACGCTCGGCATCCTGACGTGGATTTTTATCGACGGCCACGGAGCGTCACTGCTGAACTTCACACCTGGACCGCTCATGGCTGCAGTAGTCGTCCTGATCGTGGCGATCATCTACGGCTTGTCGACTGACTACGAGATCTTCCTCGTCTCACGCATGGTCGAGGCGCGCGCCAAGGGTGCGAGCACAAGCGAGGCCATCAGAATGGGCACCGCGCAAACAGGTCACATCATCACTGCCGCAGCGCTCATCCTGATTGTGGTAACTGGAGCGTTCGGCTTTTCTGAGATCGCAATGATGAAGTACATCGCGTTCGGCATGATCGCAGCGCTCATCATCGACGCCACGGTCATCCGGATGCTTCTCGTGCCGTCCGTCATGCGCCTGCTGGGTGAGGACTGCTGGTGGGCGCCAGAATGGATGAAACGGATACAGCGCAAGATCGGCCTGCAAGAACACGAACTCGAGGACGAACTGCGGCCGGGCAGCACCGGCGCGCCACGCTTGACGTCGGAAACTTTGGCGGCCGGTGGTTCCCGCGAAGAGCTGGCGCAACGGCCGTAACATGCCCCGACACCCCCGTCGTGCATCCATGTTTCGTGGGCAGTGGGATGTCCTCGGGATCGTGGCACTCGGCGGTGCGCTCGGAGCTTTCGCGCGGTACGCGCTCACGCTGGCCTGGCCCGCAGCGCCCGGCGCAATCCCCTGGCACACATTTATCGCGAATGCGACAGGATCCGCATTGATCGGCGTCACCATTGTGCTTGTCAGTGAAGTGAGGACAGCGCACCGGCTGATGCGGCCTTTCCTGGGCACCGGCGTGTTAGGTGGTTTCACCACGTTTTCGATCTATACCGCCGAGATAGTGGAACTCGTGGAGCACGGCCGCCGCATCGCCGCCGCGGGATACTTATCACTGACACTCGTAGCAGCTCTGGCTGGAGTGTGGGCGGCCATGCGCATCACGCGAGCACTGGCGTCATAAGGCTCACGACCGAGGGGATAGCAAATGACAAGTAACCCCGCTTCCGCACTTCGGGTCATGGTGCTCCTCGCGGAGGATGACACCTGGCATCACAAGCCGCTCTACTCCGAGGTAGTCCACCGGGCTCGCGCTGCGGGTCTTGCCGGTGCGAGCGTTTTCCGCGGGATTGAAGGGTTCGGCGCGTCGGCCCTCGTTCATACGTCGCGGATACTTTCGCTCAGTGAAGATCTGCCGATCGTCGTTGTGATCGTCGACAGCGAAAGCAAGGTCCGTGCCTTTCTTCCTGCGCTCGATGAGATTCTCAGCGACGCCGTCGTCCTTGTTGATCCCGTTGAGTTCATCCGGTACCAGACGGAGCCTCACCAGTGACGTGGCTGCTCATAGCCGCGGGCGCTGCCGTCGGAGCGCCCCTGCGCTATCTCACTGATCGCTGGATTGCCACACGTCACGATTCGGTCTTTCCGTGGGGCACCTTCGCCGTCAACGTGGCTGGCAGCGCACTTCTTGGCGTCCTTGTCGGCGCTATCACCGCAGGCTTGCTGCCGTATGAACTACAGCTTCTCTTAATCACTGGTTTCTGCGGTGCTCTCACCACCTATTCAACATTCTCGTACGAGACGATTCGCCTCGCGGAAGATGGAGCTGCCGCAGTGGCGATTGCGAACGTCGTGGCCACCATCGTCGTCGGCCTGCTCGCATTTGCTGGGGGTGCTGCCCTAGCGGGAGTGGTCTGGCAGGTCAGCGCATGAGCACGCTTGCGGCTTGGTGCTCGGCACCGGTCGAGCAAGGAAGCGCGGTCAATATCCGCTTTTGGAGTCCCGCGGATTGTTCAAGGTGTGAAATCCCGAGCGTCGTGCCAGTACCGTATTAGCGGTGAGACTCATTCCGGGTTCGCTCTCGCGCACACTCAGCACGCGGTGGGTGTTCTACGTAGTCTCAATGCTGGCCGCTAACGGCGTCGGCGCGCTGTTCGTCCTGACCTTCATCCGGTATGGCTTGCCGGTGTCGCCAGGGCCAGGGCTGATCGTGCGTGATCCGGTCAGCGAATTGGTCTTTGCGATTTACCTCGGTTTCGCCAGCGTCGCGATAATCGGTTCAGCAATCGTGATGCTGCGCTTCGCTATCCGCTGGTATGTGCGCGGAGGTCCACCAACACGGCGAGAACAGATAATGGCGGTGCGCGGGCCGCTTATTCAGTCATTCGTGTATCTCGCTTTGTGGCTGATTGGTGGCACGCTCTTCGTGATTCTCATCGGACGTGAGATGCCGGAACTCATGTCCACCACGGCGTTGACCGCAGCCCTCTCAGGGGTCGTTACCTTCGGTTTCACTTATCTACTCGGCGAGCGGATCATGCGGCCCGTCGCTGCGCGCGCGCTGTCTGACGGTAACGTCGACCCACGTATCGCACCCAGTGTGCGGCTCCGGATGGCGGTCGGTCTCGTCTCGGGAACGCTTGTACCGGCTATCGGCATCACTCTTCTGAGCTTCACACAGCTGTCGACCCACGCTTACGCTCCCCGTTCGTTCGCATGGTCGGTCCTGCTTGTCGCCATCGCGATGATCCTGGCTGCTCTCGTGACAACTGTTCTTCTTGCAGGCCAGGTATCGACACCCCTGCGGCAGTTGACCCGCGCCGTAACGGAAGCTCAGCGCGGAGACGACGCGCAAGTGGAGGTCTATGACGGCAGCGAGGTCGGCCTTCTGCAGGTCGGGTTCAACCAGATGATGGCTGACTCTGCGGAACGGCGCGTGCTACGGCAACTATTCGGTCAGCACGTTGGTGAAGACGTCGCCCGGCAGGCATTACAGTTTGGTACCGAACTCGGTGGTGAAACACGCTTTGTGGCAGTGCTGTTCGTCGACATGGTCGGGTCCACCGCGGTCGTTTCGACAAAGCGTCCCGCCGATGTCGTCGCAATGTTGAATCAGTTCTTCAATATTGTTATCGGAGTGGTGAAACGTCACGGCGGCTTCGTCAACAAGTTCGTCGGCGATGAGGCCCTCGCGATTTTCGGCGCTCCCCTGTACCGGGCCGACGCCCCCACCGCTGCGCTCTCGGCTGCCCGCGAACTTCGCGCGGAACTCGAAGCCATGCCAGAGATTTCCGTGGGTATCGGCGTTTCATCCGGGACAGTTGTCGCGGGCAACATCGGATCCGAGGAGAGATTCGAATACACAGTCATCGGCGACCCAGTCAATGAAGCAGCGCGTCTTACCGAGCTTGCGAAGTCACGGCCCGGCAGTATCCTCGCGTCGAGTTACACGGTCTACTTCGCGGGAGAGGAAGAGCAGGAACACTGGGAGCTTGGAGAACTGGTGGCGCTGAGGGGCCGGACCAAGCTGACGCAACTAGCATGGCCACGGCACCCGCAACACGACGGGGATTCATCCGGCCACGATGAGCATCAGGAGTCGAACGAATCCGGCATCGATGCGGAGATGCGATAACAAACGACCTACGCTGCACCACGAGATCGGCCCAATGGTTACTCTGGCGACGTGACACCGTCCGCGCCGAAGCAGCCCCGGGCAATGCCTGGTGACCAAAATTCTGCTGCTAACGGCGCAGAACGGAGCGATTCGGGCGAGACTAAAGGGACGAAGAAGCAGAAGCGGCTGCGCTGGCTGAAGATCGTCGGCGGGGTTATCGTCATTGGCCTGTTGATCTTTCAGGGGGTCATTCTCTGGCCCACATTCGCTGACTCCTTCCGCGCTCTCCGTGAGCTCCACATCGGGTGGTTCATCGCCTCGCTCTCGGCGATGGCGCTGTCGATGACAGGCTTCGGCTGGGTCCAGAAAACCCTGCTGCACTCTGGCGGCGTCGAGGTTACCCAGCGAAGATCTGTTGCGGTCGTCTACGCCGCGACCTCAATGACGCTGACGCTGCCAGCTGGCCCGGTTTTCTCGGCGGCGTTCACGTATCGGCAAACGAGGCGCTGGGGTGCGAATCACGTAGTCGCCTCATGGCAGTTGGCCATGGCGGGGGTTACCGCCACCACGACGCTCGCCGTGGTCGCAGCGATCGGCGCGCTCGTCGTCGGAACGACGGTGAGCCCCGTGATGCTCATCGGGTCTTTCGCGGGGCTCATCGCGCTCGCTGTCGCCGGTCGCTATGTGTCAAAGAACCCCGAAACGCTGGAAAAGTTCGGCCGCTGGGTACTTCGATTTGTCAACCGGATCCGGCGCCGCCCGCTGCAGGAGGGGCTCCATCGCGTCGATACCGTCCTTCAGCAGATCGAAGCGGTTCAGATGAATCGCTGGGATGCATTGAAGACCTTCTGGTGGTCCGCCGTGCACCGGAGCTCGGATGTGGCGTGCCTCGGTCTTGCTGCCTATGCGGTCGGCGCGGAGCCGCGCATCTCGGGAATCCTAATCGCTTTCGCTGCGAGCAAAGCTGTCGCGTCGTTCCCATTAGCGCCGGGCGGCTTGGGCACCGTCGACGCGACGCTGATGCTTACTCTCACCATCTCGGCGGGCCTGCCTGCTTCACAAGCGCTTGCGACGGTATTCGTTTACCGACTTGTCAGCCTTGTCCTGGTTAATATCGTAGGCTGGATCGTATTCTTCTTCTTGTTCCGCGCAAGACAGGCGGATGACGCTGAACTCGACCGTGAATTCGCTGAGGGCGACATTTTCCATGCAGAAGACACGCAGGATGATCGCGAGCAGCACGATCAGCCACCGCCAGGCGACGACCAGCAATCTCCACCGGGCCCGGATGCCCGTCAGTAGATCCAGAAGAGCGACGCCACGATGAATCCATGGGATGTGCTTCGGCAATTAGCGCACCCTATCGTGCTGACCTACATTCTCAGCATCCTGATGATCAACCTGATCGCTGCGATGACGGCCCTGATTCTCATCGGTGCCGTTATTCCCATACCCGTACTCGAGGATCCCGAGGGTGTGTGGGAACGCAATGTCGGCTGGTTCCTGATCGCGGTCCCGGTTTCCGCCGCGTGCTTCGCGGGCCTCCATTTGCGATATTCATGGCCGAACCTCGAATGGCTAGCGCGCGGCGGCACACCCCGCTCGTACGAGGCACACGTCGCGCTCGGACAGACGAAGCGGCAGGTCCTCATCGAAGCGGGCGCCTGGATCGTGGCGACCTTCGGTTTCGTAATCGTCAACCTCGCCGCGCAGTCAACCGAACTCCTGGTACTTATCGTCATCACCACCGCGATGGTGGGAGCGGTATCTGTCACCCTCGGCTACATCATCGGCGAGCGCATGTTACGGCCGCTCACCGCCGTGGCCATGTCTGTGCGCTTCCCCGCACAGCAGATCGCACCTGGTGTGGGTATTCGTGTTCTGCTGATTTGGGGGCTGACAACCGCGGTACCGGCCTTGGGCGTGGTTCTCATCTCTCTCTCCCAGATCACGGATCATGCAGGACCTGCGGCGACCGAAATGGACACCGCCGTCCTCGTCCTCTCCGTTCTGGCCATGCTCATCGGGTTCGTCGGCATTGTTATCGTCGCTCGTTCCATCTCAGACCCGCTGCAGCAGGTTAGCGACGCCATGCGCGGAGTCGAGGGTGGCGACCTTAGCGCGCGTGTCTCTGTCTACGATGGCTCCGAAATCGGCCAGCTACAGGCAGGCTTCAACAGCATGGTGAAGGGGCTCGCCGAGCGGGAACGCCTATCTGACCTGTTCAGCAAACATGTTGGGGAGGAGGTAGCGCGCGCTGCCATTGAACAGGGGAACGTCCGCGGCGGAGCATTGCGGAAGGTGTCGGTCCTGTTCATCGACCTTACCGGCTCGACCACCCTCGCGGCGGAACAGCCACCCGAGGTCGTTGTTGCGGCTCTCAACGAGTTTTTCGAACTCGTGGTTGACGCAGTGTCCGCGCACCAGGGGTTCGTCAGCAAATTCGAGGGCGACGCCGCGATAGCCGTCTTCGGGGCACCTTTGGATGTTCCCGAGGCGATCAGCCACGCGCTGAGCTGTGCGCGGCACATGCGGGAGACCCTCCGCGGACGAATTGCGCTCGATTTTGGCATCGGCGTCGCTTCCGGAAGCGCACTCGCCGGAAACATCGGCGCCGCCGAACGTTTCGAGTACACCGTGCTCGGAACGCCGGTCATTAAAGCGACGGAACTCAGCGACTACGCGAAGACCCGCCCCAGCAGGGTCCTCACGACTGCGGAAGCGGTGAGCGCCGCGCTTCCTGAGGAAGCCCAGCACTGGCAAATTGTCTCGGTCGGTGAGCGAAGGCTGGCTGAACCAGCGCTTTCCGCCCCCTTGAACTTTTCGAGGCAGGTTTCAGGAGGTGAACAGTCATGACGCGCCCGATTCGCCTGCCCGAACTGCCCGAGTCGGTAGTCCCGATTTTCAATCAGCTCACCAAGCCGTTCACGCTGGCTTATTGCGCGTCGCTGATTTTCACGAACGGCCTCGGGGTTCTCCTGAGTTTCGCTCTACTCCGCTACGTTCTGCCGCATCCAGCGAATGCCGTGATCACTCCTGATATTCGCAGCTCGAACACTGTGCTGATTTCCACGCTACTGCCACTTGCCCTTGCAGTCGGCGTCGCGGTGTCTGCCTGGGCGGGACGGCCAATCTTCCGGTGGATGGAACAGGGCGGAATGCCTAATCCGCGTCAGCACGCTCTCATCGTGAGCGCTCCGGCGCGTGAGACAGCTCTGATCGCCTCACTGTGGATCGCCGTCACCGTGGCGTTTGCCATCAGCGTCACGCGTATCAACAGCCCCCAGCTGACACTGATGGTGATCCTGACTTTTCTGTCGGTGGGGCTCACATGCTGCGCGATCAGCTACTTCATCGCCGAACGAATTCTGCGGCGACTGATCTCGGATGCGATGCATGGTGTCAGCATCGACGCCCGGTCGGCTACCTCGGTCACGATGCGACTTCTGACCATGTGGATTGTCACGGCAGCACTGCCACTCTTCTGGATTGTGCTGGTCGTGAGCTTCCGGTTCTTGTCGTCGATCTTTCCTGACACCGACCAGACAGCGACCGCGGTCGCGATACTCGGCATTCTCACCATAGTGGTCGGGTTCCTGGGTATGGCGGTGGTGGCGCGGTCGATCTCGGATCCGGTTAAGCAGGTCAGCGCGGCGATGGAGGCTGTAAAAAGCGGCCGATACGACATCTCGGTGCCAATCTACGATGGGTCGGAGATCGGTCGCCTCCAGTATGGATTCAACCAGATGGTTCATGGCCTCGCGGAACGCGAGAAGCTATCGGACATGTTTGGGCGTCGTGTCGGTACTGATGTTGTCCGGGAGGTTCTGGACCGCGGCGGGTCGCTTGGCGGCGAGTCGCGGGAGGTGGCTGTGATGTTTGTGGACCTCGTGGGTTCGAGCAAACGCATCGACGCGCTGCCACCCTACCGAGTGGTCGCGATGCTGAATGAGTTCTTTGAGGTCATCGTTGATACCGTGCATGCCCACGGCGGAATGGTGAACAAGTTCACAGGCGACGCCGCGCTCGCCGTTTTTGGTGCGCCCGTCGCCCTCCCCAACGTTGCGAGTGCCGCGCTGGCTACCGCGCGAGAGCTGCGGCCCCGCATACACGCCACCACGACGCTCAACTTCGGAATAGGCGTATCAGCTGGACGTGTGGTCGCCGGCAACGTGGGGGCGCGTAACCGACTCGAATACACGGTGATCGGAGATCCAGTCAACGAGGCCGCACGCCTCAAAGAGCTGGCGAAGACATGGCCTGGGCGGGTTCTAGCGTCATTCGAGGTGTTGCAGAAGGCCGACGCGTATGAATCATCGCGCTGGCTTCCCACAACGTCGGTCACACTGCGCGGCCGACTCACTCCGACCAGGCTTGCCGTACCGCGGTAGTTTCGCTCGACTGGGCAGCAGCAGCTGCTGGGATTACGCTGTGGTCGTGCAAAGCAAAAGCCCTGCCCGCGTAGTTACCCTCGCCGTCATCGTTGATGTCATCGCTGTCGTCGCGTTTGCGACCGCCGGACGTCTCCATCATGAAGAGGCAGCGAACATGGCCGGCGTCGTGAGTACCTCGCTGCCTTTCCTCGTGGGACTTGCGGCTGGCTGGATCACTGTTCTGAAAGCGCTAGAAAATGCGCACCCACTCGCGGTCTTCCCGACGGGCATCGCTCTGTGGGCTTGGACGATGGTCGGCGGGGTCATCATTCGCCTGCTATCGGGTGAGGGCGCCGCACTCGCGTTCGTACTCACCGCCGCGTTGGTGACGGGAGCATTGCTCATCGGCTGGCGCGGAATCGCGCAGCTGGTGCTCTACTTTCGGCGCAGAGCAAGCGCATCAGCTAGTTCTGAAGCGGTCTGAGAAAACGGCCAGCTGAGTCGACAGCCGCGTGTGCGGTTCCTGCCTCGCCGACGAATACCGCGAAAGCGAGGTCACCGTCGATTCCAATAAACCAGCCGTGCATTTCGTCGCTCTTGTCGCCTTCGGCGGTTCCCACGGCGCCGATGAGCCCCGGCAAGTCCCCCAATTCAGCCGCACTCCCCTCGGTGACCACCTCACGCATCATGCGTTTCAGCGCGTTGGTCAGCGCGAGATCAAGCGGCAGGAGTTCTTCCACGCCCTCCGCGCCCTCCGCGGCCTCAGTCGTCGCTGACGGACTTGAGACATCGCGTGCTGCTCCGTTGGTGGGCGCGACAAGCACTGGTTCGGGGACGGAGCCGCGAGCAATTGAGGCCGCGACGAGCGCCATTCCGAATGGACTCGTCAGGACATCGCCCTGTCCGATCGACGCTTCAACGCGTTCCGTCCCCGATTCTGAGAATGGGACGCTGCCCGTGAGCGTAGTGAGACCCGGCGTTTCGAGGTCGAGACCGATTCCAAGACGCAGCGCCATATCATGCAGCGCTTCGTTGGATAATCCGAGCGCAATCTGCGCCAGCGTTGTATTGCACGACCGTGCAAATGCGCTTGAGAAGGGCACCTCACCAGGTGTTTCTTCGCCAGGGTTGGCGACCCGACGTTCCTCGTAGATTCCTTCCTCTGGGCAAAGGACAGTCTCGTCGGGCATTATGAGCCCCTCGGTCATCGCCGCCAGCGCGGTGATGGCGGTGAAGGCTGCGCCGGGAGGGAACAACCCGGTGAGCGCAATCGGGCCGAACTCGTTCGCGGCCTCGTTCTGTGCCACCGCGAGGACCGCTCCCGAACTCGGTTTAAGCGCGACGATGACAGCCGGTTCCGCCACATCAACGATTGCGTCCTGCGCTGCCATCTGGACTTCGAGGTCGAGTTCGGTCTTGACATCGCTCAGTGGGATCCCCGGTTCTGACGCGAGGACTGTCGCGGATCCGCCGACATCAACCAGTTCAACAGTCCAGCCTGCAGACTCCTCCTGTCGCTCCTCCCACGAGTCCCGAAGAACACCAAAAACGGGAGAGCTAAGCGCGCGAGTCGCAGTCAGCAATCGAGCCTGATCCGACACTGTCACGCCGGGGATAGCGGCAAGTTGACCCTGAATACCGGCATAGTCGTCAGCGCGCAACGCGGTAACAGCGACGGGATTGCCCCGCCCGCTCGAGAGCGTGTCGAGAATCTTCGCCCGGGTGAGTCTCGCATCGAACGGCCGCAGCAAAGGCTCGAGCGCATCGGCCGCAGCGCCGGGGCTGGTGACGTGCGCGGGGTCCACGGTGATCATCTTCACTGTCTGCTGTGCCATCACTGTCTGGCCAGCCCTGTCACGGATCTCGGGCGGGTCGGGCGGTTGCGGCCGGAAGCGAACTTGTTCGCCCTCCTGCAGCCCTGGCACAAGAATGTCCGGGCGCCACGCTATTTGCCAGTTCTGCCCCTCACGCACAGCGGTGCCGTTGGTGGAGAACACCCATTCGCGGGGCCCGTACGCGCTCCCACCGAGATTCCAGACGGCTCCGAGGGTGAAGTCCGCGCCGTTGCGCCCCGCCGAACCTCCGACGGTGAGGGCCTGCACCACGAACTCCGCCCCGTCCCGGTTAAGCGCGGTGAAAACCCGGTCGATGTCGTCCCGCGCCCGCTCGGGACTGTCCGTGTAACCCGCGGCGAGCGCGGCGTCGCCCTCGGAAAGCGCATCGGTGAAAGCCCGCAGCGTATCCAGCGCATCTGGCCGCGCCGGGGGCGCCTCACACCCGATCAGCGCCGTCGCGCCGAGCACGGCGGCAAGCAGCAACGCGACCGCCGACGAGCGGTTACGCGCGACTGAGACGCGGCGCGGCGGACGGGCTGACGGAGGGCACACAGCCCCGATTGTGCCCGCAGATTGGCAGCCTCCGCAGCGAGGGCCCTGATTCTCAGCGGAATCCCAGCAAGACGTACGGCCGTGACGCTTCTATCCTGACAAGCGTGAACCCCGCAGAATCAGGACCAACCGGATCCAGCGAACAGGCTAAGCTCCTCGACGCGCTCACGAAATATGTGATGACTGAACTATCAGACGACAGTTTCGTCGCTCTCGTGGAGCGCGAGGTTGACTATGGACTGGAGTCGGCGCGGCGACTCACCCTCGGTGATGTCGTCACGCAGGAGCAGGTCGTGGCGGTGGCGTTAAAGTACGCGAGCGACTGGCGCATCGCTGGGGCGATCCCCGAACTCGCGGGTGAAATCGCGCATCGTGTCCATATCCGGACGCTCAGGCAAGTGGGCGAGGAGCTCAGTGACGTGGTGCCAGAGGACAGCGTCGCGGAACTCTCCGAGAAGATCGCCACGATGCCTGCTTTCCACCGCGTGGTCGACCGGGTTTATCACAGCCCAGTCAGCGCCCAGCTGGCAGCATGGTTTGTCTACCACGTGGCTGTCGACTCGCTGCGCCGGAACAGAGCTCTCGCGGACACTATCCCCGGCGTCGGGACGCTGCTTCGTCTGACCGGGTCACTCAGCAGCCGACTCGCGCCTTCGCTGCCTCACATCGTCGACGTGCGTTTTCGGGAAGTGACGGAGCGGATCACTCACTACCTCGTCGCGCACAGTCATAGCCTCAGCGATGAGGAGACACCTGAATCTATCGTTGCGGCGGCGATGGAACTCTGGGACGAGCACGCTCACAGTTCACTGAGTTCGCTGGGCTCTGCCATCACCTCGGAAGATATCGAAGACTTCCTAATTCTCGCGTTCGAATTCTGGCGCGATTTCCGCAAGACGTCCTACTTCAAAGCGATCGTGAGCGAAGGTATCGGATTCTTCTTCGAAAAGTACTCCGACCAAACTCTCGCGGACATCCTCGAGGAAGTCGGGGTCAGCCGCCAGGACATGATCGAGGAAGCGCTCCGGTTCGCTCCCCCGATCATCAGCCTCATATCGGAAAACGGCATGCTTGAGAGGTTCGTCCGGCGTCAGTTCGAACCGTTTGTGAATTCCGACGAGGTGCGCGAACTGTTCACGTAGTTTTTCAGCTCGGCGTTTGCGCCCGTGAAAGCCGCGGTTCCAGCCACTCGATGACATCATCGAGCACCTGCTTCTTTTCAGGCTCGTTGAACAATTCGTGGTAAAGGCCGCTGTACACGTGCAGGGTGCAGTCGGTTTCCGAAATCAAGTCCGGCACCGATCGGCTGCCTGCCACAGCCGTCAGCTTGTCCTCGCTGCCGTGCAATACCAGCAGCGGCACGCGGAGTCGACTGAGGCGCAGTGGCAGTGCTTCCATCGTGAGGACGAGGTGGCGAGCAAGTCCCGCGGGCACAAAGCTGTGGTGAACAAGAGGATCGTTCTTGTACTGCTCGACGACAACGGGATCGCGGGAAACATCGTCCGCTGAGATCTTCTCGACAGGCACGAACGGAAGGTAGCGTCCGAGAGTCTTGCCGAGGGTGACGATGAGCTTTGGCGTACCGGTCGCGAGCTGGATCGCCGGTGCGGACAGAATGACGGCGGAAAGGCCCTCTGGATGGTCCAGCGCATAAGTCAGCGCGATGGTGCCGCCCATGCTGTGCCCCAGTAGCACTGCAGGCACACCGGTGTGGTGCCGCCGAGCAATCGCGAACATCGTGTGGAGGTCGGCGGTGTAGTCCCGCCACGTCCTCAGCCCCAGGCGGCGGCCACCCGAGCGCCCATGCCCGCGGTGATCAGGCGCATACACGACCAGGCCGAGTCGGTTAAACTCTTCAGCTACATGCGCGTAGCGCTCGGCGTGCTCGCCGAGCCCGTGCGAAATGACAACAATGCCGACCGGTTCCCGATCCGGCTTCCACACGCTGTAGTTAATCCGAGTGCCGTATACGCCGCGAAAGAACGATTCCGAGTGCTCCACGCCGCCGATTCTAAGCCCTCCCGCGCTATATACCGCTCACGACGACGACTCCGCACGTTGCCCCCGTCACAGCACACGATTATTCGCGAGCGTGAACCGGACATTGCCAGTAACATGCAGTTAACTTTGACTCCGGCGGTATCAGCAGGGGCAGGAGGTGACGGTTCGTGCACATCTTGAATCCCCCACGGGCGGAGGTCGTCCCGTCGAGCGCCAGACCCCGCACGCACGTCTCATGGCTCGAATCCCGCCACTCCTTCTCATTCGGTCCGCACTACAACCCCGAGAACACGCATCACGGCGTACTGCTGGTCAACAACGAAGAACTCGTGACCGCCGGTTCCGGTTTCGACACCCACCCGCACCAGAACATGGAAATCTTGACCTGGGTACTCGAGGGCTCGCTCTTGCACCAAGACTCCATGGGCCACGCCGGAGTCCTCTACCCCGGCCTCGCGCAGCGCATGAGCAGCGGCACTGGAATCACGCACTCCGAACGCAACGACTCGTGGCGTCTCGCCGGCCCCCGGCACGACAACCCCGTCCACTTCATTCAGATGTGGGTCCTCCCTGACGAGACCGGCGATCCGCCCGATTACGACCAAACCGAAATCGACACCGACCTCGCAGGCGGGAGCCTGGTCCCGGTGGCGTCCGGCATGCCAAAATATCGCCACGGCTCCGCACTGCGGATACGCAACCGAAACGCCGCACTACACATCTCCAGGCTGCAGCCGGGATACCCGGTCGTTGTGCCTGACGCGCCGTACGTCCACGTGCACGTCGCGAGGGGCAGCGCCAATATGGAAAGTATCGGCGATCTGGGCCCCGGCGATTCAGTGCGGCTGACCGGCACCGGAGGTCATCGGATCAGCACCACCAGCGACGCTGAAGTGTTGATTTGGGAAATGCACACCAGCCTCACCGGCCGCTAACCAGCCTAATCGACTGTGCCCGCGCGGACTTGAATGTGCCCGCCCCGGAAACTTGCCGCTTCCACATCAACGCATCGTTCCTCCACGAGCGTCCAAGGCCGCGCTGTGATGTCCGCGCCACCGAGGTAGCACGCGAGGCGAGCGATCGGGGCAAAGACCCTCGCGAGCCCATTGGGAAGCTGCATATCAGCAACAGCGATCCGGGCACCGGACCGTGATGCGGCTACCGCGACTTCGAATCCCGCACGCGGTTCGCGCATCAGTGACAGCGCGTAGGTGGCGATCACGGCGTCAAAGGCTGTGCCATCGATAGCGTGAGTGAGCTCATCTGACCTCACTTCCGTTGCATCAGCCTCCAGCAGCGAGACATTGCGGAGCTCCTGCCGCGAGGCTTTGCGCTGCGCCTCTTCCAGCATCTCGGGGCTCCTGTCGAGCCCGACGTAAACGCCATGTGGACCAATCTTTCGGATGACTAGGGGGAGATTCAGTCCGGTTCCGCAGCCGATATCAAGAACCTTCATCCCTGGCTGGAGCCGAAGCATCTCGACCGCAGCTATCCTGCCTGCCCGATAGACTGGCCACTCCGCCGAGATTGCGTCGTAGACCCGTGCCGACATCGTGTATTTCGTCTGGCCCAAGAATTTGTCTGGCGCCATCGTTCTCCTCGAGTCGGGAAGCACTCACAGCACCTACCGGGTTCCGGTCTGTGCCCGAACGTTAGCCGAGTCCACGCTCCCGGGGGTTGCTAACTGTTGCGGGTTGAGTGGTCGTTAGTGGTCTCAATCGCGCTTGAGCTATCGAAACACTTGTCAGTGGTGTCCGGTAGAACCGAAGGTATGAACCTCGCGACGTGGGCACAGCGCAACGGTGTCGCGCGTGTGACCGCGTATCGCTGGTTCCGTTCCGGCCTGCTGCCGGTCCCTGCACGCAAGGTTGGGCGGCTAATCCTGGTCGATGATCCCGCCGCCGAGATGCAATCGAGTGGTTGTACGGCGGTGTATGCGCGGGTGTCGTCAGCGGATCAGAAAGCCGATTTGCATCGCCAGGTCGCGCGGGTAACCGCGTGGGCGACCGATCGGCGCATACCGGTCGACAAGGTCGTGACCGAGGTCGGGTCGGCGTTGAACGGTCACCGCCGCAAGTTCCTCGCCCTGCTGCGGGACCCGTCGATCGCGCGGATCGTTGTTGAGCATCGGGACCGGTTCTGCCGATTCGGGTCCGAGTACGTCCAAGCCGCGCTCGCGGCTCACGGTCGCGAGCTTGTGGTGATCGATTCGTCCGAGGTTGACGACGATTTGGTGCGGGACATGACCGAGATCCTCACCAGCATGTGCGCCCGGTTGTACAGCAAACGGGCCGCGGCGAACAAGGCCAATCGCGCGATCACCGCCACCACGGACGGCCCGGATCGGCGGGTGGCGTGATGGCCGGAAAGTTCACCGTTCCTGACGGCTGGGTGTTGCAGGCGTACCAGTACGCGCTCGACCCCACCCAAGCGCAGACGGCTGTGTTGGAGTCGCACGCGGGCGGCGCAAGGTTCGCGTACAACACAATGCTGCGCGCGGTGAAAGCCAACCTCGCCCAGCGCGACGCGGAACGCTCGTACGGGATCGCCGACGCTGATCTCACCCCGACACTGTCCTGGTCGTTCCAGGCGCTGCGTAGCGACTTCAACAAGCGAAAGCACACGGTTGCAGTACGGGACGACGGAACACCGTGGTGGGGTGAGAACTCGAAAGAGGCGTACGCCAACGCCGTCAAGAACCTCTCACTCGCGTTGAAGAACTGGTCCGACTCGCGCAAAGGCGTGCGTAAGGGCCCTCGTATGGGTTTCCCGTCGTTTAAGTCCAAGCGATCGACCAGGGCGTTCGCGTTCACCACAGGCGCGATCCGCATCGAATCGGACCGACACCACGTAACGCTGCCCAGGGTCGGCACTCTGCGGGTGCATGAGTCCACTCGCAAACTGGCCCGCCGCCTGGAAGCGGGTTCTGCGCGGGTGTTGAAGGCAACGGTGCGGTTCGAGCGAGGCCACTGGCTGGTGAGTTTCACCTGCGTGGTTGAGCGGGCAGCGAAGCGACCCGCCCACATCAAACGCGTCGCCTCCGTAGTCGGTGTTGATCTCGGCGCCAAAGACCTGCTGGTGGCAGCCACACCCGACGGCCGGGAGATCCTGCGGGTCCGCGCACCTAAAGAACTCAAGTCCACGTCCCGGAAGCTGAGGGCGTTGCAGCGCAAAGCCGCGCGCCAGCACGGTTCGTGGGACGCGGTAGTCGAGACCAGGAGGGAACCGTCGAACGCGTGGCTGCGGACCCAACAGACCATCAGCGCACAGCACACGCGGGTGTCGAACCTGCGCCGCGACCGCCTCCACAAACTCACCACACAGCTCACGCAGAGCTTCGAGGTGATCGGCACCGAGACCCTCGCAGTGAAGAACATGATGGCCAAGGGCGGTTCCCGCAAACGCGGGCTGAACCGTTCGATCGCTGACGCCGGCTTGGGCGAGTTCTCCCGCCAGCTCGACTACAAAACCGCCTGGTACAGCTCGCAACGCGTGCAAGCCGACAGGTGGTATCCCAGCTCAAAGACGTGTTCTGGCTGCGGTGCGGTGAAAGCCAAGCTGCCCCTGTCAGTACGCCTCTATGTCTGCGAGCACGAGAACTGCGGGTTGGTGATCGACCGCGATCTCAACGCCGCGGTCAACCTCGCGCGCATGGCGCGAGCGGAGCAGAGTGCCTGCTTCGACAATGGTGGAGCCGACCGTAAGACGACCGCTTCGGCGGCGCTGGTGGCTGTGAAACCTGAATCCAGTGATGGAAGCGCCTCACCGCAAGGCGAGGCTGCATAACGCGTGATCACTAAAGATCACTCACATGCAACGGAAGATTCCTTATAGCGCATGCACAAACCGCTCACCCGCTTGACACTAGGAGACTTCGGTAGTGAAGAACGTGGAAACCAAGGTGTGGGACCTACTCGTTGTCGGCGGCGGATCAGCAGGGATCGTGGCAGCGAAGACCGCCGTCAAGCTTGGCGCATCCGTGCTGCTAGCCGAACAGCAGCGCCCCGGCGGCGACTGCTTGTGGACCGGTTGTGTCCCCTCAAAATCGCTGCTCGCCGCAGCTCATCACCGTGCTGGTATCCGAAAATCGGCCGCGCTGGGCGTGCACGCCCAGGGCGTGACGGTTGATTTCGCCGCGGTTAGACAACACGTCAACACGGCAATCCGCACTATCGAGCCAGTCGATGCCCCAGAAACGCTGCAGGCGGGAGGGATTCACGTTGTGAAGGGCACCGTGACGTTCATCGGAGACGGAAAAGCTGCGATAGGCGGTGACCGTGTAGCGTACCGCCAGGCGGTCATCGCTACAGGCGCCTCACCCATCGTGCCCCGCATTCCCGGTCTGCGTGACTTCTTGACCAGTGAAACGATCTGGGGACTCACCGAACTCCCGCCCCGACTCCTCGTCCTCGGCGGCGGAAGTGTGGGCTGCGAGCTCAGCCAGGCTTTCGCCCGACTGGGTTCTTCGGTGACACTGGTCGAAGCCACTGACCAGATTCTCCCAGCGGAATCTCCTGATGCCGCGGCAATCATCGCTGATTCACTGAGACAAGACGGTGTGAACATACTTACTGGACGTGCGCTCACAGAGGTGACTGAACACACTGCCGTCCTCGCCGACCGCACCCGCGTCGAGTTCGATCAGCTCCTTATCGCTGTAGGTCGCCGCGCCCGAACAGCCAAGCTTGGCCTCGAGCACCTCGGCGTGGCTGCCGATGAGCAGGGGCGCATTGTGGTCGATCGTTCGATGCGAACCTCGAATCCGCGAATCTGGGCTGCCGGTGATGTCACGCCGCTGCCGCAATTCACGCACACCGCCGGGGCGTTTGCGAGCATCGCCGCGAGCAATGCGATCCTCGGATTACGTCGTAAAGCAACGACTTCGGCGATCCCGCGAGTGACCTTCACTGCCCCCGAAGTTGCCTCCGTGGGCCATACCAGAGCAGCTCACGGAACACGGCAGCAGACGATCACACATGATCACCTTGACCGCGCGGTCACCGACGACGAACGCCGCGGCTTTTCGCGGCTTCATTTCGATCGAAAAGGTCGCATAGTCGGGGCCACGGTGGTCAGCCCACGTGCCGGGGAGACCATCGGAGAGCTGACATTAGCGATCCGGCTTGGCCTGCGTGGCCGTGACCTCGCCGGGACGATCCATCCCTACCCCACGTTCTCCGACGGCGCATGGAACGCGGCGATCGCGGATACCCGCGATCAACTCGATGCACGGTCAGCGCGGCGCGTGATCCGGGGACTCGCGCGCGCAAGAAGTATGTGGCTGCGCCTGCGGCCGCGCCGGCATTAGGGAGAGATAGCCCTCAGCGCGAGCGCAGCTAATGCTTCAGGTCACGCAGTCCAAACCTCGAACTGGGCCCGTTGTGGGATGGCCGGTGACAGCTGCACCCCGTCAGTCGGCGGATATGTCCCGCGCCGCGCGCACCGCGTCAAAGAAGTGGTGAACCGATGCCTTCTCACCAGCCGTGACGTGAATCTCAGCGTAGCCACCTGTGCCGCTGATCTTCCCGCCCTCGGTTCGCAATCCGATCCGAACCAGCAGTCCCTGCGCCTCAGGCTGTGCCTCAACTCCCACGTGACTCACGTGCCAACGCTGCGGAGAACTCCGATCGGACTGTCTATCGAAGACCTCGAGCGTTCGATGGTCGAGGACCAGGATGTAACGGTTCCCAATCGAACACTCGCGATAGCTGCGCATCTCAGCAGAGTAGCGACCTGCAGACGCTACGACATCGCGCCCTCGTGATGCGGCGCGCTTCAGGCTAGCTCAGCGCCCGATATCCCCCCACGATCCTCTGCGCCGCACTCACCCCGACAACAACCGACCACACCAGCGCAATCTGCCATCCGAACATCGGAAACAGCAGCCAAAGACTATGCACAAGAACGGTTTCCGCACCTTCTGCTAGCCCGCCCAGAAAGGACAATGACCTGCCATCATCAAGCGTCCGGCCAGTCTTCTCGGCGATCGACGAGAACGCGAGAAACGCTGCCCCGTTGATGTAATAAGCGAGCAAGACGAACAGAAATGGCCACTGAGGCGCGCCGAACGCAGCGGAGACGCCAACGGCAACGCCAACGACGGTGCTTCCGTACACGATGAAATCAGCAGTGATGTCGTAGAAGCCACCGGCACCGGACTGCGTCTGGCGGTGACGCGCCAGGGGCCCATCCAGGCCATCGGCACACCTGGACAGTAGCCACAGCACCAATGCGATGTACCACCACTGCAGACCGGCAGTCACCGCGCTGCCCAGCCCGAGGACCAGTCCGGATGTCGTCAGCCGATCCGGCGTGACCCAGCGTTTGTCGATCGTCGCAGCAATGCGCGCGAGTGGGGCTTCGAGAACCCGGCGCAGTGGCGCGTCAAACACGATCAGCGAGCTCCGGCTCAGCTTTTTTCATGCGTCGAGCGTAATAGGCACCCCCCGCGGTTAAGAGGACAAACGCCGCGATAGCGGCCGCGAACGGCCATGAGAGCGGCTGGGTTCCGAACGCGCCAAGAGCGACGTAGCTCAGCACGCCCGGAACAATGCCCAGCGCAGTGCCCAGGAAATAGTCGCGCGCCTTGATTCCGCTGATTCCGCCGGCATAGTTGACGAGCCAGAACGGAAACAGCGGAACGAGACGCACGAGCAAGACAGCCACAAATCCGCGTCTGCGCAAAAAATGGACAACACGCCTGGTTCTGGCACCGCCGTAACGGACTACAGCTTCCGCACCCAGATGTTTGCCGAGCAGGTAGGAAACGGTCGCGGCGATCATTGCGCCCACCAACACGACGGCGGCTCCCCCTGCGAACCCGAACAGCACACCGCTGGCGATGCTCAAGACACTCGCCGGTGACGGGATCGAACTTAGCGCCGCGTAAACAAGGACAAATACCAGCGCACCCACCAGACCTGCGCTGGCGACCTGGGAACGGACTTCCGCGACAGTCGGGACGTCGATAATGATCGCGGCTAATGCTCCCGCGATGATGATGCACGCAAGTACCGCGAGCTTCAGCAAGGGAGTGAAGAAACTCCGGCCGGTCTCGTCCTGGTGCACAGCGCCTCCATCAGAACCTAGGGTCACAAAGCGGTCACGTCAGGAAGGCTTTGAGTCACCACCAGTGTTCCCGCTGCAGTCTGGTACCGCCACGAACCGGCCAGAAACTGTGCGAAACTTCGAACGCTGGACGAGGGAGATGTGATGGCAGCGAAACAAATCGGGCGCACACTGGCTACCGTGGCTGTGGCCGCTGTGATGACTCTCGCAGGGTGTTCAGCACCCTCCCCGGATGCCCCAGAACCTGCTGAAACAACCTGGACGGAGGTCGAAGAAGCAGCAGTCGGCCAGACAGTCTCACTGTGGATGTGGGGCGGGGACGAGCAAGGTAACCGCTACGTCGATTCTGTTCTGGCCCCCGCAGCGGCAGAAGCGGGAGTGACTCTGCGGCGCGTCCCAGTCGCCGACACCGGTGAGGCCGTCAACCGGATTCTCGCTGAACGTCAAGCAGGCATCACCGACGGCGACGTCGACCTCGTGTGGGTGAATGGCGATAACTTCGCAACCGGGAAACAGGCTGGCGCGTGGTTATGCAATTGGACTGATCAGCTGCCGAATATGCAGTACACCGATCCGGACGATCCGCTGTTGCTGTCCGACTTCGGTACACCAGTGGATGGTTGTGAAGCGCCGTGGCACAAGGCTCAGTTCACGCTCGTTTACGACGAAGCCTCGATCCCCGAACCCCCCGCCACATTGGAAGGCGTCCTCCAATGGGCGAAGGACAACCCTGGCCGGTTCACCTACCCGGCGCCGCCGGACTTCACGGGGTCGGTTTTCATCCGGGAAGTCCTCACCCGTGTCGCGGACGACGTGCCGCTCGAGTACAGCGATGAGGCGTACGAGCAGCACAGCGCGCCCTTGTTTGACACACTCAATGACCTCGCGCCGTCTCTGTGGCGCGCCGGGCGGACCTACCCGCAGACCGTCGAGGAGCTGAACCAGCTCTTTGCGGATGGCCAGGTCGACATGATGATGACGTATGGTCCGGCGACCCTCACAGATCTAGTGGGGCGCGGAACATTCCCAGACACAACGCGGGTACTGCTTCTCGACGAAGGTACCGTCGGCAACGCCAGCTTCCTCGCCGTGCCGTCGACCTCCGGTAACTCGGCCGGGGCCCGTGTCGTCGCGAACATCGCCTTGTCGCCGCAGCAACAACTCGAGAAGGCGAAACCGGATGTGTGGGGACAGTTCACCGTCCTCGACTCAGACCGGTTGAACGACGAAGACCGCGCCTCTTTCGATGCGCTGCCAGAGTCACCGGTTGTTCCCACCTACGAAGAGCTTTCTCGTAACGCTCGCCCGGAACTCGCCACTGCTTGGGTGCCCGCACTCGACGAAGGCTGGCGGCGCACAGTCCTCGCGGGACGCTGATGTCAGGGCGGACGGCACGGTTACGAGCGACAGCGCTGCTCCTCCCTGCACTCGTCCCAACTGCAATCGTGCTTGTCGCGGGGCTTGGCACCGTTGCCCTCCAGGCATTCGGATTGATGCCTCTTGTTGGTGAACCGGCGTTCAGTACCGAGACGTTCACGGCACAGAGCGATGACCTGATCACGGCGACTCTGCTGTCACTGGCGATCGCTGCGTCGTCGACAATTCTGGCGGCCTTTATAGGGCTTGCCGCTGCCCTGGCGATCGTCGCGAATGGCAGGGTCGTCGCGGCGCTCGCGACGTTGACCATTCCCATACCGCACCTGATCGGCGCTGCCGCGATCGGTCTGCTCCTTTCCGACGCCGGACTCCTTGCCCGCGTATTCAGGATGGACTCTGCAACGTGGCCACAGCTGGTCGGCGGGCGCTGGTGGATCGCTGTGATCGCGGAGTTCACGTGGAAGGAATCCGCGTTCATTGCGCTCGTTGTTGCTGCAGCGCTCGCGACGCGCGTGACTGGCTATTCGGAGGCAGCCGCGGTGCTCGGCGCTGGTCGATGGCAACGATTCCGGCTAGTCACATTGCCCCTCGCGACACCCGCGCTTGCCGCCGCAGCCATGATCACTTTTGTCTACTCGTTCGGCTCATTCGAGGTAGCACGTCTGCTCGGCCGTCCGCACCCTGAACCGCTGCCGGTGATGGCGGTGCGGCTCTTCTCCGCTATCGATCTGGCCGCGCGACCCAATGCTGCTGCGGCCGCCAGCGTTTCAGTCGCACTCTGTCTGGTGACGCTCGCCGCCGCGCTGTTCGTCCTCAGGAGGTCGTCGCTGTGGCGGTAGGCACCGTGGCAAGGGCCGGACGAGTGCTGCTCGTGGTGTGGTTCTTGCTGCCGCTCGTCCCGATTCTTCTGTGGTCAGTGGCGAACCAGTGGCGATTTCCCGCGCTGTCTCCTTCGGAATGGGGACTCACGGGACTCCGGAGCGCCCTGTCAGCAGGTGCCGTCGACGCCTTCGCGACCTCGGCGATACTTGGCGTGAGCGTTGCCGGACTGGCAACCCCGGCGGGTGCGCTGGCGGCCAGGGGGCTCGTTCTGCACAGGGTTCATTTTCGCGGTCCTGCCGCTGCGCTGCTGCTCGCCCCCCTGGCGTTCCCGCCATTCGCCGTCGCGATGGGGCTGGACGTTCTGATCCTGCGCGCGGGTATCCCCAATCTGATCGGGGCAGTGCTGATTCTGACGGTGGTGGCCATCCCCTATACGACCTACATCATGCGCGTGGGGTTCGGTGCTTACGACATCCGGTATGAGGAGGAGGCCCGCACATTGGGCGCGTCGCACTGGGTGGTGTTCTGGCAGGTTCAGATACCCCTTCTTGCGCCTGCTATCGCCACCGCTGGCTTCCTGGCATTTCTCGTCGGATGGACTGACTACATCGTGACGCTCCTTGTCGGGGGAGGCCGACTGGTTTCCGTTCCCGTTCTTGTAGGTGCGTTCGCATCTGGCTCAGGCAATCAGCCGGTGGTAGCGGCGCTCTCTGTCGCTGCTATCGCACCGCCACTCGTATTGTTGCTGCTGTTATGGCGCCTGCGAGGAAGGAGAGCCCCATGAGTGCGCTCTCGCTTCGCTCACTCACGAAAGCATTCAATGAAGGTGCCGTGATCCGGGACATCGACCTCGACGTCGCCGCCGGTGACTGTGTCGCCGTCCTCGGACCTTCCGGTGCTGGTAAGAGCACGATCCTACGCCTCATCGCGGGACTGGAGCCAGCGTCTTCAGGCACGGTTGCACTCGGTGACCGCAATATCGATGGAGTTCCCGCAGAACGACGCGGTGTCGCCCTGATGTTCCAGCGGCCGTTGCTCTTTCCTCACCTCAACGCTCTGGACAATGTCGCGTTTTCGGCCCGCTCGTCCGGAAAGTCGAAACGTTCCTCCCGACTGCATGCGCAGTCCTACCTTGAACTAGTACAGCTTGGCGATTACGCGTACCGTCGCGCCACGGAACTCTCCGGTGGTCAGGCCCAGCGGGTAGCGCTCGCGCGTGCACTCGCCGCCGAACCTCGCGTTCTTCTGCTGGACGAGCCGTTCAGTGCACTGGACCCACAGTTGCGAGGCGAAATGCACAGCCTCTTGCGCCAGATTCGCCGCGAGCTTTCGCCGACCATTCTCCTCGTCACCCACGATCAGCATGAAGCCGCAGTTCTCGCCGACCGGATGGCGATTCTGCTCGACGGCACCATCGCGCAGATCGATACCCCGCACCACATTTACACCCGTCCCCGGTCTCTCGCCGTGCACCGGATGATGGGCGGTATCAACGAGATCTTCGGTGACGTCCGGGACGGTAAGCACCACTCGACGGCCGGTGTCTTGACCGTCAGCAACAGCTCGGGAGCCGGCACACTCGTGTTCCGCCATGAAGCTGTGGGCGTGAGCGGCGCGTCAGAGCCTGGGGACCTCGCCGGGGTCGTCGCCGGGATGGAAGTCATCGGCGCACGGCAGCGCCTCCACATCAACATAAACGGCGGGAACGTGACTGTCTGCGCGGAAGCACCTCCAACGCTGCATCTGCCACCAGGCTCACGCGTTTCCCTTCACATCCCGCAGGCGGCACGACACGTGATTCCAGACAAAGCCCCGGCAATGGTGTCGAGAATCCTGAAAAAGGGCTAGCCCAAAAGCCGCATTTTGGGCGATTTCGCGCTTAGGCTCGTAGGCGCCGCTCATGCGGTCACTAATCGCGACTTTCGTGCGAAGGGCTTCCATCGTGTTCGCTTACACCCGTAAGTCAGGCGCCGCTATCACCACCGCCGTCGCCGCAGCTTTCTTTCTCGCCGCCTGCCAGTCAACCCCCGTGAATGATGAGACCGCTCCCCTGCCTGCGACTGGGCCTGATGACGAGGTAACCGCCGCAAGCTTCGAAGTGTGGGCACTCGACCAGGCTGACACCGTCGACGACGGTGGCGGCCTGCTGTACATCTGGAACGGAGACGAACTGGGCAGCGGTGCGCCCCCAGATGCAACCGCTGAACTCATCGATCTCGGGGCCGCCGCGGAGGCCGCAGGGTGCGAACTCGCACAGCGGCCGCACATGGTTCTGCCAAACAACTCAACGCCGCCGACGCACATGATCATCTCCAATGTGGCGTCCGGTGATACTCACTTCATGGACATCGAGACCCGCGAAATCACCGGCTGTGTCAACACGGCGGAAGGGTTTGAGGGTGCGGGCGGCTCCCACGCGGCGCATGCGAGCGTGGCGAGTCCTGACGACAGCTTCGTCATCGTTGCGGACATGAATCACGGTGACGACTCCGGCTACCTGCACAAAATTCAGACGGACTTCAGTTCGGACGCCTACGAACTCACCGAAACACTCGCGCTGGAGGATTACGCGGCTGAACTCGAAAGTGACTTTGTTCGTCCGATCTGCCACGAGTTCACTTCCGACGGGCGTTTCGCCTATGTCACCCTGGCACAGGGTGGCCTCGTGATTGTGGATACCGGGACTGCTGACGGAAGCACGCCCATGGAGGTCGTGCAAGTACATCCGGCGGACACTATGCCCGGCTCCGGCTGCGGCGCGTTCCCCGTCTCTGATGACTTGATGCTCACCAACGGTGAGAGTGGCGCGTCTGGAGGCGACGATTTCCTGTTTTTCCACGACACCAGCGGAGTCAACGACGGTGCGTTCCCGGAACCTTTCACTCTCGAGTTGCCCGGAGAGGATACGCACGGCACAGCCTTCTGCACCGACGAGGATGAACGGGAGTACGCGCTCACATTCATGCGAGTAAGCAACGACATCAATGTCATTGACATCGAGGCACGCGACGTTGTCGCTACCGAATCGATGGCCACTGAATTCAGCCCAAATCCTGCACCAGACCTTGCTTATCTCAGGGACGGAAAGGTATTCGTCAGCCTGCGCGGCGCGGAGCCGCTGACAGCCATCACAAGCCTGGTCGACGGTGACCGGACGCCGGGTGTCGCGATCCTCACCGTTAGCGACGATTGCCGTGCCTTCACGTGGACCGAAGACGATTTGCTCGTCATGGAAGACAATCCGAATACGGTCGACATCGATGGCAGCGGAGTGTCGGCAGCAGATCCGCACGGACTGGCGGTCATCGAACGCTAAAGCCGCGGTTCCCGCGTAGCCGCGCCCCCGAGATCATCCTCGACGAAACCCCCGTCGTGGGCGACCACGTTGCGTGCCAACGGAAGCTGATGGGATTCACTTTCGAGAATGTGCATCAAGTATCCGGCTGTGTTGGGCAGTGCCACAATGTCTCCCACGGCGACTCCATGGGGAAAGTTCAGTTCCCGACGCAGTATCAGCTCATCCTCGACACAGTACGCACCGACCAAGTACCCGGAGAACGGTTGATTCGGCTGGCCCGATCCTGGGCCGCGCACGAGAACAGGATCTAACAGAAAATCCGCTGACGTCGATCGGCATTGCGTGCGGTTCATCTCCAAGCCGACCAGCGGAATGCCATCGCTGCTCCTCTTGCGGAACAGCACCCGCGCGAACGTCACACCACACCCGTCGAGCAGTGAACGGCCAGGTTCGCACCGCAGATGCACACCGCGTTCCCGCAAATCGGATGCAAGCGTGCGGGCCCTATCACTCGAGTTCGAATACGCGTCGACTAGTGCGCTGAACCAATCTCCTCTGACGGGCGCCTGATAGTACGGGTATGTATTTCGGGTACCCACCAGAGCGCCCGCCTCCGCACGTCGCCCAAATCCATCGTTCCGCCACGTCAATGGAGGGCCCTCACCGAGAACAGCGGCCGTGTGTGCACTGTCGAAAGCGTCCCATTGGGCTTCGTCATTGAGGTAGCTCATTGGGATGCCACCGCCCATGTCGATGAACGTGGGGTTGTGTCCGCGCGGCCGAAGCTCATCTACGGCCGCGACGGCCTCGCTGAGAACCAGCGCACGATCACGTGCGGAGTATCCGTGGAGGTGAAAGTGAATGCCGTCGATGCGGAACCCGGCAGTATCGCGCGCATCCAGCCACTCAAGCCAGTCCGGCACCGTGAGACCAAAGCGGGTCGGAGCGATATCTCCATTTTGAGACGCGATACGCAGGGCCACCGGGGCAGGTTCTCCGTCGGCGCGCAGCGCAGCTGTGAGGGCGAGATACGCGTCCGCTTCGTCATGGTTGTCGAGGGCTACCGTTACGCCCGTCGACAGGCTCAGCTCGAGCAGTCGCGGTGGTTTCACGGCGGCCGTGACGATGACGCTCCGTGGCGGCACTCCCCGTTCGAGAACCTGACGTAATTCACGCTCAGAGGCGACGTCGACGCCAAGGCCCGCCTGGTTGGCCGCATCGACAAAGCTCAGTGCTTTGTTGGCTTTCCGCGCGAAAAACACCCGCATATCGACTCCGTGGAATGCGGCTGCATCAGTAAGCTCAGCAGCGTTTCGCCGGAGAGCCCCGGTGTGGATCACATTGACCGGTGAGCCGTATTCATTCACTACCCGCTCGGTCGCTGCGGGATCTGAAAGCAGTTCGCTCATCCAGTTTTCCAGCCGCGCAGTGAGCGGTGGGAGCCCGGCGCACATCTTCCGAATATCGCTGTTCATGCGGTCCCCTCGATTCGCCCCATCACTCGGGCTGCCCATCGTTCAGGATGATCATGCAGCCCGCGATTCAGCGTGTCATTGCCGATCACCGTGTCTTCAGTAGGGCGGCCCAGCACGGACAGCCCGAACGTAGCGCCCCGCAGCCCCAGCGCTTGCGCGTCATCCGTGATCATGACGCCCCGGCGCCCGTCTGGAATCCACACGTCACCGGAAGCGCGCAAGGAGTCAGACAATGGGTCGATAATCTGGCGCCAGCCAGGCGGGGGCAGGACCGCGTCGACAAGGTGCTCGTACGGTCCACCCTCATCCAGTTCCGCTGTGATGAAGTCCGGTACAACGAGGCCCGAGTCAATCAGCGCCAGTAGTTTCTCGGCGTTCACCAGCGGGGGCCCGAATGCGAAACGCTCTAGCGTGGCGGCGAGCGACATGAACATCGCCCAGTCCCGAGCCTGCATGTCGGGCCCCGGGTACCGGTCGACTACCGTGCGGTACCCAATCGCCCACGCGCGTCCCAGCGCATACGCGGGTCCAGGTAATTTCTCGCCACGGCTGACCTCCACTGAGTTACGGAATTCGGCGACGGCTCGAGCACCTGAATCCGTCGCTCGGGGTGTTTGCGCAGGGTCCCGGCCGGTCCGCAACGTTTCCGAAATCCGTCCTCGGTCGACAGGCGCACCCAATTCCCAGAGAATCGCGTGAGACGCGCCGACGATCGCTTCCTCCAGTGACTCCACGTCACCAACTCCAACAGCCGCCCACTCCTTGGTTGCCGCCTCAGCCGCGTCCCGAGGCAGCGCAATCTGTGGTTTAGCGTGCAGAAAAGCGCCTGAACGTGAACTCGGGAAGAGAGCACGCGGTTCGCTCCCACTGGGAACATAACGGCAATTCGCACCCTGCCCCTCGAAACGGCCACCACGGCCCTCGGTCAGAACCAGGGCCCCATCGATGAAAGTCAGTGCCGCGCCGCGGAACCGAACGCGTGAGTGCGGTGGGATCACATCGAGGTTCTGGATCGGGTATACGGAGCTGATTGTCCGACCCGTACCCCTGGCGAGCGCTCCGTTCCATGATGACCCGTGGCCCACAGTCAGCAGCACCTCGTCGTACGGCCCGAGTTCGCTACCGGACACCACGTGCCATTTTCCGCCCTGGTCTCGTCTCAAGCCGGTGACAGCTGATGTTACGTGACGGACCTTGACCCCCGGCGCAGCCGAAACCATGTGGTGGAACGACCATTCGAGATACGTGCCGACAGCGGCACGAGGCGGGAAACGCTCGGAAGCGATCAGCGGTTCAGCTTCCCGGGCCCACACTCGCCATGTCGGCCGACTCATATTCGTCCGGTGCTGCGGCCAGGCGGAAACAATGTCCGCATCGACGTTAAGGCGCAAATACTCCGGCAGCGCAGGCTGGTACGCAGCGCCGTGACCTGGTGGCTGCGGATCAAAAAGGTCGACGCGCAGCTTCTTCTGGGTGTCGCGCGAATGCGCCAGGATGGACTCGAGCGCGAACAGGCCCTTCGGGCCGGCACCAACGATGGCAACGGAGAACGCCGCCCCGGGAGTGCTTACAGCCATCCTTCGGCCTGCTCCCTCGTGAGCCCGAGCACCTCATGGACCCACGCATCGTCGTACACGGTTCCGGCGTACGGCATGCCGCCGTCATGAGCGATCAGCACGACCGTATCGGACGGATCGAGTCCCGGCAGTCGGCTACGCACGGCAGCAACTACTCCTCCCGTTGACGCGCCCGCGATGATCGCTTCTCGCCGCGCCAGTAACCTGCAGCCGCGTACACAGTCAGCTTCGGAAACCCTCACCACGTCGTCCGGGCGTGCACGAGTGGAAAGGTGAGTTTCCAGTCCCGCACCTAAACCCGGGAGATACCGCGTGTGCGGGCTCCCGCCGAAAAGCGCACTTCCTTCCGAATCGACCGCCGTAACCCGCGTTTTCAGGCCTCTTTTGTCTATATAGTTGCGGCATCCGGTCAACGTACCGGTCGTGCTTGTCGCGACGAAAAGCTGATCAATCCTGCCATTTGCTTGTTCCGCTATCTCCGCCATGGTGCCGAACTCGTGAGCCTGCGGGTTCGCTGGATTTTCATACTGATTAAGATTCACCGCGCCGGGAATTGAGCCGACTATCCGCCTGACCTCCTTCAGGCGAGCAGCAAGCAAGTCCGATCCACCCGCTTGGTCAATCTCCACAATTCTGACATCGGCCCCCAGCGCTCGCATCATCGCGATCGTGGCCTTATTCGTCCGCGAATCGGCGACGCAAATAAACCGGACTTCCCGCTGCAGGCAAGATCGCGCGAGCGCGAGGCCAAGATTCCCCGAGCTCGACTCGACCACCGTGCCGCCACGCTGGAGTTGGCCGGTCCCAAAGGCGCTCTCGACCAGGGACGCCGCAGTGCGGTCCTTCGCACTGAAACCCGGATTAAACATCTCGAGTTTCATCAAAACGGTCTGGGATGCTTCGGGAAAAAGCCGCGCAAGATTTACCAGGGGTGTTCGCCCCACAAGCTCGGAGATATTCGAGGCTACTGCCAATGTCGGATTAGCCATGAGAGAGTCCCTTCCCGGACCGGCATTCACGACAAGTCGGATGCGCAGCTATTCTACAAACGTGCCAGGATAGGTGTTGACTGCTCAGCACACTTTCCTGCCAAGTATGACTGGGGACACTGATAGTGGGCTGTGAGAGCGCACAATTATCGCGCATCTCACAGGGATTAGCACAAGACGCACTCTCCTTCACCTGGGAATTACGGACAAATCCGTAACGGCAGCTAGTCGGCCAGCTTGCGCTGCATCAACCTGTGAATTCCGAGCACTACGCCAACCACTACCACCGCGACAATGCCCGCCACCGCGGCTGCTGCTCCGGGATCGCTGCGCACCAAACCACCCGCGATCGCACCGAAGGATGCGAAGATCCCGATCCACACTGCTGCACCGATAGCCCACCACGCGATGACACGCCGATACGAAATTCCGTGCGCAGCGGCAATGAAGGGCGCGAAACAGTGCATCAGAGGAAGCACGATCGCCAGCGCGATGAGCGGGCCGCCGCCACCGCCATGAAGGTACTTTTCCGTGCGTTCCCACGCTCGATGCCAGCGTGGGTGCCTAGCTGCCCACTCCTTGATCCGGCTGCCAAAAACAGCACCGAGAAAGAACCCGGCTGTCGCGCCCAGCACACATCCTGCGATGCCCGCGAGGATCACGGAAATCAGCTGCGCTGGGTGGTCGATACTGACACCCGCGATGAGAACCGTGATGTCACCAGGAACGAACGGGCCCACGAAGGCGGTAGTGTGCACCATCATTAAGGCAGCGAATATCACCGCTACAAGGCCCGGGTGCTGCGCCGCTAGCCCGTGAAACAGCTCAACGATGTGAACTTCCACCCGGCAATCGTGTCACAGTGCCCAGTCAGCGTTCCCGCAGGGCGGATTCAATTCCCCCAACGCGATCTGCGAGGAGTCCGACCGCGCCGACAGCACGGGTCATGGGATCGTCCTCCGCACCGCCCAGCGCTTGGGCTCGCCGGAAACCGACCTTCACTTCCTCCCAGCGTTGTTGCTGCTCAAGGGTCAGTCGGCCGCGAAGTTCTGCCAGCTTCAGCAGATTCGATTCCGCACCGGAGGTGAGAGTCTGCGCCTCGCCGAGGTAATGGTCGTCGATGACTGCTTCAAGCTCCTCGTTATTCATCACCGGCGCGATTCGTTCCGCGAGGCGGCCCATGTTCCGGTACGACCCCTGCAGCTGGAATGGCGGCTCGGTCCTGTTCGCGTCGGCTGTCGCCGCGGACGCGATGTAGGCCTGGTTTACCGCAAGCACAATCTCTTGGACCCGGAGCATCTTGCTCATCACCGCGAGTACCTCATCGAGTTCTGCGGCTGAATACGGGTGCGACAACTGATCGGGGCGGACTGTGCTATCCCCACCTGCCAGCCGTACGAGGAGATCGATGTCCGATCGGTCCCGGGCGGCCAGCGGAGCGAGCACGGAGTTCGAGGTCAGCGCGTTCTCGATGTAGCTGAGAGCGAAAAGATGCTCTCGTCCGGAGAGCACGTCACCCAGGTTCCAGACGTCCGCGCGGTTTGCCAGCATGTCGGGGACACGGAAGCGCTTGCCCTGCTCGGTGTACGGGTTACCAGCCATGCACACCGCGAACCGTTTCCCGCGCATGTCGTACGTGCGCGTCCGCCCGTTCCAGACGCCTTCCATTCGCCGTTGCGCGTCACAGAGCGAGATGAACTTCTGGAGCAGTTCCGGTGACGTGTGCTGGATGTCGTCGAGATAGAGCAGGACGTTGTTGCCCATTTCCAAAGCAAAGTTGATTTTCTCAACTTCCTGACGTGCTGTCGCGTTGGGCGCTTCAGCCGGGTCGACGGAGGTGACGTAGTGCCCTAGCGCGGGACCGTTCACCTTGACGAAAACAACGCCGAGGCGATTCGCGACGTACTCCATCAGGGTCGTCTTGCCGTAGCCAGGAGGGGAGATCAGCAGAAGCAGCCCTGACTGGTCGGTCCGGCGACTGTCGCCAGTGGCTCCCAGCTGCTTTGCGAGATTGTCACCAATCAGCGGTAAGTACGCGTCGTCGAGCAGTCTGTTGCGCACAAAACCGCTCATCACCGTAGGCGCGTACTCGTCGAGGCGCAGCTTCTTCCGTTCCGTCGCGACGAGTGCGTTCCGTTGCTGCTGGAAGGTACGGAATCCCGGTACCCGCACCGCACGATAGTGACGCGTGTGTGACAGCAGATCATCGAGCCGGAACGCGAACCTACGGTCCTGAATGCGTGGATGCGATCCGAGCATCGGCTCAGCTACGCCGGTGAGAGAGGCGGAGGACTCATACCGGTCGACAGCGCTACCACACACTTCGATCGCGATAGCCTCAGCGAGATCAGCAACCATGTCGCCAACGTCGTCAGTCGCCAGATACGCCGACAGCCACGCGCGCACAAGCTGATAGCGGGCAGTCACGTCATCGGCAAGCGAACGCAGATCCTCATCGAAGTCCAGGCGAGACTTGGCGACCGAACCACCGAGAGCCCGATGGAACCGGTCAACCAGGGTGCGCGCACCAGAACTCGTCACGAAGCGTGGCGCACCCGATGCGAGCTCTTCGAACAGATATTCACCAACAAGTTCGAGATCTGCATCAGCCACGGGGATCCGGTACTCCTCGACGAACGCAGCCACCGCGCCGTTCAGTTCCCTCGCCAGCGCGTCGACCGCGTCCGGGCGACGGAACGATGAGCGAGCTCGCGCCAGGGACGCCGCGCGGGTAGTCCACGCGGCACGGCGGTCGGGGCGTGCATCAAACGCCCAGAAAAGCTGTGCAGCTGATCTCGCTCCGGGAGGGAACCGCAGGAGCCCGGCACCGGCGTGCAGACGCAGCAACTCGCTGAGAATTGCGGTGGCGTCGTGGTCGTGCACACCACGCTCGTAGCCCTCGTTGTATCGAGATTCCGCTGCCCTGCGCACGTAGGCGGCGAGCTCACCCTCCGCCACGAGCGCTTCATGGAGTTCGTCGAGTTTGCCCTCACGCTCCGCGTCAGCCAGCAACGAGGTCGCAAGAAACTCCGCGCGGTAGACGTCGCTGGTTTCCGAGACGAGCAGCTGATTCCAGTAGGGAGCAGTGGCGGCGAACTCGGGGTCAGCCACAAGAGACCGGTAGTCCGTGCCCGTTATGGCGAAGGACATCCGAGTCTCGCCGTCCACGGAGTGGGGAACGAGGGTCAGGTCGATTGCCTGCGTGTTGACCGCGAACCGGTGCTTCCCGAGCCTGATGGTTTCGCCACCGTCGCCATACAGATCCTGCCGGTCACGCAGGGCACGGCCAGCTTCCTGGCGCGCTGCTTTGATTCGGCCATCAATCTCCTCAGCGCGGACCGAATCGCCGATACCGCGTAACTCGCCGGCGAGGCTGCGCAGCTTCGCCACCATCGGGTCAGACGCAAAATACGTGTTGACCTCGTCGACAGTGTCCATACCAGCGACGCGGCGACTGACCGACGCGAGGATGCGCTGCGCCGAGTCCACCAGCCGGTCCGCGCGGCGTGAGCGCTCGTCCAGAAGCGCCTGTTTCCGCGAGGAGAAAGCCTCATAAACGTCCTCGCGTTTACTGCTGAGCTCGTCGAGGAAGTCGTCGAACTCGCTGAAACGCGACTCGAGATTTTCGAGCTGCAACAGGAGGCGGCCAAGCTGTTCATCACACGCGTCGGGTGTTTCAGCGACTGCGAGCGCCCCGGTGATTGCTTGCCCGAGCAGTCCAAACTCGGCAGCGAATTCCGCACGGCCTTCGCGCGTCAGCAGATCCTTGCGTCGCGATTCAACGGTCGCACGCGCCCGATTCACTCCCCCGAGTACTTCACCGATGCGCTCCAGAATGTGGGTGCGAACCACTGCGTCCCCGATATCCAGGGAGGAAACAATCTGGGTAACTACCTGCAATCCATCGGCTTGCTCAGAGAGCCGCTCCGTCACAGGCTTGGCTTCCGCGACAGTTTCGATGCGGTCCGCATCATCGATCAGCTGCTCAATGTCCCGGTGGAAACTCTCAAACGCGTCCTCGCCGCTCAGGAACTCCACAGCCCGTCGGCCAGAGTCGTCGAGAGCTTCAGAGAGCTGCTCATCAAGTGAGTCCAGCCGCTGCTCATCGACGTATCGCAGGTCCCGCAATGTGACGATGTGGCCCTGTTGTTTCCGCAAATCCGCGAGGAGCGATACCCAGCCATCTGCCGAGCGCGGTGCACTGCCCCTGCTCATCCGGATCAGTGATCCGATTTCGGCTTCCGATTCGCCGACAGCCTTCGATGCCTGCACTGTCAGCGCGGAGACCTTCTCGAATTCGTCTATCACCCGTTCAGCAGTGGACTGGAGATCCGACAGCGGCTCAAGCAGATCCCCGGCGCTCTCATCACCCAGCCAGTGGTAGCTATCTGCAGTACGCCTGCATGCGGCAATCATCGCTTCGAAAACAGCAGTCGCCGGGGCCATCTCGTCCACCATGCGCGCGACGGACAAGCAATCCGAAATACCGCGCACAAGGTCCGCATTGCCGATGCGTTCAAGCGGTCCGGAGCCCGCGGGCTGCGCCGCCGCGTACACATCGGATTCATACGGCGTCTGCCAGACCTGCATGGGATGCACACGGGTTGGCTCGTCTGAGTCGGCACGGAACACGACGGCTGTACCGTCGTCGAACAACGAATAGCCGTGGCACGGGACCGGATTCGCGACTTCCTTGCGGATCACGTTGTAAGGCAGCAGGAGGGTCCGTCCCTCGCGCCGAGCGTGGAAAGCGTACAAGACGTCCTCACCGTTACTCGAGCGAACGACGCGCTCAAACTCGAGGTCAGCGGTGTCAGTATCGAACGTTCGCGCAAGGCCGGTCTCGAGATAATAACCGCCCGGAAAGATCAGGCCCTGGTCCTCCGGGAGCCGTCTGCAAGACTGCCCAATGCCGTCAAGCCTGGCGATATCGTGCGTCCGTGTGTTGAAAACCAGATAGCGCCAGTCTTTTTCGTTGTATGGCCGGATCTTCAAGATGATGAGTGGCCCGACTTTCGCGAAATGCACGTCCGCGTCGGCAAGGCTCTGCAGCGGCTCGTCAACCGGCTCCTCGTAAATTCCTTCGCCCGTTGCCGTGTTGTCTTCGACCTTGATAGTGAGGTTGCCGCGCACGGTCTCGACGAAGACCTCACCGAGAATGGAAATGTGTGGGTGGCGGCCGAGCACATGATCGTCCCGGGTTGTCTCGACCCACTCGAAATCATGCTGGGCTGGAAAAACGTGGTCACGCTCACCACGGTTATCGATGTAGGTGACCGACCCATCGGTGCTGATGCGCCACCGCAGCACCTTGACGTCTTCAGTCCGCACCCCAGTCTGAAAAACAGCGAGCAACTTGCCTTCGACCCTGCGTAGTTGCAGCAGGCGTGTCTCTCGGTAGTAGCGGTACAGTTCGGAGAAGTGACGCTGAAAAGTGCTGTCACTTAGCAGGCCTGGCATCTCACCTGACGCGTCCTCGAAACGGAACGTGTCGCCGTCACGGACGAACCGATGGAGCGAGAACACGTCATCCACTGTGGTTTCTGGCTTCAGACCGATGAAGACGTTGTAGCCGAAGAGCATCAGCCCGCCCTCGTCGCTCCCCGCCGGTAGCGCGACAATGTCGCGCGGAACGCAGTTGTGCTCCGTTCGGATGCGTTCCGTCCCGATCAGCCGGAGTTCGGAACCGCCAAACGCCTCGACTCGGTGCGCATTGAGAGATTCCGCTCGGCGCGCGAGTTCTGCAGCATGCTGGGCGAGGCGGCTACGGAGCACTTCGTAGGTGCCGCCATCGAGGTCCGCCTCGCCGGTGGACGATGCACTGGCCGTCATGGGTTGACTTGCGTCACCGGGGTGTCGGCAAGACCGAGCTTGCGCGCATTGCCGAGCAGTTGACGCAGCTTGTCAGACTGCGGGCTGCCCTCGTTGATCAACTTCAGCAGCAGAGCCGAGACGGTGAGATTCTTGACGTCCTCCGTGCCCGCGGCTGCCAGCGCACGCGAAATGTCTTCGGAGAAGCTCTGGGAGCCGTCGAACCAGCCCTGACCGAGTGTTTGCGCAACCTCGGAGTTGTTCACGAAACCGTCAACTCCCTTGCCGAGCGCGATCGAACCGATGAGCCGGTCGAAGAACACACTTTCGCCACCGACGATATTGATGTCCGCTTCCTTGAGCCCGGCAGAGAGAACGGCTGCCTGATGCTCGGCGACCTGTCGGTGAACGTCGATGCCCGCGAGGCGAATGTCCTTCTCCATCTCGAGGCGCAGCCGGTACTCTTCGTGATGCCGGGTAGCGTCGTCGAGCTTCGCCATCGCGTCGGCCTTCTCGGTAAGTCCCTCAGACTCCGCTTTCAGCTTCTCTCGGATGGCGTCCGCGCCGGCAAGCGCTTTCTCACGCTCGACCTGCGCCTCGGCGCGGCCAACCTTTTCGATCGCTTCGGCGTTACGCTCCCGGACCTGCACGTCAGCGAGCCCCGATGCGGCTACCTCGGCCTGCTGCCCCTCCGCGAGCCGGATCTTCGCACGCGCATCGAGTTCCGCGGCCTGCTGTGCCGCTTCGGCGAGTGTGAGCCGTTCTTTGGCCTTGTGCTTAGCTGCCGTCTCAGCGGCCTCGGCGGCCTTGATGTCTTTGACGAGGTTCTCCTGTGCCTCACCCTCGGCCCGAATCACCACAGCTTGGCGGTCCCGCTCGGCGGCCTCGACCGCGCGCAAGCGATTGATGCTCTCTTCCTGCTCAGCGACGGTCTTATCGACCGCAATGCGCTCGCGGGTTGCTTCCGACACCGAGCGGCGCTCGGTCTCCACTTCGCGATCCTTCGCGATCCGCTGCAGTTCGGTCTCACGCTCGCGGTTGATGACCTCGAGCAGGCGATCCTTCTCGATCCGCTCCGTTTCGACCGCGATCACGCGTTCACGGTTCTTCTCTGCGACGGCGATTTCGCGCTGCTGGTTCTGGGCCTGCACACCAATCTGCTCTTCAGTGCGCAACCGTGCACTCTCCGACTTAAGGCGCTCTTCAGCCTGCACGCGCTGTGTTTCCGCGGTCTCGCGTGCCTGTGCGGTATCTACCTCGCGGCGCTGTTTGGCTTCCGCGTCAGCCTGTTGCCGCTCGAGTTCGAGGATCGCCTCACGCGCCTCGACGTTCTGCCGGGTAATTTCCTTCTCTTCGTTGCGCCGGTAGTCGTTGGTGCGGACGTTCTCTATTGCCGTCAGCTCGGTGATCTTGCGGATACCCTGCGCGTCGAGGATGTTCTTCGCATCAAGCTGTGACATGGGTGTCTGCTCGAGGTAGTCGATCGCTGCGTCCTCGAGGCTGTACCCGTTGAGATCAGTGCCGATGACGCGGATGATCTGATCACGGAATTCATCGCGCTTGGTGTAAAGGTCCTCGAAATCGAGGTGCTTACCGACAGTCTTGAGTGCCTCGGAAAATTTCGCGTTGAACAACACTTGCAGCGTCGTCTGATCGCTTGCCCGCTCAGTGCCGATCGCTTGCGCGACCTTGATGACGTCCTCAACTGTCTTGTTGACACGCACGAAGAACGTGATGCGGATGTCTGCGCGGATGTTGTCGCGGCAAATCAATCCGTCGTGACCGGTTCGTTCGATGTCGATGGTCTTCACCGAGATGTCCATCGTCTCGGCTTTGTGCAATATCGGCAGCACAACCGTACCGGTGAAGGTGACGTCCACCTTCTTCAGTTTCGAGACGATCAGAGCGCTGCCCTGATGAACCTTTTTGTACAGCCTCGTAACCATGAACAGGACCGCCAGAGCGGTCAGCAGGATAGCGGCAAAGACTATCCCAAAGCTGGTGGCGATCGTATCCACGGTGTTCCCTTCCTCAAGCCTGTCCAGGTGTGAAGTTGTCGAGAGCGGGATCCACCGGCGCCACCCAGAAGAACTCGCCGTCAGCGTCGTAGTCGTAAATCAAAGCAGAAGTACCCGCCTTGAGCGGCGTTTCCGCAGCATGCTCAGCCGTCTGCCGAACCTGCACGAGAGCGGACGAACCATCGGGCGACGTGACTTCGGCCTGCCCGAAGTCCGGCCCCACCGAACTGGTCCGGACGATGCAGACCTTGCCTACAAAATCGGAACGGGACTGTGCCGGAACGTGCCGGAAGACCCGCTTGAGCGGGGAAATGAAAACCTTTGTGGTGATCACACCGATCACCACGGCCGCAACAAGCACACCGATGAGCGCCGCGGCGGCAGCGGCGCCAGACAGGTTCACACCTCCCAGCACTACCGAACCGATGATGCTGACCAGCCAGGCGAAAGCGACAAACAGAGAGAGCGCGACCGTCAGAGGAACTCCACCGAGGTCCAGCCCTTTCATCCAGCCCGAGGGCTCTGCTTCCGCTGCCTCCGTGTCCCCTTCAAAGATATCGAGGCCCAGACCGCCGACGAGGACCAGAAGCCAGTAACCGATCACGACCACGAAAGCGAACGAAAACAGCACCGCAGGAAAACTCAGCGCAGCTTCAAGAAGGTTGCTCACCGTCGTCTTGTCCCCTCCAGCATCATGCGCGCACGCTCAACTTCTCCCCCGAGCTTGGATCGTTCCACACTCGCTGAAGGCTCACAACTAGAACAGAAAGCAATAGTGCGGTGCGGCTCGCCACAGCAACAGGTATAGATGAGGGGGTGAGTAGCACAGCTAAATCCGGTATCGATCTGGCCCACCGCGATGTCGAAACACGGCCACAAGATGACCTCTTCGAGCACGTCAACGGGAAATGGCTTGCAGAACACGAGATCCCGGCCGACCGGGCGCTCGATGGCGCCTTCCGCAAGATCTTCGACGAAGCAGAAGAGAACGTACGCACCATCATCGAGGAAGCGGCGGCGTCCCATGCCGATGCTGGTTCAGATGCGCAGCTGATCGGCGACCTTTACGCCAGCTTCATGGAATCCGACCGCGTCAACGCGCTCGGCCTCACACCATTGCAGGACGAACTCACTGCTGTCGCGGCAGCCGCTGACCTCGATGAGCTCGGCCGGCTCATGGGAGAGTTGCAGCGCGCAGGCACCGGCGGGGCCATCAGCTACTACATCTACACCGACGCGAAGAAAAGCGATCGTTACCTCGTGCATCTGTCGCAGTCCGGCATTGGCTTGCCGGACGAATCGTATTACCGGGACGAGCGGCATGCCGATGTGCGGGACAAGTACGTCGCGCATATCGAGCGCATGTTCGCACTGTGTGACACGGACCGGAACGCGGCCGACGTGTTTGAACTCGAGCGACAGCTCGCCAGTGGTCACTGGGACGTGGTGAAACGCCGCGACGCTGAGCTGAGCTATAACCTGCTCACCCTGGACGAGCTGCGTGAACTCGCGCCCTCGTTTCCCTGGCAGGCCTGGATCGCCGGGCTGCATGCCACCGACACGCAGTTCGCCGAAGTCGTGGTGCGGCAGCCAGAGTTCCTTCGAACTCTCGGGGAACTCTGGCCTGCTGTGCCACTCGAGACCTGGAAGTCGTGGATGATGTGGCGGGTCATCAACACTCGGGCCCCGTACCTGACTGACGAGATCGTCGAAACCAACTTTGACTTCCATGGGCGCACGCTGAGCGGCGCGGAGGTTCTCCGGGATCGATGGAAGCGCGGGGTTTCCCTGGTTGAGCACCTGCTCGGCGAGGCAGTGGGCAAGCTGTACGTCGACCGGCATTTCCCGCCGGCCGCGAAGTCGCGGATGGAACAGCTCGTCGACAACCTCATCGAGGCCTACCGGCAGAGCATTTCCACTCTCGAATGGATGAGCCCCGAGACCCGGAAAGCCGCGTTGGGCAAGCTCGAGAAGTTCACTCCGAAGATCGGCTATCCAGAGGAGTGGAAAGACTACTCCAGCATTGTGATCGAGCGTGCCGATCTTTATGGGAACGTGCGTCGCGGCAGCGCCGCCGAGCACGACCGGGAATTCGCAAAGCTAGGCGGGCCCGTTGATCGTGGTGAGTGGTTCATGACGCCACAGACGGTGAACGCGTACTACAACCCTGGGATGAACGAAATCGTCTTTCCCGCAGCGATCCTTCAGCCGCCCTTCTTCGACCCGGATGCTGACGACGCTGCGAATTACGGTGGAATCGGCGCGGTGATCGGCCACGAGATCGGGCACGGCTTCGACGACCAGGGCTCGAAGTACGACGGTGACGGCAACTTGGTCAACTGGTGGACCGACCAGGATCGCGAGGAATTTGGAAAGCGGACCGCGAAGCTCATCGCGCAGTACAGCGAATTCGAACCCAAGGCGCTGCCCGGCAAAAAGGTCAACGGCGACTTCACGATCGGCGAAAACATCGGTGACCTCGGCGGGCTGGCAATCGCACTCAGAGCGTACAAGATCGCAACCAATGGGTCCGATGCCCCGACCCTGGATGGTCTCAGCGGACTGCAGCGCGTGTTCTTCGGCTGGGCGCAGGTCTGGCGCGCAAAGGTACGTAACGAGGAAGCTGAGCGCCGACTCGCAACTGACCCCCATTCGCCACCGGAATTCCGGTGCAACGGCGTCTTGCGAAACATCGACGACTTTTACGACGCATTCGACGTCACGGAAGCGGATGGGCTGTTCCTGGAGGAATCCGAGAGGGTAAAGATCTGGTAGGCCCCTTGCACTACGCTTGCTGCGTACATGGCCCCGGCCGCCTGCGGCCATAACACCGGCACCCGGAGTGACAATGTTTGGACTACTCACCGCGCCGATTCGCGTGGTTGAATCGGTGACACGTGCAGCCCGGGAAACCGCGTCCAGCGCGGTGTCGGATTTTGGGAATCGCGCTTCCGAAACCGCCAGTGCCGTCGACGTTCGCGGACAGCTTTCCGTCCTGCAGCACATCATCCAGAGCGGGATGCTCGACCCTAACGGTCCACTCGACCGGATGCTGCAGCGCGGCGGCCTGCTTGAGCGACTCGCGCATGAAGAAGGTGTGCTCGAGCGGATCATTGAGCACGACGGCCCGCTCGACCGTCTGCTTGAGCGGGAAGGTCTGCTGTCGAAGATGACTGAGCGCGACACTCTTGAGCGCCTTATCGCCTTGACAGACACCCTGGACAGACTAGGTCCGGCCCTCGACCGCATCGGCCCCGCACTCGATGCGCTGAACACCCGGATCGCGACGCTTCAGGAGCTTGTCGGTCCAGGCGGCGCTGTCGGTGATTTCGTCGCGCGGTTCCCGCTGCGCCGCCGCAAGTCCTCAGGGTCCGCTTCCTCCCCGGAAGCAGGCCCCGAAGAGGCGTGACTGGCCCGACTAGAGCATCCAGTCTCCGAGGCCGTCCCAGCCGTTCAGTCGTCCCCCGATGGTGTTGCGGACAATCACCGGGTCACCTTTACGCGTGTTCTCGTAGAACCAGCGGGCATCATCTGTCGACACATTCAGGCAGCCAGCGCTGACGTTGCGAACCCCCTGGTGCTGTAGTGACCACGGCGCGGCGTGCACGAAGATGCCGCTATTCGACATTCGGGTGGCGTACTCGACATCGATGCGGTACCCGTCCGGCGAATCAACTGGCACACCGTACGTGGACGAGTCCATCACCATGTGGCGATGCCGCTCACCGATGATGTAGGTGCCATTCGGGGTGGGGGTACGGTCCTTCCCAAAGGAGACCGGCATGGTCCTGACGATCTGACCATTCCGCGTAACAGTAATGGTTTTCGTGACGTCGTCGGCAACGCTGATCGTGGCGTCACCTGTTCTGAAATTCGAGCGCGACGGTCCCGCGACCACGGTTACCTGAGCGTGTGCCGGCCAGAATTCGTGCGGACGCCACCTGACTTGAGAGTTGGAGAACCAAATGAAACGGCCGCTGACGGGCGGGGCCGACGTCACGCTGATCGCCCGCTCCGCTGCGGCCCGGTCACTGATCGGCGCAGGAAAGTTGATGATGACCGGCTGCGCAACACCCACCAATTCGCCAGCGGCTGGATTGATCCCCGCCGATGTGAACGGCGCGGGAGCGACCGGTCCGGGAACGGGCGGCGCGCCTGGAGTCTGCGGTGCAGGCGGTGGCAGAAGTCCTGGCGGTAGCGCCACATCTGGGGCAGGTCCTGGGAGTCCGAGTTCGGTCCACCAGTCGGCGAACCCATTTCCGCCCGGGTTCGCGTGCGCAACCCCGGCCGTTCCCCCAGATATTCCGACCGCTAACGCCACGCCCAGCCCAAGGGCCGCAATTCTGCGCACCAGTTTCACCGGACTCCCCTTTCCCACAAACACCGTGAGGCTATTTAACCCCACGGTGATTCCGGCGAATACGGCAGCCTGGACGCTTAGCTAGGCGCTTTGACCGCAGTGCCCCGCAGTCGGGCCGGCAATTCGAAGAGCCAGATGAGGCGCATTGCAATCAGTGCCTTGTGGACGTACAACGCGAGGACCACTGTGCCGATCACGACGAGCAGCGGGGCAATGACCTGGACTGCCGTGAGGCTCGAGACGACGGTCATCTTGACCAGCGCGTAGACCAGGATGGAGATCATGATGTCGAGCATCAAGTAGACCGGCAGCGTGTTTCTGCCAATTGTGTTCAGGACACCGCCGAACCACGTGCCGACAAGCCTCGATGCGACGAGAACTCCTGCGAGCAGACCCGCTGTCGAGATCATGACCTGCAGGCCAGGAACATCGATCGGCGTTGCCCCACCCAGAACGTAGTAAGCGCCAGCGTAGAGTGCGGCCGCACCGGCGATCCAGAGCACCGTGTTGCGGTTACTTATCTTGATGATGATGGTGCGAGCGTGCAGGCCAAGCAGGAAGTACACAAAGTACTCGGCGAGGTTGTTCCACGACCAGCTGACCACTGGGAAGTACTGCGAGTACACATTCAGCCCGAGCGCAATGCCCAGTTGAACTGTGATAGGCAGTTTAAGGATGAGCTTTGCGGTGACCGCGAAGACAGCCAGCCCGTAGATGAACCACAATGCGCTATTCGGCAGGTACAGGCCGTTGATGACGCTCGAGAACGTTGCATAACCACCGTGACGCACCTCAGCTGGCAGTACGTTGTGCACGGCGAAGAAGATGACCAGCCAAAGCGCATACAGATAGAAGAGATGGGCGACCCGGCTTCGCAGCATCTTCGGCCAGGTCATCGAGACCATACCCTGCGCGAACAATCCAGAGGCCACGAAGAACAGCGGCATGCGGATCGGCTGGAGCGCACCGTTGACTGTTCGCCAGAAATCAGGCGCGAGATCCTTCGTGACGAGCATGTTGACCGCGTGAAGGAGGACGACCATGACGATCGTCATGCCCTTCGCGATGTCTACCCACTCGACTCGCGGCTTAGCCGCTTTCTTGGCGGGAACAGTTGGCGCTGGCTTCGCCGTAACCGGCCCCGCCTTCGCTGGCGCAGGCTGGGCGGACGGCCGCCCAACTACGGCCGGGTACATCACCCGACGGGAGACAGCGTGCGTCAGGTCCGGTTCAGGCGCCGCGACTGGTTCTGCCAGTGCGGTCCCTCTCTGCGGTGACGCCAGCATTCCATCATCTCCCTGGGTGAGCTGCTTGCGGCCGACGATCTGCGCCTGCGCGGTGACGGCCAGCCAAAATCGAGAATTAGCGGCACTCCGGCCTGAGAAAAGACTAAGATCCCAGGCCGCTCAATGGAAGACATGTGAAACCAATCTCACAAAAGAGACGTTGCGGAACTGTTATCCACTCGTTTCTCAAGTGACACGAGTGCATCCTCGAGGTAGGTGAGGATGCGCTGCAGGTGCGGCACCGACTTGCGGCAACCGACGACGCCGAAGTCCAGGTTGCCAGCATTGCTGGTCAGAGTGATGTTCAGGGCCAAGCCGTCCATTGCGATCGACAGTGGGTAGATGCCGTCGAGGCGAGCGCCATCCCAGTGCAACGGCACCTTTGGGCCGGGAACATTCGAGATGACCACGTTGAACGGCGGAGGCGCGTGCGTTACATAGCCGGGAAGTGGCGCGAATGCTAGCGGGGCCACCATGAATGCACCTACTGCCATTGCCTGCAATGGACTCAATCCGGTAAGCATTCGCTTTGCCTGCCGCATCGAATTTGTGATGCATTCGAGACGGTCGATCGGATCATCCAGATGGGTGCCCAGGTTCGCCAGGACACTCGTCACCGCGTTGCCGCCGGAATCTTCTTCCACAAGACTATGCAGCGAAACGGGGACCATGGCGATGAGCGGGTCCTCCGGCAGCGCGTTCTGGCTGAGAAGATAGTCACGCAATGCGCTTCCACACATCGCCAGAACGACGTCGTTAAGAGTGCAATCTGCCGCTTTACCAACCGCCTTGATTCGGTCGATCGGCCACGACTGGGCCGCGAAGCGGCGTGCACCGCCGATCGGAACATTGAACATGGTCCGGGGCGCCCGCAGCGGCAGCACCATGTCTCTCTCACGCACAGCCTGCCAGCCGATCCGCGCTGCGGCCGGCACTCCGCCAGCCACATCGCCAACAAGGTCGGCCCCTGATTTCGCCAGACCCAGTGGATTGAACATCGATTTTTTACTCAGAATCGACTTCCGTGGCCGCGGCGCAAAGGGTGATGGCGCTCCGGTGGCATCCGGATCCTCCAGGAGTACTGACTGCAGCGTTTTCAGGGCGGACACACCGTCAATAAGCGCGTGATGCACCTTCGTGTAAACGGCGAACCGCCCGTCCTCGAGCCCTTCCACGACGTGTGTCTCCCAGAGCGGGCGGTGCCGATCCAGCAGCTGACTGTGCCAGCGCGACGTCATGGCAAAGAGTTCGCGCATCCGGCCCGGCTGCGGAAGCGCGGAAAGCTGGACGTGATAGTCGAGATCGATATCGCTATCAGTTGCCCAGAAAAGGTTGCGGGGTGTGTTGAACGGAGTTCCGGGCCGCCTCCGGAATTTCTCGGCCACTTCCGGCGTGTCGAGTAGCTGCTGATAGCGATCACGGACAAACTCTGGCCCAGCACCCTCCGGCGGCGAAAAGAGCTCGAGTCCACCAACGTGCATTGGATGTTCACGGCTCTCAATAGCGAGGAACATGAAATCTTGCGGCAGCATCAGAGCCATACGTTCGCCATCCCCCCGGGGCGCAACAGACGATCACTCGTCCTAGTGGAAACTTTAATGAAACAAGTGTGTAACAAAGTGGCGTGTTTCACGATTTTCCGTTGTACATTACTTCGACCTGAACCCGTACAAAGACGAACGGAGGCGACTGGCGATGTCTAACACCATGCGTCACAACCGCCCCCTCCGTCTCGTTGGAAACACCGCAACAGCGCAAGCGTTTCCCCAGCACGCCACTGTGGTGCGCGAGAATTACGTCGGCGCAAGCCTACAGGCGACAGCACTCGCGGCAACGCTGCGACTCACAGTCCGACCCCTGCTTTCCGTGTGGGCGAAATGGCCCCATTTGCCGTGGCCTACCGGCCTCGTTGACCTGGCAGGCTCAGCGCTTCCTCCGGTGCCTGGCACGCGCTACCGGCCGGTGCAGCTGCCGCAGTGCAAAGCCGAATGGATCCGCGCGGAAGATGTCACCACCCACCGCGTCATTCTCTACCTCCATGGCGGCGCCTTCGTAACATGCGGCCTGCGCACACACCGCCGCATGGTTTCCCTGATCTCAGCGTCGGCACAGTCACCAGTACTCAGTGTCGACTACCGGATGCTGCCTCGGCACACAATCAATCATGCGATCGAAGACGGTGTTTCTGCCTACCGATGGCTGCTGCGCCGCGGCTACCGCCCGGATCAGATCGTCATCGGCGGCGACTCCGCGGGCGGTTATCTCACGTTCATGGTTGCGCTGGCTCTGCGCTCGCAGGGCCTGCCAGTCCCCGCAGGCCTCGTGGCCCTCTCGCCGCTCACGAACCTGAACCCAGCGTCCAAGCTCGCGCACGAGAACGCCAACAAATGCGCTCTTTTCGCCGCCGACGTCCTCAATGTGTTCACGGAATACGCTGATCGCGTCGAGCAGCGCCTCCTTATCGATGGCACACCCGGGCCCCGGGTATGCCCCGTCGAGAGTGACTTGTCGGGTATGCCTCCCACCCTGCTGCAAGTTGGTTCGACGGAGATGCTTTTCTCCGATTCCGAAATGATGGCCGATCGTCTGTCCCATTTCGGTGTGTCATGCCACCTGCAGGTGTGGGAACGGCAAGTGCATGTTTTCCAGGCCGCGGCTGGCCTGGTGCCGGAGTCATCCCGCGCTATCCGGGAGATCGGGCGGTTTGTCCGCGACGCAGTACCGGTTCAGTCCCTCAACCGGTCCCGGTCTCTGCTCGGCTGAACTCGTTTCGGTTCGCCCGGCATTTTCGGATAGTTCGGCGGATACGGCAGTTCCCCCTCGCCCTGCTCCTCGTCCCGGGCAAACCAGTCAAGCAATGTCTGTATCGAGTACGACGTCTTGTGGAGGTCCGCATGCGGATCACCACGCTCACTGAGCAGGGCGGGAACGGTGGCGATCGTGAAGTCATCCGCGTCGGCGTCGTTAATTTCATCCCATGTCAGTGGAGCTGAAACAGTCGCGATCGGGGTCTTACGCGCCGAGTACGCTGACGCGACTGTCCGGTCCCGAGCGTTCTGGTTGTAATCGAGGAATATCCGATTCCCACGCTCTTCCTTCCACCATGCCGCTGTGGCGAGGTCCTCGCTCCGGCGCACAACCTCGCGCGCCAGCGCGATACCTGCCCGGCGCACTTCGATGAAGTCCCATTTGGGTTCGATCGGAATGGTCACGTGGAGCCCCCGTCCGCCCGAGGTTTTGACGAAGCCCTCGTACCCAAGCTCATTGAGCACTGGCAGCAACGCGTCGCGCGCGACGATTCGGGCTTCCGCGAAGCCGGTACCAGGCTGAGGATCAAGATCGACCCGAAGTTCATCAGGGCGGTCGGTATCTCTACACACGACCGGCCAAGGATGAAACGTGACGGTACCGAGATTGGCCGCCCATACGACATCAGCGGCACTCCTGACGCGTAAGGCCTCCGCCGTCCGTCCGGACGGAAAAGTCACCGTGCACGATTCAACATGGTGCGGCCGTCGCGCCGGGACCCGCTTCTGATAGATCTCTTCCCCCTCGACACCGTCCGGAAAACGCTGGAGGTTCGTGGGCCTGTCACGCAGGACAGCAAGGATCGCGCCGCGCTCCGCTACCGTGCGGTAGTAGTCGACGAGGTGGCGTTTCGTCCCACCCTTCGAGCCGAGCGCCGGATAGTAGATCTTGTCCGGATTCGACAACCGGACTTCGATACCGTCAATATCGAGCATTTCAGCCGTCACCGCGCGCTCCCTTCGAGGACGTCAGCCAAGTCGTAGCGAACCGGCACCTCCAACTGGTCATAGGTGCACGATCGGGGATCCCGGTCTGGCCGCCATCGCAAGAGCCGCACCGCATGCCGGAATCTGTCGCCCTCCATCTGGTCGTACGCAACTTCAGCCACACGCTCAGGTCGCACCGGGACGAATCCCGCGTCGGCGGACGTACGCCAGCGTGAGACCTCGCCTTCCGCGCGGTCCCCCGAACGGATCCCGTCAAGGTCCTCCTGAATTTTGATTCGCTTGGCATTGGTGAACGCAGACATCCCGCCGACCATCTTGAGTTCGTCCCCGTCATACAGGCCAAGGAGGACCGACCCGACGCCCGGCTGGCTTTTGTGCGGCCGGTACCCGATCACGACCGCCTCTGCCGTGCGGGAATGCTTGACCTTGACCAGCTCCCGCTTGTTAGGCAGGTACCGCGAGGCCAGCCGCTTCGCGATCACACCGTCGAGGCCGGCGCCTTCAAACGTCTCAAACCAGTGTTGCGCGACCGCGGCGTCATTAGTTGCCCTGGTCACGTGGCATCTAGCCGGACCGATCTCCGCTGCGGCCAGTTCGGTCAGCATGCCCCGTCGTTCGCCGAAAGGGGCGTCAAGCAGAGAGCGATCGTGATGCGCGAGAAGGTCGAAGCCCACGAACAAGGCCGGGGTGTCAACGGAAAGCTGGCGCACCCGCCGTTCTGCGGGGTGAATGCGCGCCGAAAGGGCTTCCCAGTCCAGCCGCGTGCCCTCTTCGGTGCTCTGCGGCACGACGATTTCGCCATCGACGACGCACCGGCCTGGCAGCTCGTCACGAACAGCAGTCACCACCTCGGGAAAGTACCGGGAGAGGTCCTTCCCGCCACGAGAGCCGATCACTACGTCGTCTCCGTCCCGGAACACGATCGCACGGAAACCGTCCCATTTGGGCTCATACAGCCAGGTGGGTTCGGCCGAGGCGTCGGGCGCCTGTTCAGGGACGGTTGCGGCGGCCTTGGCCAGCATCGGCGCTAAAGGAGGCATCACCGGAAGTTGCACGTTGCCAATCCTCGCACCAGATGCGCGGTTACGTCAGTGAGTTACTCCTTGTCGTTGAGGGAGTGCAGCGCCGACTCTGCTTCCAGCAGCTTCTGTTTAAGCTCCTCAACACGCCGTGCTGCCGCGTCGCGCGCAGCGTCGAGTGCGGTTTGCGCGGTCCTCAGGGCGGCAGGGTGCCCCAGTGCCTCGACAGCACGCAGGACCGCGTCCGGCGTCACTGACGCAGGTTTGAGCTGCTGCCCGCTGGAGCGTTCCACCTCGACCGACCACCCGCCGGTTTCGTCTGCGCGCAGGGTAATCGCGCACGCGGCGGACTTCGGCGCAGACTTACGCCGGGGGGCAGCCAGTGCTCGCGATGCCGCGGGTGCCTCCACTGGATCTTCCTTGACAGGGGCCGGCTTCCCGGGGACTGCTTGCGACTGAGATTTCGGCGCACGCTTGCGTGGTGCCTGCGACTTCGCCGGTTTCGGGGGTTCAGGTGGGGCTGCTTTCGTCCGTCGTAACTCTTCTGCTTCGAACGGGATCTCATCGTCCACGCCTCGAGGGCGCACGATCAGCGTGTTGCCGTCTATCGAGACGACGCGGGCTGACGCACCCGCTTCGAGACCAAGCCCCGGCAATGGCTCGCGCAGGTAGACCGTGGCACGTTTGCCTTCCTTCAGCGCTTCGGAGAGCTCCACGAGCTGATCATCGGTGAGGTGCCGTGTCGCTTTCGCGGCTTTTCGTGTCGTTGCCATACCCCACATTGTGAAGGCGAAATCCAAAACTCACGTCGCCAGGTTCGGAATTGTCAGATCCAGGCGCTAATCTGCTATCGAGCGCGGGATGCTCAGTCCAGGGGGTTCGATGGCGGTCGGAATGGCAGATTCTGCCCACAGCAGCGGTGGTCTAAGGCGCTTTCGCTTGCCATGGTGGGCGCATGCCGGGCTTATTCTTGCGGCCCTACTCGTCGTTGCTTTCCATATTCGCGTCATCCCGATCGGTGCCCCGCACTGGGGCCTGTTCCAGAACATGGTCGACGTTCAGGTGTATGCCGTCGGCGGCTCCCTGGTTCGTGAGGGGCAGGCTCTTTACGAGGGCAACGTCATCGGCAATCTACCCTTCACGTATCCGCCATTCGCCGCGGTGCTCTTCACCGTCCTGGCTGGATTAAACAAGGCATGGCTGATTGGCCTGTGGGCTGGTGCGACAATCGCGGCGTTATGGCTCACTATTGTCCTCTCGTGGCGCGCGCTCGGCTACCGGGCAGGCTGGCAGTTGCTGGTCGTTAGCGCGTATCTGACGGTGATTGCGACGTGGCTCGAACCTGTCCGCACCACGATCTGGTACGGCCAGATCAACATCTTCCTGATGTTGCTTATCGTCTGGGATCTCACACGCCCTAAAGGCAGCGTCCTGCGCGGGTGGACCGTCGGCATTGCTGCGGGGATCAAGCTGACACCAGCCTTCTTCTTCGTCTACCTCGTTCTTGCGAAGCAGTGGCGTGCGTTTACAACGGCGGTTGTCGCGTTCCTTGCCACAGTGGCAATCGGGTTTGCAGTGATTCCCCGGGATGCCCTGACATTCTGGCAGGGCAAGTTGTTCGAGGCTGAACGGGTGGGCAGGATCGACTCTCCCGCGAATCAATCGATAACGGGAGCCCTCGCACAGATTCTCGGCACACCCGAGCCGTCACGTCTCGGCGTCGCAGCAGTCACGATGGTGGTACTTGCACTGGGACTCACCGCAATGTGGCTCGCTCATCGGTCGGGTCAAGAACTACTTGCCGTGACACTTACCGGCCTGACCGCGTGCATGATTTCACCGTTCTCTTGGGGCCATCATTGGGTGTGGTTCATTCCACTCCTCGCGATTCTGTGTCACTACGCGGCGACGTCGCGCTACCGCGTCATGTGGGCGCTTCCTGTTGCGTTGTTCCTCGCAGCGGCCTGCTGGATTCAGCGGTTCATCGATATCACGCAACCGGCGGGCGTGTTCTACGCCATCGGCACCTTCATGCTCCTGCCCTCGAATCCTGCCCTCGTCACGACCGTCCGTTTGGCGTACCCCCTGATCTACCTCATCATTGTCGTGACCGTCCTCGCGATCCTCGGTTCGCGCGCGTATCGCGCTCGCCACAACGCAGAGGGACACCCGCAACGAGGCAATCTGCCTGTCCCTGCCGACGGTGGCAATGTCGTTCCGCCTTCCGCCCGCAGCGCGTCTCGAACAGCGCGGGCGATCAGGCACCACCGGCATGAACAGACCGGGGCAACTGTTGGCTTCGGAGCGTCAGCCCAGAGTTAGCTACGCATCCAGACGGGATGGCGCAGCCGTCGCGCGCTGGTCCACTCCTGGAACCGCACGGTCCCCTCCATCTCGGGCCTGACCCACACGACATCACGCAACTGGGTTTCAGACGACTCAGGTTCGCTTGCCCAGTCGGCGAACGGGCTTTTTTCCTGCACAAGGAGCGTCAACCGCTCAAGCAGTTCGGCGCGCTGTTTCTCCGACCACCCCGTTCCTACGCGTCCCGCGTAGCGAAGCTTCCCATCCCGCATCACTCCCACCAGTAAGGCGCCGATGCCGCCACCGTGGCCTCCTTCGCCTGGTTTCCAGCCACCCACAACGACGTTTTGGGTCCGCCAGTTCTTGTGCTTGAGCCAGGCGGTGCCTCGTTGACCGGGCAGATAAATCGAGTCGCGGCGCTTCGCGATCACGCCTTCCCAGCCTCGCTGAACCGACTCAGCGATCGCATCCTCGGCCGAACCCGTGAGCAGCGGCGGAACACTCGCACACCGCAAGAGACCAGCAACGGCTTCGAGCACCTTCCGCCGGTCGGACCAGGGTTTCCGTGTCAGCGAGGTGCCGTCGAGATAAAGCACGTCGAAAACCAGGTAGGTCGCCTCACGTGGTGCTTCCCTGAGCCGCGCGAAGCTCGTCACCCCCTCTTCGCCGAAACCGACTAGTTCGCCATCGAGGACCACCTCATGACCACCCAGGTCCTCGCTGAGCTGCCGCAGTTGTGGGTAGTCGCGCGTCACATCAATTCCGCTGCGGCTCAGCAGCCGCACCGTGCCCTCGCTGATCTCGGCGATCGCACGGTAACCGTCCCACTTGCCCTCGAACGCCCACTCCCCGGCGTCAAGTCGCTTTATGGACGCCGACTTGGCAAGCATCGGTGACAAGCCGCGCGGTATGCCCCGCACGCGGCGATTCGCGTCCGGCGCCTTCATCTTGTGCATCAGCCAGTTCTTGCCGCCCGTTTTGATCAACGCATATCTGCCTTGGGCGCGTTTCCCATGAAGTTCGACGATCACCTCATCGTCGCGCCACTTTTCCAGCGTGTATGTGCCGCGATCCCAGATCTTCACCTCGCCCGCGCCGTACTGGCCACGCGGGATCTCCCCCGCGAAGCTCCCGTACGCCATCGGATGTTCTTCGGTCTGCACGGCAAGGTGGTTGACGTCCGGGGTGTCGGGGATGTTCTTCGGCACCGCCCACGAGACGAGTACACCGTCGCGCTCGAGCCTGAAGTCGTAGTGCAGTCGGCGGGCATGATGTTCCTGGATGACGAAGAGTGGCTCACTTTCATTTTCCTTGAGATTTTCACTCGGTTCCGGGACCGGTTCCGGGGTTAGCGCGCGGTCGCGTTTCGCCCGGTACAGAGCAAGCCGATCCGGGCCTGACTCACTTGGCCGCGGCCGCTCAGGTGACAGCAGGTCCCCGAATTCATCGACGCGGCGCAGCACGTCCGAAAACGTCAGGTGTGCGATGTGCGGGTCGTCGAGTTCTTCCCAGGAACGGGGGGCCGCGACGTACGGGTGTGACTGGCCCCGTAGTGAATACGGCGCGATGGTCGTTTTTGCTGCCGAGTTCTGGCTCCAGTCGACGAAGATCTTGCCGGGACGCGCCGCTTTGGACATGGTGGCGGTAACCAGTTCGGGGAGCGCACGTTCGAGGCTCGCCGCAACGGATTGCGCAACACGGGACGCCTGCGCGGAGCTCACGGGATCTACGAGCGGTACATAGAGGTGCAGTCCCTTACTGCCTGACGTGACCGGATAGACAGGCAGGCCGATCTCGCGGAAGATCTCCCGAATACGTTTCGCGACGACCGCGCAGTCCGCCAGCGTCGTGCCTGGCCCGGGGTCGAGGTCAAACACGATCCGGTTAGCTGGCCCCGGCTTTCCCGACCGAGCGATCCACTGGGGCACATGCACTTCCAGTGCCGCCTGCTGACCGATCCACACGAGCGCGGCAGTGGAATTGAGCAACGGATACGTCACCGTGCGCGACTTGTGCTCGAGGGGAAGACGCGGAATCCAGTCTGGGGCGGAGAACGGAATGTTCTTCTCAAAAAATGGCGTCGCCGTCACCCCGTCCGGCCAGCGTTTTCGGGTCGCAGGCCGGTCACGAATGTGCGGCAGCATCACCGAGGCGATTGCCTCGTAGTAAGCGATAATCTCACCCTTGGTGGTTCCCGTTTCGGGGTAGAGCACTTTGTCGAGATGCGTGAGCGCAACGGTATACCCGTCGATGACCAGTTTCGACATACAGGCCCTTCCGTTGGCTACCCCCGGAACAGGTTGTCGGCAATACTAAGATCATGCGCTCAATATGGAAAGGTGCACTCACTTTCGGGCTCGTCAACGTGCCCGTGAAGGTGTACGCGGCGACAGAAGACCACGACATCAGTTTCCACCAGGTTCACGCAGAGGACCGTGGGCGCATCAGATATCGCCGGATTTGCGAAGAATGCGGGAAACAAGTCGAATTCCGGGACATAGCGAAGGCGTACACCTCCGATGATGACGAAATGGTCATCATCACTGACGAGGACCTGGCGAGCATCCCCAAAGACATCACCCGCGAAATCGAGGTCGTCGAGTTCGTACCTGCTGACCAGCTCGACCCGGTCATGTTCGATCGTGCGTATTATCTCGAGCCCGACGGCAAGTCCACCAAGGCATATCAACTGCTGCAGAAGACTCTTGCCGGAACGGACCGCATCGCGATCGCGCATTTCGCACTGCGCAGCAAGACACGACTTGCCGCACTGCGCGTCAAAGGCAATACGCTGATGGTGCAGACGCTGCTGTGGCCCGATGAGATCCGCGATCCCGAATTCTCCTCACTTGAAAAAGAGGCGAAGATCAGCAAGGCCGAACTCGACATGGCCAATCAAGTCGTCGACTCGATGACCAAGGATTTCGAACCCGACCAGCACGCCGATGAATACCAGGAAAAGCTGCGTGAACTGATCGAGAACAAACTCGCACAGGGCGAGTCGTACACACCACCCGAACCTACCGGTGAAGATCTCGACAAGGACGTCTCCGACCTTCTCGCTTCGCTCGAAGCGACGCTGAAGGCGAGTAGTCAAAAGAAATGATCAATCTCGACGCTTTACTCGCCCCTGTTGACCAATTTCTCGAGCAGCATTACCCCACTCCATTTCGCTTGGGCCAGCCGCCGCACACCGTGTATGTCAGCGGCGCGGACGCATCCGAAGCCATCACACAAGCGTGGGCGGCACAGGCTCTTGGGCTGATCGACACACACCACGATCTGCTCCAGACGCTTGATGAGCATGGGGTACTCCCCCGTGTCATTGACCGGTTGAGCGAAAGACCCATTCACGACTTACGGTTCGACTTTGAAGACGGCTACGGCTGGCGTGATGACGCGATAGAAAATCGACATGCGTTGCGTGCCGGAGAAGCGCTGCAGCGGCTCTCCCAGCAGTCCGATGGGCCGCAGAGCTGCGGTGTCCGACCGAAAGGCCTCGCTCCCCACGAACGCCACCGGCTCGTCCAGACTCTCGAAGCAGTTCTCGCTGGGGCAGGCGGCGTACCGGCCGGGTTCGTCTTCACCGTGCCCAAGCTTCGTCACGCTGACCAGGTTCCTGCTGTGGTCGCACTCTGCCGCGAGTTTGAACGGGTTCACGGTCTCAGCGACGGAGCGCTGAAGTTTGAGCTGCAGATTGAGTCGCCACAAGCCGTGATCGCCGCTGACGGCACTGTTCCCCTTGCCCCTGCGCTTCATGCTTCGGAAGGCCGCTGCACCGGACTGCATTTCGGCACATACGACTACAGCGCCGCCTGCGGAATCGCCCCGCAGCATCAGTCGCTCGATCACCCGGTCGCTGATCACGCGAAAGCAGTCATGCTCGCTGCTGCTGCCCAAACGGGGGTTTGGGTGTGCGACGGATCGACTCAGATCGTCCCTGCAGGCGAGGAGAAACAGCAGGAGTCGGCTCTCCGTAATCACCATCGGCTGGTGACGCGGTCCCTCGCGAACGGCTTTTATCAGGGCTGGGATATGCACCCCGGCCACCTCGTCACTCGATGGCTTGCCACGTTCAGTTTTTACCGTGAATCGCTGGCTGTGGCGGCCCCGCGGCTGGAGAGTTACTTGCGGCGCCAGTCAGGCGGAGTTGTCGACGAACCCGCGACCGCGCAGGCGCTCGCCACAGTGGTGCTCCGGGGACTTGACTGCGGTGCGTTCGAGGAGGCAGACGTTGTCGCGCTGAGTTCTCACAGCAGTACGGGGATACTGGAGGAGTTAGTGCAGCGAACGCTGCCCGATACTCCCTGAAATTGATATCCGGAGGCCCCGTGACTGATGCACCGAAGTTCACCCAGCTGCCAGATCTTGCGGTTCGCAGCTTAGGAGGCTCGGTGGTGTGGGCGAACGACGAGTCGTTCGCTGAGAAAGAGAATCTCATTCGCCCGCTGCCGCCTGGCTTCAGCCCTGCAACGTTCGGCCATAAGGGGCAGGTGTATGACGGGTGGGAGACGCGGCGCCGTCGTGAACCTGGATGTGACGAAGCGATCGTGCGCCTTGGAGTGCCTGGAGTAATTCACGGGGTCGTCGTGGACACCGCATTCTTTACTGGTAACTATCCTCCCGAAATCTCGCTGGAGGCGGCAGCGGTCGCCGGTTATCCGTCCCCCGAAGCGCTGCGCGACGAGGCTAAGTGGGAGCCACTCGTTTTGCGCACCGCCGTGACTGGTGATTCCGCGAACATGTTCCCCGTCTCAGATGAGCGGCGTTTTACGCACGTCAAGCTGACTTTAATTCCAGATGGTGGCGTCGCCCGACTACGCGTCCATGGCTACGGGGTGCCCGATCCCGAGTTTCTTGCCGCGGGCCCCGTCGATGTCGCCGCACTCGAAAATGGCGGACATGTCACTGGCTGCTCCAACTGGTTCTATAGCTCACCGCACAACCTGTTGATGCCGGGCTACGCGCGGGTGATGGGTGATGGCTGGGAAACCTCCCGCAGGCGGTTCTCGCCCGGTGAATGGGAGTCGAGCAACGACTGGGTTGAGGTACATCTGGCTGCGGAAGCCGCTCTTCGCGTCGTAGAGCTGGACACCACCTGTTTCCTCCACAATGCGCCGGGGGCCGCGTCGGTGCGCGGCCGTGTCGGAGATGAGTGGGTGGAGTTGTTGCCGCGCACTGCTCTTCAGCCTGATACCCGGCACCGGTTCCGTGTAGAAGCGGCTGGTGTGACGGATCTTCGGCTGGATATCTACCCCGACGGCGGGCTGAGCAGGCTGCGCGCATGGGGGACGCTCACTCCCGCAGGTCTTGCCGCACTGACGGAGCCGAGGTGAGATGGACGTGACGTACCCCCGTGACCTGATCGGCTACGGCAAGAATCCTCCCGACCCGCAGTGGCCCGGTGGCGCGAAAGTGGCTGTCCAGTTTGTCCTCAACTATGAGGAGGGCGGCGAGAACTCCGTGCTCGATGGCGATGCCGGTTCGGAAACATTCCTGTCGGACATCGTTTTCGCGCAGTCGTACCCGGACCGGCACATGAGCATGGAGTCGCTGTACGAATACGGTTCCCGAGCTGGTGTGTGGCGGGTGCTGCGCATCTTCGAGCGGCGCGGACTTCCCTTGACCGTGTTCGCGGTTGCCCGCGCTCTTGAACGGAACCCGGAGGTAGCAGCGGCCTTTGGTGAACTCGGACACGAGATCGCCAGCCATGGACTGCGCTGGATCAGCTACCAGCAGCTCGACCCCGAAATTGAACGAGCCCACATGGCCGAGGCAGTCGGGATCATTCGCGACCTCACGGGTGCGGCACCACTTGGCTGGTACACGGGGCGCGATTCGCCAAACACCCGTCGGCTTGTCGTGGAGCACGGTGGCTTCACCTATGATGCCGATTCCTACGCGGACGACCTTCCCTATTGGGTCGATGTTCCCCTAGGTGACGGCTCAATTAAACACCTGGTTGTCCCGTACACGCTGGAAACGAACGACATGCGTTTTGCCTCACCTGCGGGTTTCGCGAATGGCGAGGAGTTCTTCGCGCACCTGCGCGACGCGTTCGACGTGCTGTACCGGGAGGGCAGCGAGGGCGCACCGAAAATGATGTCCGTGGGTTTGCATTGCCGGATAGTTGGGCGCCCGTCTCGTACGGCCGCACTGGAACGCTTCCTCGACTACGTGCAAGGCCATGAGGAGGTGTGGGTGACCCGGCGCATCGATATCGCAGATCATTGGCGCCGGATACACCCAGCGAACTAGGCGCCGTCAGATCCGGCTGGCGCAGGACGCGATCCCCAGCCATGTGTGCCGGTTCCCCGCCCAGCAGAAGCCCAGTTTCGGCGCTCTGTTGCTGATCCAGATTCCCGGTACACGACGATCGCCGCAGCGTGAGCCGGGGGTTTGGATGCAGTTGTTCTTTTCGAGCGACTTTGGGTAATGGAGCAGGAACGCGGCTCCTTCCTCGGCGGTGAGCGGGCTGCGATCTTCATCGGCGAATTTCGCCATCGCTTCGTCTGGCGTCCAGTTCCGGGTGGCGGCCCCTCGATCGATGTCGATCACCGCATACAAAGGTGATTCAGGAATGTCGAGGCCAGTGATCGGTGTGAACGTGTCAATATCGGCCGTGTCGGCTGAGATGAATCCTGGCCGACTCCCGAAGCGCAGCAAGGGAATAACCTCGGACACTGGGAGTGCGCTGCGGTGCAGCACCAGCGCGAACGGGACACGAGCGGGTTCGGGCAGCGCGGAACCGGCTGTTTCTCTAACGAGTGCATCCCGCAGACCTTCGGTATCGGCGAGCGCCTCATCGGAACGCCCTGCGGCGGTGAGGGCGCGGCGGAGATTGTCGATCTGACGGTTGACCTCTGCTTCAGCGGCTTCCTTGGTCAGTTCAGCGGTCGTCATGTGAGCCCCACTTTCTGTCGTGACCCACAATTAACGTACGCGGTACGAGAAATGTTCCCGCGAATATATTCATGCCTTCATCAGCTTGTGACGCGACAGCATATCGCTGCAACAGAGTCTTCCTACTGTTCTAAGTCAGGCTGATCATCGTCCCCCGCAGGCAGGTGCACAATGCTGACTTCACACGATCCTGGTACGGGAAACCCTGCCGAGTCTCCGCCCGAAGTACTGCACACAAAAACGGCTGGTCAAGAGTCCCTGGGCCCGCAGAAGGTGCGGATCGTGGGGCGCACGTCCTACCTCCTGATGTGGATGGGCGGTTGTGTCTCGATAGGGACATTCACCATGGGCTCCAGCCTCGTCGGCACTCTCAATCTCATTCAGCTGCTCGTGGCGATTTCGATCGGATGCCTGGTCATCGGTCTTGGTTTAGTCCTCAACGGCGCTGCCGGGTATAAGTACGGCATTCCGTTCATGGTGCAGGCACGCAGCTCTTTCGGCTTCGCCGGAACGCGCATTCCCGGAATGGTGCGCGCGGTCCCGGCGCTAGTGTGGTACGGCTTTCAGAGCTGGGTGGGAGCCGCCGCGCTGAACCAGGTTTCCGCGGTTCTCTTCGGATTCGACAACCTCGTCCTGTACTTCATCGCATTCCAGTTCTTGCAGATCGCGCTTTCGATCTTCGGATTCAAGGGAATCAAGTGGCTCGAAAACGTCGGTGCGATCTTCATCCTTGCGGCGCTGGTGTACATGTTCGTGAGCGTTCTCAATCGCTACGGCGCGGAGATCGAATCCAACCTGCTTTCGGTCGACGGAACGTGGGGCACGCCGTTCTGGGGTGCAACCATGCTTTTCCTAGGTATCTACGCGACCATGATGATCAACGTCAGTGACTACTCGCGTGAGCACACACCTGGCTCACGCCCCGGTCTACTCCTCACGATCTACACGGCCGCGATCCTCCCGGTGACCGTATTCATGGGCTTGATCGGGCTGATGGTGTCAGGTGCGACGGGCGTGGTCGATCCGATCCAGGTCTTCTCCAACGCTGTCGACAACACCCCCTTACTAGTGATCACCCTCGTTTTCATCGCATTCGCGCAGGTCACCACTAACGTTCTCAATAACGTCGTACCGCCGACCTACGTCCTCATGGATATCTTCAAGGTCCCGTACCGGGTCGCGACTGTCTTGGTCGGGCTGCTGGCCTTCGCGACGTTCCCCTGGCTGCTCGTCCGGGAGGAGTCGGCTGATGGGCTGCAGATTTTCGTGCAGACGTACTCAGCGTTCTTGGGCCCCATCTTCGCGGTGATGGTCGTTGACTACTACTTCGTGCGGCAACGCACCCTGAACCTGATCAAGCTCTACGACGCGTCCGGAGCGTATCGAGGTGTCAACTACACAGCTTTGATTTCGGTAGGCGTCGGCATCGCTGCTGCCTTCACCTTTTCTGACATTTCGTTCTACGCGGGCTTACTGCCAGCAGGGCTGTGTTATTACTTGCTGATGAAGTTCTGGCCGTCGTCTCGACGGTTCTTGCCCGCCGCTAACGACGCTGCAGGTACCCGGTCCGGGGAACGTGCGGAACGGCGTTGAAGATCCTCGTTGTCAATGTCAACACCACTGAGGCGATGACCTCGATGATCGGCGCCCGGGCGGCCTCGGCAGCGGCTAAGGGCACCGAGATTGTCCCGCTGACTCCGTTCTTCGGAGCAGAATCAGTGGAGGGCAATTTCGAGAGTTACCTGGCGGCTGTCGCAGTGATGGACCGCGTTGTCGCGTACCGCGAAGAGTGCGGGGATGACTTTCACGCCGTCATTCTGGCGGGGTTTGGGGAACACGGCCGCGAGGGCCTGCAGGAACTGCTCGACGTCCCCGTGCTTGACATTACCGAGGCCGCGGCGCACGTCGCTTGCCTGGTGGGCCGCACTTACTCGGTCGTCACGACTCTTGATCGGACCGTGCCCCTGATCGAGGGGCGGCTGTTGCTCGCCGGATTGCACACTCAATGCGCGTCCGTCCGCGCAAGCGGGCTATCGGTACTCGACCTGGATAAATCCCCTGATCTTGCGATCGATTCGATCGTCACACAGGCGGAGCACGCCGTTGAACTCGATGGAGCGGAAGCCATCATCCTTGGCTGCGGCGGGATGGCCGGGCTCGATGAGGCTGTACGAGAAGCCACCGCCGTACCGGTGGTCGACGGCGTGGCCGCAGCGGTGAAGCTGGCAGAATCGCTGGTCTCGCTGGGACTGTCGACGAGCAAGGTGCGGACCTATGCGACGCCCCGGCCGAAACATCTACGGGGCTGGCCCTTGCGATAGTGCTCATAGGCAAATCCATCTGCGCAGGTAAACGAAAACGGCTCCCCAAGGGGCCATTCTGTTGACATGTGCAGATGGATTTGCACTGGGAGGCACGGCGTCACCCACAGCAGTTCGGGTCCAGTACGAAGCACAGCGCAGCCAGTGAGTCTCTCCGTACCCGGTGGTAGACGTTCATGCCTCGCCGCTCCGATTCGGTGAGTCCAGCACGGCGGAGCTGACCCAGGTGGTGACTCACGGTCGACTCAGTCAGACCGACTGCAGTGGCGAGATCGCAGGTGCATTCCGCGCCGTCGGGGCTGGTGAGTAGCAGCGACAGGAGTTTCACACGCGCAGGGTCCGCGAGTGACTTCAGCCGGAGTGCCACGTGCAGTGCGTCTTCGTCGCTGATGGCGCGAGCAGCGACAGGGTCGCAGCACACCGGTTCAGACATATCAACAACGGGCAAGGCCTTGGGCATAATCCCATAGTGCCAGACTTCTTGACATATATCGAAAAGGTGGGAGGATCGACATTGTCCGACTAGTTCGACATATGTCTCACAGGTGGAGGTTCAGTCATGTCCCGTATCCAGCTCGCACTCAACGTCGACGACATCGACGTTGCAGTGGCGTTCTACTCGAAGCTCTTTGGCACCGCCCCGGCGAAGCGCAAGCCGGGTTACGCGAACTTCGCGGTCGCCGAGCCACCCTTGAAGCTCGTGCTGATCGAGAATCCCGGCAGCGGCGGCACCCTCAACCACCTCGGCGTCGAGGTGGAATCCAGCGCGAAGGTCCACAACGAGATTGACCGCCTCAGCGAGGAGGGCTTCTTCACCGAAGAACAGATCGGCACGACGTGTTGCTACGCCACGCAGGACAAGGTCTGGGTCACTGGTCCCGGCGGTGAAAGGTGGGAGGTGTACACCGTGCTCGCCGACACCGAAAAGTTCGGCACAAGCGCCGAGTTGCTAGCCGACGATCCCGTCCACGGGTGCGCCTGCGAATCAGCATAGGACCGCAGCCGATCCCTTTTCGGCACCCCTGTACAAACTGCCCATTCCCATGATCCCGCTGTACAGCCTGTACGTGGGCGCGCAAACAATCCTGCCCGGTGTTACTCACAACTCTGCACAGCCCGCCACACGCGTACGGCGTTCATTGGCAGCTCGCGCATCCGGACTCCCACAGCGTCACGAATGGCATTGGCAAGCGCTGGCGCGACGGGATTGTAGGGTGATTCGCTCATCGACTTCGCACCAAGTGGGCCCAGATCATCGTGGGTATCGGCGAAATACACCTCGGTCTCCGGCACGTCAGCATACTGCGGAATGTGATAGTTACGCAGTGTGCTGACCTGGGGTTCACCGTCCTGCACCGGGATTTCTTCCCACAGGGCTGAGCCCAGCGCCTGCGCCACACCTCCTTCGATCTGCGCTCGGCATTGTTCCTGATTGAGCACCGTGCCCGCGTCCGCGCTGTGCACGGACTTAAGGATTTCAACCACACCGGTTCGGGTGTCGACGGCCACCCGGAATGCGTGCACGTTGAACGCGACAGACCTGGGCGTCCCGTCGTGCTGAGCGGATGCCTCCAGTGGACCGGCGTGCGCGGCGATCTCGCTGAACTGGACCTCCCGCCCGCCACACACGACGGCGCCACCTTCGAGCCTGAAGTCTTCTGGGGTGTTCGGGCTCGTCAGCTCCCGTGCGGCATCGCGTATCCGCGCGGCGAGATTGGACGCCGCCTGGTAAACCGCTTTTCCGGCAACGACGATGCCCGCGGATCCGAATGCTCCCGTGTCATGCTCAACCAGGTCAGTATCCGACTGCAGAATCCGCACGTCGTCGATAGCAACCCCGAGTACGTGCGCGGCGAGCTGCGCATGCACCGTCGTCGTTCCATTTCCGAATTCCGCGGTACCCACTCGCACTGTGACACCACCTGTTTCGCTGAGCGCCACCGTTGCGTGAGCGATGTGCCCGCGCGGGGGGATAGTCGCGATCATTGACGCAGCCATGCCCTCGCCCACCCGAACATGCGGCGGCACGTCGGCCATTGGTTCGCGATGCAGCGCCGCCTCTGCGAGGTCAAGACACTGATCGAATCCGTAGCTCCCGAACGTCAGGTCATCCTCGTGCAGCGCGGCATCCACAAAAGCATCACCCGGACGGACGACGTTGCGGCGGCGGAACTCGAACGGATCGATCCCGAGTTTTCGCGCGAGGTCGTCGAGTGCACTTTCGATCCCGAACATCAACTGCCCCAGCCCGTAACCGCGAAACGCACCAGATGGCGGGTTGTTCGTATACACAGCGCGGGCGTCAACACGTTTGTTTTCGCAGCGGTACTGCGCAACGGACTCACTGCAGCCGTGGAACATCACGCCGGGACTGTGGTTCCCATAGGCGCCAGCGTCGGACAGCACATCCACCGATAATGCTGTGAGCGTACCTATCTCGTCCGCTGCGGCTGTCACCTTGATCCGCATCGGATGCCGGCATGCCGCCCGGTGAAACTCCTCAGAGCGGGTGTATTCATATTGCACCGGTCGTCGCGTCTTCAAGACCGCAAGGGCGACAACATCCTCCGTGAACATTTCTTGCTTCGCACCGAAACCTCCGCCTACGCGAGCGGTGAAGACACGGATCGATTCCTTGGGACGGCCAAAAATCCGGGCTAGCTCATCGCGAGTCAGAAACGGCACCTGGCTGCTAGTCCGGATGACCAGCCGATCGTTGGTGTCGATCCAGCCGATGCTTGCGTGAGTCTCCATGTGGACGTGCTGCACGCGCGCCGTGCGCCACACGCCGCTAACGACAGCGCCGTCGTTCTCGGCCCGAGCGACAGCGGCGGCAACATCACCGGTCTCCCCTTGCAGTTCCGCGACGATGTTGAGCTGTGACACATCCGGGTGCAGGACCGGAGCATCCGCTGCTGTTGCCCGTTCAGCGTCAAAAACTGCCGGGAGAAGCTCATACTCGACGTCGATTGCCGCGCACGCGCGCTGAGCCTGAATGCTCGACTCGGCGACAACGGCTGCAACCCGCTGGCCGACGTGACGGACGACGCGGTCGAACACTGTCGTGTCCTCCGGGTCGTCGGTATAGAAATGGTGGCGCGCGCTCGAGTACTTCGTTGCTGGACTATCGGTATGCGTCAGAACCGTGACCACGCCCGGCATCATCTGGGCACGCGATGTGTCGATCCGCGTGATTCTCGCATGCGGGTGGGGACTGCCGAGAACAGCAACATGCAAGAGCCCCTCGACCTGGGTGTCGAGCGTGTACGGCTCCGTACCGCGGACCACCCGGTCCGCTGCGGGCGGGCGCGCCGATTCCGCTTTCTCACCGGCGAAGGCGTCGCCGATGGACCGATATCCGGTACAGCGGCACAAGTTTCCCTTCAGCGCACTGGGCAGGTCGTCGCGCTGCTGATCGGTGAGCGCGCTTCCGGTCACCACCATTCCGGGAGTGCAGTATCCGCACTGGAAAGCCATCGCATCGACGAATTGCTGCTGGATCGGATGATCAAGACCGGACGCGGTCACGACATCCTTGCCCGCTACGCGATAAGCAGGTGTGATGCAGGAATGCACGGGGTCACCGTCGACTAACACTGTGCAGGCGCCGCAGTCGCCCGCGTCACAGCCCTTCTTGACGTCGAAGCAGTGCTGTTCACGCAGGAAGCTGCGCAGGCACTGCCCCGGCTTCGGCTCGCCGGGCACCACAGATCCATTGACGGTGATCATGTGGGACTGCCGATCTCAGCCAGCGACTCTTCCACGAGCAGTGCTGTGACGCTCCGGCGCCAGTCCGCCGCGCCGTGCGCGTCCGTGTACCAGGCGGCCTCCGGAATCGCCTCGTAAAGGGACATGCTCGCGGGAAAGATGTACGGCCGGTCAGTCGCGCCCGATACGCAGATCTGCGGACCGCTCGCCGTCACGCGGGCAATCACCAGTGATCCGGAACGTCCAAGGGGCGCGAGCGAAACACGACGCAGAACTGCGCGACTTCGTAATGCCGCCGCAGGGATATGGATACTGCGCAGCACCTCACCGGACCGCAGGGTGGTGCGGTTGTCACCCACGACGAAGTCCAGTACCGACGATGTCCGTTCCGAACCATCAGGACACCAGATGAGCAGCGTCGCATCGAGAGCGGCGGTGAGCGAAATCATCGATCCAGCAGGCAGTCCCATACAGATGTTGCCCCCGACGGTCGCTGCTTTCCACACCTTGAACGAGGCCAGAAGCGACTCTGCGCACTGGCGGAACAATGTGGTCGCGACCCACTCCCGCGGGTACTCGTACGAAATCAACTGGTCAATTGTGCAGGTTGCGGCGATTTCGAGACCCTCAGCGTCCCCGGTGGTGACGGTCAACGGTGTCCAGCCCATTGTTGTCAGGTCGACCAGCCGTGTCAGATGGTTCTGCTGTTCGGAGAATAACCATGTGCCACCCGCGACTATGCCGTCACCCTGCGTCATTCCGCGCAGGTCGTCACGAGAATGCGCGGTCACAACCGCTTCGATCGTCGGCAAATCCACTACGTCACCCCGTCCGCTGCCCGAGAACGCGTTGCGCGGTGAGCACCACCTTCGCCGCTTTCTCGGCATCAGCGGTGACCACGTTGCCTTCTTCCACGATGACACGGCCATCGACGATGAGCCTTTCGACGAGCGGCGGGGCACCCATCACTAGCGCGACAACCGGATCGTCGATCCCGGAGTGGGCGAGGCCGTCGATTCGCCACAACGCCAAATCCGCCAGCTTGCCCGGCTCGATTGATCCGAGTTCGCTCGATCTGCCCAGGACCGCAGCACCCCCGATCGTTCCCAGCTCGAGAGCCTGCCGTGCGGTCATCGCATCAGCGCCGTCGCGTGCGCGCGCGAAGAGCAGCGCGTGCCGCAACTCTTCGACCATCGAGGTGCCTTCGTTGCTTGCGGCACCATCCACACCGAGCCCCACGTGCACACCGGCGTGAAGGAGGTCCCGGACGCGCGCTATGCCCGCGCCGAGTCGGGCGTTCGACGTCGGACAGTGGGCTATGGACGTGCCCGTTTCAGCCATCATGTCGATCGCATCGTCATCCAGATGGACGGCATGCGCGAACCACACGTCCGGGCCCGTCCAGCCCAGGTCCGCGACATACTCAAGTGGACTGCCGCCGAGGTGTGTCTTGCAGAACTCGACCTCCGCCGCCGTCTCCGCGAGGTGAGTGTGCAGGCGGACGCCCCGTTCGCGCGCAAGCACAGCAGATTCCCGCATCAGGTCCGCACTGGCAGAGAATGGCGAACACGGCGCGAGACCGATCCGCAGCATCGACGCCGGTGACGGATCGTGCCACTCGGCAATGGCCTTGTCACTCGCCTCGAGAATCTCGTCCGTCGACTGGACTATTTCATCTGGGGGCAAACCGCCGTCGCTGCGGCCGAGATCCATGGAGCCGCGCGTCGGGTGGAATCGCATGCCCACTGCCGCGGCAGCGGTGATTTCACTGCCAAGAATGTCTCCAGACTGGCCTTTCGGAAACACGTAATGATGGTCCGTCGTCGAGGTACATCCGGTCTGCGCGAGCTGCGCGAGCGACGCAACCGCAGCCGTGTACACCATGTCCGGGTCGACACCCTTCCACACCGGATACAACGCGACGAGCCAGTTGAACAGGTCCTGGTCGACCGCGTGCCCACGCGTCAGCCACTGATATAGATGATGATGCGTATTGACGAGCCCGGGTGTGAGCACGCAGCCACGTCCGTCGATGACGGTGACACGGTCGGGTAGTTCAGGCTCGTCACCTACCGCGGTGATGAGGTTGCCCTCGATGACGACACTGCCCGACAGCTCACGCCGCTGGGGGTCCATTGTCACGATCCGAGCGCCCCGGATTACCTTCGTCACCGCCATAGTCATGAATCTAGTGATGCTGTATTACACGCTGGTGACGTTTCCCCAGGAAAGTCTGATCGCTGCCTACCGTGCGACTCCGACACCAAGCTGATCGGGCTTCTTCACTGCCAGCAAGAGCGCAAGGCCGGCGGCAAGGACGAGAATGATGCCGAGGATGCCGTAACGGTCACCTGCGAATAGCCACACGAACAGGCCGAACAGCGCAGGTGTCAGGAAAGAAACGGCGCGTCCCACCATCAGGTACAAACCGAACATCTGCCCTTCAAGGCCAGGTGGGGTGAGACGAACGAGGAAAGTTCGGGAAGCGGACTGGATCGGACCAACCCAGAACGTGAGAACGAGACCAAAGATCCAGAACATCATCGGGCCCTCAGCGAACAGCAGCACCACACCGGCCGCGATCATCGCGGTCAGACCCGTCGCGATCACCGCTTTCGGCCCGAACTTGTCGTCGAAGAAGCCGGCCGACACCGCGCCGATACCGGCGACGATGTTCGCCGCCGCACCGAACAGCAGCACGTCAGACTCGGTGATGCCGTAAACGGTAACCGCGAGAATCGCACCGAAGGCGAAAACCCCGGACAGCCCGTCGCGGAAAACACCCTGCGCAAGCAGGAACAAGACGGTGCGGCGGTCCTCCCGGTACAGCGTTTTCACGTCGCGGAAAACCTTCGCATACGACTGTTTGATGGACGCCCGCTTGGGAGCTCGCGGATCGGGTGGCAACTCGGGAATAGTCAGAAACAGTGGGACAGCAAGGACCGCGAACCACACCGCCGCCATGATCACGACCATGCGGACGTTAAAGCCTTCATCGGTACTCAGTCCGAAGAATCCGCGAGTCTCACCGTCCCCGGAAATGAACCCGAAGAATGAGAAGAGCAGCAGGAAGATCCCACCGAAATAGCCAAGTGACCAAGCAAAACCGGAGATGCGGCCGATTGACTCGGGACGCGATACCTGACGCAGCATCGCGTAGTACGGGACGTTGGCGAGTTCCGAAAACGCGGCGGCGAGAGCCAGCAGAATCAGTCCGAGCCAGAAGTAATAGAACTCAACTTGGAACTCGGTGAACCCCAGATTGACGGTGAACGGCGCGTCGCTATTACGGACAAAGAACATGCCGAACATGCACACGACGGTCCCGATGGTGAGGAACGCGAGAGTGCGCTTGCGCCGCCCAGTCGCATCTGATCGCTGCCCTGTCACGGGCGCGAGCACGGCGATGATTATTCCGCCGACCGCCATCGACCACGCCAGCCACGTTGATGCTGCGAATGGGCCCGTGATGTTCTCACCAACCGTGTTCACCAGGTACACGGCGAACACGAAGGTGACGATCAGGGCGTGGAACGACGAGTTTCCTGCATCCCATAGGCCCCACGAGATGACCTGCCGTGGCTTGTTGGCTGTCCCGACGAGTTCGTCGTTGCGACGTCCGTGTCCCTGAAGCGGGCTCGCTGTCATGAACTGAGCTTATCGGCGCGTGCCGGATTTCTCTCATTAGCTGAGGTCCAGGTCGCGTAGAGTTCAGGAATGTCAACTGGAAAGACCGCGCTGCTTACTGGTGCGTCCCGCGGAATCGGGGCGGCGGTTGCTCAGGAACTCGCCGCCCGAGGCTGGAATGTCGCGCTGACAGGGATCGAACCCGAAGAACTGGCCTGGATAGCGCGTGAAATCGGGCCGAATGCTGCGTCGTTCGTTGCTGATGTCACCAGCCAGGAACAGCTGGAGGCTGCTGTCGCCGATGCGGTTGAGCGTTTCGGTGGGATCGATGCGGTCATAGCGAACGCCGGTATCGCGTCGTTCGGGACGGTGCGCGTCACTGATCCGGAAGCCTTCGCCCGGACTATTGATATCAATCTCACCGGCGCCTTTCGCACTGTGCGTGCAGCGTTGCCAGCGATCATTGAACGGCGCGGATACGTTCTGGTGATCGCGTCCGTGGCCAGCTTCGCACCGATTGCTGGCCTGGCTGCGTACGCCGCGAGCAAGGCAGGCGCGGAGGCGTTCTCGTCCGCGCTGGCCACCGAGGTTGACGGCTTGGGCGTCCGCGTCGGCTGCGCGCATCCGTCATGGATTGACACTGACATGGTCCGCGACGCGGAGTCTGATCTCAGCAGCTTCCAGCAGATGCGACAGGTCTTGCCGTGGCCCCTGCACTCCACTACCACGCTGGAGGCCTGCGCGAAAATGATTGCAGATGGCATCGAGAACCGGCGCAGACGAATCTATGTGCCCGGCTCCGTCCGCGTCGTGTACTGGATGCGTGCACTACTGCAGTCAGGCCCTGGACTGGCCCTCGCCAGCAAATTCGCGCGTCCGATGATCTCCCTGATCGAAGAGGAAGTGCACCAGCTAGGACGGTCAGTGAGCGAGCGAGTGGAACGGCTGTTGTAGTCACGCTGCCGAACGCTCCGCAATGTGCGACTGTTTGTGAGTGCACGTCCACCGTGGGCATCTACTACACATCACAGGCAGCCCAGCGATCGGGAAAGCCCGAGACGCTCTCGTCTGCGAATCCGATGGCGCCCTCGTGGTCGACGCGCTCGGTCGCATTCTCTACTCCGGCCCTTACCGCAGGCTGCCAGACCGATTCCGTATCGCCGTGGTGCGCGACCATCGGCCAGCGTTTCTCATTCCCGGCTTCGTCGACGCGCACGTTCATTTTCCACAGGTCTTCTCTGTCGCAGCGTATGGCGGGGGAACGCTGCTGCACTGGTTAGGTCGCTGCATCTTCCCGGCTGAGTCTCGTCTCAGTGATCCCGTGTTTGCGCGCCGGGCGGCGCAGGCGTTTTGTTCGGCGCGCATCCGCGCCGGGACAACGGCTGCAATGGTGTTCGGTTCCGCTTTCCCCGAAGCACAGGATGCACTTTTCGAAGAAACGGCGCTATCCGGGTTGCGGATGGTCAGTGGCCGCGGCATTCAGACGCGCGGGCCGGTGACGGCTGCACCGCTGATGACCGGCGAGCGCGAAGCTGAGGACATGTGCCGCGCCGAGTTCGAACGTTGGCATTGCGCCGATCAGCCGGATCGTCCTGACCATGCGCGCCTGCAGGTGGCTCTGGTGCCACGGTTTTCGCTGTCCGTCACCACCCAGACCTTGCGGTGGCTGGGGGACCTCTACGACGAACTACGCAACAAGGGGGTGTATTTCCACTCGCACCTCAGTGAGAATGACGCGCCCGGCACCGGGGAGGTTGATGCTGTCTGCCGCGATTTCGGCACAACGCGCTACCTCGACACGTACGACGGTGCCTTTCTCCCGGGCTCGATTCCGAGTGGACGATCGTTGCTGGGGAGGCGGAGCATCCTCGCGCATGCCGTGCATTGCACCGACAGCGAACTTGCGCGCCTCGCAGACACTGGAACGTCTATTGCCCACTGTCCCACGTCCCAACTGTTCCTCGGCTCCGGCACGATGCCATGGCTCAGAACGGTCCGTAGCGGGGTGACAGTGGCGCTTGGCTCTGATGTCGGTGCCGGTGACGAATGGCTGATCAGCCGCGTCGCCAATGATTGCTTCAAAGTACACATCAGCGAGAAGGCACCTGCCGCAACAGCAATCGACCCGGCCGCGCTCCTGTTCACGGCAACGATGGCGGGCGCAAGAGCGCTCGATATGGAAGCCCGATTCGGCAACCTCGATGCGGGGAAAGATGCTGACTTCCTCGTTGTCGATCCGCGCAGGTGGGCGCCGCTGTCGACATCGCTCGACTCCGCCGACGGTTCCGCGGAGTCGCTTGCTTTCGCCCTGCTGATGACGATGCGGGAATCGGCGATCACCGGCGTGTACGTCGCAGGTCGCGAAATTTCGGCAGGAGAACCTGGCTCCGGCATTTCCACTTGCAGTTGATCCCAGCTCCGGATCCGGCCTCGCGCCACCGCCACAATGTAGACGGTCAGGCATGCGCCGGCACAGATCAGCACGATGGTTGACGCAACCGCGCCCACGGCGAACGCCAGCGAATCGGAAGACGTCAACGTTCCCCCCACCCCCCACAGCGATTACCCGAGCGCATTCCTTTGTACGCGCAAATAACGGCCGAGCGTGCGAAGCCACGCCGTACAACAACGGCGCTTCATTCGCACGTCATGCAGTGTTCACCTCGTCAGGTGAGCCAGCCCAGTTGCTGCATCCATGCAGGGCCCGCATCTGCCGCGTCATCCCGGAGTACCGTCGCCTGAATCAGCCCATACGGCCGGTCATCCGCGTGGAATACTTCGTTACGGTTCTCGATCCCGAAGCGCTCCAAATCGTAAAGAAAGTGATGCTTGTTCGGCGCTGAGAGCCGCATTTCGACGAGTTCGCGATGAGCCTCGAGCACGTTTTTGCCGATCGTGTAGAGCGTTTGCTGGAGGGCGAGGGAATGATGCGTGGCGAACGTCTCCACGATCGTCCTGCGCACGGACGCAAAAATCTCGTCCCAATCGCAGTTGATGTCCGCGAAGCGCCATTGCGCGACGAGCGACGTCGCCATGACCCGGTCCGTCGTGGGTTCCAGCACAGTGAACTCGTCGCGGAGAAAGTCACGAAACTCGGAGCCCGTCGACTTGAGAAGTACGAGATCCCGGATACCACCAACAACCCAGATTCGTTGTGCTGCACCTGACCCTGACACGGTCACCGCAGCTGTCCGTACGTCTGGCCCACGCCGTGTCCAGGCGTGTTCGTGCTCTGCGCCATCGACGATCGCACGGTCCCACGCGTGCTCGTCGATCTCGATGCGCGCCTCGTTGACGGGCGCAACGTCGTCCACGAAGTGCCGCGCGAGCGCAATGCCGTACTCCTCGATCGTGCCGCCACCGTGAGTCTTCGCGAAGGCATACACGGTCTGCTTCTGCGTATCGGTCGGAAGAACGGGCGACTGGTCCCCCTCGGTATGTGCGACGGTGAAATCCCCGCGCAGTGCCGTTGAGACGGTGAGATCCCGAATCTCATGCCGGGGAGTATCGCGGTAGATACGCACCACGCGATTTTCAGCTTTGCCGTACTGGTTCTCACCGAGAGAGATATTCACCGTTCACCCTCATTCCGTTAGTCGGACACCAGTTGCCGTATCCGGTGCAAAGTGATCTTGACCAGTTCCTCGCATGCGTTGTGCCACTCTGCCGGTTGCTCGTTTTCGAGGCGCTCGTTGAGTATCGCAAGGAGCTCATCTGCCCGACGTCCGTGAGCAAAGACCAGGTAGACGAAACCGAAGCGCGCCTCGTACTGTTCGTTCTTCCTTGTGAGCTCTCCGATGAGTTCTCGCCCCGCAGTGGCTACGTGAGCCTGCTCAGAGCTCGAGTGGCCGGTTGCGGTTCGATCTCCGATGCGCGGGTGCCCAGCGACACCCTCGCGGTAGTCAGCATCACTCAATCCGGTGAACGCTTCCTGCGCGCCGTTCAGCAGCTCGTTCACACTGGAATAGGGCCGCGCCGCCGCGACAGATGTTGCCCACCGCCTCGACGAGCAACAGCGGTGCAATTCAGCGACAGCGTCGTCGTATGGCAGAGCATTGAACGCATCCAGCCTGGCTCGCGTCACGGTCACCTCCGAACTGAATCGCATGTACCACTAGATCATCAAATCGGTAGTTGGCGATTTTCGCTACCTCAATCAGCGCGACGTCGCTCCCCGGGCAAGAATGGACGCATCGATTTCAGTCAACGACGGGAGCGCTGCGGCACGCATGGACAGCCCGATCAGGCGCGAGAAGTTAGAGGTCGTCGGTATCGTTCTCGCGGCGGGGTCAGGCCGTCGCTACGGCCGACCGAAGATACTCGCTGCGGGCGGAAGATGGCTGAAATCTGCCGTCAATGCGCTAGCGGATGGGGGATGCGCCGCCGTGTGGGTGACGACGGGCGCCGCTAGACCGCCCATTCCGGCACCGGCGCTGGAACTCTACGTCCCTAAGTGGTTCCACGGTCTGAGTGAATCAGTGCGGGCAGCGGTCGATGCTGCGAGCACCGCCGGTACCTGCCACACGCTTGTTTTGCACATCGTCGACACACCCGATGTCGGCGCTGACGTTGTTACCCGACTGCTGGCAGGGCACAGTGGAGATCACACCCTCACGAGGGTGAGCTTCGCGGGCGTCCCAGGCCACCCCGTCGCGATAGGCCGATCGCATTGGCCGGCACTTACCAGATCCCTCACGGGCGACACCGGCGCAGGAAACTACCTTCGGACTCACAACGTCCGCCTGGTCGAGTGCGGCGACCTCGCGACGGGTGCTGATATCGATTGGAACGCTCAACAGACGTAGTCGTCATTTGAGCTTCGAGTTGGTTGAAGCACGATGATGGCAGGGTGCAACTACCTGACCTGATGCCCATCGGGGACTTCGCCAGGCGCACTGGCCTGACCCCGAGTGCGCTGCGGTTCTACGCCGACTCTGCAGTGCTTCTGCCTGCCGAGATCGACCCAGTTTCGGGCTACCGTTATTACCATCCTGACCAGCTGGCGCGGGCGGATATGCTTCGGCAGCTCCGTGAGATCGCCATGCCACTACCTGCAGTCAAGGCAGCTCTCGAAGCGGGCCCCGACGAGGTCGCCCGGATGATTGACGAGCACGTCGCGAAGGTCCTCGGGGATGCCGCCGCGGCGCGGAGAAAAGCGGCCCGGCTCACCGCAAAGCTGACAGACTTGCCCAGTTTGCTGATAGCCGTGCTGAAGGGGCCGGTGTTAGCCGACGCGGTCGAGCAAGTCTTGACCGCGACGGCCAGTGACACGACGATGCCGGTACTCGGTGGCCTCCATCTGGAGGCCAGCCCAGAAGCGGTCACCCTCACCGCAACGGACCGGTACCGGCTCTCGACGCGAACCCTAGTCCCCGATGAATCGGCATCGAACATATGGGCCGCGACCGTTGACGGCGACAGCCTGCGGGTCGCGGCCGCCGAGGTACGCCGCTGTGCAATGGTGCGCGTTGAAGCATCGACGCACGGAATCTGGCTGCGGTCGAGTGAGCGAGAAGATCAGCACTGCAGGCTCCTTTCGGGGCAGTTCCCCGACTATCGGGCGATGCTTGCAACCCTGCCCGAGGCCACGACTCGCGCCACCGTCTCCAAGGACCTACTCCTGCGGGCCATGGAAGAAAGCGTCCACGAACTGATCACGCTGGACGTGACCGGCTCTGGCCTGAATTTCCTCACGGACGACAAACAGCCAAGCCAATCTCTCCCAGCCGCGGTAACGGGAGCCGCTCTGCGTATCTCTTTCCATCTGACCACGGTCTACCCGGCTGTCAGCACCGCGATCGGACCCGAGGTGATGCTCGACCTGCGCGGGCCAAACCAGCCCATCACGATCCGGTCCGCCGACCGCGGCGATCTCACCACCGTGGCTATGCCCGTCAAACCCGATCACGACCCTGACGCGATATAAGGAGCACTCCGATGACAACCCACCCAAGCCCCGACGCGACCATGCATGCGATCACCCAGGCCGTCATCGAAGGCAGAGCCGGCAGACTTGCGTCCGCACGGGAAAAACTGCTCGCCCTATGGTCTGAAATCGGCGTCCTCGGCGACCCCATGCACCGCTGCACTCTGGCGCACTACTTGGCTGACCTCTATATTGATCCCGCGGAAGCCCTCGTATGGGACGTACGTGCACTCGACGCGGCCGACGCTCTGACCGACCAACGGGTTCAGGAGCACCATGCGAGCCTGCACATCGCGGGCTTCTACCCATCTCTGCACCTGAATCTGGCGGACAACTACCGACGACTCAGTTCCTTCGATGCAGCCGACGCCCACGCCGCCGCCGCCAGACAACGCCTCTCGAGTCTGCCCGACGGTGATTACGGTGACTCGATTCGTACTGCTATCGATGAGGTCGCCGACGCCATAAGTCAGCGGAGCACCGCACCACGTGCATCCGCACCCGGTACTTCTTCATGATGCGCAGAATGCACCCTTGACCACCGTCGGCGACAGCTACAAAAGCTGTCAGTGGTGGCCGCTACTATCGTTCGTGTGTTCGATCGCTTACTGAGGGCCGTGGCGGAGGTGGGGCTGCCTGACGCCGCCGCAGTTCCTGACGCTGACCTCGTTGACCTAGCCGTAGCTTGGCAGCGGCTGGAGACGATCGCGTGTGAGCGCAAACTGGCCGCTGCGGCAGAGTTGTTTGATCGGCGCGCCGCCGAGCATGTCGATCCGCCGCACACGTGGCATTCGACCGCGCATGAACGCGCCGAAGCTGAGGTCGCGGCGGCACTGTCAATCGGACGGCGCGCGGCCGGACGCCTCATCGGGCTTGGACACTCCCTGCGCACCCGTCTGCGGCGGACTCGCGAAGCCATGGCTCGTGGAGAATTGTCGGTGCAGCAGGTCACCCAGCTCGATTCACGCACGACAAATGTCACCGATGAGACGATCGCGGCTGTCGAAACTGAGGTTCTTTCCCACGTCCTGCAGCCAGGTCGGCACCCAGTGATCGGCCGTCGGCTGCATGATCTTGTTGACCGCGCCATCCTGCGGCATGACCCGGACGGAATTCGGCGGAGGCGGGAACGGGCACACGCCGATAGATGCGTCGAGGTCTCGCCGGTCGAAGACGGAATGGCGCATCTGTTCGCTGCGCTACCCGCCGATGGGGGCCGTTTCGTCGACGGGCGCCTCACCGAGATGGCTCAAGGCGTTTGCGCGAACGATCCGCGCACGTTCCAGGCCCGCCGTGCGGACGCGCTGCTGGCGCTGTGCCGAGGGAAACACCACCTCATCTGCCATTGCGGGGCGGCTGGTTGCCCGAACAGCACTGACGACCACCGCCTGGTCGCGCGCAAAACTCTTGTACACGTAGTCATGACCGAGCAGACCCTTACTGACCCGTCCGAGCAGAGCCCAGCATTTCTGGAGGGACATGGGCTGATCGACGCGGAGTACGCGCGCAGTCTCGCTGGAGACGCGACGCTCCGGCCCCTGCGAACGCCAAGCAGTGGGCCCAGTAAGCGTGCGTTAGAGTACCGCCCCGGCCGCGACCTTGCCGACTTGGTCCGTGCGATCTACGGGCATTGCCAGTGGCTGAACTGCGACGTTCCCGCCTGGAACTGCGATATCGACCACTTGAAAGCATTCAAATGGGGCGATCCCGAATCCGGCGGGCACACCACTCTGGAAAACCTCGGGCCGTTCTGCCGTGGACACCACCGCCTGAAGACATACGGCGAATGGACCATCAAACGCGATGCGTCCGGCGCTCTAGACTTCACCGCGCCCACTGGACACACGTACTACACCGACCGAACCGGTCCGATCCAGCACATCACCGGCGCGAACACGCGGCCACCCAGCAGAGACCGTCAGACCGCGGGCCGCTCCACTACGCCTGACACTCGCAGAGCCGCCCGCATCCGTGCCGAACGCCGACGGAACCGGCAACGCAGTGAACAAGCCGCTGGCAGTGAAGAACCGTTCTAACGCGCGAGGGTTCACTATGGCGCGCGTTTCTGGCATCACCTGTTGCCGGTCACGTGCTCCATCACCGTGCGCTGGTTTATGCGTAGTTGTAGCTTTCCAGCGGGAACCGCTCAGCTTCACGGTGCGCGGTGATCGTCGACGTGGCCCGCAATATCGCCGCCTCGCCGTGCTGGTTGAAGTAGTAGCTGCGCGACGTTTGGCAATTGCCCTGATAAAACACAGAATCGCCGAGTTTTTCAGTCATCCGGTCGAGGTACTCCGCGTTGGCTTCTTCTGTGACCTCGAAGGTCGTCGCGCCGCGGCGCTTCACTTCGTTGAGGAGCCGTTTCAGGTGCTTCATCTGGACCTCAATAGTCGTGAAGTACGAGAGGCCGCTGTACGAGTAGGGGCTCGCCAACGTGAGGTAGTTCGGGAACTGCGGCACGCTGATGCCTTCGAATGCCTGAAAACGGTTCTCACGCCACCACTTACCGAGGTTTCGCCCCTCCCTACCGATGATCTCGATCGCAGGGAAGTTGAAATCCCAAAGGTTGAAGCCCGTCGCCAGGACAAGCGTGTCCACGTTGGCCTTGCGGCCATCCGCGGTGACTATCCCGTCCGACTCGATGCGCTCGATAGTCGAGGTCTGCAAGTGAACATTCGGCTTGTTGAAAGTCGGGAAGTAATCGTTTGAGAAGGTGGGGCGCTTGCAGCCGAAGTCGTAGTCGGGCGTGAGTTTGCGGCGCAACTCTGGGTCCCTCACCTGTGCACGCAGGTGAAGCTTCGCGACAGCTGCGGCGGCGGTGTTGAGCAGCCGTGCCTGCCGGAAATGCAGCACTGCGCTGACCATCATTGCTTCCAGAATTGCGGTGTTCACGGCGCGGGCAGCGCGCTGTGTGAACGGCAGCCGCGCAAACAGTCCCTGCACAGGCCGTGGGATCGGAGCGTCGACCTTCGGAGTCACCCAGATAGGGGTCCGCTGGTACACAGTCAGTTCGTCGACCTGCTGGGCAAGCTTCGGGATCAACTGGACAGCGGTAGCGCCGGTACCGATGATCGCGGCTTTGCGTCCACTCAGATCATAGGAATCATCCCAAGCCGTTGTATGGATGATCTTGCCTTTGAAGGTGTCGATGCCAGGAATATCTGGTGTGTGTGGCTGCGACAGGAAGCCCGTGGCTGTAAGGAGGTACCGAGCAGTCACAGATTCTTGGCCCGCGATTGACACTGTCCACTGGCGCGCTTCGCTGTCCCACACACCACCGCCGACCACGGCGCCGAACCGCATGTACTGACGCAGCTCGTATTTATCCGCCACATGGTCCGCGTACTGCTTCAGTTCGGGCCCCGAGGCGAAGAGCCGCGACCAGTGCGGGTTCGGTTCGAACGAGTACGAATAGGTCACTGATGCGATGTCCACGGCGAGGCCCGGATACCGGTTGACGTGCCACGTCCCACCCAAATCGTCTTCGCGTTCGAGAATCAGGATGTTGCCGAGCCCAAGTTGCTTGAGCGCGATTGCCGCGCCCATTCCGCCGAAGCCTGCACCAACGATAACGGCGTCGTACTGCGGTGACATAGGTTCTCCCTGCCTTGTTTACGAACTTCGTTGTCCGTAAATGCTGAGACAGAATGTACCAATTAACCGGTCACGCGTCGATGCTGAAGCTAAACGAACTGCTGAACCACACGATCAACAATCTTGTCGAATGGTTTCGGTGCTTTCGTCAGCCCAGTCCCCAGCCGCATCGCATAATCCGACACCGCCGTCGGCGCCAGAGAGTTCAGCAGCACCGCCCCGATCGCATCCGTGCCAACAAGGTAGCGACTACGCGGACGGGCGCTGCTAAGGGCACGGCGAATGGTCTGCGCGACAGGCGTCGGCGGGGGCATGTCCGCCACGCCAGCTTCGATCTGATCGACCATGGCGTACGCCTCCTGGTATGCCGACTTCTCGCGCTCAGGCAACGCCGAGAAAGCCGTATTCCAGACGCCGGTCCCGTAGCTGCCTGGCTCGATAAGGATCACCTTGACACCAAAGCCTGCTACCTCGCGCCGCGCAGCGTCAGATATTGCTTCGAGCCCATATTTAGACGCTGCGTACCATCCGAGAAACGGCAACGCGACCCGGCCAGACATAGACGAAACGTTGACAATTCGCCCCTCGCCGCGCGCACGCATAGCGGGAAGCGCAAGCCGCATAAGCCGCGCGGGGGCCAGGAGGTTAACGTCCACCTGCCGCCGCGCGAGTTCCTCGCTCACATCCTCAATGGCCCCCGCCTGGGCGATGCCCGCGTTGTTGACAAGTGCCCACGGTCCACCATCGGTAGTCGCCGCGATTTCCTCGAACGCTGCCTGCGTCTGCTCCTCATCTGTGACGTCGCAGAGAACGGTCCGAACGCTTACACCCGCGTTTTCGGCAGCATCCGCGACAGTCTCGGCGCCGCGCTCAGACCGGACCGTCCCGATGACATCAAACCCGCGTCCTGCGAGTTCGACTGCTGTCGCGAGACCGATACCGCCGTTCGCTCCGGTGATGACGACACTCTTCCCCACTGCACTCTTCTCCATTGCGCCCTCCTCATTCCTGGGTACTCAACGCACCACTCGCTACGGTAGTCGCCCGTGAGTTCACCGCAGCGGCACAAGCGACGATGTCGCCTATGAGGTACACGGCGAAAATGCCGACCACGATCCACTGATTGAACTCGGCGGGGCTACCGCCAAGCGCAGCAAGAAACGCTGGGCTGACGATGGGACTCGCCATCGCCGCCCACACCAGCACACTAAAAATAGCGAGGTCGAGCATGATTGCGAGGGCCGCCATGCGCAGCGTCCACTGCCCGTGTTTAATGCGGTACACGTCGATTATCAGCACGCCGGCGAACAACACACCGATCGCGGGTAGCCAGCCTCGCCACAGATAGGGGTCCAGTATCGGAACCACTGAGAAAAAGTGCTGCCATGGCAGAAACCCGAGCAGCAAAACAACAGCTATCAGAGATATCACCGCATCGGGACGAGACGATGTCAGATTCTCGCGGCTCAGATCGTCGGGACTCCATGATGTCCGGAAATGCCGGTGCCGACCGCCCGTTCGCTCGGCGATCGCGAAAACCACCGTCGTCCAGAAGACGAGCTGGACACCGATAAAAAACGTCCCCAGCAGTGTCGCCCCGATAACCTGCAGCGGTTCGCCGTCGTCGATCACCACCCTAGGCAAGGCGATGATGAGAGCCACAACCGGAAGCACCACCGGGACCAGCACCTTCAGGAGTCGCACATAGTCGGGATACATCGCAGGACCGATGAGATGCTGTGCAGCCCCCGTGTATTCAGCGGCAACGCCCGCCGGGTCGCCTAGTTGAATCAGGGCATTTCGTTCAGCCTCACCCGGGTCACCAGCACCGCGGTCCGCGATCATATCGGCGATAGTCGCATGCAGTTCCGCCTCCACCTCGGGGCGAAGTGTCCGCGGCAGGCGCCGGAGAACCGCCGCGATGTACTGCTCAGAAAGGCTGCCCACTCCGATACCGTGTCACATTTCGTCTGGTATGCCGAAATAGCACGCCGGGCAATGCATGTGAGGATTCACCCGTCCGCCCAAATTGTCCTTGCTAACGTCAGGCTACAAAACAAGATCGCTTGAGCGGAGACCAATGAAGCGGCAGACAATGGCGGCAGGCGCTATCAGTGCCGCCGCAATCCTTCTCATCTCGCCAGTAGCAGGTGCGAATACGGTCGATGGGCAGGGAGGCGGCTACGCCGAGTTTGCCGTATCAGGAGCCGCGACAAACTGGACCGGAACGATGTCGCTTGGCGGTGGGTTCCCCCAAACATCATTCACCTCGAGTGCGCGCACAGCGCAACGAATAGGGGGGACCACCAACTGGCTCGCCGCCAGTTCTCCACCAGGCGCGAAATACGGTTCGAGCCGAAACCTCCCTTACCTGAACGTAAACCCGCTCAGCAGCACAGCAGCGGATCCGCAACCCTCAGTCACCACATATACATTCTCCAATCCCACACCTGCCGAGAATTGGATGTTCACACTCGGTGACGTCGACGCCGACTATGTGGTTGTGTCCGCTCGCGGTCGTGACGGCGATGCGGTTCCTGCCGCCGCGCTGGGATTTCGGGGCACGTTCAACTACTGCCTCGGCCCTGGTTCCCCCTCGTGTTCGCGGCCAACCGATGAACCGGTGTGGAATCCGGTGACGGGTGAGTTGCGTGGCCGCGGCAGTGACACCGACGGGGCGTCAGCCTGGTTCGAGCCCACCGTGCAACTGACCTCCCTGCGCTTTGAATTCCATAGGCTGTCAGGCACCCCCATATTTCAGACATGGTTCGCGACAATTGCCCGAGATATCAACGGCCGCGTCTCCGGTTGCGAAGAGGCGTCTGGAAGCCCCAGTGACATCCCCGTAGCACTGCTTCGCGACGGCGACGTGATCGCGGAAACAACCACGAGCGCGGACGGCACCTATGCGTTCATCAATTACCACGCCCAGTCCGGATACACAGTCGAGATCGATGAACCCGAAGGTTGCGTGACGGATCGGTCATTTGTGCCGGTAAGCACCGCTTCGACAGATGCGACAGGTGTCGATTTCGTCCTCCGCGAGCGAACTGCTGAAGACGATGCGATCGATGAATTCACTGACGAGGTCGATGAACTAGCCGAGTCCCTAGATCTGCCGATTGATCTCGGCACACTCCTGACACCGCCAGACCTCACGCCAGGCGATCCAGGAAGCCTCGACGACATCATCCAGTGGAAGCGGGGCCTTCTCAGCTGGTGACGGGCGGAGTCACTGCATTGCGAGAAAGTCGCGGAAGTCCGTCGCCGGATGGCGAGCGACGCGCTCAACTACATCGGTCACAATGTCGAGTTCGCCCGTAGCGACGGCAGCGTACGAGGTGACCCAGCCATCGAGCTCCCACTGCTCCGCGTCAAAGACCTGGCGAGACGCGTACGCTTCCTCGAGCGTCTCCGGACGATAAGTGACCGTACGCCCCGTAACCTCTGTGATCATGTCAGCCGCCTCGTGCATGGTGAATGCGCGAGGACCGGTGACGTCATACGTCTCTCCGTCGTGTCCGGACTGCGTGAGTACCGCAGCGGCAACATCAGCAACATCGTCACGTGTAACCGCACCTAGCCTGCCGTCGCTCGCGGGTCCGCGGAGAACCCCGTCGTCACCAGCGAAAAGTGGCAACACATCCTGGTACATGTTGTCGCGCAGAAACGTAAAGTCGAGACCACTTGCACGGATCGCTTCTTCCGTGTGCCAGTGATCGCGCCCGAACGTGAATGTGCAGTCAGGAGCGGCTGACACGAACGAGACATACACGATGCGGCGGACCCCAGCTTCTGCTGCAGCCTCAACCACGCGGCACTGGATGTCCTTACGGTCCCGCGATTCGGGGGCTGAAACGAAGAAAAACGTGTCCGCGCCTTCGAGTGCGTCCCGCATCGTATCGAGGTGCAAGAAGTCACCAAGTGCGATCTCCGCGCCCGGCTCGCGTACTTTCTCGGGGTTTCGCACAATCAGGCGGTGCCTCGCGTCAGAAGCTGCCAGACGTTGAGCGACCCGGCCGCCGATCTCGCCCGTCGCACCGCTTACCGCAATCAGTCCGCTCATATTCGGCACGCTACTCCGGCCCCACAGGCCTAACCTGAAATTTAGAGTGGAGTTTCCCACGAGATTGGACACACGCAATGAGGCGCGAGCAACCGTCGGTAGCGATCATCGGGGCAGGCTTCGGTGGACTCGGAATGGGTATTCGGCTGAAGCAATGCGGGTACACCGATGTCACCGTGTTCGAGAAGGCCGATGAGGTGGGCGGCGTATGGCGCGAGAACACGTATCCTGGCGCCGCCTGCGACGTTCCGTCACACCTCTACTCGTTCTCGTTCGAGCCCAAGTCCGACTGGTCACGGCGCTTTGCTGAGCAGCGCGAGATCCTCGACTACTTGAAGCACTGCACAGCTAAGTACGATATGCGGCAGCACATCCGGTTCAAAACGGAAGTCACCAGCGCGACCTTCAGTGCCAGTACCGGGCGCTGGACCCTGAGTCTTGCCGACGGCACTCACCACTCTGCTGACATCCTGATACCGGCGTGCGGTCAGCTCAGCCGCCCCGCGTATCCCCGCCTGCCCGGGCTCGATTCATTCGCCGGTACCGTGTTTCACTCCGCAGCCTGGAACCATGATTACGGGCTGACCGACAAACGTGTCGCCGTCGTCGGCACGGGTGCATCCGCGATCCAGTTCGTGCCCGAGATCGCATCGAAGGTCAAGCAGCTCACACTTTTTCAGCGCAGCGCCCCCCATGTGATCCCCAAAACCGATTTCGCCTACCCACGCCTCGCGAAGTCAGCCTTCGAGCGCATTCCCGGCGCGCTACGTGTCAGCCGGTGGGCGACCTACTGCGAACTCGAACCCCGCGCACTGATGTTCACGAGGTTCCCGCAAATCGCTGGCCTGTATGAACGTAAGTTCCTGCGAAATCTGCGCCGCGAGATCACGGATCCCGCGTTGCGCGAAAAACTCACCCCCTCAGACCCGATCGGGTGCAAACGCGTTCTGCTGTCCAATGATTGGTACGCGGCGCTCCGTCGCCCGAACGTCCGTGTGGAGACGTCACCAATCGCTACAGTGCTGGCACACGGAATCGCTACCGCTAGGGGCGGCGTGCACGAGGCTGACGCGATCATCCTGGGGACAGGTTTTCAGGCGAACGACTTTCTAGCTCCGATGCGCATCACCGGCCTTGAAGACAAGGACCTCAACGAAGCATGGCGGGACGGCGCCGAGGCGTACCTGGGCATCACAATCTCTGGGTTCCCGAATCTCTTCCTGCTATACGGACCAAACACGAACCTCGGTCACAACTCGATCATCCTCATGCTCGAGGCGCAGATCAATTACACCCTCGACGCTATCCGTCACCTGCGCGACGCGCAGCTCAGCTGGCTCGACGTGAAACCAGCGACACAAAATGCCTTCAACAAGAAAGTGCAAGAGCGCATGGAGTCCACCATCTGGGACCGTGAATGCACCAGTTGGTACAAGAACGACGCGGGGAAGAACACGAACAACTGGCCCGGTTTCACCTTTTCCTACTACGCCATGACGCGCAAGCTCGATCCTGCTGACTACTACGCCGAGCCGATGCGCGCGTCAGTATCGTGACTCGTGTGAAAACAACAGATCGTTTGAGCCCCCGCGCCATGCGACTCGGTGTTCAGCTTCTCCTGCGTCCGGTGCTGAATCCAGCAATTCCAGTGCCGGTGCAGCGCAGACTGATTGCTGCGGTAAGTGGTGCGTCGATGCTGCCACGGAACACTGTGGTGGAGAAGGTCACGCTCGGCACGCGGCCAGCGGATCGCGTCAGCATTCGCGGTAACAGTACGGTTGGCTCGGTGCTCTATTTGCACGGTGGCGGCTATACAGTCGGCTCGCCAGCGACGCACCGGCCACTCGCTGCGCACCTGGCAAAGGCTGCGGGCGCGGAGGTCTACTCTCTCGACTATCGCCTCGCGCCTGAGACGGCATATCCAGGCGCTGTAGATGACGTAGTCGCCGCATACCAGGCCCTGCTCGCAGACGGTGTACAACCCAGCACAACCGTCATCGCCGGTGATTCCGCAGGTGGCGGACTCACGATGGCAGCGCTGCTCCGCATTCGAGACGCGGGAATGCCGCTCCCCGCCGGTGCGGTGCTGCTATCCCCCTGGCTTGATCTGACGCTCGACCAGCTTGCCGACCGGCCCGACCCGATGCTTCAGGTTTCGTGGCTGCGCAAATGTGCGGAACTTTATGTCGGCAGCAAAGACGTCGCGGGCGCGATCACCAGCGAACTCGACCCGCTCACTACAGACATAAGTCGATTGCCCGCGCTGCTGATCCATGTCGGTAGCGACGAGATTCTCTTCAACGACTCGGAACGGCTCGCTGAGCATGCACGCACTGCTGGGATACCTGTCGAGTACCGGGTTTTCGACGGCCTGTGGCACGTGGTGCATCTGCACGCCGGACTGGTTGCCGAATCCACAGCCGCGGTCGGCGAGGCCGGCCGGTTCATTCGCGAAGTAATACAGCGATAGCGGGTGCAGTTCACCTGGCCTAGATTCAGAACTCTTCATATGGTGGTGACGGAATCAGAGCTGGCTCGCTGCATCCCCGTAGCCTCATGGGAAACAGGACAGACTCACAAGTCGTTTCGGCGCATTCTGTCCCGTTGCTTGTGAGGCTGTCGCCGCAATGGTTGGGCTACGCTCGCCCCATGACACTGGTCACCGTCGATGACGTGCGAGGTGCCGCGACCCGGATCGCCAGCGACGTCATCAGAACACCGCTCCTCCCCTGTGCGCGCCTGTCCGACGAACTTGGGCTGCGGGTTCTCATCAAACCGGAGAGCCTGCAAAACACCGGTAGCTTCAAAGTGCGAGGAGCCCTCAACACCCTGCTCACATGGAAGGAGAACGGCACACTCCCCGAGGGGGTCGTCGGCTTCTCCGCAGGGAACCATGCCGCCGCGGTCGCCTTCGCGGGTCAGCGGCTCGGCGTGAAAGCGATCATCGCGATGCCACACGACGCAGTCGAATCCAAAGTCATCAATGTGCGGCGCTACGGTGGCGAAATCGTGCCGACGGACGACCTGTTGGGTACCACTGAGGAACTGGCCGCGCAGTACGGGTATCCCGCGCTGCTGCCGTTTAACTTGCCCGAAGTCATCGCTGGTCAAGGCACAGTCGGGCTGGAGATTGCAGAAGACGCTCAAGATGCGGCGGCGGTGATCGTGCCAGTCGGTGGAGGTGGTCTGATCAGCGGGATTGGGGCGGCCGTGACGGCACTAGCCCCGTCGATGCGCGTTATCGGTGTTGAGCCGGAAGTCTCTAATGCGCTGTCCCTCGCGATGACGCACGGTGAAGTGCGCGAACTGCCTCGTGCCGCGCGGACCATCGCCGACGGCCTTGCGGCGCCGCGAGCCGGGAACCACACCCTGGAGAACGCGCTCGCCTACGTCGACGAAATGGCAGTAGTCAGCGAAAACGCGATCGGTGAGGCGTGGGCTGACCTCGCGGATTCGGCGAAGCTGATCGTGGAGCCTGCCGCGGCGGTGGGACTGGCAGCGTTGCGGTCCGGAGCTGTCTCATTGCCAGCCGGCAGCACCGTCGTCCTCGTCGTGTCAGGCGGCAATGCGGACTTGGTAAAGCTGGCCCAGGCCCGGATGGGCTGAGCCCGCTGCTGCGCCCTGGGTTTAACAGGGAAGCATGACGGGTACCGCTCCCCCATGGCTGAATACCGGATCATCAACTCGTCCAAGGAAGTCGTCGAAAGCACCAAACTGCACGACGCGACAGAGGCCGTCGAATGGTTCCGAAACAACCTGCCCAACGGTGCCGACGCCTATCGTCTCGAAGTGCAAACTGACCAGGGGGACTGGGAGATGCTCGATGAAACCGAGAGCACGTAACCCCTAGAACCCACGCACCTATAACGCCTGCCCGTAGTACCGTCGTCTGCGTGGGACGGGCGGTCGAGGAGTCGAATCGTCGCATGCTGCGGGCGCGCGACATGATCGACCGCGCTTACGCCGATGACCTCGATATCTCAGCGCTCGCCCGCGCCGCACACGTGTCGGAAGCACATTTCATCCGCACGTTCAAGGAAACGTTCGGCGAAACGCCTCACCGGTACTTGCAGCGGCGCCGCATTGAACGATCGATGTTCCTGCTCCGCGAAACCCGCCAGAGCGTTACGGACATCTGCTTCGCCGTCGGTTTCTCCAGCCTCGGCACGTTCAGCAGAACATTTCGCGCGATCATGGGTGAATCACCCACCGAGTATCGACGTCACACGGCAGGCCTGCCCCCGGTACCCACGTGCTTCGTCATGAACTGGTACCGACCCAGCACTGAAGTGAAGCCCGCCCACCAAGACTGAGCAGTTTTGGAGAAGCGTGCGCTTCTGCCTGCTCCGTACTGTTACGGGCATGGCAGATCAATTGGTAACTGGAACAACCCATTCGCAGCTTTTCGTTCTCGACCAAGATGAGGCTCTCGACTTTTACGTCGGCAAGCTCGGCTTGGAGGTCCAGACCGACGCGGACATGGGTTTCATGCGCTGGCTGACCGTCGCCGTCCCTGGCGATGCACGCCACGAAATCCTTCTCATGAAGCCTGGCCCGCCCAACCATGACGAGGCTACGGCGGAACTCGTACGTGAACTCCTCACAAAAGGGGCCCTCGGGACGGTCATCTTCGGCACAGACGATTGCCAGAAGACCTTCGACGAACTCGAGAAGAAAGGTGTCGAATTCACGCAGGAACCCGTTGAACGGTTTTATGGCACCGATTGCTCCCTCCGAGATCCCTTCGGTAACCATATCCGCATTACGCAACGCGCCTTGGAACCCGTCACAGTCCCCACCAATCCCAAGTTCTGACGAGCACCACCGGCTACCCTCCGAGTATGGCCAAGGCCAAATCGGCAGCGCCGGTGGAACTCGAAGTCGGCGACCGCGTCATCAAACTATCGAGTCCCGACCGCGTGTACTTCACGCAGCGCGGCGAAACAAAACTCGACCTCGCGAAGTACTACATGTCCGTCGGAGATGGCATCGTCAGGGCCCTTCGCGAGCGTCCGTGCATGCTGCACCGCTTCCCGGACGGAGTCGACGGTCAGAAAGTCCATCAGAAACGCCTCCCCCGCGGGGCGCCGCCGTGGGTGGAAACGGTGCGGCTGCACTTCCCGAGATACAACCGGACCGCGGATGAACTGTGCGTCACGGAACTCGGCAGCGTCATCTGGGCCGTCCAGATGTCAACCGTGGAGTTCCATCCCTGGAACTCGCGCCGCGCGGACACTGAGAAGCCCGATGAATGGCGTATCGATCTCGATCCGATGCCCAAGTGCCCTTTCTCGAAGGTGCGGCGGGCAGCCGAGGTCAGCCACGAAATCCTTGAGGAGCTTGGGGCCGTCGGATGGCCGAAAACATCTGGCGGCCACGGGCTTCACATTTACGTCCGGATCAAACCGGAGCATGGCTTCGCTGAAGTGCGGCGCGCGGCGCTCGCGTTCGCCCGCGAAGTCGAGCGCCGCCTGCCCGACGACGTCACCACCGCCTGGTGGCGCCGTGACCGGTCACCGAGTGACCTTTTTGTGGACTACAACCAGAACGCCCGCGACCACACGATCGCTGCGGCGTACTCCGTGCGCGGTAACCCGCGCGGCACGGTTTCGGCTCCCCTGAAATGGGACGAAATACCCGATGCCGAACCCAATGACTTCACCATCGCATCCATGCCAGACCGTTTCGCCAAGTTCGGCGACCTCCACGAAGGCATCGACGACGCAGTTTTCGATCTGCAGCCGTTGCTCGAGTGGGCCGACCGGGACGGATTAGAGCAATAGCGGTTCACTGCTACTGTCATATCTGCCGTGGTGCTCGGGAAATCGGTGTGAAACCGGTGCGGCCCTCGCCACTGTGATCGGGAGTGAAGGTTCGTTCTGCGCCTTTCAAGTTTCTATCTGGGCGCGGAGTCACTGAAACGGCAACGTTTCGGGAAGGCAGAACCCTCGCGGCAATTCCCGTCAGCCAGGAGACCGGCCACGGCCAGCGTTATCCGATTCCACGAGGACCTGGAAGGCGGTCACTGTGACCATCTCTGTTTTGGCGTACCTGCGCACCGGTGCGCTTCTCACTACCGCTGCATTAGCACTCGCGAGCTGCAGCAACACCGAACCCGAAACCGTCGCCCATGCCGGCGAGGACACCACTCGCGTCAACTGCGGGATCGACATCACCGTCGACGAACCACCGCAGCGGATCTACGCGGCCTACCAGCCAGCAATCGAAGTCGCACATGCGCTGGGTGTCAGCGACCGGCTGATCGGCACGGCATTCTTCGATTCGCAAGTACTGCCGGAATACGAAAACGCGCAAGCGGACGCAGCCTACGTGGAAAGCCTGCCGAGCCGGGACGAACTCCTTGCACAGAACCCCGACTTCGTGTTCTCCGGCTTCAACGGTGTCTTCGCTGAGTCCTCACAGAGCAGCGTCGGCACGCGAGCGAGCTTGCATAACCTCGGCGTCGGCACGTGGATTCTCAGCCCCCTCTGCCCGAGCTCTGACGGGCTCGCCGACGAGGCAATCAACCCCGCAACCGTGCGTTTCGACAATGTATACGCGGATCTGCGTGACTTGGGCGCTCTCTGGGATGTGGAGGAGCGGGCTGAAGAAGTCATCGCCAGCCTCGAGTCACGTATCGCTGCCGTGCGCGACGCTGTGGCAGGCGCCGAACGGCCGTCTGTCGCCGTGGTGAGTCCGCGGGCTGACGGCACGTTCAGCATCGCGAGTGGCACCGACTTCATCACCCAGATCATCGACGCTGCCGGCGGGGTGAACGCCTTCTCGGATCTCACGGAACGGCGAAACATACAGATCGGCGCTGAAGAACTCATCCAGCGAAACCCGGACGTCATCCTCACCAGCACGTGCTGCGACGCCTCATACACCCGAGACGATGCCCTCCCCGATGTCGAGAAGATTGTCACGTCACCGGCGCTCGCGAACCTCACCGCGGTACAGAACGGGACTGTCTACGCGTTCCTTTTCGCTGATCGCGCCGCGAGCGTCCGTGCCGCCCATTCGACAGAACTCGTCGCGGAACTCATCCATCCTGATCTGTTCGGGGGGTAGCCATGGTCGGTGTGGCTCATTCGCCGCAGCGCACCACTCGCGATGCCGCAGCACCGGCAACCGGACTCGCCCGGCGCGGTTTGACGCGCGGGGCGGGTCTCCTCTTCGCCACGTTGCTCCTCGCCGCGACGTGTGCCGCGTCGATTCTCGTCGGGAATCACCCACTAAGTCTGGACCAGGCTGTGCAGGCGTTCACCGACTACCAGGGCGCTGACACGGACCTGGTGGTCCACCACATCCGCCTGCCGCGCACGCTCGCGGGACTGTTCGCTGGAATCGCGCTCGGCCTCGCTGGAGCGGTGATGCAGGGACTCACTCGCAACCCACTCGCGGGACCAGGGATTCTGGGCATCAATGCGGGAGCCGCGTTCGCGGTGGTCATCGCGATGAGCGCTCTCGGTGTGACGGCACTGAGCGGGTACATCTGGTTCGCATTCATTGGGGCCGCAGTTGCGGCTGTATTCGTGTACGTCCTGGGTTCACTCGGATACGGCGGGGCAACTCCAGTCAAATTGGCTCTCGCTGGCGCTGCTTTCGCGGCGCTAGTCGGGTCCATGACCACCGCGATCAGTCTGCTCGACCGCAGCACATTCGACGACTTCCGGTTCTGGGTAGTCGGTTCCCTTACCCGAGCCGACCTGGGGTCCCTGTCCACTGTGGCGCCATTCATGCTGGTTGGCGCGGTGCTGGCGTTCGCTGTCTCGCGCGCGCTGAACTCCATTGCGCTGGGTGATGACATGGCCCGCACGCTCGGAGCCAGACTCATCCTCATCCGCATATCTGGCGCTCTGAGTGTTGTCCTTCTCGCAGGTGCCGCCACCGCCATCGCGGGGCCCATCGGTTTCATTGGACTCGTCGTGCCCCATATAGCGCGCGCAATAGCCGGTCCCGACTACCGCTGGCTGCTTGTCTGGTGCGTGGTTCTCGCGCCCACAGTGCTCCTGCTTGCGGACATCATTGGCCGGGTCGCGGTGCAGCCGCAGGAAATCCAGGTGGGCATCGTGACAGCGCTCGCGGGGGCGCCTATCTTCCTGTACTTAGTCCGCAACCGGAAGGTGGCGAAGCTATGACAGTTCTGCCAGCGGGCACTGTGCTGCTTAGCTCACCGGACCGGCGGATGACGTTCCGCCTGCACCAGCGCTCAATTCTGATCACCTGTGTGCTGGCCGTCTCGGCCGCGGCCATCGCCGTCTGGTCGCTGACGCTCGGGCACTACGCGATGGGCGTCGCCGACATCATTCGCGTTATGACCGGCGGCGGCACCCTCATCGAGACGGACGTGCTGCTCAACGACCGCCTGCCGCGAGTAACTGTTGCCCTCCTAACGGGGGCTGCGTTCGCGCTGTCCGGAGCAATACTGCAGCGGATCGCCTCGAATCCGCTCGTCAGCCCGGACGTCATCGGGATCAACGCGGGTGCGGCGTTCGGTGCGCTCGTTGTCATCACCGTCATCGGCGGGTCCGGAGTCCACATAGTGGCCGGCGCACTAGGCGGGGCCCTCCTCGCGATGACGCTCATCCTCGCTGTCGCGAACAAAAACGGCCTCACCGGATATCGCCTCGTCCTGGTGGGTATCGGTGTGAGCGCAATGCTCTCATCGGTCATTTCGCTGATTCTGACTCGCGCGAACATCTATCAGGCGCATACCGCCGCCATGTGGCTCACCGGCAGCCTCGCTAACCGCGCGTGGCCGCACGCCATCATCATCGGCGTGACGTTAGCCTCTCTGACGCCCGCGCTCACGTATCTCGCGAGATCCCTGCGACTGCTCGAACTCGGAGACGAACTGGCTCACACGCTGTCGGGCCGTCGCGGCTCCAACCGTGTCGCGCTGGTGATCGTCGCCGTGACGCTCGCCGCGATGGCAACTGCCGCCGCTGGACCCATAGGGTTCGTCGCTCTCGTGGCTCCACAGATCGTTCGCCGCCTTCTGAGAGAACGCAGCCCGGGCCTCATCCCGGCAGCAGCAGCGGGCGCACTCCTCGTCGTCACCGCTGACCTTGCCGCGCGGCTCATGTTCTCCGCAGAGCTGCCTGTCGGTGTCGTTACTGCCGTCATCGGCGCGCCTGTTCTCGTGTACCTACTTGCTCGCGCAACCCGGATTGGACATGCTGGATGACTTCCCACCTCGCGACCACAAGCCTCACTCTCGGATACGGCGGTCACACCGCCGTCACCGACGTCACCGTTGCGTTCCCCGCGGGCGAGCTCACTGTAATCGTCGGCCCCAATGGCTGCGGCAAATCAACGCTGCTGCGCGGGCTGGCGAGGCTGCTCAAACCCCAGACGGGAGCGGTGCTGCTCGACGGTACGAACATAGGCGATTTACCGGCTCGTTCGCTCGCACAGCGGCTTGGGATGCTGCCGCAGCAGCCGATCGCTCCCGATGGAATCACCGTCGCCGATCTGATTTCTCGCGGCCGCCATCCCCATCAGCGATGGTTCCGGCAATGGAGCGAGCGGGACGAGACCGCGGTGCGGCGTGCAATGGAAGCAACCAGCGTGACCGAACTAGCGGAGCGGTGTATCGACGAACTCTCCGGGGGTCAGAAACAACGCGTCTGGATTGCTCTGGCCCTCGCGCAAGGGCCCGACGTGATGCTTCTCGACGAGCCCACCACATTCCTGGATCTGGCTCATCAAATTGATGTTCTCGACCTGCTGCACGATCTCAGGCCGCGCACCATCATCGCGGTGCTGCACGACCTGAATCTCGCTGCACGCTACGCAGATCATCTGGTCGCGATGAAGGACGGCCGTGTCGTCGCACAGGGAACGCCCACGGAGGTGGTAAGGACCGACTTGGTCGAGGAGGTGTTCGGACTGCCCTGTTCGGTGATCAACGATCCCCTCGCTGGGACACCGCTAGTCATTCCGGCTGGCCGGAGGGTGTCAGCCCGGTGAAAACAGACGAGTCACGCAAACGCTGCACTGTCCTCATTGCCCGCCCCACCCCGAGTGGCGTGGACCTTGCCTCCTTGCAACGCCTCGCAGAGGCGGTCGGAGCAGAATATGCTCTGCTCGACCAGGGTGAGCCATCGATTCATTCTCGCCTCGACGAGGCCGCGACGTGGTCACTCGCCGTCACACTGGTTCCACTTGCGGTTCCCCGTGATCGCTACCTCGAGACGTGGATCGCGCGGTCGGTCGCCAACTGGCGTGAAACCCGCGACACTCGACTGGACGTCACAATCACTGATGGTGTCGACTCCACTTCCGGACTCACGGCCGCAGTCGAGCACTTGACATCACAACCGGGGCGGGCGATCACCGCGAGCCCGCGAGCGTTCCGTAGCCCTGCCTGGTCGGCGATTCCCGAGCACGACCGGCATATCCTTGTGTGCCGCGGCCCACGGTGCACTGCCTACGGTGCGGGTGGGGTGTTCCGGGCTGTGCAGGCCGAATTTCCAGATGCGCTCGTCACGCCAACTGGCTGCCTGACACCATGCAACCTCGGGCCACTCGCGGTCAGCTATCCAACAGGGCGGTGGCACCCGAATCTCACCTCTGAAACTATTCGCGATCTATGATGCTCTAAATTGACAACAATGCGTTGCATGAATTCACAAATAATTACCGTTGGTGAATAAATTAATGGTGGATCTATTTTGCTAATCTAAAGACAGACCACGTGGTCCGGTCGGGGCGAACTATCCATACCTCGGCAAAGGAGTTGACCAATGACACTGACAACCCGGTCACGAGCTAGCCTCGTCGCTGCGGCAGCAGCCGCCGCGCTCGTCATCAGCCCCGCCGCAGCAAGCGCCTGGTCATTCGGACTCGGAGGCAGTGCAGGCGGAGGCACGTCCTTCAGTTGCTGCTCAAGCGGCGGCGGATCGGTGAGCGGCGGCGCAGACCTCAGCGGCAACGTCGGCAAATGGTCACTAGGCGGCGGCGGCAGCGCAGGTCTCAGCTTCGGTTGGGGTCACTGACATAAAACACGGTTTGATTGCGGCCAGCAATTCCCTGGCCGTAATCAAACATGTACGTGGAATGGTTTACCGGCGAGCGCCATTAATGCCTCGCCGAGAGCTTCACTTTGCGTTGGATGGGCATGAATGAGCTTGGCTGCCGCGCCAGCGGTAACGCCGAGACTCACTAACGCCTGCGCTTCGCCAATCAACTCGCTCACCCGATCACCGACGAGGTGCAAGCCTGCGATTTCGCCCTCGACTGCCACGACCTTCACACCACCGGATGTGCCGAGGATCTGGCTTTTACCATTACCAGCAAGGTCGTAGACGGCAGTCTCCACGGAGTTCCCGTAGCGCTCCCTCGCTTGCGTCTCAGAGAGACCCACCGACGCGACCTCCGGGCGCGAATAGGCCACGCGCGGAATCTTCCGATCATCGACCACCTCTGGTTTGCACTCCGCGATGTCTTCGGCCACGAAAATGCCGTGCTGGTAACCACGATGAGCGAGTTGCGGTCCGGCGACGATGTCACCGGCAGCATAAACCCCCGGGACGCTGGCGCGCAGCCTCTCATCGGTGACGACGAACCCGTTTTGGAGTTCGATGCCTGCGTCGGCAAAGCCCTGCGTATTCGGCCCCCTGCCTACCGCGACAAGCAGTATCGCCGCCTCGAGTTGTTCACCCGACTCGAGGGTGACCGTCACCGCGTCCTCGTCTTCGATCACCTCCGTGACCGCGGCGCGGGTCTTCGTCTTGATCCCTCGTTTCCGGAATGCGCGGGCGAGGTGTTTCGATGCGAACTCGTCCTCGCCGGGGAGCAGCTTGTCCTGCGCTTCGACCACCGTCACGGTGACGCCAAGAGATGCCCACGCGCTTGCGAACTCGCACCCGATTACTCCACCGCCGAGCACAATGACGTCGTCAGGAAGGTACGAGAGGTCAAGAGCGCCGTCACTGGTGACGACCCGATCGCTGAGCTGGATACCTGCGGGCACCCTGGGCGATGATCCGGTGGATAACACCAGATAGTCACCCTGGATGACAAGTCCGTCCACTGTCACTTCACGTGGGCCAGTGACCTGTCCCTCGCCGTAAACGACCGTGATTCCGCTCGCGTCGATCAGCCCGCGCAGGCCCTTGTGCAGACGGCCGACAACGGCCTCACGGTAGCTGCGCAGAGCGTCGACACTCACGCCGGACATCGATGCCTCAATGCCATACCGGCACGCTTCCCGAACTGAGTCTGCGGTTTCAGCCGCCTGGAGCAGGGCTTTCGTCGGAATACACCCGCGGTGCAAGCACGTCCCTCCGAGGTTGCCCGATTCAATAAGAATGACGGGCATTCCGAGAGCGGCTGCCCGTAAGGCGGTCGCATAGCCGGCAGATCCACCGCCGAGAACGACGACATCACTGGTCACGAGAGTCTCCTTCTGTGCTGAGATAGGGCATCGCGCGCCTGGGCATGCAGTCGGCCCGCGCGGTAGGACGAACGAACAAGGGGCCCCGACATGACACCCAGGAAGCCGATTTCCCGGGCGAGGCCGGCGAGTTCGGTGAATTCTTCTGGCGGGACCCATCGCTCAACCGGATGGTGCCGCGACGTGGGCCGCAAGTACTGAGTAATCGTGATCAGGTGGCATCCGGCTGAATACAAGTCGCGCAGTGCCGCACCGACCTCATGGCGTTCCTCGCCTAGCCCGAGTATCAGGTTCGATTTAGTGACGAGTCCCGAATCCGCCGCAGAGCTGATTACGTCAAGCGAACGCTGGTAGGTGAATGCAGGACGGATTCGCCGGAACAACCGCGGTACGGTTTCAAGATTGTGCGCAAGAACCTGCGGCCCAGCATCGAAAACTTCCCGCAGCAATTCGGGCGCGCCGTTGAAGTCAGGAATGAGCAGCTCAACTGAAGTTTCTGGACTGCGCGCACGGACCTGGCGCACTGTCTCCGCGTAAAGCCACGCGCCCCCATCCGGTAGATCATCGCGGGCCACACCCGTGACCGTCGCGTACCGCAATGCCATCGTGGCAATTGATTCGGCGACCCGGCGTGGCTCATCACGATCGAACTCGGCTGGCTTGCCGGTATCGATCTGACAGAAGTCGCAGCGCCGCGTGCACTGATCACCACCGATAAGGAACGTAGCTTCCCGGTCCTCCCAGCATTCGAAGATGTTGGGACAGCCCGCTTCCTGGCACACAGTGTGCAGGTCTTCACGCTCGACAAGGTTGTGCAGAGCACGGAATTCCGGACCCATTCGCATCGTGGTCCGGATCCACGGAGGTTTCCGCGCAATCGGTGTTTCAGAGTTGCGCACCTCGAGTCTGAGGAGGCGCCGTCCTGCTGGTGCGACTGGCATGGCGGCGAAGGTAGAAGGTGTTGGACATTACTCTCAAGTGGCGCAGCTACCGGCTGCCAGTTATCCCAGGTGGGGGCGTGCTGCAACCCTTCGCAACGCGTACCGCACCGGAACCGCACGGACTGCGCGTGCAATTCACCACATACTCACCGGTAACCGCAGCGCACCAGACATACTCTGTGCACGCCGGTTCATTCGGGTTGCACCCGCGTAACGAACGCATCGTCGCGCATTCACCAGAAACCTGCCACGTTAGGGAAAGTGCAATGAGCGACCGCCAGCGAACGCTGTACATGACTGTCTTGATGACCCCAGATTCAGCCAATTTCAGTGGAAATGTCCACGGGGGAACAATGCTGAAGCACTTAGACGAAGTCGCGTACGCATGCGCCAGCCGCTACGCCGGAACATACGTGGTGACACTCTCTGTCGATCAGGTCGTGTTCCGGCAGCCCGTCCACGTCGGGGAACTCGTCACGTTCTCAGCGTCGATCAATTACACGGGACGTACCTCAATGGAGGTGGGTATTCGTGTCGAAACGCAGAACATCCGCACTGGGAAAGTCCGGCACACCAACAGTTCGTACTTCACGATGGTGGCCGTCAATGACTTCGGCAAACCAGCGTCCGTCCCGCGGCTCGAACCACAAACCGACCTGGAACGTCAGCGCTATGCGGCCGCTCAACGCCGTCGCGCCGCCCGCAAAGCAGACGCAGCGCACACCGCTGCCGCAAATCCATCAGCGCTGGTCAATGGAAACTGCTGATTTCGGAGGGTTTCGCATGACGCCCGCTGATGGATTTGCATCGGGCCGGGCGGTGCAACCCCTCGCAACCCTGTCAGATGTAGCCCAGGTCACATAGAACGGACTCATTCACTCCAGCACACCGCTGGGGTTGGAAGGAGTCCCGATGACAATCACTGGCAAAGTCGCCCTCGTAACCGGAGGTGGACGCGGCATCGGTCGCGCTATCGCGCTACGGCTCGCCGATGACGGTGCCGCCATCGCGCTTGTCGACACCAATGAGCAGAACATGGAGGCCGTCGCCGCGGAAATCCGCGAACGCGGCAGAAAAGCGACCACATTCCAGGCCGACGTCAGCTCCCGGCAGCAGGTGTACGACGCCGTCGATCACGCGGAGTCCGCGCTGGGCGGCTTCGACATCATGGTCAACAACGCCGGTATCGCTCAGGTCCAGCCTCTTTCCGAGGTAACGGAAAACGAAGTGTCCACCATCCTCGGCGTCAACCTTGAAGGCGTGCTGTGGGGGATTCAGGCCGCGGCGACAAAGTTCCAGGAACGCAAACAGCCCGGCAAAATCATCAACGCCTCCTCGATCGCGGGACACGACGGATTCGCCATGCTCGGCGTCTACTGCGCCACCAAATTCGCGGTGCGCGCGCTCACCCAAAGCGCTGCGAAGGAGTACGCGTCAGACGGCATCACCGTCAACTCCTACTGCCCGGGCGTTGTCGGCACCGACATGTGGGTAGAAATCGACGAACGCTTCGCAGAACTTACCGGAGCACCAAAAGGTGCGACATACGAGAAGTTCGTCGAAGGTATCGCACTGGGACGAGCGCAAACCCCCGAAGACGTGGCCGGTTTCGTTTCGTACTTGGCTGGGCCGGATTCCGACTATATGACCGGGCAGAGCCCCATGATCGACGGCGGGCTCGTATACCGCTGACCGTTGCAACTCCCCGCAACCCTCCCCAGCGTGTCCCAGGTCACAGAGAAACGAAGCGTGAGCATGCACCCGCAGCCCGTCGTCCCCGGCAGTGCGATCGGCATCATTCCCAATCCGATGTCAGGCCGAGACATTCGTCGCCTCATCGCGCAGGCCTCCGTTTTTCCCAACACCGAGAAGGCTTCGATGGTTCTGCGCATCATCCGTGCCGCGGGCGCCCTCGGAGTCGAGCGAGTGCTGATGTCGACCGACAAGTTCGGCATCGCCGCCGGAGTGCTGAGAGAGATGGAGCGGCTCAAGAACGCCGCTCGAACCCAGCATGTTCGCTGGCCCGAAGTCGAGTTCCTCACCCTGGAACACGCGACCGAAACCGCTTCCGACACAACGCGCTACACCGAAAGGATCGCCACGGAGTGCGCGGCAGCCGTGGTGCTGCTCGGTGGCGACGGGACAATGCGCGCCGCTGCGCCCGCACTAGGCGATACACCGATGCTGGCGCTCAGCACAGGCACCAACAACGCGTTCCCCATCATGATCGAGGCGACCGTAGGGGGCATGGCCGCAGGCCTTGTCGCCACCGGCCGTGCACCTGCACCCGCCTGCCGCAGCAAACTTCTCCACGTCGCCGTCACACGCACAGATGGCACCACAATCCGCGAACTCGCGCTCGTCGACGTCTGCGTTAACTCGCTCAGCGACATCGGGGCCCGAGCGCTGTGGAAGCCGGACACACTGCGCGAGCTGTACTGCACGTTTGCCGAACCGCACGCCATTGGACTCTCGTCGATCGCAGGCCAGGTGCTACCGACAAGCAGGACCGCCCCCGACGGTGTGGGCGTGACCCTAGATCCAGACGGCGTTCGTGTACTTGCACCCATCGCCCCGGGCCTGCTCGAGCCTGTCGGCGTCGGTCGCGTGTACCCACTCTTACCGAATGTCCCCAATATCGTCGCCACGCAAACCAAATCTTTGCGGGGCACCATCGCGCTCGATGGCGAGCGCGAAGTCGAGTTCGGGCCCAACGATCACGTCACCGTCACGCTGACGCACGACGGACCGTACGTGATCGATGTGCCCGCAACACTTGCTCACCCCAGCCAGCCACATGTGGCTTCTCAAGAAATGGCTACAGCAGGGAGGTCCTGATGACGCAAACACTGTCTTCGCTGGGCTCAGATGCACCAGATGCAACTGGGCTCAGCGAATCCCAACTCCTCGATGCCTACCGCACGATGCGCACCATCCGCGCATTCGAGGACCGTGTGCACGACGAATTCGCCTCGGGTGACATCCCGGGTTTCGTGCACCTCTACGCAGGCGAAGAAGCCTCCGCCACCGGAGTGTGCGCCCACCTCGCACCGGGCCGCGACACCATCTCCTCAACCCATCGCGGCCACGGCCACTGCATCGCCAAAGGCGTCGACGTCAAGCCCATGATGGCCGAGATCTTCGGGAAGAAAACTGGATCATGCCGGGGCAAAGGCGGTTCGATGCACATCGCCGATTTGTCGAAAGGAATGCTCGGAGCGAACGGCATCGTCGGTGGCGGACCGCCGCTGATCTGCGGGACTGCTCTCGCAGCAAAACTCACAGGTGACGGCGGTGTGGGCGTTGCGTTCTTCGGCGACGGTGCATCAAACCAGGGCACAACGCTTGAAGCGATGAACCTCGCATCCGTGTGGAACCTTCCGGCGATCTTCGTCGCGGAGAACAACGGATATGCGGAGGCGACGAGTTCGACCTGGTCCGTATCGGCGGACAACATTGCCGACCGGGCCGCTGGGTTCGGCATGCCGGGCGTCATCGTTGATGGTTTCGACTTCTTCGCTGTCTATGAAGCGGCCGGTGAAGCAATCGCGCGGGCCCGCGAAGGGGGTGGCCCCACACTGATCGAAGTGAAGTTCACCAGGTACTACGGGCACTTCGAAGGCGATCAGCAGACCTACCGGGCCCGCGACGAGGTAGCCAACGCAAAGGCAAACCTGGACTGCCTCACACGCTTCCGGCGCCGCGTCACAGAATCCGGGCGGCTGACCCGCGCTCAACTCGACCAGGTTGACGCCGAGATCGCGCAACTGATCGACGAATCCGTTGACGAAGCAAAGGCTGCCCCCGTCCCCACCGCCGAAGACGTGCTGACCGACGTCTACGTGAAGTACTGAGAGGAAGAATCAATGGCTACACGCAAGCTCAGCTACCGCGAGGCGATCAACGAAGCGCTGCGGCAGGAAATGGAACGAGACGAGTCCGTGATCGTCATGGGTGAGGACAACGCGGGCGGGGCGGGCGCACCCGGCGAAGATGATGCGTGGGGAGGTGTTCTCGGCGTCACCAAAGGTCTCTACGAACGGTTTCCCGGGCGGGTGCTCGACACTCCCATCACCGAGTCCGCCTTCATCGGAGCGGCGGTGGGCGCAGCCACTCGCGGTATGCGCCCGGTCGCTGAGCTGATGTTCATCGACTTTGCAGGTGTCTGCCTGGATCAGATCATGAACCAGGCAGCGAAGTTCCGGTACATGTTCGGTGGCAAAGCCGTCACCCCTGTCACGATCCGCGCCATGTACGGCGCGGGGCTTCGCGCCGCGGCGCAGCACTCGCAGGCCCTGTACCCGATCTTCACGCACCTTCCGGGGCTGAAAGTCGTTCTGCCTTCGAGTCCCTACGAGGCGAAGGGTCTGCTCATCCAGTCGATTCGAGACAACGACCCGGTGATCTTCCTCGAACACAAAGCTATGTACGACGCGACAGGCGAGGTGCCCGAGGAGTCGTACACCATCCCGTTCGGGGAAGCGAACGTCGCCCGTGAAGGTGACGACGTCACCATCGTCGCGCTTGGCCGCATGGTGAACTTCGCACTGGACGCCGCGACGGAACTCGAAGGCTCCGGCATCAGTGCCGAGATAATCGATCCGCGCACCGTGAGTCCGCTCGATCTCGACACGATCCTCGAATCCGTCGAGAACACCGGCCGCCTCGTCGTCGTCGACGAAGCCAGCCCGCGCTGCAACATCGCAACCGACATTTCCGCGCAGGTCGTGCAGGAGGCATTCGCGGACCTCAAAGCACCGATCAGGATGGTGAGTCCACCGCACACGCCGGTGCCGTTCGCCGAGTCGCTCGAAGACGCCTACATTCCGTCCGTGCAAGACATCGTGAACGCGGCGAAGTCCGTCGCTGATTGGAGCAAGTAGATGAGCGACATCCAGCGCGTCACCATGCCGAAATGGGGACTGTCGATGGAGTCCGGAAAGATCACCGAATGGCTGGTCAAACCTGGTGACACAATCGCTGACGGAGACCCGATCTGTGAGATCGACACCGACAAGATCGCCGGCGAACTCGAATCCACCTGGGACGGTACCGTCCGGGCACTGGTCGTGGATGTCAACGAGGACGTCCCGGTTGGCGGCACCATCGCTGTCGTCGCACCACCTGAGGTTTCCGACGACGACATCAGCGCCGTGGTCGCTGAAGCGCGGGAACAACTCGCCTCCGGCGCCGTGGAGGACGAGTCCGGCCCGAAGATCGCGACTGTCAATGTCGACGGGAGGCAGATCTCGTACGCCTCCCTCGGTGAGGGCGACGAAACACCGATCGTCTTCATCCACGGGTACGGCGGCGACAAGAACTCGTGGCTGTTTGTCCAGGAGCCCGTTGCCACGAATCGGGTCACCTACGCTTTGGACCTGCCCGGGCATGGCGCTTCATCGAAAGACGTGGGGGACGGTTCCCTCGGAACCTTGGCGCGCACCGTGCTCGGTTTCCTCGACGAAATCGGTGTCAGCAAAGCGCATCTCGTCGCACATTCGATGGGTGGCGCGGTAGCTGTCACGGCAGCAGGACACAGCCCTGACAGGGTCGCATCGCTGAGCCTGATCTCGCCCGCCGGGTTCGGTCCAGAGATCAACTCGTCGTACATAAACGGTTTCGCGACCGCCGAAACGCGACGCGAACTGAAGCCGCATCTGCAGCAACTCTTCGCCGATCCCGGCCTTGTCACCCGGCAGCTCATCGATGACCTGCTGAAATATAAGCGCCTCGACGGGGTCGACGAGGCCCTGCGGCAGCTGTCAGCAACCCTGACCAGCGAAGATCTCGACGTCAGAACCGACCTCGGGCGGTACCACGGCAAAGTCGCCGTGGTGTGGGGCGCGGACGACAAGATCGTGCCCGTATCCAACGCGTCGAGCCTGACCAACGTGAAGGTGCTCGATGGTGTCGGACATATGGCTCACATGGAGTCACCTCAGCACGTCGTCACGGCCATTCGGGACGCTACAAGCGTGTGATCTGAGGCACAATGAAGGGTGATGACCCAAACGATGCCTGAACCAGCAGTGGCGGCGGGGGAAGATCCTCGCCGCTACGCTCAGTTGCTGTCGAACGTCTACGACGCGATCATGACGGGCGCGCGACCGCCGGCGCGACCGCGCGACATCATCGCTGACTCGTGGCGCCGTCTGCAGCGCAGCGGCATCAACCCTGACTTCGGAGTCACAGTCCGTCCGGTAGCTGGCGATGAGCTCGAGGATCTTCGGCGCAGTTCCGGCCTCGCCGAGGTGTACGACGGGATTTCTCACGCACTCGAGAGCATCACGGCTGACACGGAGAACATTCTCGTAGTGGCGGATCGCTCCGGCAGAGTGTTGTGGCGCGCTGGACCGACTCCAGTGCTCGCTCACGCAGACCGGCTCGGCTTTGTCCTTGGCGCCAACTGGTCAGAAACGACGGTCGGCACAAACGCGATCGGCACGGCCCTCGTGTCGCGACGGTCAGTGCAAATTTTCTCTGCCGAACATTACGTGCGCACCCATCATGCGTGGACCTGCGCGGGAGCGCCCGTCCGTGACCCTCGTGACGGACGGGTCCTCGGTGCGATCGACGTGAGTGGGCCCGCCCGGACCGTGCATCCGACAACGATCGCGCTCGTCGATGCGGTCGCGAAACTCACCGAGTCACAACTCCGCGAAGTACATCGCAAGTCGCTCGACCGGCTACGAACGGTGGCCGCGCCGGTTCTCGCAAAGTCGGGCGGACCGGCACTGGCGATCGATTCACACGGGTGGGTCGCGGCAGTCGAAGGTATCGCGCCACAGAACCGTCTAGCACTCCCTGACCAGATGGAAGCCGGTCAGGCGTGGCTGCCAGCGCTGGGATTGTGCGTCTGCGAACCAATCCCCGGAGGTTGGCTCGTCAGGCCGGTCCGCGACGCGGCCACACCCACCGCCCCCACCGCAGTTGAGGTGGACCTCCGCGGCGGTCAGCCGCAGCTCACCGTCGCAGGTCCATGCGGCAACTGGACCACCACCCTCACACCGCGACACGCTGAAATCTTGTTCGTCCTCGCGACCCACCGCGACGGCTGTACTGCGCGTCAGCTCGCCGAACACCTCTTCGGCGATGCCAGCCGAGCGGTGACTGTACGCGCGGAACTCTTGCGTCTGCGACGCCACCTCGGCGCGGTTGTGCTGGGGCAGCCCTACCGGTTCGACCCCAATGCGATCGTCGCGGTGCATGTGCCCACCGATCCGTCGCACCTGCTGCCAGGGTCGACGGCACCCGCGGTCGTCCAGGCACGTACCCCTCGCTGACCGCAGTCCTTTGACAGCTTTCACAGAGCCGTTACAGCGCCGTCATCGCTAGCGACTCCACGTTTCCTAGCGTGGGAGAAGCCGCACCGGAAGCGGTATTCCTCACTCTGTGGCAAGGCGGTGACGTATGACGATCGCGCATTTCAACGCGCTGAGTGCTGAGCGAGCGGCAGCAATGGTCAGCAGGTGCGCCAATATTCCGCGCTGGGCCGACGCGATCGTCGCACGGCGCCCATTTCCCACCGCCGAACGGCTGCTCGAATTCGCTGAACGCGCGTCCATGTGCTGGACGCCGGAAGAGGTTGCAGCCGCCCTCGCCAGGCATCCACAGTTCAGCGAACGCGTCGTCAGTATGACGGGGCACGCAGATGGCTCAGCCGCAAGCGCTGGGCCGCAGAGCCCAGCGGCGCAGTCTCATGAACTGCGCACACTCGCTATGCACAGACTGGAATGGCTTTTCGGTACGTGACTCCGTCGCTCCCTGGTGGAGCATGCGGCAGTAGGCTACAGCTCATGACCTCGGAGCAACCCCTGGAATCCCAGAAACGCGGCCGCCGGATCGCAATGAGCAAGCCCGAACTTGATGTGTACCTCGCCGCTGAGCGCACCTGCCGGGTCGCGACGGTCAGTAAGTCGGGGCCGCACGTGACACCGCTCTGGTTCGTGTGGGACGGCGAATGCCTATGGCTGTATTCGCTCACCCGAAGTTTGCGCTGGGCAGATATGCAGCGAGATCCCCGCATCGCTGTTGTCGTGGATGACGGTCATGACTACACCGAGTTGCGGGGCGCGGAACTGACAGGCAGCGTGAGCCAGATAGGCGAGGCTCCGCGAACCGGTGAGTCAGTAGACGAGCTTGTGGAGCCGGAGAAACTGTTCGCCCGCAAATACTTCGGCATTGACGAGTTCCCGCACGACGGCCGGCATGCGTGGCTGCGCCTGCGTCCAGATGCGATCCGCAGCTGGGACTTCCGGAAAATGTGAAGGCCTGAGGCCCGCGATAGCTCTGTGCAGCCGCGTTAGTTGTATCGCACGCGGCTGCACGTTTCTGCCGCGTGTGCGGCTAGCTCAGCGAGCACCGACGGTCATCAGCGCGATTTCGACATACTGTTCTGCCAGTTCTGTCGGGCTCAGCGGGCCATCGGGGTTGTACCAGCGACCAATTGACTGACACATACCGAGGATTGCCCTCGCGGTTTCCGCGGCCAGGCCGGTGGTGAATACCTTTTCGAGAACGCCCTTTTCGACGATCTCCGTCACCAGCTTCTCGACTTCCTTGCGTCGGGCCGCGTAGCGTTTCCGGTTGTCCGGCGACAGGTGCCGCAGTTCCTGATCGAGTGCGGCTAGCCGAGTGCGGTGCGCCATGTGGAGCACGACAGTTTCCACCACGTTGATGAACTGCTGCCGCACGTCCGCGCCGCCCGCATCAGACGCTGCCCGGACTCGCCACGCCACCTCCCCTGTGCCGAGTTCAAGCAAGGCCACAAAGACGCCTTCCTTGCTTTCGTGGTGGTAGTAGATGGAGGGCACTGTCAGACCGACGCGGCGAGCCAGGTCACGAACCGTCGTTCCATGGAAACCGTGCTCGTAGAACGCGTCGGCAGCAGCTGCCAGGATCGGGCTCAGTTCGAGTGGCGCGTAGGTTCGCCAGTCCCGCTCCTGTTTCGTTGTCAACGGGGAGCCATGCGGATAGCACCATCAAGACGAATAGTTTCGCCGTTGAGCATCGGATTCTCCACAATGTGACGCGCGAGTGCGCCGTACTCGACCGGGTCTCCCAGACGCGACGGGTGCGGAACCTGTGCACCAAGGGAGTTGATCGCTTCTTCGGGGAGTGCGGCGAACAGGGGTGTGTGGAACAGCCCAGGGGCGATCGTGACGACGCGGATCTTTAGGCTGGCAAGATCGCGAGCGATCGGCAGTGTCATACCTACGATGCCACCTTTGGAGGCAGAGTAAGCGGCCTGACCCACCTGACCGTCGAACGCCGCGACTGACGCGGTGTTGATGATGACGCCGCGTTCTTCCCCAATCGGCTCGGATTTGGCCATTCGCTCAGCAGTCAGCCGAATCACGTTGAACGTTCCGACCAGATTGACATTGAGCACTTTCGTGAAGTCGGCCAGCGGAAAGGCACCCGACTTCCCCACGGTTTTGATGGCGTTGCCGATTCCCGCGCAGTTCACGACCACCCGCAGATCGCCCAGCGTATCCGCTTCACTGATTGCTGCGGCGACCTCCGATTCACTGGTCACGTCGGCCGCTGCGAAAATTGCGCCGTCACCCAGTTCCTTCGCGATCGTCGCACCGTCGGATGAGGGCAAGTCGACGATGACAACTTTGGCCCCCTTGCTGTGGAGTTCGCGCACAGTTGCCAAACCGAGGCCGGACGCTCCGCCAGTAACGAGTGCGACAGTGCTGCTGGGTTCCATATGACTGCTCCTTTGGGTCGGCTAGACATTGCCACGTTATCTAACGATCGCTAAGTTGGAAAGACGAGACGGCTAAGCTGTCCCTAAAGCACTTCTCTAAAGGAGTCAGCGATGGGGTTCTACGGCGACCATGTCGTGCCACGGATAATCAACTTCGCCTGCGGAATGAAAATGGGCGATCCGCAACGCCGTCGGGTTTGTGCTGGTCTTACCGGCGATGTCGTCGAAATCGGGTTTGGGTCAGGACTTAACATTCCGTTTTACCCAGCGTCGGTCAACAGTGTCGCCGCGATCGAACCGGCAGACGTTGCGTGGAAGCTGGCCCAGAAGCGCGTGCAAAGCTCACCGGTACCAATCAGACGCTCCGGCCTGGACGGCCAGTCGCTCCCACTCGATGATGACCGCTTCGATTCGGCATTGACGACGTGGACGCTGTGTACCATTCCCGACCCGGTGACCGCGCTCAGAGAAGTGCGCCGGGTGCTGAAACCCGGCGGGCGCCTCCACTTCGTGGAACATGGACTCGCCCCGGACGAAAACGTGCAACGGTGGCAGCACCGGCTGAACCCCATGCAGCAGCGCCTCTTCGGTGGCTGCAATCTCAACCGTCAGATAGTCAGTCTGGTGCAGGAAGCTGGGTTCAGCGTCGACGAACTCGACCAGTTCTACGAGAATGGTGCTCCGAAAGCGCTGGGTGCGCTCTCCCTGGGGACCGCCGTGGCGCGCTGACCCGCCTACCGCAAGATCGTGAAGGATTCGCCCTCCGTGAGGGGGAAGATCCTTCACGATCCGCGCACACACCCTACGGATCACGTAGCCCAGGGGCCGGACAGGCGTCGGCGACGTCGACAACTACCTGCCCGGCCTCCGCTGGCTCCGGCCGCACACCGGTTTTCCAGCCAGCGCCATCAATCACCTGTTCCGCAGCGAGCGCCGACAACTCGTCCGCTTCGAACGCGCGTCCCCTGCTCAGGAATCGCACGCCTTCGGGTGACTCCAGACTGAACCCCGATCCCCGGCCCGGCACCACGTCAAGCACGAGCTGGGTGTGCTTCCAGGTTTCGAACTGGGAGCCCGATATCCAGACCGGAACACTTCCGTCGCCGAGTTCCAGCACGCCGAGGAGGACGTCGCGCTCGCCGACGATGAAGTCGCCCAGTGGATAACACATCGGTGCTGAGCCATCGCAACAGCCGCCAGATTGATGGAGCATCAACGGGCCGTGGCGGCCAGCGAGCTGCTTAAGCAGATCGCGAGCCGCCACGGTCATCACCACACGGTGCATCAGAAGAAGCCTTGTGCGCCTGGTGCGTAGCTCACCAGCAGATTCTTGGTCTGCTGGTAGTGATCGAGCATCATCCGGTGGTTCTCACGACCGATACCCGACTGCTTGTATCCACCGAACGCAGCGTGAGCTGGGTACTGGTGGTAGGTGTTCGTCCACACGCGCCCCGCCTGGATCTCTCGCCCCGCGCGGTATGCGGTATCCCCGGTCCGTGACCACACACCAGCTCCGAGACCGTACAGCGTGTCATTCGCGATGCGAATAGCATCATCGAAGTCCTTGAAGGATGTCACCGAGACAACCGGCCCGAAGATCTCTTCCTGGAAGATGCGCATCTTGTTGTTGCCGGTGAAGATCGTCGGCTGCACGTAGTAGCCACCGGACAGATCGCCGCCGAGGTCCGCACGCTCACCGCCGGTGACGACATGTGCGCCTTCACTCTTGCCGATCTCGATGTACGAAAGGATCTTCTCGAGCTGATCATTGGATGCCTGGGCACCGATCATCGTGTCAGTGTCGAGCGGGTTGCCCTGGCGTACTGCCTTGGTGCGAATCGCGGCGAGCTCGAGGAACTCGTCGTAGATGTCTTCCTGGATCAGCGCACGGGACGGGCAGGTGCACACCTCACCCTGGTTCAGCGCGAACATGGTGAAGCCTTCGAGCGCCTTGTCCTGGTAGCTGTCGTTCTGGGCGAGCACATCCGAGAAGAAGATATTCGGGCTCTTCCCGCCGAGTTCGAGAGTCACGGGGATCAGGTTCTCCGACGCGTACTGCATGATCAAGCGACCGGTGGTGGTCTCACCGGTGAAGGCGATCTTCCGGATCCGGTTGCTCGATGCCAGCGGCTTCCCAGCTTCCACACCGAAACCGTTGACGATGTTGAGAACACCGGGCGGCAGCAGGTCACCGATAATTGAGATCAGGTACATGATCGAAGCTGGGGTTTGCTCCGCAGGCTTCAGGACGATGGCGTTGCCAGCAGCGAGCGCGGGAGCCAGCTTCCAGACAGCCATGAGAATGGGGAAGTTCCACGGAATGATTTGTCCGACCACGCCGAGTGGCTCGTGGAAGTGGTAGGCAACGGTGTCATCGTTCAGTTCCGACAGCGAGCCTTCCTGAGCGCGAATCGCACCCGCGAAGTAGCGGAAATGATCAATCGCAAGCGGAATGTCTGCGTTGAGTGTTTCGCGGATGGGCTTGCCGTTGTCCCACGCCTCCGCGAGTGCGATGGATTCGAGGTTCTCCTCGATGCGGTCAGCGATCTTGTTGAGAATGTTGGCGCGGACAGCAACGGGCGTCTTGCCCCATTTGGGCGCGGCCGCGTGCGCGGCGTCGAGCGCCTTCTCGATGTCTTCGGCGGTGGAGCGCGCAATTTCGACGAATGGCTGGCCAGTCACTGGGGTGACGTTCTCGAAGTACTCGCCCTTCGCGGGCGCTACCCATTCGCCACCGATCCAGTTGTCATACCGCGACGGGAACGACATCAGCGCGTCAGGTGAACCGGGACGGGAATACTCGGTCATGAACTCCTCCAGTGCTTGTGGGTTGTGATCCACGACACTAGGCGCGCTAACGTTGCAACACAGTTGCATGATCGCGACTTAGCGGCTGTACTCCCGATTGAGCCGGTCGACGCGCGCTTTGACCTGGCAGAACAGCGGCGCCGCCGGATCAAGGGAACTGAGGTACGCGGTGAGGGCAACGATGTCTTCTCGCCCGTGCACGGACGATGTCCATCGGGCAAGCAACTCAGCATCGCCCGCTCGCAGCAACGCGGCCTGGATCCGTACTTGCAGTTCCTCGCGCAGGTCGACGACGCCCGGCGCAAACGACTCCGGCAAGACAGGCCCCGGATAGGCACGCAGAGCGGCCCGGACGTCACCGCGGTCCAAAGCTGAGCGCACTTCGGCGACATCGGTTCGAAGCTCGGTGAGCAGCCGATACGGACGCGAACCTAGCCGCTCCGCCCCGATGACTTTGCGGAGCCGGGAAAGCTCGGCACGCACCGTGACGTCGTCAAGTTCCTCTTCGTCAAGAAGGACCGCGAGACGCTGCGACGTGAGACCTTCGGGATGCTCAGCAAGCAGCAACAGAATCTCCGCATGCCGCTGCGACAACCTGTTGTGGTCAGCACCCAAGTGCAGCACGGGCCGGACAGCCCCCAGCGTTTCGAGCCGCGGCACCGCCTCCGTCAAGGCGTGCGGCGACCGAAGTAAATGCAGGCGCAATTCCGTTTCCGCCGCCATCACGGTTGCTTTCACGAGCTGCAGCACTTCCGGCGCGGCGACGCGGGGACCGCCTGTTATGTCGATCGCGCCGATGATCCGGCCCGATAGTGGATCATGCACGGGCGCGGCTGAACAGCTCCATTCATGCACGGAACGGTTGAAATGCTCCGTACCGAAGATCTGCACCGAGTGGTCGAGCGCGAGCGCTGTCCCAGGCGCGTTCGTGCCGACGCGTTCTTCGCTCCAGTCCGCGCCTTCCATAAAGCTCATTCCGACAGCACGGTCGCGTGCGAGATGGTCACCCTCAACCCAGAGCAAGCGGCCCGCTTCGTCCGTCATCGCGACGAGCAACTCGCTGTCGGCGGCATCTTCGACGAGGAGCTTGCGCACCACTGGGCGGATCAGCGCCATCGGATGTGCAGATCGGTAACCCTTGAGTTCCTCCTCGAGGAGAAACCCGGTCTGGTCGACGGTTTCCGGGGAGATGCCGCGCTCCTTCGCGCGCAGCCAGGACTCGCGCACGACCTTGCGCACCGACGCGGGCGCTGCGCCATTCGGCGTGGCAAGGAACGACTGCCACGCCGCAGACAGGTCCCGGGCGAGCCGTGTGATGTCCTCGCCCGGTGGCAGCGCCAGCCACGGGTTACCGGTGGGCCGCGGTTGGGTCATCGATGTCTGTGCCTCCTCCCTACCGAGAGTAACCCACGTCACTCCCGGAGAGAGACCTCACAGAGATGGGTCGATGAGCACCTTCATCTTCTTGCCCGCGTGCAGCGCATGGAATCCCTCATCGACTACCTGCTCGATGGGGATGGTGGTGACCCAGCCGGTCGTGTCGTAATGCCCGTCCGCCATGAGGTCGATGACCGCACGGTAGTCGTCGCCGGTGTAGCAGAGTGAGCCCTGGATGCGCGATTCATTCATCACCAGGTTGAGCAACGGCGTTTCCAGCGGCTTTTCGTAGATGGCAACACTCACCAGAGGTTTGTGGGCGCCGATACATTGCAGCGCCGTTTCGACTGCGGGCTGAACACCTGCGGCGTCGTAGGCGGCGTCGACACCACTGCCACCAGTGTGGTCACCGATGAACTCCGCGACATTCACCGACGTCGGATCGAGGGTTTTAGCGCCCAGATTTTCGATCGACGCGCGCCGCACTGGAGATGGTTCCACCACATAGACGTCGTCGAGCCCGAGTCCCTTCAGCGCGAACCACACGCCGATCCCGATCGGCCCGGCCCCCATCACCATGGCCGTGTCGCCTGCCTGCACATCTCCAAGCTTCGCAGCGTGGTACGCGACAGACATGGGCTCGACGAGGGCACCGAGTTGCAGCGACACTGAGTCAGGCAGCTTGTGCAGCATGTTTTGTGGAACCACGGTGGACTCGGCCATACCGCCGTCTGACATCAGCCCGTGGAAGCCGATGAACTTGCAGATGTTGTACCTGCCCGACGCGCATGGGCCGCACGTGCCACAGCGGTAGATCGGTTCGATGGCCACCCGATCACCTTCACTGAAACCATCCACTCCTGGCCCAATTTCAGTGATTGTTCCCGAAAACTCGTGCCCGAGGACAAGGGGCGCCTGGTTGCCGGTCAGCGCATGCGGCGTGGTCGGGATAAAGATCGGGCCAGCGAAGTACTCGTGCAGGTCCGTTCCGCAAATCCCGTTGAACCCCACGCGTACCTTCACCTGTCCGTAAGCAGGTGACGGGTCGGGGACGTCGTCGATGGAGACTTTATTTGGTCCGTAATACACAGCCGCGCGCATTGGTGCGCTCCTCCCGTTGAGACGGTTGACACCTCAGTCCTATATGAGCTGGATCACACCTGGCAGGGTTGCGGGGGGTTGCAGGGCTGACGGTGGGAACACCGGGGCACCTGCCACAATCGGTACGACGAGCGCGAAAGCAAAGGAGCGACGTGGACCGGAAGCGTTCCCAGCATCGGCCAGGCAGGTGGCCCGAGAAATGGCCTGCGCCCCGGACCCGGCGCCGGGATATCGCCCTTCTGGGCGGGCTGATTATCGCGGCGGCAGGATCCTTAGTCGCGGGGGTTATGGGGTTCAGAGACGGACAACCGCACGTGCTCGGGTTTGGTGTCCTCGTCGCGGCGCTCTTCAGCGTGGGCGCGGTTTACCACTTCTACCATGCAGTTCACCCACAACGGCGCCGCGGCGACGTGGTACTCACGACGAATCGTGACGGTGAGCCCGTAACCCGCATACTTCGGTCGCCAATTCTGTTTCACCTGCGTACAGCGTTAATGATCGGTCTCACGGTACTTTTCACCGCTTCTGCGGTAGACCACTACCTATCCGAGGGGACCGCGGGCGTCCTCGGCGCGCTCATCTATCTGGTCATTGCCGTGTTCTTCGGCTCGTACGTCCTCGCCGTGGCCACGAAGGGACTGATGCCCGGGTTTATCGAGTTCTCGCCGCAGGGCATCTTCAATCGCGGCTGGAGTTTCGAGTCACGCATGCCGTGGCGTCACGTGCTCACCGTTCAGGCAGAGCACGACAAGAAACACCCGCAAGTCCTCGTCATCGGTGATCCCGAACGGGAGTGGAAGTACGACTACACGGTTCGCCTGTGGCGCATAGACCGTTTGACTGTGGTCCCGATGATCGACGTCGACACCAGAAAGTTCAGGGTCCCGCCCGACGTGCTCTACGCGGTCTTCTCCTACTATTTTGACAGCCCTCCAGCGCGCGTGGAGCTAGGCACACAGGTATCACTCGACCGGATCGACCAGTGGTGGCCTCGCCCAGCTGCCTAATCCATCTGCGGATGTCGCCTAAACCCGCCGATTTCGAGGGATGTAATTGACACCTGCTGATGAATTTCGGGGAGTCCTAGCTGCGCGCGGCCCGGCGCGCTAGTGACCACCATGCGAGCACAAGATCGTGGGTGCTCGCCCGGATATCCAGGCCGGTGATCTCCCGGAAGCGGCCCAGCCGGTACCGCACCGTATTTCGGTGTACATGCAACTTCTCCGCCGTGGCATCGACATTCTGATCGCACTCGAGCAGCGTCCACACAGTCTGCTCGATTTCCCGGTTGGCCTCGTTGTCACTATCTAAGTACTGGAAATGCAACTGTTCGACCGCGACTGCAAGTTCGTCGGCCATCAGCGCGAGTGGCAGCGGACCAAGCTGATCAAGGGTGACCACCCCGGTGCGGCCGAATGCCGCGGCAGCGTCGAGAGCGACGCTCGCTGACCGGAACGCTGCAGCAACGTTATGAAGGTGGACCGCCGAACCGATGGCGGCGAGGCTGCCATCAGGCAGGGTGGGGGCCTGCGGAACGAGCCCCACTAGGTCGCCTTCGAGCACAGCGAGCACGGGCTTATGGTGCTGAGTGGCGGTGGTTCGTCGTATCGCGGACGACATGCGTTCTTCTTCTTTTGCGTCGGCAGGGTGCGCACGCAGCGGGTGGTAGCGCGCCGACGGATCGAGACCAAACAATCGGGCCTCTGTGGCAAGCCGGGCTGGCGCGACTGTCCCGTGCAGCGTGGCCCGCAGGAAGTCGGCGCGACGGCCACTTTCGCGTTCCCCCGCATCGACGGCCATCTCACGCTGGATTTCGGCGATCACCCCGGCGGCGTCAGTGACAAATTGCCAGGCGAAATCATGCACACGCAGCATCGTCGCTGCGTCAAGCTGATACTCGGCGGCCATCGCGTCGGCCTCATTGAGGAGGTAACGCGCCGCGAGCTGAATGCTGCGGGTGAGCGCGCCGAATGGAAAGCCCTGCTCTGCCCGCCGTCGCGCAAGGTCCGCCAGGGGCTCCAGGGTGGCTGCATCTACCCGCAGCACGGCGACGTGCGTGATGACATCGCGCATCAGAGCCACGGTTGCCCCGCGCACATCCTCCATCGGCAGTACGTCGTACTCCGGTATCTCGCGGCGCAGCAGAGCAACCACCGCTTCCGTGCGTTCGTCGAGGCGCGTCAGCAGAGCGTCCGCCAAATTCGCGAGCGCTGGGTGAGCTGGCTCGGGCGACGCGGTCATGCCGCGATCCTAGCCAGCTCACCACTCAGCTGATCGGTCTTCCGGCCGAATCAGGCCGCAGTGTCCGCGTTAACGCTGGTCCGCGCCAACCGTGACAAGCTCCGCAGGTTCCGCCGGACTTGCCGACATATCCAGCTGATTGCCCAGCCTTGCCGCGTGCCTACGGTGCGCGAGGTACTGCGCGGCCAGCCCCAGCAGGGTGATGCCGGCCATTGTCGCCACCGCTGACACGAACCCAGGGCTGCCATTGAATGCCGCGATCAAGCCGTCGCGCGTGTAGGACATCGGCGCGATCGGGTGCAGTGCACGCAGCGGTGCAGGGATCGTTTCCAGCATCCAGACGCCACCGAACGAGAACACTTGCAGCATCCACACTGCGAGCGTGACGAGGATGCCCGCGGCGTAGCCGAAGATCCTGAATGCGGCGCCCGTAAGAGCCACGGACATCAGTGTCGCTGCGGCGACGACAACGATCACCTGGCCGAAACTCGCCGGTGCCGGTGCAGGTGTGACGACTGACCACACCACCGTCGCGAGGCCTGCCATGGCGGTGAGGCTGACCGCAGTCACAGCAAGGAGTCGCCGGACGGGGCGTTTCGGATGGGCCCCACCCGATAGAACCGCGCCTCGGTCCTCGCCCGATGCCCGGAACGACATCCACACGAGTAGCGCCACGAGCGCTGACGAAATCGCGAGCAAGACGGGCACAGCCCCCGGTCCGAGTTTCGACGTTCCCGCCACCGTCTTGTCCGCGACATTGTTCGCGTCAAGCGCGACGGGAGTGCTGACCAGCGAGGCCAGTTGTGTGCGCGAGGCGTCATCGCCGAGATCAGGAACGCGCTGCGCACCGGCACCCAGTCCGTCGGCGAGTTGTCCCGCGCCGTCATCGAGCTGACGAGCGCCGTCCTGCAAACGGGGTAGATTCGACGCAAGCTGGCCCACACCTGCCTCGATGCGGCCAAGGCCGTCGGCAAGTGTCCGCGCACCGGTCGCGAGTTCCCCTCCGCCGACGGCGAGCGTATCGACACCCGAACGGTACTGCGCTGCCGGATCATTCAGCTGACGCGCGAGCTCCGCACTTCCTGCGTTGAGCTGCGCGATGCCGTCAAGAAGCTGTTCCACCTTGCCGAGGATCGCAGCACCTTCACTGCCCACGGGGTCAGGGAGGGAAGCGAGCTGGTTCTGCAGCGCCGCCACCCGCCCCGCGAGTGTCCCGTCGGGATCGACGGTCCCGGCAAGCGTGTTCAGCCCGTCGGACAGGCGTTGTGCGCCGTCCCCCAACTCACCAGTGCCGTTCTGCAGCCGTACCAGTCCGTCAGCGAGCTGCTCAGCACCATCGGCCAAGCGAACACCACCCGCCCTGGCCTCGCTGACGCCCGGAGCTAGTTGTCCGGTCACCCCATCCGCGACCTGGTCAACACCCCCGGTCAGCTGACCAGTGCCATCCGCGAGGCGTCCCGCACCATCAGCCGCATCACGTATGCCACCACCGAGGTCATTCATCCCGGTCAATACGGTGCCCACGGTGCGGCTCGACGTGGACTTCAAGACCGCCGCGTTGAGCGTGGCCATCACCCTGGCGCCGACGGTGGAAGCCATCGTCGTGTTGTTGTCGTTGTAGGTGACCCTGATGCTCGCTGGCTCAGTAACACCATTCGAAAGCCCGCTGAGGGTGCTGCTGAAGTCCTCCGGAATCTCCACCGTGAAGTAGTAGTCCGCGGCGCGCAGCCCCTCGGCCGCCTGGTCGGCGTCGACGACCTGCCAGTCCAGGGCACCGCCGTCCAGCAGCGTATTGACGATCTCGTCACCGGCGCGGACCGTGTCGTCGCCTTCACCGGCGGGCTGGTCCGAGTTGACGAGCGCGACGGGAAGGTGCTTCAGCTTTTCTGTCGGGTTCCACATCGCCCACATGAAGAGGGCGGCGAACGCCAAGGGCAGGGTGATGACGAGCGAGAGCACGATTCGCATTGTGCGCGAACGGTGCCACCGTGAGACGGGTCGGGGCGCGTGCATTCGTATTACTCCAGTTGGTGTGGTTGGTGACCCTTGCCCTCGGACCACCTAGTTCACCTAGTGTGATCTCCGCGCATTCCACTACGGCAGCATGATTCGGGTCATATTGATGGTCTGCATTTATGCCCCAAAAGGCCATGGACGCCGCGCCAAACCCGCAGGTTCCGAATTGGCTGGGGGAACAAACGGGACCGGGTTCGCGGCCAGAACCGCAGCAAAACGCCGCTGACATAAACTCGAAGTCATGGCCGCCATCGAAACCAGACTCCTCATTCTTGGCGCCGTCATGATGTTCGAGCCGGTCAACGGCTATCAGGTTCTGCGCGAGTTGCGGTCGTGGGACATCGAGGAGTGGGCAAAGATCAAACCGGGATCGATCTACTCTGTGCTGCGGACACTCACGAAGAATGGGAGTGTCGTTCGTCACGAAGTCGACGAAGGCGCCCGCACGGTATCCGTGTATGTGACGACGGCGCAGGGCCGTGCGGAGTTTCACCGGCTGTTCAGTGAAGCTTTGCGCGAGCCCGATGCGATGGCACCCATCCCGGCGCACACCGCATGGCTGCTGCTCCTCCTCGTGACCCGCGAGGACTTTTTGAGCAGCCTCGACGAACGCATTCGCCGTTCGGAAAAACTGATCGAAGAAGGCGAGCAGCAGCTGGCTGCTGGCATCGATGCGCCCGAACACATCATTGAAGTCGCGCGTATGTGGCATGCGAAGGCGACACTCGAGCTCGAGTGGTCGAAGAGCATGGCGGACAGGATTCGCGCTGGTGAATTCGCGTTCGCGGGGGAGCCGCTGACATGGCAGCCACCACCGAACGATCCGGGCTGGCAGATGATGGAAGACCAGCAGCGTTACCGAAGGGTCCTGGGGCTGCGGGAGAAAGTCCGGTAGCGACGATCGTCCAGTGTGCGCCAAAAATCACTTGACCCTACTTATTCAAACTTGAATACTTGATACGGCGCTGCTAACCCAGCGCGGAACACACGGGAGTGAAACAGTGATCAAAGCCCGCGGACTCGCACAGACCTTCCTCACCGGCCAAGGTCGCGAGAAGAAGGAAGTTCACGCAGTCAAAGAGGTCAATCTCGACGTTGCCGAGGGTGAAATCGTCGCGTTCCTGGGGCCCAACGGCGCCGGCAAAACGACGACGCTCCGGATGCTCACCACACTGCTCAAGCCCACTCGGGGCGAAGCGAAGGTGGCTGGTTATGACATTGGCCTCGAGCCAGAACAAGTGCGCCGCAACATCGGGTACGTTTCCCAGTCTGGTTCCACCGCCTCAGTCGCACGCGCAGGCGAAGAGGTCATGGACCACGGCATGCTCTACGGAATCTCGCGGGCCGAGGCGGAACGGCGCGGAAAGTACCTTTTCGAACAGCTCAACCTGGACGGCCTGTGGAAACGTCAGCCCAAGGCGATGTCTGGTGGCCAGCGCCGCCGACTGGACATCGCGATGGGGCTCGTTCACGAACCTCGGCTGCTTTTCCTTGACGAACCAACTACTGGCCTCGACCCGCAGGCCCGCGCGAATCTGTGGGAGCACATTCGTGACCTTCGCGAAAAGCGCGGCGCCACAATCTTTTTGACGACGCACTACCTAGATGAGGCGGACGCTCTCAGCGACCGCGTCATCATCATCGACAACGGCGAGATCGTGGCCTCGGACACCGCAAACACGCTGAAATCCAAAGTGTCTGGTGAGCTGATCGACCTCGAAATCGCCGAGGCCGGGAAGGTGCAGGCTGCAGCGGAAACCCTAGGCGCGCTGACTCCCGCGGACTTGGGAAGCGTCGAAATCGAGGGGCAGCGAGTTCGGTCACGCGTCCGGAACGCGGGGAAAGAGATGCAAACGCTCATGCGGGAACTCGATGTCCGCGGCGTTCACCTGACCTCGATCGAGGTACGTAAACCAACGCTCGACGACGTATTCCTCACCCTTACGGGCCGCTCGCTGCGCGACGACGACTTATCCTCCGGAGAACGACTGTGACTACTGTTCAAACCTTTTCCCGCGAGACATCCATCGTCTATCGCAGACAACTGCGCACCAACCTTCGCAATCCTGCGTGGGTCATCATCGGCATGGTCCAGCCCATGCTCTACCTGTTCCTGTTCGGCCCGCTGCTCGAGCCACTATCAGCACAAATCGGCGCAACGAACGCGTACACGTTCTTCGTGCCTGGCATCCTGATCATGCAGGCGCTCTTCGGAGCGTTCTTCGCCGGATTCGGGCTCATCAACGAGTGGCGCGAGGGCGTCATCGAAGCAGAACGCGTGACTCCGGCGAACCGTACGGCGCTGCTGGTCGGCCGAGTACTGCGGGACCTGACTCAATTGTTGGTCCAGGCACTCATCCTGGTAGGTCTCGGATACCTGCTCGGCATGCGTGCGCCAATTCTCGGTGTCGTGCTCGGTGTCACACTCACACTGCTGATTGGCGGCGCGTGCGCCGCGGCGTCGAATGCGTTCGCCCTCACGGTGAAAAGCGAGGACGTGATGGCACCGGTGACGCAGATGGTGACCATGCCCGTTTTCCTGCTCAGCGGGATTTTCCTCCCCATGACCATGGGGCCGGCCTGGCTGGAAACTCTCGCGAACATCATTCCCACGAAACACATCGTGGATGCGGTCCGCACCTCGTTCGATGGCACGTTCGCGGCCAGCCCGTTGTTGTGGGGTACGGGCTGGTCACTGCTGCTGTTCGGGCTCGCGGTCTGGTGGGGTACACGAACCTTCCGCAAGGAGAACTCGTGACACGCTAGGTTGAGTCGCGGGGTGCTGGACGGCACTCCGCGACTCCCAGCGATTGTGAGGTGCCGCATGTCTGATGATTTGACGGCCCAGTCGGCGGTGCAGCTAGCCGCCAAGATCAGAAGCGGCTCACTTTCGGCACGCACTGTAATCGACGCGCACATCGATGTCCTGAAGAAAAACCGGTCCCTCAACGCGGTCGCGAAACCCCGGTTCGACGCCGCGCGGGCGGAAGCCGACGAGGCTGACCGGCTGATCGCGAGCTCAGCCCCTGATGCGGACCTCCCGCCCCTGCTGGGCGTGCCTATGACGATCAAAGAACTGATCGCCGTCGAAGGGATGCCGAATTCTGGCGGATTCCCGCACCGGCGCAGCGTCAGGTCGCGAAGCGACGCTCCTGCCGTCTCGAGGCTGCGCGAGGCTGGTGTCATCATCGTGGCAATCACTAATGCTGCCGGACCGGTGTACTGGATCGAGACGAACAACCCGCTGTACGGCCGGGTCAACAATCCGTACGATCCCCGCCGCACAGCTGGCGGATCGTCCGGTGGTGACGGAGCCGCCGTGTCAATCGGTGGCGCAGCCGCAGCGCTAGGGTCCGATCTAGGCGGTTCACTCCGAGTTCCGGCATTCTTCAACGGCGTGTTCGCGCATCTCCCTTCGGTCGGACTCGTTCCCAACACCGGACACTTCCCGATGACTGCAGGTGGCGTCCGGAAATCGCTCTATCTTGGACCGCTGGCGCGCCACGCCGAGGACCTCTTCCCTATCCTGCAAACGATTTCCGGGCCGCACGACTCCGATCCGCATAGTTCGCCGGTGGAGCTCCGCGATCCCTCTACCGTGTCGCTGAAGGGGCTGCCGGTTTTCCTCTCCACTGCATCTTCGGTGACGAAACCGCGCGCGGCGGTCGAGGAGGCACGGCAACGCGCGGCCGATGCTCTAGAGAGCGCTGGTGCACGCGTGGAGGAGCTTCCGCTGCCGGAATTGCGCTGGGCGATGGGCTACGCGCTCGCCGCGATTGCAGGCGAAATGGACTTTGCGGCGACGGTAGAAGAGGTGCTGGGCACCGCGGCGCCGCGCAAGCGGCAGCTGCGCTACTTGCCGCGCAACGTCGCGCTCACTGTTGCCAGCGCTCCCGTTGCGGTTCTGCGCCTCGCTGAAGCTGCCCCGGCTCGCGCTGTCCGTACTCGAGCGATGCGGAGACTTGTCAGTGCCGCTCAGCGTGCATCCGACCAGATCACTGCGGCGGTTGGCGAGGGCATCCTGTTGCACCCGCCTTTTCCCCGGCTCGCACCACGGCACTACACGACGTACGGTCAGCCGTGGCTCCTGGCGAACACTGCCGCATTCAACTTCCTTGGGCTACCGGCCACCCAAGTGCCGATGGGCCTCAATGCGGATAATCTGCCCACCGGTGTGCAGATCGTCGCCGCACCAGGCAATGATCATGTCGCAATCCGCGCGGCACTGGAACTCGAACGCGCGGCTGGGGGCTGGACACCCCCTCCTGGCGCAGACAGTTAGCACACGAAATGACCTGGCACTAGCGGGTACCCACTAAAGCTGGTGCCGCAATTTGTGATTTGCGCGAGCTGCCTATTCCTAATCTACTTACCGGTAACAATTCAGATTCCGGCGCCTTCCGTCGCTTCGCAGGCAAGCTCGAGTGCGTTCGAAACCGTTTATTACTCGCTAGTAATTTACCCGCGGGTAAGCTGCCCGAATTTCGCATACTGCCAGCTACTTCCGGGTAACAAACAACCGTGACTGAAGTGTGATTTGATTCACCCACAACGCCAAGGCCACTGCATATCAGGGTAATTCGCGCGAAACAACGCGGCTCTATTGTAAAAGCCTGGTTGATCGTATTTGGTTACATGTGACAATCTGTTCGCCATGCTGCATGATTGTGGTGCTGGACGGCTGTTATCCAAAAGGATACGGATGCACTCAGGGTTGATTGCGGCCGAGCAGGTGCACAGTTCCGGCATCACGGCTGACACACACTCGCCGCGCGGAAAACCGACGCGGGAGTGAATTGTGTGAGCCGGTTCTGCGCGCTGACGGCACACCCGTGCGCGTAGGCATTCGCTCAGCGAGGAGAGGCGCTGAATCGCGGCCACATCTGGCCAAAGCGACACCGGACGACGGGGTCCTTTGATGTATTACGACCAATCACGTCGTCACTAGGTTCCACAAGAAACGGGGCAGGGATGTTCACACGTATAGCTATAGTCAACCGCGGCGAGGCCGCTGTACGCCTGATTAGGGCTGTTCGCGAACTGAATGCTGAGCACAACTACGGTATTCGCGTCGTCGCGCTCCACACAGAAGCCGAGCGCGGCGCACTTTTCGTCAGGCAGGCAGACGAGGGCGTTACACTCCGCCCCTCCACCACTGCGGCGACCCCCTACCTTGACCATGCCGAACTTGAGCGCGCCCTCGTCGAGTCGAAGGCCGACGCCGTGTGGGTCGGCTGGGGCTTCGTCGCTGAGGATCCCAACTTCGCGGATCTCTGTGCCCGCCTTGGTATTACCTTCATCGGTCCCAACTCAGACGCGATGCGCTTGCTTGGTGACAAAGTCGAAGCAAAACTCCTCGCCGAGAAGGTCGGCGTACCCGTCGCACCGTGGAGCGGTGGCCCGGTCGAAACCCGCGCAGATGCGCGACGTCACGCACAAGCAATCGGCTATCCGCTGATCATCAAGGCACGCAGCGGCGGTGGCGGACGCGGGATCCGCAAGGTCTACTCGGAGGATGAACTCGAACTCGCACTCGAGCGAACTCAGGGCGAAGCGCAGCGCTCCTTCGGGGACCCAGTTGTTTTCATCGAGCGACTAGTCACCGAAGCGCGCCACGTCGAGGTTCAGTGCATCGCCGACTCGCACGGAAACGTCTGGGCACCGGGCGTGCGCGACTGCTCGATCCAGCGCAAGAACCAGAAGGTCATCGAGGAATCTTCATCACCGCTGCTCAACAAGGAACAGTCCGATCATCTGCGGAAGGCCTCGGCTGAGCTTGTCCGCGCTGCCGGGTACTGCGGCGCCGCGACCGTCGAATACCTTTACCAGCCTGAACAGAAGATCTTCACCTTCCTCGAGGTCAACACACGCCTGCAGGTTGAGCACCCGATCACCGAAGCAACCACCGGTCTCGACCTCGTGAAGCTCCAGATTCACGTTGCAGGCGGCGGCGAACTCACTGGCGAATGTCCACGTGAATTCGGGCATGCCGTCGAAGCTAGGCTCAACGCCGAGGACGCGGACAACGGATTCGCGCCGGCTCCTGGTTCGGTGCAGCTGCTCAAGTTCCCGCTCGGCTCGGGGCTGCGTGTCGACACCGGCATCGCGCAAGGCGACGTCATTCCTCCCGATTACGACTCGATGGTTGCCAAGATCATCGCGTGGGGCAAAGACCGCTCCGAGGCGCTAGCCCGCCTGCGCACTGCGCTGCGTGAAACCACCGTTGTCCTGCATGGCGGCACCACCACCAAGTCGTTCTTGCTCGCGCTCCTCGACCGGGACGAAGTGATCTCAGCGTCCGCCGATACCGGCTGGCTGGACCGCTCCGGCGTCGGCACCTCAAGCGACCCCAACGCAACCACCTCCACCAAGGCGGCCACGGCTCTGCTCGCGACAGCGATCGAGGTCTACGACGCGGAAGAGGCAGTCGAGCGTGAAGCCTTCCGCTTGTCAGCGCGCGGCGGACGTCCGCGTGCAAGCCACGCCATCGGCCGGAAGATCGAACTCAACTACCAGAACCACGCCTATGGCCTTTTCGTCACGCAGATCGGCCCGAACCGGTATCGCATCGAAGGCGACTCCGGCGACCTCGAGGTCGACATCGAACGGCTGGGTAAGTTCGAAAGTCGCGTCGTCGTCGCTGGTGTTCGCCACCACGTGGTTTCTGTCAAAGGACCGGCCAGCTATCTCGTTGAGGTCGATGGCATCAGCCATCAGATCACTCAAGACGAGGCTGGCGTAGTCCGAGCACCGGCTCCCGCTGTCGTCGTCGCTGTTCCCGTCGCTGAAGGGGACGACGTCGAGGTCGGGGACACGCTCGTCGTGCTCGAGAGCATGAAGATGGAGACCGCAGTCCGCGCCCAGGTGGCTGGCCGCGTTCGCGAGGTGTTCGCGGTCGTCAACTCACAGGTCGACGCCGGTGCGTCACTGGTCCGGGTCGATGCACACAGCGAGGCCACGGAAGCCGTCGAGACACCAAGCGTCGAGTTTCCGAAATCCGCTGAATCCCAGTGTGACGCACTGGAGTTGCTCACCTCGTTGGGTGCGCTTCTCACCGGATACGACGTTGACGGGACACGTGCCCGGTCACTGCTCGCTGACTACGAACGGCTCCTCAGCGCTCACACGGCGCTGACCGACTCCAACAGCGAAGTCGTTCACGCGGAACTCGCCCTGCTGTCGACATTCGCGGACATCTGCGAAATCTCACGGAACAGGCCCATCACCGGTGATTTCGAATCCGATGAGCGTGTCCACAGCCCGCGCGAACACTTCCACACCTACCTGAAGTCGCTCGACGCGGACATCGAGGGGCTCCCCGAATCCTTCAGATCGAAGCTCAGTGGAGCACTCCGCCACTACGGTGTCACAGACCTCACCCCCTCACCCGAACTCGCAGAAGCCGTTTACCGCCTCTTCCTCGCGCTACAGCGCATGGAGAACCAAGTCCCTGTCGTGTCAGCGCTGCTCGAGCGGTGGCTCGTCAGCACTGCAACAACACTGCCTGATGAACTCGAAGAGGTCCTCGACCGCCTCATCACAGCAACGCAGCTTCGCTACCCAGTCGTCGGCGATCTGGCGCGCAACGTGCGGTTCCGCATTTTCGTCGAGCCCGTCATCAGCAAGGCCCGCGGCGAAGTAACCGACCGAGTACGCGGCGCTCTCGAGTACCTCTCAGAGAACCCTGAATCGGCGGATTACACTCAGCGTGTCCGCGAACTGACGCGCACACCGGAACCGCTAATCGACCTGCTCGCAGGGCGCATCGAACGGCCCGGGCCACTTCTCGAGGTCATCACGCGCGCCTACTACAAGATCCGCGAGCTTGAGGACGTAAAGGCATTCGAACGTGGCGGGCAGCAGTTCGTCACCGGCTCATTCCAGCTCCTCGGCGATCGGATCGAGCTTGTCTCTACGGTCGGTGAGTATTCCCAGCTGTCCGAGATGCTCCGTGCGGTTGATGCTGTCGCACCTGCCGACCGGAAGAACCTCGTGCTCGACCTGTACCTCTCCTGGCCGGGAGCGTCCACCGACTCGGATGCTGTCGCTCAAACGCTCCTTGCGGAGCTGAAGGGCGCGCTGACTGCCCGCCGATTCACGGTGACCGTGTTCGGCGCCGGAGCCGCGAGCCGCCAGTTCACCTTCCGGCCTGAGAACGGCGGACTCCGCGAAGATCGCATCATCCGTGACATGCACCCGCTGACCGGGCAGCGTCTCGACCTGTGGCGTCTGAAGAACTTCGAAGGGGTACGTGTTCCCAGTGCTCCCGACACCTTCCTCTTCCACCTGAAGGCGAAGGAAAACCCCGCCGATGAGCGCCTTATCGCTCTCGCTGAGGTGCGTGACGCGACAGTCCAGCGGGATGACTCGGGCCAAGTGGTTTCCTTGCCTTCCTTTGAGCGCACGCTGACCGCTTGCCTCAACGGAGTGCGCCGGGCACAGGCCAAACGCGGTAGCAAGCGCCGCCTGGACGCGAACCGCGTCATGATCTACTACTGGCACACGCTGGACCTCAGCATCGACGACGTGCGGACTGTCGCCGGAAACCTCACCCCGCTCACGGTGGGTGCAGGGCTTGAGGAAATCACCGTGATCGTCTGGATGCCGGGAGAGGGCAAGGAACTCACCAGGCGCGCCCTGCGGTTCTCGTACCGGACCGGTGACGGAGTCGTCCTTAACATCACCGAGCCACCAACCGAGCCGCTACAGCCGATGGACGCGTACACCCAGAAGGTGCGCAGCTCCCGGGCACGCGGGACGATCTACCCATACGAGCTCATTCCGCTGCTCACAGGCCCAGAGGGTTCCTTCGTCGAATACGACATCGACGATAGTGGTGTGCTCGCGCCGGTGGACCGCCCGTACGGCGACAACAAGGCCGGCCTGATCGTCGGCAAGGTAACCACGCCCACGCCGCGTTACCCAGAGGGCATGACACGGATCGCGCTGTTCGGCGACCCGACCAAGGCGCTGGGCACGGTCGCGGAAGCCGAGTGCTCCCGGCTCGTCGCGGCAGTCGATCTCGCTGAGGAACTTGGAGTTCCGGTCGAGTGGTTCGCACTCTCGTCCGGCGCAAAGATCTCTATGGACAGCGGTACCGAGAACATGGACTGGGTGTCGCGTGGCCTGCGTCGGCTCATCACGTTCACGCAGAAGGGTGGCGAGGTCAACGTCATCGTTACCGGTATCAACGTGGGCGCGCAGCCGTACTGGAACGCGGAGTCCACGATGCTGATGCACACGAAGGGCATTCTCGTGATGACCCCGGACAGCGCGATGGTGCTGACCGGCAAGAACTCGCTTGACTACTCAGGTGGGGTGTCGGCCGAAGACAACTTCGGCATCGGTGGTTACGACCGTGTCATGGGCCCGAACGGCGAGGCCCAGTACTGGGCACCGAACCTGACAGCTGCGTGCGAGATCCTGTTCGCGCACTACGATCACGCGTATGTCCTGCGCGGCGAGCGCTTCCCCCGCCGTGCCGAGACGACCGACCCGATCGAGCGCGACGTCCAGACCTTCCCGCACGTATACCCAGGCAGCGACTTCACGACAGTCGGTGACATCTTCTCCTCCAAGACCAACCCGGAGCGGAAGAAGCCGTTCGACATTCGCACCGTGATGCGGGCCGTCGTCGACCAGGATCACAGCGTGCTCGAGCGCTGGGCAGATATGGCCGACGCCGACACCTCCGTCGTCTTCGATGCGCACCTCGGCGGACAGCCGGTCAGCGTAATCGGTATCGAGTCCCGCGCCATCCCGCGTAAGGGCTGGTTCCCCGCTGACGGTCCGGACCAGTGGACGTCGGGCACGTTGTTCCCCGCGTCATCGAAGAAGACTGCCCGCGCGATCAACGCGGCATCCGGCAACCGGCCGCTCGTCGTCATGGCGAACCTTTCCGGATTCGACGGCTCACCCGAGTCACTGCGCAGCATCCAGCTGGAATACGGTGCTGAGATCGGCCGGGCGATCGTCAACTTTGACGGGCCGATCGTCTTCTGCGTTGTCTCCCGCTACCACGGCGGTGCGTTCGTGGTCTTCTCGAAGGCCCTGAACGACAACATGGAGGTCCTCGCTATCGAAGGTTCCTTCGCCTCCGTCATCGGTGGTGCACCAGCCGCGGCTGTGGTGTTCTCCCGCGAGGTGAACACGCGCACCGCCGCTGATCCCACGGTGCAGGATCTGGAAGCGAAGCTCTCGGCAGCCGAGGACCAGGCAGACAAGGCGCACCTGCAAGTCGCGCTCGCAGCACAGCGCTCAGCGGTGCGGTCGGAGAAGCTAGGCGAGGTTGCGGCTGAGTTCGAGGCCATTCACAACATTCAGCGTGCACAGCAGGTCGGTTCCGTTGACGCGATCATCCCGGCAGCTGAGCTCCGGCCGCACATCATCGGTGCGGTACGCCGGGGAATGGCCCGGGCGCTGAAGGGCTAGTCCCGTCTAGCTCGCACCAGACACCACCCCTTTGTGTCAGCCACAACCTCTATGGACGTGGTGGAAGGCACATCGGGGTGGTGTTCGGCGTTGCTCAGTCCGCGAAGCGGTAACCCATACCCGGTTCAGTCAGCAAGTACCTCGGACGCGACGGGTCGCCTTCGAGCTTGCGGCGCAGCTGTGCCAGGTACACCCGCAAGTAGTGAGTTTCGGTTCCGTACGAGGGCCCCCATACCGCCTGGAGCACTTGTTTCTGAGTGACGAGTCTGCCGCGATTCCGGACAAGCAACTCGAGGATCGACCACTCGGTGGGTGTCAAATGGACGTCGCTGCCGTCGCGGCGCACGCAGCGGGCTGCAAGATCGATAGTCAGCCCGTCTGCCTCGACTACAGTGTCTGGCGTGCTTTCCACGGTCTGCGCTCTTCGAAGCGCAGACCGGAGTCGCGCGAGGAACTCGTCCATCCCGAAGGGCTTCGTGACGTAGTCATCGGCCCCCGCGTCTAGCGCCGCGACCTTGTCCCCTGAGTCGGTTCGTGCGGACAGCACCACGATCGGAACCGTCGACCAGCCCCGGATGCCATGTATGACGTCTGTGCCTTCGATATCCGGCAGTCCCAGGTCGAGGACAACAATATCTGGCTTTTCCGTTGCGACAGCACGCAGCGCGGCCGAACCATCAGCCGCCGTCTTCACCGTGTAGCCGTGTGCAGCGAGGGTGATCCGCAGGGCACGCAGGATCTGATTTTCGTCGTCAACAACGAGTACGGTCGTCATCCCTCCCCTGCTCCCGCATACTCCACCGCGGGAAACGCGCAGTTCACAGTCAGCCCGCCACCTGGTGTTTCCGCGACCTCGATTGTCCCGGCCATCGCCTCGGTGAACCCCTTGGCAACTGACATTCCCAGCCCAATCCCTGTTGTCATATTTCGGTCCCCCCGTCTTCGGAAGGGGGCAAATGTCTCGTCACGTGGCCCTAGCGGGAGCCCAGGGCCGTGATCGGCTACCGAGATCACCACGTCGTCGGAAATTGCGCGAACCGTGATCGTGACACCCTTACCTCCATGACGCAGCGCGTTATCCGCGAGATTGGCGATTACTCGTTCGAGCAGACCTCCATCCGCCAGAATTTCGGGCAGGTTATCGGCAATGTCGAGGGAGATCGAGTCGCTCTCAGTCACATGGCGCAGCGCACGGGCGATGGCATCTTCCACTGCGAGATTTCCAAGGTTCGGACGGACAGCACCCGTGACCAGGCGGGATGAATCGAGCAGGTTGTCCACGAGACCGCTCAGCTGGGCGGCCGACTCGTCGGCGACGCTCAACAGTTCCCGCCGGTCCTCAGGGGAGAATCGCAGCTGCTCATCCTGCAGCGAGCCAATCGCTGTTTTCAGCGACGTCAGCGGTGTTCGAAGGTCGTGCCCAAGCGCGGAAAGCAGCGCATTCCGTAGCGCGGCCGCGTCAGCCTGTCGCTCAGCCTCGGCCGCCGTCGCTGACATACGCTGGTGACGCAATGCGAGCACGGCCTGGAAACCCGCAGTCTCCAGTACAGCCCAGTCATCCCGAGCAAGCTCGTTACCAGCGACAACGAGCCGGACATCTGGACTGACCTGAACGACCTGTATCTTCACCTCGACTGGTTTGCTCGGCTGACAGCGCGCGTGGTCAGTCGTGTGCCAATGCGTCCCGTCAAATTCCTCGAGCGCGGCCGACTCTAGCTCGAAGTCTTCAGTGATCCGCGCCAGCAGCCGATCCGCTGGATTATCGTCGAACAGGATGATGCGCGCGAATGAGAAGAGAAGCGCAGCTTCCCTTCTCGCTCGTTCCGCTTCAGCGGCGCGCACCGCCGACCTGTTGACGACGATGGCAACCAGGACTGCCGCTGCCACCATGACAGTCAGGGTCATAATGTTTTCGGCATCAGCGATGAACGGTGTATGAAATGGCTCAGTGAAGAAGAAGTTCAACAGCGCGGCGCTGAGCACGACAGCAGCCAAGGCTGGGAGCAAGCCACCCACTACCGCCGTGACGACAACGATCAGCAAGAACGTCATCGCGATGTTGGCGAACGCCACATGATTCTTCAGCGGCAAGAACGCGACTGTGAACAGAGCGGGAAGCACGTACGCTGCGAGCCAGCCGGATCGCCGCCGCGCTTGCGATAGGGCCGATCTCCCTAGAGCCATGGCATCAGCATCCCAGAATTGTTACCCCGATAGTCACCCAACGATCGGCCGTTCCTCAGGTAATTCGTACCGGCGTGGCCGCTCTTGGAGGGCCAGCGCGGATGCCAGCATGATTGGTCCTACCCGGCCTAACAGCATTAGGACTACGAGTATGAGGTGGGCGATCACCGGCAGATCGTCAGTGATTCCCATGGACAACCCAACCGTCCCGAACGCTGAAATGACCTCGAACATCACCACATCTGTTTCGTGGTCAGTGACGGCCAGGATCGCGACGGTCGCGCTGACCACTGCCGCGACGCCAAGAAGTGCGACCGTCAGAGCCTGGCGCTGTACGGATTCGGCAAGTTTTCGGCCCATCACGTGAACTGTGGGGTGTCCGCGCAGTTCGGCGAAGATGACGTAGCCGAGGAGCGCGAAGGTCGTCACCTTGATGCCGCCGGCTGTGCCCGCGCTGCCGCCGCCGATAAACATCAGGACATTCGTGATGAGGACAGTCGCAGAGTTCATGTCGCCGACTTCAAGCGAGTTGAATCCGACGGTCCTCGGTGCGAGACCCTGGAACACACCGCCTAGAAGCTTCTCACCGAGAGTGAGCTGCCCGAGAGTAGCCGGATTCGCCCATTCAAACCCCATGACAGCAACGATTCCCACCACCGCGAGCGCCGCGTGGGCGAGGATTGTGATCTTGGTGTGCAGCGTCCACTGCCGGTGCTGCATTCGCCCGCGACCCTTCTGCGCTGCGATGACCTGCTGGCGGAAATACCTCCCCACTTCGAAGAGCACAGGAAATCCGAGGGCCCCCAAGGTGAAGCCGAGCATCAGCGGCATAAGGATGAACGGATCACCGACGAACTGCATCACGCTATCCGCCTGTAGCGCGAAACCCGCATTATTGAAGGCCGAAACCGCGTGAAACACCGCGAACCCTGCTGCAGCGGCAGCGGAGTCGGTATACGTGACGTAGTACCGGACGCCGATCAGAACAGCGATGACAATCTCGATGAGCAAGCTCAGCCGTACGACACCAATCACCACCCGGCGTACATCGCCGATACGCAGGTTCTTCGTCTCCGTGTGTGCTATGAGCTCCATACGCATCCCCATGCGCCGGGCAACCAGCATCCCGAGCAGCGACGCCACCGTCATGATCCCGAGGCCTCCAACCTGGAAAAGACACACGATCACGACCTGACCGAACACCGACCAGTAACTCCCCGTGTCAACAACCACCAGCCCTGTCACACACACAGCTGAGGTTGCGGTGAAGAGGGCCGATACAGGATCGGTCCACTCAGCTTTCGCTGATGCGAGGGGCAGCATCAGCAGGACCGTGCCGACGGTGATCGCCCCCGTGAACCCGCCGACCACCACCCGCGCAGGGTACTTTCCAAAGGTCCTGAACGCTCTCCGAAGGAAATCCTTCCGATCCCGATACTCCCGAGCGGGGGCTAATGCGCGCACCTGACTAGCATTCCGCGGTAGCCGCGCGCCGGGACCGACCTTGATGCGATATTGACGTTTCAGCCAGCCATCTTTGCGCCCTCTTAGCGGCTACCGCAGCTGTGCTTTCTCGTGCGCCTCATCTCGGCAACCTACGTTCGAGTTCTTCCAGCCGCGTGCTCATGCCGCGCAGCAGATCCAGCATCTCCTCACGCTCAACATGGGCCTGTTGTTCTGACTGGGCACGCTCCTGGCGCTGCTCCATCTCGTGCACCTCTTGGGTCGCACTGACGATGATGGCGATGAACAGGTTCAGCACCATGAAACTCGAAATGAGAATGAACGGCACGAAGTAGACCCACGCGTAGGGGTACTCCTGCATCACCGGCCGGGCGATGCCCATCGACCAGCTTTCGAGAGTCATCACCTGGAAGAGGCTGTAGATGCTGCGGCCCAAAGTTCCGAACCAGTCGGGGAACCGTTCCCCATACAGCTCGGTGCCCATCACCCCGAAGATGTAGAACATCATGAGCAGGAGGGCCGCTGACCATCCAATTCCGGGCATGGCCTGCATCAGTGACTCGACGAGCAAGCGCAGCCGTTTGACGGTCGATAGCAGTCGCAGCACACGCAGGATGCGCAAGGTGCGGAGGATCGCCAGCGGTCCCGATGCGGGTATCAGCGAAATACCGATGATCAGGAAGTCGAAAACGTTCCAGCCCGATTTGAAGAAGCCCGGACCGAACGCGACCAGCTTGATGAGGATCTCAACCACGAAGACCGCAAGGATCAACTGGTTCACAAGCTGCAGCGGTCCCCCAACCGCGTCACGCGCCGCGTCCGACGTTTCGACGCCGAGTATTGCCGCGTTGATCAGGATCAGCGCGGTGATAATGCGGCGAGCCAGTTGCGACTCGATGCGTTCACCTAGCCGCCCTCGCCAGCCTGGATCACTGCGCTCGCCAATCTGGTCCTGTTCCGTCTCCACTGCCATGTACCTGTCCACCTCACGACTGTCTGCGCGCGGAGCTTAGCCGACCAGGCACAGTCCAGTCATACTCGCGAGCAGCTAGCATCGGGATCGTGGACAGGACCGCATTACACGAGGCAGTCAGTATCCGATGGAACGAGGCGGTATCGAGCCTCGAGGGATTTGTGCGCATCCCGGCACTCTCGCCCGCATTCGACCCCGACTGGGAAACGTCAGGTCACCTGAATTCGGCGATCAACCATCTTTACGACTGGATCCGCACAAGGGACCTCCCCGGGGCAACAGTCACCGTCGAGAAACTTCCCGGCCTGACACCGCTACTCATGGTGGATATGCCCGCGACCTCTGATGCCGCATCTGCCGGGACGACTCTGCTGTACGGCCACCTTGACAAGCAGCCCGCACTGGACGGATGGTCGGAAGGCCTCGGCGCGTGGGAACCCATACGGCGGGACGGGCGCCTGTTCGGCCGTGGCTCGGTCGACGATGGATACGCCGGCTACGCGGCTATCACCGCAATAGAGGCGATCCGGGCAACCGGCGGGGCGCATGGCCGCTGTGTACTGCTGCTGGAAACGAGTGAGGAGTCGGGCAGCCCGGACCTGCCCGCTTACCTCGACCACCTCGCTGACCGTCTCGGCAGCGTGGCGCTCGTGGTGTGTCTTGACTCCGGTGCAGCAGATTACGAGCGGCTCTGGCTGACGACATCGCTGCGCGGTCTGGCATCGGTGAGCGTCACGGTATCGCTGCTGCGAGCCGGGGTCCATTCCGGGATGGCGGGGGGCCCGGTGGCGAGTTCGTTCCGGATCGTGCGGCAGCTGCTCGACCGGCTCGAGGACCCGGCCACCGGAGCGATACTGCCCCCCGAGCTGACAGCGGAAATCCCCGCTGACCGGATCGAGGAAACTCGCGCTACCGCCGCTACCGTTCCGGGTGCCTGGCAGGTTTTGCTCCCACTGCGTGACGGAGTGCAACTTGACAGCGACGACGAGGTAGAGCTTCACCTGCGCAACACGTGGCGGCCAGCACTGGAAGTCATCGGCGCCTCTGGCCTGCCCAGCCCTAGCGACGCCGGAAACGTGTTGCGCCCGTCGACGACGCTGCGCCTCAGTTTCCGGCTCCCGCCCACGATCAACGCCGATGTCGCACTCGACGCGATCACTCGCGCCCTCACGGCCAACCCTCCACGCGGTGCGCACGTCGATGTAACGGACGCAGAGGCCGCAAACGGCTGGAACGCACCCGCTACTGCGGAGTGGCTGAAAGACGCCCTCGACAGCGCGAGTGTAGGCGTGTTCGGTCAGCCCTGGCGCGCGCTCGGTGTCGGCGGATCGATCCCGTTCATGGGACTGCTGCATGAGGCGCACCCCGACGCCCAGTTCGTGATCACTGGAGCACTCGGTCCGGACAGTAACGCGCACGTTCCCGATGAGTCGCTGAATCTCACCTATGCAGAGAAGGTGACAGAGGCGATTGCGCTCATTCTGGACAAGGCCGCCCGCGATAGTTAAATCCGCAACAATTGCGATCTCGCTTGCCGTGTAGCGCACACGCAACACTATCGTCATCACTGATCGGCAGAATCAGCACGCGAAGAGCAATTAAGTCTGGGGACGAGGCAGGGAGATCGCGCAATGACGAGCTTGAAAACGGCGCCGAAGCGTGTCTCACGAGGCGCCGACCGCTTCTTCCACATCACCGAACAGGGCACGACCTTCAGGACTGAGGTCGTGGCTGGTACGACGACCTTCCTCGCGATGGCGTACATCCTTTTCGTCAACCCGCAGATCCTCGGGTCCGCGGGGATGGATGTGCCCGCGGTGTTCGTCGCCACCGCCCTCGCGGCAGCCCTCGGGTCGCTCGTCATGGGTCTCTGGGCGCGCTACCCGATCGCGCTCGCCCCGGGTATGGGGCTCAATGCGTTCTTCGCGTTCACCGTGGTGCTCGGTATGGGGATTCCCTGGGAGACGGCACTCGCGGGCACCTTGGTGTCTGGCGTGCTGTTTTTCATCCTCGCTGTCACTGGTGTGCGGGGCGCGATAATCCGGGCGATCCCCCTCAACCTCAAATTTGCAACCGGCGCAGGTATCGGACTCTTCATCGCCTTTATCGGCCTACGGAACGCGGAAATCGTCGTTCCCGATGAAGCCACCACGGTCACGCTCGGTGATCTGTCTCGCCCCGAGACACTGCTTGCGCTGTTCGGCGTTGCCGTTACCGCTGTGTTCTTGATCCGCGGCTTCAAGGGCGGCGTCTTCTACGGCATGATCCTGACAGCGGCCGCCGGGATGATTACGGGCCTGATCTCTGCCCCGGATGCCGTCGTCGGCTCAGTTCCGAGCCTCGCCCCGACGTTTGGTGTGGCGTTCGGGAACCTCGGGGAGCTGATCACCGCCCAGATGCTTGTTGTCGTTCTGACGATGCTTTTCGTGGACTTCTTCGACACGTCTGGCACCCTCATCGCCGTGGCCAACCAGGCAGGGTTCCTCAAGAACGGCGAGCTGCCCCGCGCGAATCGCGCTCTCATGTCCGATTCGGTGGCGACCATGGGCGGCGCCGTACTCGGTACCTCAACAACCACGTCCTACATCGAGTCGTCCGCAGGCGTTAGCGCGGGTGGGCGAACAGGCCTGACCTCGGTCGTCACGGCCGGGTTCTTTCTGCTGTCCCTCTTGTTTTCGCCCCTACTCGCCGTCGTCACACCTGAAGTGACAGCTCCAGCGCTGATTATCGTGGGTGTTTTCATGGCGAAAGCGCTCGGTGACATCGAGTGGAACAAACTCGAGTACGCGATCCCCGCGTTTGCGACCGTTGTAGCGATGCCGCTGACATATTCGATCGCCAACGGCATCGCGTTCGGTTTGCTCCTGTACCCGCTTCTGATGGTGGCGAAGGGACGGTGGCGCGACGTCCATCCCATCACCTATGCGCTCTTTGTTGTGGTGATCGCGCACTTCATCTGGCTTGTTTAGTTAGCCGCTTGACGGATGCTCGATCTGGATATCCGAGCCGGGGTACACGATGGATTCGTGCCCATCATCGAATCGGACGCGGTAAGGCGGTTCACCATTGCTGCCCTGCACCTCGAGAATTTCGGCTTCATGCTCAGGTGCACCGACCGTGCCGCTCTTGAAGTGGATACGGTCGCCAGCTACTGCGTGCATTGCTACCTCCCCTAGTAAGTGACTAGCGTCACACTCCATTCTGTTCGGCACAGCCGGGGTTAGCAATGCGTTTCGCCACAGTCACTGGCGCGGCGGGCGATTCGTGGGCACACTCGCGGAGGATGAAACGTGCAATCGTCCTCCCCCCGCTGGCCGCAGCGTTCGCGCTAGCGGGCTGCGGCGATTTCGCGCAATCGCCTGACTACTACCCGCGAACTGTCTCCTCCGGCTTCAACGAAGAGTTCCGGACGTGGATCAGCCAGGCAGCAGGCCAGTGTGAAGCGATCACACCATCGATCCTTGCTGCGCAGATCGAAGCCGAAAGCAGCTTCCGCACCGATGCCCTTAGCCCACGCGGCGCTATGGGCCCGTCTCAGTTCATCCCGGAGACGTGGGAAATTTGGGGAGTCGACGCGGACGGCGACGGTGCCGCCGATCCCTACAGCATCCCCGACGCTGTGACCGCGCAGGCTGCATTCATGTGCGACAACCACCGGCGTGCCGCTGAAGGTGTCGCTGCGGGAACGCTTGAAGGTGACCCGCTGGACCTCGCGCTCGCCGCCTACAACGCCGGATTCGGTGCCGTGCAGCGATCCGGGGGGCTGCCGTCAGGCGGCGAATACACGAGCGAGACGCAACCGTACGTGGCGCGAATCCGCGAACGCGAAGTGGTTTATCTGAGCTCAGAGTGAGGACCAGCCCGCCTTATTCGCCTCACGGCGAGTGGCGCATCGCGGCTCCAGCCGGACGGTATTCCGCGAAGGCAATTCTGTTTGAGCCCGGGGGATACGACGGGCTGATCCAGCAGTTCCAACAGTGAGACCCGCGGACATATTCCACGGCACTGACACGAAGCGGAAACAACTCACCGCGTTGCCAGGATTACCTTGCCGGTCGCACGGCGTTCGTCGAGCGCACGCAACGCGTCAGCCGCACGGTCCAGCGCAACGACCTCACCCACTACCGGTGCCAGCGCACCCGATTCGAAATGCGGCGCCAGCGCACGCCACTGCTCCTGGAGATACCCGGGATTGCTCAGCCAGAAGGCACCCCAGCCAACACCGACAAGATCGATGTTGTTGAGGAGCAACCGGTTGACCCGGACAGAAGGGATTTCTCCCGCGGTGAAACCGATAACGAGGTGGCGGCCTTCCGCGCGAAGGCAGCGCAGCGAGTCAGTCATCCTGTCCCCACCGACGGGGTCCACCACGATGTCGACACCGGCAGGGAACTGTTCCTTCACCGCGTCCCGGAACCCGGCCGCGAGGATCGTGTGGTCAGCGCCGGCGTCGCGTGCGACCGCTGCCTTTGAGTCAGACGAAACCACCGCAATGACCTCGGCCCCGAAAGCCTTCGCGACCTGGATTGCTGCCGTGCCGACGCCGCCGGCGGCGCCGTGAACCAGGACGTTCTCGCCCGCGGCGAGACGCCCGCGGCGCAGCAGCGCGAAGTGCACCGTCAAATAATTCATCGGGATACCCGCGCCGGCCTCGAACGAGACGTTGTCCGCGAGCGGAAACACCACTGCAGGATCAACCGCGACGCGCTGCGCGAAACCACCGAGTCCAGGGAACGCGACCACCCTGTCCCCCGGTTTGACATGCGACCCCCCGGGCGCACTGACGACCACTCCCGCCACTTCGGATCCCGGTGTGAACGGCAGCGGCGGCTTGATCTGGTAAAGACCACGCGTTTGAAGGACATCGGGGAAGGTCACGCCTGCCGCGTGAACATCGATCAGGACTTGATTGTCGGCTGCCTCAATGTCTGCCACGTCCGCGATTTCGATCGCGTCCGGCCCGTCGAGGGTTGTCACCTGAACTGCTCGCATGTTCCACATCTACCAGGCGGACATTTATCACCTTGCCGGGGGCTCCCAGAGAAGCACCGATGGAAGCAGTTCCGGATCCTCTAAGCGGAGCAATTCGTAACCGATACCCGAAACCCCGGTGAAAAGCCCGGGCTGCCGGACCCCGCTCGGCAGCAGGTGCGACAGCGAGAAACCACCGCGTGCTTGCGCCGCTTCAATAAGCTGAGTGGCGGAAAGCTGGGCCTCTTCCACTAGGTCGGTGAGGCCTCGCGCTCGACCAGCGGTCAGCAGAGTGTCAACAAGACCAAACCTGCCGCAGCACAGGATATCCGTCCGATTCGACTCATTGACTGCCCGCTGCGCCACGCGTATGCCCAGTTCGAGGTCTTCCGCCGCGACACCGTGTTGCGCTAACCCCAAGCGACTCAGCGCGATTCCAGGGCCACCATGACACCAGGCTTGCTCGAACGACACACCCCTGCGCCTCCCCGGGACTGGACGCAGGTCCGGCCAGTTCTGCACCTGTGAATCGAACACCGACCGCTCGTACATCACCGCTTCGGTGGCGGCATTGAGGTAACGGTCATCAGCGGTCAATTCGTGCAGTTTCCCCAATGCGTACGCGATGCCGGCTGCGCCATGTGAGAAGCCAGTAAGCAATACCCCGTCACCCGGAGAACGCCACGCCCGGAACCCCGTCGAGCTCTCTACTCTCGACTTGAGAAGCATGTCTCCGCACTCCGCGGCAATACGCAATACGGCATCGTCGTGTGCGACGGCGTGTACCGCAAGCAGGCCGAGAATCAGGCCCGCCGTTCCCGACATGACGTCGTGAGACTCGTCCGAGGGCGCCGAGACCAAGGCAAGGTCGAGCGCATCCTCCACGAATTTCTGGCCTCCCAGTAAGGCCGATATCAGCACCGCCGCGTACATGATGGAGGCTGTGCCAGAACCGGCTCCACATCCGAGATAAGCGAAGGGGGCATCGGGCCGGGGGGATTCCCTCTGTTCGTCCTTTATTGTCGTCCAGCATTCGATCGCAGATTGCCGGTAGGTCTCTTCCTGCGTCGAGGCGTACAGCGCCGCGTAGAAGACAGCGATGCCCGCGACACCGTCGTACAAGTTCGCGCTGAGCGGTTTCAGCTGCAATCGTTCCGTATCGGCCACGAACTGAGGCGCCACCCACGTTCGGGATCCGTCATCGCCGCGGATCATCGTCTCGTCAAGCCGTTCAGCGAGCGCGCGGGCCATAGTCAGATAGCTCGCCTCATTTCCAGGAGCCTGCAGGGGCACACTCGGGATCTCTCTGCGTACATGGATCGTCGTATCGATGATTCGCAGCTGGTCGGCGAGTGCTTCAGCACTGAGCTGCCGCAGCCCCTCGGCGACAGTCGCGTAACTTGACTTCGGAAAGAAATCCTCGATGACAGTTCCGTCGTCACAGTGCAAGTCCACAGCGTCGGCGCGCGCCGTGAATACCGGCACATCGAGGCGGTAGAGCGCCGCGCGTTCGGCGGCAAGCGCTGCTCTTGTTGTTTCCTTCACCGAGTCGCGAAGGCAGCCGCGCCCGAGTTGCTCAAAGCATATTGCCGCGTCAAAGCCGTCACGCATGCGCTCCGGGGCCTGGCTCAATGCACTCAGCAGGACACCGTAAATGACGGTGCCCCTGAGTACCACCCGGCTGTGCTGCTCCTTGAACGCAAATAGCGGCCCCGTGTCCGCGAGCAACTCCTGACGCGTTCGCATCAGGCAGTGGTACATCGTGGCATATCCATCGCGGACTTGATCCACGAACGCCGACGGCGACACGGGCTGCCCCCCTATCCGGGGCACGTTGCTGACGACACGGGCCGACGTAGCCCTCATCTCGAAGGACATACGATCTGTGTTCGCATCTACCCAGCGCAGGACACGATCACCGAGCTCTCGATCCTCGCCGCCAGAGAGGCCGCTGGCGTCGTAGGCAGACCGCCGGTCACGACTGAGATTCCAGTGCGGTAAATAGCCCGTTCGAAGTGCCGTGTTCTCGATCCATCGCTGCGCCCGCCCCTGTGCGCTGCCGTCACGGTAACTCGTCTCCGCAGCAAAGCGATGATGGAAAAGCGTTTCGGCGTCGATCAATACGGGAAACTCCCCAGCCGCGACGATGTTCTCGTAGTGGCAATCTGTAGCGTCGAGATGGTGCAGCAGACAGAGCAGTCCCCCGGACCGCCGATAGAACGCTTGTATTGCTTCCGGGGTCGCGCACTCGTCGTTACTCGCGTACTCCACCCACCCGTAGCTACCTTTGTCCACAACGCAGAGTGTCTTCATGCGCTCAGGGCTCCCGTGGGAGTTGAGCCAGTCCAGCAGATCATTGAACAGCCGCTCCATACCGACGCTGCGCGGCTTGTACACAACGCGCGTTCCCGACGAGAACTGCAGAATCGACACCCGCCTTCCCGTGCGATGCGAGTCGCCTGAACCGTCGATGCGCACGACAGTTCCCAGATCACTTCCCGCATTGAAGGACTCGCGCAGCAGAGGCAGATCTGAAGCGAGTCGCGACTGCAACTCAATAACAGCATCGATGCGGGCCAGCGTCGCCTGACTAAGGATCCGCACCAGCACGGGGTACTTGTGCTGCGTTTCCCGCCAGCCGCCACGCAACATCCAATCAGTGAATTCACGGTACGACTCGCGTGTGGGCGCGACACCGGCAGCGCGTTCCATCACGTCATTCGCCGAGCTTCGCCGCGGCCGGAACGCGACAAACTCCGTGTACAGCACCCGGGCGGCCCAACGACTCAACTCTCTGGTTAGCTCGGCGGCCATTTCCTCGAAGGCCGCGGCCGACCAGTTCGCATCCCTCGTCCCCCGACGATGCAACTCGTGACGGAAGAACTCGGTGAAAGGCAGAAGCACGTCGGCGAACGCGTGCTCGGTTGCAGGCCGAGACGTGGTGTGTTTCGGCTGCGCTAGCGCCTCGTCAAGCACAGTCTCCCAGGCCCGCCCATCGCCTGCATCGCGCGGTGCCTTGCCTGTCATTCGATTGACATCCGCGCCCGTCAGCAGGTTGGCCGCGCAGTCAAGTTCGCTCAGTGATGCATTCGCACCGAGAAGGTTTCGCACCCACGCTTGCTTGCGTCTGGTCGTGAGGGACCCGGAGCCGTCCGGCTCCCAGTTCCTGCGCTCAAACGGAAAGGCAGCACGTGCAATGTCCTCATCAATCATCAGAACGCCCAACTACGAGTAGGGAGACTGCGCGGAACCCACTGCCTTACCGAAGAGCGAGGAGACCACATTGCTCAGGAGAGATAATTAGTCCGCCAGTCGATACAGTCGAGGCGATTACCCCCTCCCGCGACTGCCGCAAGTTCGTCCTCGGAAAGTTCAGCGTCCGATTTCGGCGCCGGGGGCAGCACGATGCAGACCTCTTGTGGGGACTCTTCCACAATGCGCAGGGACACGTCGCTGGGCCACTCCACGCCAAGCTCCTGCGACACCGCCGCGGCCGGGTCGCTCAGAAGCGCCCGCCGGAAATCAGAATCACTCTGTGCCTTACTGACAACTCTGTCGATAACTTCCGTCCTCGTAAACATTTTGTCTCCTTTCGGGTCAGGGATGAGTAGTGGAGTGCGGTGTGGTCCAAGACTTTTCCCGAACCACACCGCGGGCTTGTCAGCAGTCGCCGATAATGCTTCCCATTCCGCAAGTGGCGCCCCATGAACAATCGGTGTGGTGGCTTCCTCCGCCAGCGACTGACGCGAGCTGGTCATCTGATAGTTCTCCGTCGCCCTTCGGCGCCGGAGGCAGCACGATATAGACCTCCTGTGGGGTCTCTTCAACAACGCGCAGCGACACGTCGCTGGGCCACTCGGCGCCGAGTTCCTTAGACACCGCAGCAGCCGGGTCGCTGAGCAGCGCCTGCCGGAAATCGGAATCACTCTGCGCTTTGCTGACAATTGTGTCAACCGTTTCTGACCTCTTCGACATTTCTCCTCCTGAGAGATAGTGGGGTGTACTTCTTTTGGATCACTAGTCCTTTGGGGTTGCCATCTGCCTCCTTGCTAGTTCCCGGAACGGCCCGTCGTGAGCCATCAATTCAGTGAAAGTTCCAAATTCTGCGATTCGTCCTTGTTCGAGCACATATATGCGGTCAGCATTACGAATCGTCGAGAGGCGGTGCGCGATGACAATGCGGGTTGTGCGGAGTTGCTCAAGGCGTTGCGAAACCGCCGCTTGTGCTTTGTCGTCGAGCGCACTCGTCGCCTCGTCGAGCAACACGATCCGCGGGTGCCGCACGAGCGCGCGCGCGATCATCATCCGCTGCACTTGGCCGCCAGAGAACGTGAGACCGCCCTCCCCGACGATTGTCTGCATCCGCATCGGCATTCGTCTGATGTCATCCGCCAGATCGGCAGCCTCAGCCGCCCTCCACGCATCGTCTTCAGTTGCACCCGAGTCTCCGACAATCGATGTCAGAATCGCGCCCGGAAGTGGCGATGCGTTCTGCATCACGACACCGAACTGCCGCCGCACCAGCGACGCGTCAAGAGAACGCAAGTCCTTGCCGTCGTACGCGACGACACCAGCAGTCGGGTTATCCAGACCTAGGATCAGTCGGAGCAGCGTCGACTTGCCCGACCCGGAGTGCCCGGTGATAGCCACGAACTCGCCCGGCTCCACCTCTATGGAGATCCCCGAGAGCACCGATTCGTCGATACCGGGGTAGGCGAACGAAACCGCGCGGACCGAGACCTTTCCCGTGAGCGCGCCCGGTTGTTCGGATCCGGTCCGTTCAGCGGGTTCGTCGAGTATCACCTTCACCCGGTGCCAGAGTGGAACTACAGCGAGCAGCGGACCTATTGCGAATGCCAGTGTGGTCAGTGCGGCTGTGAATTGCCCTGCGGCAGTAAGAACAGCGAGGAATCTGCCGTCGGAGATGTCACCCGCGAATCCTGCCGTCACCGACGCATAGAAGCTCAGCGCGAGGATGGGCGGCAAAGCTGCAGTGATCGCCGTGACCCATGCTTGCGCGGTCGAACCGAGGTACGTCGCACGCTGCTGGGCGCGATAGCGAATGGCCCATCGTGCAAGAATCCGCTGTTCCGCGCCCGCCACGCGAACTTTGGAAATCGAGCGAATCACTTGGTAGATCATCGCGGTCAGGTTGCCCATGTCTGTCAGCGCTGTGGATTGCTGGCGCACCGACCTGACATTGAGCATGCCCAAAGCGACAAGAACCGCGCTGATCACCAGCAGTGCGACCAGGCCCAATTCAGGCGAATAGACGAACAGCACCCCGACGCTGATCAGCGAGAACACCATGCCGAGCAGCGCCGTCAGAACACCACCCGAGACAAGCTGCCGGATCTGTTCCAGGCCCACGGCCCGTGCCGCCAGGTCTCCGGTGTCATACTTCCGGAAGAATTCACTGGGCAGGCGAAGGAGGCGATCGGTCAGCCCCGGCTCGAGGACGGCAGCCACTTTCCCTTCGAGCCGCACGCTGACGACATTCTGTGTGTAGGTGACGAGGGCGAGCGTGACAGCCGCACCCGCCAGTAACGCGGTCACCGCCGCTAGCAGACCCGACGCTTGGGTGGGGAGCACCGATCCGAAGACCGCGGCGACCGCCAGCGGCGTCACCAGTGCGACAACTCCCGCGAGCAGACCGAACCCGAGCAGCCAGCCCAGATCGCCGCGCACGGTCTTGAGCACGGACCGCGAGATCGCTCCTGCGGAAGCGTCTTCCGGAAACGGCGCATACACGACATAGGCCGTGGAACTGAAACGTGCTGCGAGATCACCGTCAATCTCACGCACGCGGCCATCGGCCGGGTCTCGCATGACGTAGCCAGCACGCTGCGGGATGAGCGCGATGGGTATCGAACCGTTCTCTGCGAAACCGAGGTAGGCGGCGCCAGGCCGCTTCCACCAGCGCGACGGCAATGTCACCACGCGAGAGCGGCAGCGCGCGGCCCGAAGCTGCATCTGTATGACATCGCTGTCCCCCGCCGTGACACGGTCAACGGGCGGGAACGTAACTCCGAGGTACCCGCCCAGCTCATCGAGCACGGACGTAAGCTGACCGATCTGGGTGACCGACGGCCTGAAGGGCGTTGCCGAGCCATCCATCACCGTGGCCAGTCCCGCTATTGCTCCCTGGAGGGCTTCACGCTGCTGCGCAGATAGTGACGCGATCCGTTCAGGTTCGGCGGCGATGGCGTCGGCGATCCTCTGCACTGTCGACTTAATCGAGTCGTCGAGTGTTTGCACATTCGCGGTGGCTGGGATCTCGTCCGACGGGACCAAGGCCACCTTCGTTTCCGGGCCACCTACAGCGAGAAGCCGCCAGCCGTCCGGGACTGTGTCACGAGCCGTCCGCAGCAGCGCATGCGGGCCGAGCGTTGCAAGGTAGTGCCGCCTGGCTGAATCTTTCCGCGTCAGAAACAGATTCAGAGTCCCCTGTGCAACATACAAACCGCCATCAGCCGCAACATCGAACGGCTGGTTGCCGCTCGCCGGCCGGACATTGACAGTGCCAGGGAAGTCCTGTGGTCTAGTCATGGGACACCAGGTCCAAATATCGCCCACGATGGCGGATCAGCTCATCGTGCGTACCGCTCTCGATCACTTTGCCGTTCTCGAGGACGAGAATCTGATCACAATCGCGGATCGTCGACAGGCGGTGCGCCACAATCAAACACGTACACCCGCGGCGGCGGAGGTTCGAATCAATCTGCGCTTCCGTTATGGTGTCGAGGGCGCTTGTCGCCTCATCGAGGATGAGAATTGTGGGGGACGAGGCGAGCACTCGCGCAATCTCCAGTCGCTGGCGCTGCCCGCCGGAGAGGTTGTTGCCTCCTTCGCTCAGCACATGCGCAAAGCCCCCGGACTTCGCCTCGATATCGTCAGCAATACACGCGTCGTTCGCGGCGGTTGCAATATCAGTAGCGGCGACTCCCTCACTGAACAAGGCGATGTTCTCAGCTACCGTCGCACTGAAGAGCATGATCGACTGGTCCACTTTTCCCAGTGAAGCCGTCATGACAGCGCGGGGAACTTCAGCGCGAGGACGGCCATCAAACAGAATCTGGCCCGACCATGGCTCGTGAATTCCTGCGACGAGACCGGCGATCGTTGACTTTCCGCTCCCTGAGACTCCCACCAGGGCGACTCGCGCGCCCGGTTCAAGGACAAGGCTGAGGTTCTCGACCAGCGGCGGATCAGTCGTGACGTATCCGAACGTGATGTCCTTGAGTTCTACCTTGCCGGTGAGCTTTCCCGTCGCAACCTTTACTGGCTCGTCCTCACGCACGGCCGTGGGCTGCTGGAGTACGTCGTCAATCTGCATCAGCCAAGCGGACGCGTTCTGAAACTGGCTGGCAACCGAAACGACTTGGCCAATCGGTGCAAAGAAGGATGCCGCGAGCACGTGGAATGCGATGAGTTCGCTCAGGCTGAGACGCTGCGTAATCACCAGCATTCCGCCCAGACCGAGAATGACAACGACGTTGAGCGACGCGAGAAGCACTGGCACTGCGAGCAACCCTTGCGTCAGAACTCCGAGCCGCTGCTGAGCGTTGACAGCGCGGGCCTGGATACCCGCCCACCGCGCGAAGTACTCATCCTGAGCGCCGGTGGCCTTGATCCCATCGATCATGCCGATGCCAAGAAACGTATAGCCGCTCAATTGGATGAGAGTCTGCTGCAGGTTCTGATTTACAGCAATTCTCGCGCGCGAGACCGCTACCAGCGCTATCGCGTTCAACGCGGCCATCGCGATTGCAGCGAGCGCAAGCGGTGTGCTGACAACTATCAGCACCGCCGCGAATATCACCATCGTTAAGGCACTGATCGCGGCCGTGGCGAGCTGGCCCGATACAAGGCCGGCCAACTGAGAATTGAGCTGCACGCGTGTGACGAGTCCGCCCGGTGACCGTGCATCGAAGAATCGGATGGGCAGCCGAAGCAGGTGCGAGAGGAACGTCGCTGACATCCGGATAGAAACGACGATGCGCACACGTGTCAGAAGCAGTTGCTGCAGCAGAGTCAGGGCAAACGACAGCACCAAGACAACTGTGCCGATAACCAGCACGGGCACAATCCAGTTATCGTTACCGGCCCTCAGAACCTCTTCGACGAAGATCGCTGTGAGCACAGCAGCCGCGGTCGTCGGCACGGTTATCAACAGTCCTGTGATGACGGCGAGAATGACACCCCGGGAAGAAAGGCCGAGCAGGCGCATCAGACGAAGAAATTCCGGATCACGCCGAGGCCTTTCGTGCACGCCGAAACTGGCCCCAGGCTCGAAGGTCAGCGCTATCTTGCTGTATGCCTCATCGAACTCGGTAGCGCTGGTGATCGTGGTGATCCTCGGTCCGACCAGCGACGACCGGTGCCTCCCCGACGGCGGCATCACCGGAGGCGGCGGCGTGCCCGCCGGCGAGCTCAGCCTGCCGGTCGCCGAGGGCGACTACGTCGTGTCCTCGACGTATAAGAGCGCGGACCGGCCCGATCACCGGGGCATCGACCTGGCCGCCCCCGACGGCACCCCGATGTACGCGATGGCTGGGGGGAGTGGTGACCGCCGCCGGCCCCGCCTCCGGGTTCGGGAACTGGATCATCATCGACCACACGATCGACGGCAAGCCCTACTCGACCGTCTATGGCCATATGTGGGACGACGGGGTCGCAGTGCAAGTGGGCGACACCGTCACCGCAGGACAGCACATCGGCGAAGTGGGCAACAACGGCCAGTCCACCGGCGCTCACCTGCATTTTGAGGTGTGGGAGGGCGGGAGACTGGCGGGGGGAACCGAAACCGACCCCCAGCCGTGGCTCGACAGGGCGGTCAACCCAGGCTCCGGAGGGAGCGCCCCAGACGCCCAGGACAGCGACACGACCCCGTCCCCGTCCTCGCCGAAGCGGCCAGCCCCGCCGTCTGGCGGGGAAATGCCCGATTCGGACAAGATCCAGTCCAAGGAGAATCTGCAGGTCGACTCGATCCGTGTCGCCCGGGCCGTCGCGCAGCGGTTCCCGTCAGTGCAGACCATCGGCGGCTGGCGCCCGGTCGATGCCTACCCGGACCACCCCTCGGGGCGGGCAGTGGACATCATGATCCCGGACTACGAGTCCGGCGAGGGCCGTGAGCTGGGAAATCGGATCAAGAACTACCTGCTCACGCACCGCGAGTTCTTCAACATCGAGTACATGATCTGGCGGCAGATGTACATCCCCGCCGAAGGTCAGCCCAACCAGATGCCGGACCGGGGCACCCCGACCGAGAACCACTTCGACCACGTCCACGTCACCGTCGTCGGTGGCGGGAAACCGACGAGCGACCAGCGCTACGGATCGGCCCCGACCGACGGGGCCGACGACTCCTCGGAGACCAGCGGAACAGCCGCCGGCGAGGACTGCGCCCCAGACTTCGGGCACCGGAGCCTGAACACCGGTGAGATCCCCGAGGAGTTGCGAAAGTGGATCGACCTGGGTGGCCAGGTGTGCCGCCAGGTCGATTCGCCGCTGCTAGCTGGGTTGATCTATCACGAGTCGGCAGGGTTTCAGGCCACCGCGGTGTCACCGGTCGGAGCCCAGGGCTACGGGCAGTTCATGCCTGGCACGTGGGCGTCCAAGGGCGCGAAGGTCGACGATAACGGGCAGGTGGCCGGCCCGCCCGGCTCGGGATCCCCGTCCGACCCGGCAGATGCCACGATGGCCGCCGCCCGCTACCTGTGCGAGATCGCTGAAGGCCAGCGAGAGGGCATCGCCTCCGGCCAACTCAGTGGGGATCCGCAGGCACTGATGCTGGCCGGGTACAACGCTGGCCCCGGAGCGGTGCAGCAGTACGGCGGGGTTCCGCCCTACGCCGAGACCCAGAAGTACGTGGTCATCGTGCCTCAAGAGGCCGAGCGGTTCGGACGCGCATGAACGAGATGAGGGATCAAGCGATGAGCAGAACGAAACTAGTCCTACTAGCGGCACTAGTGATCGCAGTCGCGGTGGCCGCCGTGGCGGTAGCGATCACCCTGGGCCGCGAAGACGAACATGGCACCGACGCACACCTGCACATCGACCCGATCACCACGGCAGACGAGGTGGCGGTCGCGGTGATGTCCGGGGTCCACACGTGGACCCCGGCTCAGCAGCAGTCCCCGTGGGATGCGATGCACGCGATCGCCGACCAGCTGACCGGGCCGATGGCCACAGCAGCAGCGACCCGCCCCGATCCCGACCCCACGCCCCGGCAATGGCCGGCCTGGGCCAGGTCCGGTGACCGCGTCATCGGAGCCGCCAGCCTGGCCGGCGAGCAGGACCCGGTGGACGACGACGCTCACGCCGCGCAGCGGGTGGTGCAGGTCCAGCAGAAGGTGCTGCACACCGACGGAGCGACCACCCCGCTCGAGCAGATCACCGTGACCGTCGAGCTGGAGCGCGCCGGCGACCACTGGAAAGTCTCCGGCTACCAGTACAGATCCGTCGGCGAATAGACCACCCGCAAGCACCCGCACCAAGGAGCAGTCATGGCAGGCAAAGACGTCGCACGAAAGTCACAGACGCGCGAACCCGGACCGACAATCGCCCTGGCCACCATGGGTCTCATCGCGGCCGCGGTGCTCGGCGTGTGGGCGTGCCTCACACTCGGGGAGAAGATCACGGCCAGTGGCCAGGACGTCCCCGGCAACCCGGTGGTCGCGGTGATCGACCTGGCGCAAGGACAAATCGCGTGGACCACCGGCGCCACCGTCGTCGCGGTCGCCCTGGTGCTCATCGCCGGTGCACTGTTGGGCGGTGTCGCAGGTGCACTGGGGCGCCGGCAGGCCCGCAAGACTCGCGTAGACGACGTGAGCCAGCACCTGGCCGGCCGCGCGGACGTGAAATCACTGTCTGCCAAGAGCGTGACTCGCGCGAACCGCAGCCGGGGCGAGGCCACCAGCGTCCCCGGGGTGTACATCGGCAAAGAGGTCTCTACCGGGCAAGACCTCTGGGGCGGTTGGGAAGACCTGCACCTGGATCTGTGGGGTCCCAGGCAGGGCAAGACCTCCAGCCGGATCATCCCGATGATCCGGCGAGCGCCGGGAATCTGCATTTCCACCTCATGCAAGCGCGATGTCATCGAGGCGACCATGCCGTTTCGGCAGCAGGTCGGCCGGGTCTGGGTGCTCGACCCGCAGGACAAGGCCGTCGGCCTGGACACCTCGAGCTGGTACTTCGACCCGCTGGACTTCGTGCGCCGTGACCAGTGGTGGGACGGCAACGCCGAGGAGCTCGCCGAGATCTTCAACGCCGCCACCGCCCGCGGTGAGGCTGGCAGCGACCCGAACGCCTACTTCTACAGCCAGGCTGTCGACCTGCTCGCCTCGTTGTTCCTGGCGGCAGCGATGGAGGGGCGGCCCATCACCGATGTCTACGGCTGGGTATCCAACCTGGAGGACTCCACCCCGGTCGAGATCCTCTCGGGCAGTCAATGGGGGCCGCAGGCCGCAGACCTAGCCAGTAAGTACCGCGCCGAGCCCCGCACCCGCTCCAACGTCTTCTCCGCGGCCAAGAACATGATCTCTTGCCTGGGACGACGCCAGATCGTGCGGTGGTTGACCCCGCAGGCCGGCGCAGAGCGATTCGACCCGGTGGCCTTCGCAAGCTCCACCGCCGACACGCTGTATCTGGTCTCCGATGAGGAGAACCCGATCGGTCGGCCGGTGACGTCGATCTTGACCGTGGCCGTGTTCAAGGCCCTGGTCGACCGCGCCGACACCTGCACTGGCTCGCGTCTGCCGGTCCCAGTGACCGCGGCGCTGGACGAGATCGCCAACATCGTGCGCTGGCCCCGCCTGCCGGACTACTACTCCACGTTCGGCTCTCGCGGCATCATCTGTGACACCGTGCTCCAGTCCTACGCCCAGGGCGTCGAGGTCTGGGGGGAGCAGGGCATGAAGAAACTGTGGTCGGCCGCGTCGATCGTGGTCATCGGCCCCGGGCACAAGGACTACCGCTTCCTCGATGAGTTGGCCCACCTCATTGGCACCCACACCGAACAACAGCGTTCGGTCTCCCACGGCGGCGGCGATCGCGGTAGGTCCGTGTCTACACAGATCGTCGAGAGGCAGACCCTCAATGCCGCAGAGCTGGCGGCACTGCCCTTTGGACGAATGATCGTCCTGGCCACCGGCCGTCGGCCGATTCTGGCCCGAATGGTGCGCTGGGATCACCAGGATCTGCCCCCGGCGCCGAAGAACAAGGAGACGGCGGCGTGAGCCACTTATTCGACGAGACGATCGTCAAGGCGTTCAGCGCCACCATCAGTGAGGTCGCTAAGACCGCGCTGCCTGCAGCAGTACAGGACGTGCTGGCGACACCGCGCCTGTCGGATCACCTCGCTCGCACCATCGAGCGAGAGGTGGAGCAGTTCGCGGAGACCGAGTTGGGTGTACCGCCGTCTCTGCGTTTCACCGACGAGTTCGCGTTCTTCGATGACTACCTCCGGTACGCGTACGAGTCGACAGGGATGAGCCAGAAGTGGTGCTCACGGTGGTGGGCCCACGGCTCAGTGCGGTTTCGCATCCGCTCGATGTGGCTGGCCTACGAGGCGCTCGCCCGCAAAGAACCGGCCACGTGTGACGAGCTGTTTCTTCGCACCATCGGGGACCACCACATGACCCTGCTGACGGGGGAGGGTTCTCCGATGCGCGCCTGCGACACCAACCATCAACCAGGAAAACCACTCAAATCCGATCCAGTTGAAGGAGGCGCATCATGAGCCCCCATCCCAGCGACCCCGTGGTTGCCAATCTGATCCGCCACGCCCGCGTGGGCGCGTCGGTTAGTCCGCACCCGACACGGACACGCTCGATCGGAGAACGCTCCGTCCGCCAGCACTCGGTGGGATCTCTGATAGTTGAGACCGCTCGCGCCGATGCAGGGGTGTCCGGGGAGGTCGCCCAGGCCCGACGAGAGGTGATCGCCGGCGAACTAGAGCGGCGGAGAATGGTCGAAGCTGCCGACGAGGCCCGCAGACGCGCCGAAGTCGACCGTGCGCAGGCCGAACGCGACCGAGATGAGGCAGTCACTCGTGCCCGTCGACAGGGCGGACCTGACCCCGATTTCCTCACTCTCGCCTTGATCGCCGCGGTGACACTCGAAGTGTCCGACACCGACCTGGTCGGAGTACTCGACGCCGCACTCACCGATACTCCCGATCTATCAGCAGCCGATACCGCCGCGCTAGCCGGCGACCGTCGAGTCGGGCTGAGCCCTGATCAACTGTCGGATGAGCTGACCGCTACAGGCGTCTCCCCGTCGGTCGTAGATGGGTTGGTCAGCTCAGGAGTTGGGACGACCGCGCCGGCTGAACTGATCATGCAGTCCGAGAGTTCCGCGCAGCAGACCCTTGCCCCCCACACCAGTACCCCAACTATCGAGGCATCTCCGGAGGTCGAGGAAGCATGACCGCAAGCGCCTCCAGCTCCGACGAGCTCCACGCATACCTGACTGAGGTGTTGGCGGCAGCGAACTCGCCGTTGACTGTCTTACCGCCGTCCCCAGCCGAGAACCCCTGGAAGATTCACTTTCGAGACTCACGGCTCGACACGACCAGGCACCTCAGGCGCGACCAGCTCCACACGCTGCTCGATACCCGACCGGCCGCTGCCGTCGTTACCGCATTGGAACACTGGTCGGCGGCCCCCGAGATCGTCATGGCCATCACAGATACGCACTTCCGCCCCGATGAGATCCGCATCGGGAATGTCGAGAGTAACGCCCTGTTCCAGGGCGTCATCAACGTGGAATCTGAGCGTGACGAGATGACGATTGCTGTACCAATCGACTCCATCTCACTCGATCCGCCCGAGTTGATCGGACCTAGTGCGCTACAGGCGATTGAGTCCACACTCGATCGCCTCACCGGCACCTCGGTGGACGAACGCCTCGACATGATCACCCCGATAGGCGTCCAGATTTCCACCGGCACGCTCACCCCGCCGGCCTGGTCGCCCCCCGTTGCACCCAGCACCACCTCGCGCCCCAGTGCTGCGAAGGAGGCAGCTACTGCGGTCAGTTCGTTCATCGGGTCCTATCTGACCCATCGGGGACGCCAAGACCCGGCCAGTAGCTCAGACCCAACCGACTTCACGCCAAGCTCACACCTGAGCCGACAGTCCGACCCCGGGCCACAGTTCTAACGCCGGCTCGAGGGCACCCGGCAGGGTCATCAGAGGTCAGCTGACGAATCCGGCCCCGTAGCCGGACCCCAGTTCACAGACGGTCCGGTCGTCTTCCCGACGGCCGGGCCGTTTGCTCTGTCTGCGGCCCGGTGCGCGAGGTAAGAGGCCGCGAAGGGGTCCAGATCCTCGTCGTCCTGTTCGGGGGTCTCCTCGATGGGCGCGTGGGTAAGTCTGGTGTGTTCGGCCAGGGTTGCGGCTGCGTAGTCGGCCAGCTCGGTGTCCATTCCGGGGTGCCGAGAGGGCAGGGGGGCCAGGTGCCCGAGGTCGGTGTCGGTGTCGACCTCGTAGCCCGATAGCCAGCCGGTGGCCGAGGCAAGCGGGTCGTCCGGGGAATCGACCTCGTGGTGCCACTGCGCGATCGCGGCGGCGACGTCAACGCCGCGGGCAAGTGCCTTATCGACGGCGACGCGCAATGGCGCTGTCTCTGCCTCAGGCACCTCACCGACGGTCATGGCGCCGGCCAGGTGGGTGGTGTAGTCGCGCACGAGCAGATCGCGGGCGGCGGCGTAGCCGGCGGCCATGCGGTCCGGGTCCTCGGCTGCGGCAAGCGCGTCGCGCAGTTGCTCGGTGGCGGTGGTGTGGCCGTCGTCCCGGGCCAGGGCCGCGGCGAGAACGCCGCGGGCTGTGGTCAGGCGGGCGTCGACTCCTGGGGGCAGGTGTGGCTTCTCGGTCTCCACATCCAGGGGAGAGTCGGTGACGGCGTAGGCGTGGTTCTCGGCCCGGCCGCGGGATAGGGCGACGTACAGGCCGCGGCGGTTGGTCGCCTCGTCGACGACGGTGCGGGAGACGTCGACGGTAATGCCCTGCGCGCGGTGGATAGTGCTCGCGTAGCCCAGCTCGGTACAGCCAGCGACGTAGTCAGCATCGAGAGTGACCCGGCCCCGGTGCCGGAGGTGCCGCACGGTCAGCGAACCGTCTGCGCCGACCTTCTCCACGCGCCAGCGGTCACCGTTCTGCACGCGGGAGCCGGGCCTGGTTCCACCCTTGGTGCGAAGGCCCCCGTTGTTGGCGCGGGTGACGACGATGTCGCCGCGGCCGGCGGTCAGATCGTCGGCCAGGTCGACCAGACGGCGCGCCTGAGCGGCTCCGGTGTCACGGTGACGATTCTGGATCTGGGTGTTGAGCACGCGGACTGTGGCGGTGGTGGAGGCCAGGACGATCCCGTCGCTCCCGGCGTCGGTGTCAGCGAAGTGATCGGCCACTGCGGCGGCGATCATCTCCTCGCGGGCGCCGCCGTGGACCCAGCCGTTGTCGGCGTGGAATTGCAGGGCGTCCTGATCGCCGGATCGGATGGCGATAGAGGCGCGGGCCTGGGCGGTGTCGTCGCCGAAGCGGACGACGTCGGTCAGTTCGGGGGCGTTGGTCTCGGAGGCCACCAGGCGCATGAGTCCGCCGGACTCGACGGCGTCGAGCTGCGCGGGATCTCCCACCATGCGCACCACCGCGCCGCGATCGCGGGCGATCTCCACGAGCGCCGCGACGTCCTTGGTGGAGGCCATGGCGGCCTCATCGAGCAGCAGCATCGCACCCGGTTCGATGGTGACCGGCAGCTCTTCGGGACTGCGGGCGGCGAACCCCATGTACTCCATTTTTCCGCGCCACCGGTAGGTCAGCGAGGCCAACGTGCGGGCTTCGGCGCCGATCTCCTCACCGAGAGTGTCGGCGGCGACCGCGGACGGCGCCAGGGCGATGACCTGTCGGCCGGAAGCTTGCCAGGCGGCGGTGACGGCCTTCATGGAGGTGGTCTTGCCCGTGCCGGCGGGACCGACGCCGGCGGCGACGAGTTGCCCGGACAGGCAGAAGTGTTCGGCCAGCGCGCGTTGTCCGGGGTTGAGGACGCGGCCGCTCGCGGACTCTTGCTCGGCGATAACCGCTCGCAGTTGCTCGCCGGTGGTGAACACCGGGACGGGAGTTTGTGCGGCGGCGACGACCTGGCCCTCGGCGTCGAGCATGGCGGTTGAGGTGTGGAGCAGCTCGCCGTGGCGCTCGAGGACACCGAGCCCGTCGGAGTCGCGCCGCAATGCGGTGGGCGCCTCCAGCGTCTCGGGCGTCGACAGGGCCACCGACCCGCGTCCCAGGGCGTGGTCGACCACGGTAGTCACCGCGTGGTCCCGCTCGGTGGGTGAGGTGAACGCGACGTTGGTCAGTTGGGTCTCGACCACGGCCCGCACGTGCGCATGGGTCCACGTCGCGCGGGCATCGGACACGGCCTCGATGACGCGGGCGGACTCGACCTCGACGGCCTCCATCTGCCGCACCGAGGGGTTCATCTCGCGCGCCTGACTGTCCGGAGTTTCGGGGTTCAGTGCACGGGAGACCATGGCGTCGACGGCGGCTTCTGATCCGAGGTGACGGGCGGCCAATCGGCGCCAGGTCGACTGGTGGTCGGCCAGCGACCGGGACTCCTGCTTGCCTTCCCGAGTGTCTAGCGTGGCTTGCTGGAGAAGCGCGTACTGGACCGCCTGAGTCGGTGCCCGACCGTGGGTGGCCCGGTACTCGGCGAGGAGCTCGTCGCGGCGAGCCTCGACCATCTGACGGCGTGAGGAGAACGCCCGGCACAGCGTCTGATCAATGCCGGCGACCTCCCAGACGGGCTGCCTGTCGCGTGTGGGATAGCGGGCCTCGAACGCCACGCCCATCTCCCGGCGCAGGCGATCAACGATCGCCGCGTTGTAGCGCTGGGACGCGGCCACGGCGTGCTTGTGTAGCGCCGCACCATCGAGGGCGGACCACTTGCCGTCGACGCCCAACACCTTGTTCGACACCGCGCAGTGGGTGTGGAGGTTCGGGTCGCCGGCGCGGGTGTCGTAGTGGTCGAACTGGGCCACGATCAGACCGTGGGTGTCGATCTGGCGCTCGCTGCGATCACCGCGGCGGGTGAAGGCGGCCTCGCGCTCGATCCACGCCAGGGAGTCGTTGACGCACTCGCGGTGGATGCGTTCGATCTCTCGCCGGGTGTCGGTGTCCGCCAGAGCCCATAGGGTGCTGACGGACTTCTGCGGAGTGAACACCAGATCCATTCCGGCGACCGGCTGACGCACGTTGCTTCGCTGCGCGGCGGCCCAGGACAGCAGCTCCCGCTCCGTGGGTGGCTGGTGCCCGAACTTGGCGCGGTAGTGCTTGTCTGCCAGCGTCCGCCAGAGGTCCGAGGTGGTGGCCTTGTCGATCGTGTGGCCCTCCTCGGCCAGCTCCCGGAGCGTGGACTTGTACTCCTCCACGAGCGGGATCTCGTTCTTGAACTCCGGGAACTTCCGACCGAGCGCGGTCGCCTTGAGGTCGGCGCCGGCCTCGAGCATCTGGTCGGTGTTGGGGTGCCGGCCCTCGCCGAACAGCGCCTTCATCTGCTCCTCGGACACCGTGCCGGAAACCGGGCTGATCTCAGAGAGCGCTTCCAAGCCAGCGCCGTGCCAGCGGCCGGGAGGGGTGCCATTGGCGGTGTAGTAGTCGGTCAGCTCCTGGCCACGTTCGCGCAGCCGGTCAGCAGTAGCTACCTGACGTGTCAGGTAGCTGTAGCCGTCCCCGCCGTGCAGCACGTGGAGGGTCATCACGACGCCCACTCTAACCCCACGCCCGCCGCCCGGTCACGGACGAAGTCTGAAAATCAGCAAGAGGTGTGTAGGTTCTCAAGGCTGAGCGAAGCGAAGTTGGTGCGTGGAACGAAGTGACACGCCGGGGTTGGCTCTGCTGCGGGACGGGGGCAAACAAGGGTCTGGTGGGGGAGGAGCGGCGTGGATAGAGTTGACGGCGAGAACAGACACAGCCGGACGACAGGGGAGTGACGACCGTGGCTAAGACCTCCGACAAGACCAGCGCCCGCAACCGGGCGCGCCAGGCGCTGGCCGAGAAGCAGCGCAAGCGCCGAGAACGCGACGAGCGCATAGAAGCCGCCGCCACCCGTTACTTCGCCGCCGCCGACGCGATCGAGAAGGCGCGACTCGACGCAGGCGAGGCGATCAAAGCTCTTGTCGACGAGGGCGAACCGCGCGCCGAGATCGCCGAACTGCTCGGCATCACCACCCGCGACATCAAGCTGTCCCTCGACACCCTCACCAACGAAGACACCGGCGAAGCTCAGGAGCAGAGCGAGGATGTGTCAGCGGAGCCCGATGACTCTGCACACGACGACACGACCGAGGACCGCCACGTGGCATGAACACCTTCGACGATGTCCCGCTGCCCGGGTTGGAGTACGAACACCAGTCCCGGCGGCTGGACGTCGCCACCCCCCGGCGCCCGTACAGCGCGCACATCATGCCCAGCGAAGAGACAATCGAGCGCTTCTGGTCGCGGGTCGTCCGAACGCCCCGCTGCTGGATCTGGACCGGAGCGATCAGCGGAGGAGACGGCTACGGTCGCATCACCTGGCGATCGAACGGCGTCAGCCGAACCGAGTCAGCTCACCGGTTCGCGCTCCTCGTCGAGGGCGAGCTTATCGACGGGGCAGTAGGGGAGCACCGCTGCAATGAACCGCTCTGTGTCCGCGTCGACTCGGAGCACCTTATAGCCTCCACGCAGTCCGCGAACCTGCGCTACGCGGTCGCCTGCGGCCGCACCGGAATCATTCGTGAACTCGTCGCCCGCCAGGATCGCCACGCCCGCTCGCGCGCGGTTCGCGACGCCATTGCCGACGGCTGGGACCCCCACGCCTACAAGGCGGCATCCGGTAACACAGCACCGATAGACGCCCCCCATTTGTTCTGACCCACCGTAGATTCACCAGTAGAAAAGGCCCCGCCAGATAGTGGGGCCTTCGTCAGCTTCAGTCGGGGCAGATGTGTCAGCGCCCGGCCCTAACGCCGGCGTTTTCGCGCTGACCAAGACTGCGGCAGCGTCCACCGCAGCGGGGTCTGATCGAACAACGCCCGGGCCAGAGGCGACCGGTACCGCGCATCGTTTCGCACCGCGAACGACCAATGACCGATCAGCCAGGCCAACACCCCGAGCGCTGCGACGGTCGGCGCCCAGGTGCGATCCTGGATGACACCGAGCAGTCCGATGATGGCGCAGAACCCGCCAGTGATTCGAGCGATCGGCGGGGCGAGTACTGCTGCGCCGGCCACTACGACTACCGCCAGAAATGCAGTCCCTGGGTCCCACATCGGCCTATCACTTTCCTACAGCTGCGCCCGGATGCGTGTGAGGATGTCCGGGAACTGCTCCGCAGTCACGCCGAAGTCGTACCGCAACCGGTCGATTGCCTCGGCTTCGGAGTAGTCCAGGGCGTCGAGCTGGTCCTGGCGCTCGAAGATCAGAGCATTAAGCAGCTTCTCGCCCATCGACCACGCAGCATCAGGCTCCCCGCCCTGTTCTCGTGCTTCATGTGAGCGGTCCACCGCCCTGGCGATTGTCTGGCCCTGCTTGTCGCGCTGCGTCGCCATGATCTTGTCGTCGGTCTCACTCATCGTCATCCCCGCCATTTCTGCTCCCTGACACTGGGCCCCTAGTGTCCCCGGTGGGTCCGACACCCTCCAGCGAATAGCGATGCGTCTGGACCGTGTCCGAATCAGCCCCGGGGCGGTCGTTCCGCTAGTTGAAAATGCGTCTAGTCCCCTACATGAACGCCCGAGAGTAAAATTAAGCACCCTATTTACTGTCAGTAGTGTACATTGTCCTCATGATCGCAAAAGTCGACGCCATCAGAAGCCTCACGGCTTCGGGCTTCCTCGATGTCCTGAAGTGGGCGGCGCCTGTGGCGTTCGCTGCGACAGATCAGCTGTACGACGAGGACCAGGGGCACGGCCAGGGTTTCGTCGGCTTCGTTAATTTCACGCACTTCAAAGATCTCGTTGATCGTGCCACGGCGAATGGTCGCTTCAAGCTGGGCGACGGGCTCGCCGGCCTCGGTGAGGACGTGCTCAAGCGGGGCATCACACCGGAGGCGTTCGGCTCGATGCCGAGGCTTCCGGCGGGTGCGGTCGTGCGCCGGGACTACAGGCAATCTCCGGGCTGGGCGATTGAGGGCTACCGGGTTCTGCTGCAGTCGTACCCGTTCGGCAAGATCGACGACATCAAGTGGGCGCAGCGTAGCGACGTGAAGAAGCGCGTCGCAGACCAGTTCTTCGTCGGAGACGCAGAGCTCTTCTCCCACGAAGAGCTCGGCCTTGAGTCGGTCCCGGGCGTCCCAGACGACGACGGCTTCGCCGGTGTGACGCTCATTGCGGCGCACGCGTTTAACCCGGCGACGAAACAGTTCCAGATTTACATCGGGCAGAGCAAAAACCCCGAGTACGCGGACAATTCCTGCTGGCGCTGGAGAACGCTGTTGCTCTCGGGCGGCACCCCGGCCGGAGGAACGGACCTACCGGCCTCGCTCTCGATGCCCAGAGGCGGCGCCTCGGCTGACGTCGAGGACGTGCCGGTGCGGATTAAGCGGACTGGCGCGGGCGAAGGGTCGGGCACCGCGGATGGCTGAGGTACGCCGACCGTCCCAGACGCTCGCAGCCGCAGCTTCGTTCTTCAACGGTGAGCGCCTCACCATGGCGCGCCAGCTTAAGGGGCTCAAGAAATCTCACCTCGCCACTCTCATCAAGATGTCACCCGCCTCGGTGACGGCATGGGAGAGCGGCGCCAAACAACCCAACCGCGCGACGGTGGCGAAGCTGGCTTTGGCGCTACAGGTCGAACCGCAGTTTTTTGGGGGCGGCGCTCCGCCGAAGACCGACAAGCCCAACTTCCGTTCTCTACGCTCGACGCCGCAAATCGCGCAAGACGAGGCGGAGGCGTACGGCCGGTTCGTTGCCGAGATTGCGGGGATGCTCGAGAACGCCGTCGAGTTTCCCGAGGTGCTGCTCCCAGACCTCCCGACTGACCCCGATGAGCGATCGATGACCCCTGAGAAGGCAGCGCGAGCTGCGCGGGAGTACTTCGGTGTCGGACCGGGGCCAGTGCAACACGTCGTGCGCCTCGTCGAGCGCAGCGGCGTGGTGGTGGTGTTCAGCGAACCTGGCGTGGCCGCCATCGACGCCTATTCGCTGCACTCGGCAACCCGCCCGATCATCGTGCTGAACCCCGTGAAGGACGACTACTACCGGCAGCGCTTCGACGTTGCCCACGAGCTCGGCCACCTGATCATGCATCACGACGCGGAGCCGGGCGGCAAAGTCGTGGAGGAGCAGGCCAACAGATTCGCGTCGGAGTTTCTGATGCCAGCCGACGAGATCGCGCCGTTCCTTCCCGCCTCGACGGCGGGCAAGGCGTGGGCGAAACTGGCAGATCTCAAGGAGTACTGGGGTGTGAGCCTCGCGGCCCTGTTATATCGAGCTCGTGCGCTCGGAATCATGAACGACGTCTCGTACCGCAACGCCGTCATCCGTATGTCCCAGAACGGCTGGCGGCGGGCCGAGCCTGGACGAATCTCCTCGCTGGAAATGCCTTCGATGCTGCCGCGCGCACGTGAGGTGCTCCACGAGGCAGGCGTCGACGAAGAGTCCTTCCTCACCGGTTCGGGGCTGCCCGTTGGCCTGTACAAGATCGCCGCATCGCGGGTGCCAGTCTCGGCAATGCGGGAGCCGACGTAGTGAGCGCGATGGGCGACCCCACTTGTAGCCACGACGCAGCGCATCGCCTCCACGAGCGGATCCTCTGATGGCGACGCTCGAGGGACAGGTGCGCGCCGCCAGCGACGCCATCGATACGAACATCTCGATGATTACCGCGGACCGCGGGTTCCTCTCGAAGAACGTCCTGCAGTACCTCCGCGATCTCGTCGAAGCGATGATCGTTTGGGCGCATACGGGCGATCCCACGCGGAGCTTCACCTACCAGACGCAGTTCGACCCCGCTCGAGACTTCGCGAAGGCGCAGGCCAAGTACCGACCACTAACGCGCTTCCACGCCATGCTGCAGGTCAGCGTGTCCCACTTCACGCTCGACAGCGACCCATCCGAGCGGCTGATGCTGAAGTACTACGAGTACCTGCTCCGCACGCGTCAGATCGCGAAAGATCACCTCGGCACCGATATTCTGCGAAACCTCGAGCGTTTCCCTCTCGACCTCGATCCCTTGCTTCGCGAGTACTACGAGAAAATCGCCGCCCAAATCGGAGCGCCGGGATCGGCGCCTCCGCGCGTTCCGCGGCGCGATCGGTACTACGTCCTCAGTTCGCGACCCTTCTATGCGAGTGGGCGGATCTACTACGAAGTCACCTTCGCGCCGGCGCACAACAAGACAAGCAAGTTCGACCGCATCATCGGCTTCACCAACATCGAAGTGTCAGACTCCTACGCCGCAAACATGGAGCTGGAGCGCAGCTCAATCGATGTGTTCGGACAAGCTATGCCGATCGTCCTGATTCGCTCATGGGACGTCTCAATACGTCCCTGCGAGTTCAACAACTACGCGCGTTTCTTCGGTCAGCAGACCAATGTGAAGGCGGGGCAGCTTGAGTACCGCAACCTCATGCAGTACCTGACGACCACCAAATTTAGCCTGCTGGACCTGATCGATATGCCTGATGCGGACTTCGTGCGCGTTCGCACCTGGGCGACCGACGGCATCACGCGGGCAGACGAGATCTTCATTATGCTCCAGAGCTCACGAGACATCATCCGACACAACCGGCCCGGTTCGCGGATCCTGCGGTACCTGCTTCTGGGCATGAACAACATGGTGGTCCGAGCGCAGTACAAGCCAGAACGTTGTGGGCCGCTGTCGAACCTATTCCTCACGCCGATGTCACGCCCCTTCGACACCATGCCCTTCTGTTCCTACCCTCGCCGCCACACACCGCGATTCTTCGACCTCGCCACGGCGCTCAGCAGTGAGGGGCGCGAGCACGAGTTCCTAGCTCGCCGCGTCATGAACAACGTCGAGCAACACGGCAACATCTACACGCCGGACGCGGAGCTCGAGGACCTCGGCGACCTCGATCAGCTGGTCGCGAAGTACAACGACCTCCTTCCACCGACAGCAACCCACAAGCCGCGGCACATGGCGCACGACAAAGGCCATGTCCTCATCACCGGATACGAAAACGACTCGGTCACGATCATCGACAAGCTTCAGGCAATCGCGGCGAGTGGTCTCGCTAATCACGAGACCGACGCGAGGGCCTGGATCGACGCCAACCCATTTGAGATTGACGATGAGCTGAAGGCAGACGCGCTCACTCGGTTGTTTGCTGAGTCCAAAGTCGCCCTCATCTACGGTGCGGCCGGAACAGGCAAGACCCGCATGGTGGAGCACATTGCCAAGTACTTCGATAGTGCCCGGCAGCTCTTCCTCGCCAAGACCAACACCGCCGTCGACAATCTTCGTCGTCGCGCCAATTCGAGCGATGCGTACTTCAGCACGATCGACAGCCATCTAGGTAGCGGATCCGCCACGAACTGGATGCACTTCGATTTGCTCGTCATTGACGAGTGCAGCACCGTCGGAAACGCTGATCTACTGAAGGTTCTAGATAAGACCTCGTTCGACCTCCTCGTACTAGTCGGCGACGTCTACCAAATCGAGTCAATAGAGTTCGGCAACTGGTTCAGGACGATCCGCTCCTACATCACGCCCGAGTCCGTATTTGAGCTCACGGAGCCGTACCGCACGAACGACGGTGCCCTGCTGACCCTCTGGAACCGAGTGCGAACGCTCGACGACAAAATCGAGGAGTCAATCTCTGGAAACGCGTACGCCGGGGCGCTTGATGGATCGCTGTTCGCTCGCGTCGACCCGGACGAGATTGTGCTCTGCCTGAACTACGACGGTCTCTACGGCATTAACAACGTCAACCGCTTCATGCAGACGAGCAACCCGAACCCCGCCGTCGTGTGGGGCGATTCAACTTTCAAGGTCGGCGACCCGGTTCTCTTTAACGAGACAGACCGGTTCCGGCCGCTGATCTTCAACAACATGAAGGGCACGATCACCAAGATTGACTACGTGCCCGGCCGGATCACTTTCGACGTAGACATCAAGCGAACCGTGACGACAGCGGATCTCTGGGGTGCGGACCTGCGGTGGGTGTCGGACACCGTCGTGCAGTTCGACGTGCTCGAGCGTGCGGGCACCGACGACGATGACGACTCCGCGACCACGGTGCTGCCGTTCCAGATCGCGTACGCCGTCTCGATCCACCGCGCGCAGGGCCTCGAGTTCGCGAGCGTCAAGGTCGTCATCACGGACGCCAGTGAGAAGCGGATCTCGCACAGCATCTTCTACACCGCCATCACCCGGGCTCGTCAGCATCTCAAGATCTACTGGACGCCCGAAACGCAGAAGCGAATCCTCAGCCGAATGGTAGTGAGTGAAAACGTCAAGGACGAAGCGCTGCTGCGCGCGCGGCGTGGCGTCAATCCGGTAGCCCAGCGGCCGCGTATGCAACACGTTCGTCGGGTTCCCTGAACGCGCACCGAAGCTCCGCAACGAACACAGCCTAGTTGCCCCACCCGTTCTTAACCTGTACGCTTTTACGTACAGGAGGTTCGTAATGAAGACTATGAGCTACACCGAGTCCCGGGCGCGCTACGCCGAGGTTCTCGACGGGGTCACCAATGACCGCGAGGAGGTCGTCATCACCCGTGCTGGCCACGAGCCGGTGGTCATGGTCTCCCTCGACGACTACGAGTCCCTGCGCGAGACCGCCCACCTGATGCGATCCCCGGCCAACGCTCGCCGACTCCTGGACGCGATGGAAAGGCTCGAGGCCGGCCGCGGACAGCCCCGCGACCTGCTCGACGCCGACTGACATGCTGCTGGTCTGGGACGACAACGCCTGGCAGGACTACCTCTGGTGGCAACAGCAGGACCGCAAGATTCTCAAAAGGATCAACACCCTCCTGCAGGACATCACACGCAACGGCAATGAAGGAATCGGCAAACCCGAACCCCTCAAATACGACTTCGCCGGATACTGGTCCAGACGGATCACCGACGAACACCGCCTCGTCTACAAAGTCACCGAAACCGAAGTCCGTATCGCCACCTGCCGCTACCACTACGGATAACCTCTAGGTCTACGCCGCATACCACCGGGATGCAGTGCGCAGAAACCCTTGGCGTGAAGCGTCGACGAATGTGATCGCTCCTCATTTATTCCCGTGATGCATACTGTGATCCCGCAAGGACAGCAATCGCAGTAGGGGGAAGCAATGGCTCAGCAATTTCAGGTGCGATACATCGACGATCTCGACGGAACCGACCTGGGCGAGACGTCGAACACCATCTCTTTTGCCTTCGAAGGCAAGGAATACTCCTCGGATTCAGGGGGTCCTTGCAACACCTGGATTTTCTGGTTGTTCGTTTGAGAGTAGTTGCTGGAGTTTCTCTGCGGGTGTTGCGTAGCCGTGACGTTTGCGGGGGCGATCGTTTAGTTCGGTGGCAACAAGGTCGAGGATCCCAGGGCCGTGAAGGGACAGATCCGTTCCCTTTGGAAAGTACTGGCGCAGCAGGCCATTGGTGTTCTCGTTGGATCCGCGTTGCCAGGGACTGTGCGGATCGCAGAAGTAAACTTTGAGTCCGGTCGCGGCTGCGATCTGCACATGTCGTGTTAGTTCTTTGCCCTGGTCCCATGTGAGAGACCTGCGCAGTAGCTCTGGCAGCTGCCCCATTTTCTCGACGATCGCGTCCTGTACCTGCATCGCGCTATGACCATCGGGCAGGTGCAGCAGCATGACGAACCCACTGGCGCGTTCTACCAGGGTGCCGATGGCGGTGGCGCCGTCTTTCCCCATGATTAAATCGCCTTCCCAGTGGCCGGGAACCTTCCGGGTATCGGCCTCGGGCGGGCGCTCACTGACATTGACCATGCCAGGTATACGACCGCGCCGCTTATCGGCTGTGCGGTTGGGTTTACGCAGGCTGCGGCCGGTTCTCAAGTGTCTGGCGAGTTCCCGTTTCAGGCTGCCTCGAGTCTGGACGTACAGCGACCGGTAGATCGATTCATGTGACACCCGCATCTCCTCATCATCGGGGAAGTCCACTTTCAGTCTTCCCGCGATCTGTTGAGGACTCAGGTTCCTTTTCAGCTGGTCCTGCACATAGGAGCGCAACCGCTCATTCGTTGCGAGCTTACTGTCCTTAGGACGTTGAGCACGCTCTTCCGCCTTCGCCTGGGCGTAGGTCGGGGTGTAGTAGCGGCGATTGCCGGAAGTTTTGCTGTATCCCCGATCGATCTCGCGCTTCACCGTCGACGGGGCACGATCCAGCTGCCGCGCTATCTCACGTATCGAGCATTTCGCTGCGTATCGCATCCCGATCATTTCGCGTTCCTCGAACGACAGATACCGCCCGGAAGGCGGCTTGACTAATGACGGCGTCACCCCGCCAGTTTTGCGGAACCAGCGCGTCACCGTCTGACGATGGAACCCCATCGAAGCCGCCGCGTCAGTAATCGATTCACCCGATCGAATTCGTAACCAAAACTCGCGCTGAATGTCGGCTCGCTTCCGCGGACGCGTCATGACCATCTACAACACCCCTGTTCAACAGGGGTGTTGCAAGGACCATATGAATTCGCCCTCCATCGACCTTAGCGACGACAACGCCGAGGCATTCCGCGAGGCCGTAGCGCCGTACATCGAGGCCGGCCACCGGGTGACCGGAAGGAAGGCCAAGACTGCCCGCAAAACTGCAGCCACGTCCGGGAACACCAAAGCGATTCGCGAATGGGCCCGCAACAATGGCTACGACATCTCCGACCGCGGACGCATCCCCGCCGACGTAGCCGACGCGTACGCAGCAGCCAACTAGGCCACCTGCCCAGCGCCCCCAACAAGCAAGCGCCGAACCCGCTCAGGACAGCCGTTCCCACAACCTGTCCTGAGCGGACAGCGCGCCGAAAAGCGCTCCTGCCAGCAAATATGTTAACGCCGATAATCGTCGTTATGTAAAGCCAACGATGCCGAGTTGTAGATTCCGCGAGCTCGACCCCTCCCAATCGCACGGGCGCGTCCGTGCTCGGACCGTATGTGACCTGGTATGAGCGAAGGTCGAGCTGTTACTTCGCGGTTCGTCGTGCGTCTATTGCTAGCCGATTCCACAAGGGCGAAAACGCTGCCACCTGCGGCTCGCGGTCGAGATGCGCGCTAGCCACGGCAGCTCGCGCCGCGGGAGGGGTGCAGCAGCTCTACCACTAACGTGGGTGCAAGGCTCATTAGAGGGTAAACCGGACCGGGCGACGGGTTGCCACTGTCTCGGTGACCCGAACACTCAGTTCCGGCTTGTCGGGGCCTTCGGTGTGGGTGAACGTCCCAAGATGGGACCACATCGAGTCCACGAGTGGCTGGAGGAACAACCGGCCCAGCTGAGTGACGATGACGTCGACCACTTGAACAGCATCGGCGCGGGTCTTGGACGCCGCACCAGATTCCCGCATAGCCACCACTTCCCGGTGTGTCAGCTCGGTGAGCCGTTCGAGTAACTGCCCCCGCTGACCGCTGGGATCTAGTAACGCGCGGCGCAGATAGTTCACCACCTCGGGACGCCCGACCAGCATGTCGGCAACCGCCTCGTTGCGGATCCGGGCGATGTCGGCGCCTGGGACGTCCACGGCCGCCGAGGCAAGTGCAGTAGCGAAATGCTCCACGACCAGTCGCTCGACCGCCTCGCGCAGACCGTCCTTTGTCCCGTAGTGATGGACCACGAGACCCACCGTCACTCCGGCCGCGGTTGCCACGGTTCGCAAGGAAGTACCGTCCTCGCCGTTGGCGGCGTAGAGATCCAGTGCGGCGTTGCGGATGCGCGCCTTGGCAGTGAGGTCCTGGCCCGCAGCGCCTGGTGCGGAGCGATTCACGCGGTTCCCCTTCGGTTGCGGGCGAATGTACGGACCCGAAACTAGACTATACGTAGGTATCGTATACTGTATGTTCGTATAGTACGCGGGTGTCCCGGCTCAGTAAGCCTTCTTGTGGACGTCACTATCGTGTCGTCGGCAGCCAGTTGCGCAGGCCACCTGCGTCGGGCCTCAGGCACGTTCATGGTTGGGGTTGGTCCGCTCACGGCGACGCCGCGGGTCGAACGTACGGGCGTCGGCAGCATGTCCGTCGCCCTGGGCAAAGGTGTCACACCCAGCGCAAATTCATCGAGGGGAAGATCTGGGCATGGACGAATTTCGCGATACTGCCGGCGAGCCGGTAGGTGCCGATATAGACACCTGGGTGCGCTCGTTTACGCGCAAGGAATCCGATTCATCCGAGCTTCCTCCCCACCACCCCAACTGCCTTGGCTGTGGACCAGAGAACCCGAATGGACACTTCCTTTCGGTACGGCGTGACGGCGACGGCGTCATCGCACACCACCATTTCGACCAGCGCCACGTTGGAGCACCCGGCATTGCACACGGCGGCGCGGTAGCGACCGTGATGGACGACCTTTTCGGCTTCTTGCTGTATTCGGTCGGCGAGCTCGCCGTGACGCGCCGTCTCGAGCTCGACTATCTTACGCCGGTACTGCTCGACAACCCGTACATCCTGCGCGCCGCAGTTCGGTCTCGCGAGGGCCGGAAATTGCACCTCACGTCCACGATGGAGGATGCAGGGGGCCGCAGTGTTATTACTGCTACTGCCCTGTTCATCGTGGTCGAGGTTGAACACTTTTTGAAGTCGCAGAAGAACCCGAGAACTTAGGCTTGACTCACCGTGACGAGCTCCAGGTCCGAATCCGAGTCGGGTATGCCGACGGAACGCTGAAGAAGCTGAACGCCACGCCCGAAGAGGGCGCGAGGCGGCGGACACCGTGCATCGCCAGTCATCTTGCACGAGTCAATTAAGAGACACTGCTAACGTCGCCGGAACTTTGTCGGCGAGTGGCCGGTCCAGTGCTTGAAGGCGTGTGAAAAGCTGGCGAGGTCGCTGTATCCGAGGTCCTTGGCAATCTCGCTTGTGGACATAGATCCGTCGAGCAAGCGAAGAATCGCGTACTCACGAATGATCGACTGGCGCAGACCGCGATAGGTCACCCCTTCCTCAGCGAGGCGCCGTTTAAGAGTGCTCGTAGAGATGGAGAGTTCTTCTGCAATCCATTGACTCCCACAGTTCGCGGGGCGCTTTTCCATCAGACGTCTCACCTTATCCGAGTACGAAGTACTGTCACTTCGCTCGTCAAGCCCTCGCTGCAAGTCGCTGACCGCGAGACGATACGCCACGGGGTCCGAGAATCGGCAGACGTCATTGACCGCGTCGATGGGGAGATGGAGGATCGACACTGGAGCGTTAAATACCAGGTGATTAGCTAACCAACCCTGATCGGCGGGCAGGCCTTTTGGAGCGGCCCAGCTGAGTGAGAGTGTGATGTTCGGCGCATCGTTAACGAGCATATGTAGCAGCCTCAGTAGGACTGCGCCACAGTAGGTGACCACTAGGGAGTCCAGAGTACGATCGCCTGTCTGCCCATTGAGCGCAACAGACACTCCGTGTTCACTTGAGTAGAACTGCGCACTCAGGGCTGGGGTTATTAGCGGCAGATAGGCGAGCAATTCCAATATCTCGCCCGCAGAGCCTGCGCTCACGAGTGGGACGCTCAGCGGCCCGAAGGATGTCAGATGAGCATGTTGGGCGAAAGCCAAACCGAGGGTTGTTGCTTGGTCAACGTCGAGATCGGGCAAGGCCTCCCTAATCCACCGCAGGGGAACCTGGGCGTTGATGGCGAGAAGTGACTCGACGTCGGTTCGCTCACGATCCATGATCTCGCGGAACCGTGCGACGGCGTCTTGCTCCAGAACTGGGCTCTCAAGAAACTGCGCGAACACCAGCGGTGGCACGCCCTCGCGATCAAGATTCATCGCCCCCGCCTCCTGAGCCAAACTAACAAGCTTCTGCCCTCAATCAACCTAGCCACAGTCGTCGTTGTTAGCAATGCTGTGAGCAGCTACTACCCGAACAACCACGCAGGAGCCAGGGATGACAGTCGTAACCTTCGTCTCACATGAGGGAGAGAAGCACGTGGTGCCCTTGGAGGAGGGGCAGTCACTCATGCGGATCGCCGTCAACAACGCGGTGCCCGGGATTGACGCTGACTGCGGAGGCGAAGCCGCGTGCGGCACGTGTCATGTCATCGTTGATCCGCAGTGGTCCGAACAGGTCGGCCGCTCGGGAGCAAGTGAAGAGGAGATGCTCGCAATGAACCCGGAAAGGCTGCCGACCTCTCGGCTGTCGTGCCAGATGACCGCGTCCGCGGATTGGGACGGCCTGGTCGTCCAGGTGCCAGAGTTCCAGATGTAACGACGAAGGGATCAAGAGTCGTGTCAAGCAATCATGTAGAAGTCGGAGACAGGATCCGATCGGCCATCCCGATGGATCTTCAAATCCGAGGCGCCCATCTGTACGACAGGACTCGGCGCTGGGTGACAAAGACGAATGGGAAGAAGCTCTTCGTAGAGAGTCCCATCCCTCCCGTTGAGGACGTCGAGCTCGCCGACATCGACCTCAGTAATCCCTTTCTCTATCGCCAAGGACGCTGGCAGTCCTACTATGAGCGCCTGCGAAACGAGGCTCCGGTCCACTTTCAGCCCAATAGTGCGTTCGGGCCGTTTTGGTCGGTGATGCGACACCAAGACATCGTCGCGGTCGATAAGAACCATGAGGTCTTCTCCGCCGAGCCGATGATAGTGATCGGGTCCCCGCCTCGTTTTCTCGATATCGAAATGTTCATCGCGATGGACCCACCGCGCCACGACGTGCAGCGGGCAGCTGTGCAGGGGGTGGTGGCGCCTAAGAACCTGCGTGAGATGGAGACGCTCATTCGGTCTCGGGTTCGCGAGGTACTAGACGGCTTGCCGGTGAATCAGCCGTTCGATTGGGTCCAGGCTGTATCGATCGAACTGACAGCTCGAATGCTCGCGACGCTCTTGGACTTCCCATACGAGGAACGTCACAAACTCGTTCATTGGTCAGATATCGCGACTTCGTTCGAGGAAGCGAACGGTGGTCCTGCGGATCTCGACGAGACGTTCGACGGAATGCGCGAGATGGCGCGAGGTTTGAGTTCTCTGTGGTACGACAAGAAGGCTCGGACAGCAGCTGGGGAAGAACCCGGCTTCGATCTGATCACCATGCTGCAGAGCAACGAGAACACCAAAGACCTAATCGACCGCCCAATGGAATTCATGGGCAACCTCGTTCTGTTGATCGTCGGAGGGAACGATACGACCCGGAACTCGATGAGTGGTGGCGTTCTGGCGCTGAACCGGTTCCCAGACCAGTTCGAAAAGCTCAAGTCCAACCCCGACCTGATCCCCAACATGGTCTCGGAGATAATCCGGTGGCAAACGCCGCTGGCATACATGCGCCGAATCGCCAAGACTGACACTATCTTGAACGGTCAGTTCATCCGTAAGGGTGACAAGGTCGTGATGTGGTACGCCTCAGGCAACCGCGACGAGCGTGTGTTCGAGCGGCCCGATGACTTCATCATCGACCGGGCCAACGTCCGCAACCACATCGCCTTTGGGTTCGGCGTACACCGGTGCATGGGCAACCGACTGGCCGAAATGCAGCTGCGAATTCTCTGGGAAGAGCTGCTCCCCCGCTTCGAGAACATCGAGGTCGTCGGCGAACCCGAGTACGTGCAGTCCAACTTCGTGAGGGGTATCAGCAAAATGATGGTGCGCCTCACCCCGAAATCCGGCGCATGACATCGCAGCGAGCCCTCATCATCGGTGCCAGCCATGCCGGAGCCCAACTCGCGGCGAGTCTGCGCCAAGAAGGCTGGAGCGGTGAGGTCGTCCTCATCGGCGAAGAGTCGGCAGCTCCATATCAACGCCCTCCGCTGTCGAAGTCCTACCTGGCCGGCAAATGCTCACTCGACGAGATCACCATCCGCAGTTCGGACTTCTACTCCAAGCAGCGAATCCAGCTTCTGGACGCGCACGTGGAGGCGATCAACCGCTCGGCTGGGAACATCGTTATGAGCACCGGCGAAACACTGACATACGACAAGCTCGCGCTGTGCACGGGAGCCCGCCCTCGTCAGTTCCGCGTTCCTGGGGCCGAGCTCGCTGGGGTCCATTACCTTCGGACTGCCGCAGACGTCGAGATAATCCGCACATCCGCCACCCCCGGGCGGCGGGTGGCGATCGTCGGGGGCGGCTACATCGGACTTGAGACGGCCGCCTCGCTACGCGCCCTGGACCTGGACCTGGAAGTCACCGTGCTCGAGGCGACCACTCGCGTCCTCGAGCGGGTCACTGCTCCCGCCGTATCAACGTTCTTCGAGCGGATCCACCGAGAGGAGGGCATCGACATCCGAACGGGCGCCAAAGTCGCAGCATTAGTCGGAGACGACTGCGTCCGCGAGGTCACACTATCTACTGGCGAGTCGATTCCGACTGATCTCGTCATCGTGGGCATTGGTGTTGAACCGAGAACGGAACTCGCCGAGGCGGCGGGCTTGACCCTGAACGATGGTGTGGTGATCGACGAGCACGCCCGAACCAGTGACCCAGCCATCGTTGCCGCCGGAGACTGTGCCAGCAAGTACATCTCTCGATACGGTCGCCGAGTCCGGCTGGAGTCCGTACCCGGAGCAACCGATCAGGCGAAACTCGCCGCGGCTACCCTTTGCGGGAAGTCCAAGAGCGCAGTGTCGCTGCCCTGGTTCTGGTCAGATCAGTACGATGTCAAACTCCAAATTGCCGGTCTGAGCTGTGGATACGACCAAGTTGTCCTAAGCGGCGATCCGACCGTAGGCCGTAGCTTCAGCTGCTTCTACCTCCGTGGTGGTGAACTCCTTGCTGCAGACTGCATCAATCGCCCCCGTGATTTCATGCTCAGCAAACAGGTCATCACACAGCAGCGTCCTTTCGTCCAAACCGATTTCATTCATACGGGTTCTCCCGAGTCCTCGGGCGATGGGTAGGCCAGTCCCGAGCGGGACTCGCACGGTCAGTGGCGGAGCTTTGCCGAACGGCGCTGACATTCCATTGGCGCAGCAAGAGAGCCCGTTTCGTACCCACTGTCAGACTCACTGATGAGACGGTGCGCCGCGCCATCTCGCCGTTCACGATCACGGCGTCCAACGGACCGCGAAGAACGCTACGGATCCCCGCCTGCCGTTCAGAAAGGAACTCTGATGACTCGCCAGACGCTCATCGAGAACTACCCACATCGGATCGGGGGACACTGCGGCTCAGCCGCGATGCGAGACCTTCTGCACTGGCAAGGCCTCGACTGGGGAGAACCGCCCAATGAAGGACTCGTCTTCACCCTCGGGGGGTCACTTGGCCTGTCCTACTTGCTCTCGAGCGACCTCTTTCCACCGCTTTACCTGGTAGGGAGAGACTCCGATTTCGAAGTAAATCTCCCCCATCTACTGGGCGCACAGGTCCAAGTGCTCACGACCGACGATCCCCGAGAAGGATGGTCGTGGATTAGCCAGGAGATCGATGCCGGCAGGCCAGCCCTAATATGGGGCGACATTGCAGAGTTGCCCTACCTGCGGGTTCGGCTCCAGATGAGTCGCCACGATATCGTGGTAATTGGTTACGACGAGGCCGAGAGGATCGCCTTCGTTGTTGACAACGACCGTGCCGAGGTCCAAGAGGTTCCGTTCGAAGCTCTCGCTCGAGCACGGTCGTCGATGTCATTCCCACAACCGACACGTCACACCACGTACCGCATCGCCTGGCCGGATGTGTTGCCGGATCTTGCGCAGGTTGCCGCGACGGCTTTCCGTCAATCGGCAGCGAACATGCGCCACCCAACTCCGCCCGGGATCGCCGATCTCACAACCGCGGTGAGCGGTACCGAAGGCTTAGCAGCGGTCGCCCAGCTCGCCGCTGATGTCCGGACTTGGTCCCATCTACCGGCTGACGAACTCGAGATCCTCTTACTCAGCCTGAACGCTTTCATCGAGAAGGCCGGCACCGGTGGCGGCCTGTTCCGAAAGCTGCTCGCTGACGGCTGCGCGGACGTGGCACGTTTGACCGGTGACCTCGCGACCGAAGATCTCTCCGTAGTCGCCAGACGCTGTGCACAGACATGGACGGAGGCCGGCCGAGCCGGGATCGAGGACGAGGTCGATGCGCATACTCGGCTGGAGCGCGTGGCTTCGACGGTTAGCCTCCTACCCACGCTCGAGCTTCAACTGGCTGAAGCTCTGGAGTCAGCTTCGCGATCACTCGCGGCAGCCTGAAGAACCGGGAAGACCAAAACGGACTGTAGAAGTTCCGGCCGCACTCACCGACTGCAGTGGGTGGCGCGCCGACGCTTGTGCACCGAAACGAGCGGGCTCTGGGTTTGACCGCCACCTCCCCTGTGACCTCGGCGGCGAGCGGTCCCACCTATCGAACAAGTAGGAACGCCTGATTCAGCAGGGTCCGCCGATGACGCCAGGGCGGTTCAGATCGTGGCTGGATTCGGCCGGGATGGGTTTGTCTCCTTGCTTGCGGGCCGTAAGAAAATCATCAACGAGTTGCACGCATCCGTCGTGGTCGACCGTGCAGAGCCCGGTGAGGCGAGCGAACACGACGGGGCCGAGGAGTTGAACGATCGCGAAGGTGGCGTCGATGTTCCCGAGCTGTGCTCGCACGTCAGGCTGGGTGAGGATGTGGTCAAAGGGCTGCCGGTACTCCTCAATGACTCGACTGCGCAGTGAGGTGATCGCGGCCGAATCGGCAGGATCGCTGCCGACTGATCCGATTGACAGCCAAGCCAGAGTTGTAATGTTCAGCGGCGCCTGGTCAATCAGGTCAGCTTGGGCCGTAAGAAGCGCGATGAGTTGGTCCCGTACCGACCCACTGGCGGTAGAGACCTCGACGCGAGGCAACAACCGCTCGAAGGACGCTGCAAGCAACTGGGCGGTGCCGCCGAAATGTCGATAGAGCGTGGCCCGCGCGACCTTTGACACTCGAGTGACCGCCTCGACGGTAACCGCCTCTACACCGCCAGTGCTCAGAAGATGCGTAGCAGCGTCGAGTAATCGTTTTCGCGAGCGCAGCAGTCGCGGATCGAGCTCGTCGTCGTCCGTAGCGGGCCGGTCAGCACTCCAGTCGTTCACGCTCTCCCCCTTCGGCCGACGTTCACTTCTCGTCCAAGCTAACCTGTCCAGCCAGCCGGATACTGTGATACTACTTGTCTCGAAACAAGATCGACCATCTCACAGCAAGGGGCCGGCGATGAACTCGTCCCAACAGACCATCACCGAGTCATCCCGGTGGACCCGAGCCGAATGGTGGATGCTCACGGTGTCGTGCCTTGCCGTGGCGTTGGTGGTCGCGGCCATGGCCGCACTGTATTCGGCATTACCGCAGATAGCGGTAGAGACTGGAGCGACGCAAGCCCAGCTGACCTGGATCGTCGATGGCTACACGCTGGTACTGGCGTGCCTGGTCCTGCCCGCTGGAGCGATCGGTGACCGCTACGGGAGACGGGCGGTTCTCGTAATAGGTCTGGTGATATTCACCATGGCGTCCGCACTTCCCCTGCTGCTATCTGACCCGGCGTGGTTGATCGCTGCGCGAGCGATTGCCGGGGCGGGCGCTGCACTGGTAATGCCCTCGACGCTATCGATTCTGACCGCTGGTTTTGCCGCCGTTCATCGCGGCCGAGCAGTAGGTGTGTGGGCTGGAGTCGCCGGCTCCGGAGCAGTGTTGGGCATCCTCGGCGCTGGGGTGTTGCTTGAGCGTTGGTCGTGGGTGTCGGTATTTGTCGGCCTGACTGCAGCGGGAGCGTTATTGGCCGCGCTGGCGTGCACGATCGCTGAGTCCAGCCAGCATGATCACCCTCCCGTGGACTGGGTGGGCGCGGGGGCAGCTGCGGTTGCGGTTGCGGGAATCGTATTCGCCACGATCGAGTTTCCCGCGCGGGGTTGGGCCGACCCGACTGTTCTCGCCAGCGCCGGGGTCGGCATCTTGGCGACAGTCTTTTTCATCCTCTTTGAGCTGCGATCCTCGGCCCCCTTGTTGGATGTTCGGTTGTTCGCCAGGCGCGGTTTCAGCGCCGGCTCGTTGTCGGTGGCCATCCAGTTCTTGGTTACTTTTGGGGTGTTTCTACTCCTGGTGCAGTACCTGCAATTAATCCTTGGCTACGGACCGTTGGCCTCGGCGTTGGGATTGGTGCCGATGACGGTCCCACTGATCGTGATCTCGGTGATCGCCCCCCCGACTGTCACAGCGATTTGGGCTGCGAGTGATGACCGTCGCTGGCCTGGTGACCATCGCAGTTGGCCTGATGCTGGTGAGCAGGCTGACCGTCGATGCACGTTACCTCGACCTGCTATGGCCGCTGTTAATCATGAGCGCAGGACTTGGACTATGTACAGCCCCGGCAACCTACGCCATCATCGCCGAAACTCCGGAGAGCAAACACGGGGTGGCCGCCGCAGTCAACGATGCGGCCCGCGAGATCGGCGCTGCGATGGGGATCGCAGTGGCCGGCAGTGTGCTGGCCGAGCCTGTCAAGATTTTTGTGTAAGTTGTTGTGTTCGTGTGGGTTACAGGTGGGGATTTATCCGGTCGGGGTAGGCGAGGGCGAGTTGGGCTAGGGCTTGTTTCCAGTTCGTAACGAGTTGTCCCTCGACGAGTCGGCCGTCGGCTTTGCGTTTAGCGCCGCGGCCGAGCCCGCGTTCTTTGGCGCGTTCGCGGGCGCGTTTGTCCTCGATGTTGCAGATCGCCAGCCATAGCAGCTTGACCACGGCCTGATCATTCGGGAAGTGCCCCCGATTTTTGATGATCTTGCGCAGCTGGTAGTTCAGCGACTCGATCGCGTTCGTGGTGTAAATGACCCGCCGCAGCATCGGCGGGAACGCCAGAAACGGCGTGAACCGGTCCCACGCGTCTTCGAACACGCGCACCGCGTGCGGATTGCGCTTGCCCAGTTCAGAGGACGCGAACGCGTCCAGGGCAGCCCGAGCGGCCGCCTCGTCGGCGGCCTGGTACACGTTCTTGAGCGCTGCGGCGACGGCTTTGCGCTGCCCGTACGCGACAAAGCGCATCGCGTTGCGGATCAAATGCACAACGCACGTTTGGACCAGCGAATCGGGCCAGGTCGCCTCGATCGCCTCCGGGAAGCCGGTCAGCCCGTCACAACAGACGATCAGCACGTCGCGGACCCCGCGATTGGCCAGTTCGGCGCACACCCCGGCCCAGAACTTCGCGCCCTCGGTGGCCTGGACCCAGGTCCCGAGAACATGCTTGATGCCGTCCATGTCCACGCCGACGGCGATATGAGCGGCCTTGTTACGCACGTGAGCCCCGTCGCGGACCTTCACCACGATCGCGTCCAGATAGATCACCGGGTAAAACGACTCCAGCGGACGGCGCTGCCAGGCTATGACCTCCTCGAGCACCTCGTCGGTGATCTTGGAGATCGTTTCCCGGCTGACCTCCGCCCCGATCGTGGATACCAGGTGGTGCTCGATATCGCGGACGGTCATCCCGCCCGCGTACAGCGAGATGATCATGTCATCGAGGCCTCCGGCGCGGCGGGACCCCTTAGGCACCAGCATCGGGGTGAACGAGCCGTCGCGGTCCCGCGGGACCGCGAGCTCGATGTCTCCGGCGCTGGTCGCCACAGTTTTCGGATAGGCGCCGTTGCGTGAGTTCGGGTGCAGCGCGGCATCGGGATCGCCTTTCTCATACCCGAGATGCCCGGTCAGCTCCGCCTGCAAGCCCCGCTCGAGACCGGCCTTGATCAGCTGTTGTATCAGCCCGTCCTTGCCGTCAAGCTGCACAGTCCCCGCATCAATCATCGCGTACAGCTCATCCAGCGCGCCCGACGCCTCAAGCGCCTCCACACCCTCCCGCTGCGCACGTCGGCGCTCATCACGCTCAAGCTTGTCAACCATGCTCATCAGTGTCACTGCTTTCTATGAGGAACACACGCCTCACACAAACCATCTGACACGCTCTGCTGGGCCGCCGGATACACTCGCCACATTCAACCCACCCTTCCTCAGCTACCCGAACCTGCCCGTGGTCCGGTCGCCGATTCTCTGGCCGCCGCCCTAGAGGTCGCCGCACAAGCCGGACCAATGGCGCAACCATTGGTCGACTCCGCCAAAGAAGCATTTGTGAACGGCAGCAGTCAGGCCACGCTTACGTTGGCAATCCTTACCGCCGGCGCCGCAGTCTTGCTAGCGTTCCTTGCCCCGGGCACTGCTGGCTCACGCGACCACAAAACCATGGCCAGCTCAAAAGTACCGGCTCACCGGGCAGTGGCGGATAAGTAGCCGATCCAGATTCAGACTGCATGGAGAATCTGCCCAAGGTCATCAAGAACCGCAGTTACGGGGCACACGGCCGGGTTCAGCGCGGACAGCCTCCATACGAACACCCGGTCGCGACTCCCCCGCCAGCTCTCGCTCACGAGCTTCATTCTGCTCGGCAGTCGACAACAACAGATACGCCACCCCACTAACCGCTCAGACCACGCGGCAGCTTTGGCCTGCCAGTAACTCCACCAAGCTCTCAACAGATTCTTCTACTGAGTCGACTTGCCCGCCAGGATGAGCAACCTTGGCTGTGCTGAAGGCGACAGATTTCTCTTCATATCCAGCTGTAGGCGTCAAGGCAACGGTGGAGGGCACCGTGGTCGAGGTCGGCGGCCCCTACCTCCTCGACCAGCACGACCGCGATGAACTCCCCGTCGCCGATCAATGGCGCGACCAGGGCGCGATCATCCTGCACATCCTCGCCGAGAACCGGGTGATCGGCGCATTGCGGTTGGCCGATGAGATCCGGCCGGAGTCCCGTGAGGCCGTCGACGCGCTCCATGCTGCTGGTGCGCAGGTCGTCATGATCACCGGCGATGCTCAGGCCGTCGCCGACACCGTCGCCGCCGAGCTCGGCATCGACCGGGTATTCGCCGGGGTCCGGCCCGAGGACAAGGCCGCCAAGGTCGCTGAGCTCCAATCCGAAGGCAAGAAAGTCGCGATGGTCGGCGACGGTGTCAATGACGCTCCCGCGCTGGCCCAAGCCGATGTCGGCATCGCCATCGGCGCCGGGACCGACGTGGCGATCGGCTCCGCAGGAGTCATCCTGGCCAGCTCGGATCCGCGCTCGGTGCTCTCGGTCATCGAACTCTCCCGCGCGAGCTACCGCAAGATGAAGCAGAACCTGTGGTGGGCCGCCGGGTACAACCTCGCCGCCGTGCCTCTCGCCGCTGGAGTGCTGGCCCCATCGGATTCGTGTTGCCGATGAGCGTCGGCGCCATCCTCATGTCGCTATCGACAGTCGTTGTTGCCCTCAACGCCCAGCTGCTGCGCCGCCTCGACCTCCGACCCGACACTATCTCCGGTCAGGCCCCCGCCAACAAACGCGAGCCGACTTGAATACCGTCCCATCCACCTGGCACAGAGCCCTTCTCTCTCCCTCGGTCGCGGGGTCACAACCGTGACCGACAACTACAAAGTCCGTTGGGACAACACCTCGCTCCCGGTGCCCGTAGACGGCCCTGCCCGTACAGTTCCACCTTGTGACTGTGACCTGAAATTCGTCGATTCCTCGCCCACGCGCGAGCGGCGGAGCCCTGGGGAGGTCCGGTGACCACCCGCTGTCCACAATGTGGGGGTTCGCGTCCCCTCAGCTCCATACCCTCAGGTCAACATGGGCACTCAGGAAGCAGCGAGTCGCACACCTACCCGGCATTGCCGCGGAGAACATCGCTCAACAACGACTGGTAGCCGGCGCGAGGTGGGGACAGGACGCATGTGATTCCCAGTCGAACCAGCCTGTCGATGACGTTCTCGTGATCGTCCACCGCTAGTACGCCTTCATCCGCGAGTTTCCGGAAAGAGGGCGAGAGCGCGCTGGTAATGGTGTCGATGATCGGCGCAGTGTGAAGCACGAGGGCTTCGCCGATGATCCCCGGCTCGTCCGTGCGGATCTTACGGAACAAGGGGTGCTGCTCCACCCGCTCCAGGGCCAGCGCGCAGACGGCAAGCACATCGGGTGCGTCAGTTGCGCTGTCGAGCCCGCGAATCACCTCGCTCAGCAGGCGCTCGATCTCGCGTTGCAGAAGGCTCGTCGCCGCACGATCGACCGAACCAAGAATCCGGTACGCCGTTGTCCTCGACACCCGCGCCACCGCCGCGATGTCGGTCATTCGCGTCCGGCTGACCCCATGGCGCAAGAAGGCCGACAAGGTGGCGTCGAGGTACAGCTGCTGGTCGATTTCATGCCTCCTCGCAATGGGGGAACTTCTCGCCTCTATTCTGGCAGGCAAACCGGGTGTACAGTGGGACGAAAGTATCCTACCGTCCCAAGTGGCACGTCATCTAGACCGGAGGCCCCAAGTGTCGGAGCTCTACAGCCCGTACGACCCCGCCGTCCAGGCAGACCCGTATCCCGTCTATCAGGTGCTGCGCGAGGAGTCGCCGGTCTACTGGAACACGGAACAAGAGTTCTGGGCACTGTCCCGGTTCGACGACATCTGGACTGCCACGCAGGACCACCGGCGCTTTTCCTCGGCGGAGGGGATCATCGTCGGCCAGGACCTCGCGACAGGCATGGTCGACCTGATGCCGATGATGATCATGATGGACCCCCCACGGCACTCCGCGCTCCGAAAGCTCGTGTCCCGGGCCTTCACTCCCAGGCGGATGGCCGGAATGGAGGACAGCATCCGGGCTACCGCGCGGGGGCTCCTGGAGTCTTTCATCGAGCGGGGTGAGGTCGACTTCGTCCACGAGTACGCCGGCCCCCTGCCCACGATTGTCATCGCGGATATGCTCGGCATCCCGAACGAGGACCGGCAGCAGTTCCGGGAGTGGTCCGACCGTCTCGTGCAGGTCAATCCCAACGACCCCGCCTCCGTCGAGGATGGGATGAACGCGGCCCTGGGGCTCTACGATTACTTCACGCCGATGCTCGCCGCACGCCGCGCCAACCGCAAGGACGACCTCATGTCCGCCCTCCTGGACGCCGAGGTCGACGGCGAGAGGCTCTCCGAAGAGGAACTCCTCGGCTTCTGCTTCATGCTTCTCATCGCCGGCAACGAGACCACGACGAACCTCATCTCGAACACCGCCCAGATCCTGAGTGAACGCCCCGACACGCTGCGAACGATCGCCGCGGACCACAGCCTGCTCCCTGCAGCTGTCGAGGAGTTTCTCCGCCTTGAGTCCCCCGTCCAAGGCCTAGCCCGGACCGTGACCGAAGATGTCGAACTGCACGGTGAAACCATGCGAACTGGCAGCAAGGTGATGATGCTCTACGGGTCGGCGAACCGTGACGACAGGGAGTTCGCTGACCCGGAGTCATTCATTCTCGACCGGAAAACCGAGCGTGGTCTCGCCTTCGGTCACGGCCCCCACTTCTGTCTCGGTGCCGCGCTAGCCAGGCTCGAGTGCCGGGTCGCCTACGAGGAACTCCTGTCCTACGTACCCGACTTTGCACTCACCGACGGCGCCGAGCGCCTTCTCTCAGGGCCCGTGAGGGGCTACAAGAAACTGCCGATGACGTTCGAACCGACGTCCATCAGCGCCAGATGAGCCCCGGTGGCGACAACCAACAAATAGCGCGTTCCATCAGCGCTCACAGTTTCATCCATTGGCTGTTAGAGCGATCGCAGTACGCCGCCATCGAACGATCAGCCTTACAGTCAACTTCACATCTCACGTTGACCGTCAGACGGTGTCTTATTTGACGATCCTCTAACGCGACAACCGCGACACAACCCGAAAACAGTGCCGCCGCCGCGCGTCCTTGTCGCATATAAATGTAGTGCAATAAATGAGCATAGAGAAGGGGTATATGCGACACTGTCGGGGTGAAGATCGGGTATGGGCGAGTCTCAACCGCGGAACAGAGCGTCGAGACGCAACGGGAAGCCCTCATCGCCCTCGGTGTCGCGGCCGACAAGATCCATCTGGACCGAGGCGTGAGCGGCCGTCGGCGTGTGCGGCCAGCGCTCGAGCGGGCGTTAGGCGAGCTGCGCGACGGCGACGAGCTCGTAGTCTCCAAGCTCGACCGGCTTGGCCGTTCGCTGCGCGATCTCCTCGACATCGCCGATGAGATCCGAGCCAAGGGCGCAGCCCTGACAGTCGGGCGCACTACCTACGATCCCAGCGATCCAGTAGGCGCAATGCTGTTCCAGGTGCTTGGCATGGCGGCCGAGTTCGAGGTCGCCATGAACCGCGAGCGAACCCGCGAAGGCGTCGCCCGGGCCAGAGCGGAGGGCAAGTACAAGGGCAGGCAACACAAGCTCACCACCTCCGACGGCGAAAAACTGCGACGGATGCACGCGTCCGGCGAGTACACCGCGGCGGAACTGGGACGGTTCTTCGGCCTGCATCGCACATCGGTCTACAGATACCTTGGAGCAGCCCCTGGGGGCGCCAACCCTGACCAGCAGTGAACTCGCGCAGTTCTACGATCTGCGGATCAGGCTTGACGATGACTCACGCGGGTCAGAGGAGACTTGAGAAAATCTCCCACAGAATCCCGCCTACACCAGTCCCGCTCAAGCCTCCGAAGCCCAAGTGGGCCAGCGCCTTTGCAGCGAGACGGCGTAGTCTTTTACGGTTCTCTTTGTCTTGCTTCACGCATGATTACCTCCGTCCTCCCCTGGTCAAACTGCGGACCGCGACCAAGGGTTGCGCACAGGTAGCACATACTGTTACTGTCACTTTTGTAGGAAAGATCGGTAAGGTATGGAGCACCTGTAAGTGCGGCCATTCCTTCCAGTGTACCACATCGTGTCCAGTCCACGCGGGAGCGCGTGGACTGGCTGCGTTTTCGGGACTGTCCGCCGCCTCTGGCGAGAGTGACCGGTCAGCTTCGCTGCGGAGACACTGTCGTTCGGCCCGCCGGCGACACAAGCCGGTAGTAGCGCCCGCTGCATGTGTGGGCGGTGTCCGGGTCTGGCCTGATCGACTGCCTCAACCTCGACGAGTCGGGGCTCGCACCCGACGTGACACCGTTTAGCGAATGCTAGATGTGTCGGAGTCAGACGGTAAAACTCCAGAAAACCTGGGAGCAGGAGATCTGGTCGAATGAACGAGTACAGCGCTGCGTCAGCACCCACCTACGGTCTGCAGGCGGCAGTGAAGTTCACGCCGCAGGAGTGGGTAGAGGCAGGAATGCCCGGAACAAGTTCTGCCGTTGACTGGTCCGCGTGGCCTGCCGCCGTCGCTCAGTTCGACCGAGAGCTCGAGGCCAACGCTGGCGTGCCGATAGGCCAGATCCGCTTTTCGCTGTCGACGGTCGCTTGGTTCTGGCAGTGCGAGAACGGTCACCGGTGGCAAGAGTCTGCGTACAGCCGTCGAGGGCGTTTCAGCTCCGGTCGACCGAACAATCGCGCCCGCATCTACCAGCGGGTTGCTGGCTCCAAGTCGGCATGCCGGGAGTGCACCTTAGATGAGTTCGCTGCCCGCTATAGCAAGTGCGGACATCCCTCCCGGGACATCTCACTCGTTTCCCGCCAGCCCACCTGGATCGTCGGGTTCTGCGACGAATGCCTGCATCCCGCTCCACAGATCGGGGACGCAGTCTTCGCCGACCATCACCTACCCACCTCCAAAGCGGAACTAGAGCTCCGCAGGAAGTTGTCCTTGCTACTCCCGGTCACACCAGCTGACGAAGCCAATGCCGTCATCGTCCCCCCAACGCCGTGGGGATCCGACCGTGTTTTCCCCGACATCCTCCTGGCCTCGCACCGGATCGCCATTGAATACGACTCCCCCGGTTTCCACGGAGATGCTCACGCGGCCGATGGAAACGACCCGGACAAGGACGCTGCTTTGCGCTCCGCTGGCTGGGAAGTCATACGAGTCCGTACCGGAGATCTTCCGCTATTTGGCCCCTACGACGTCGCTGCTTCGGGCCCGACACAGCTCGCCACCAACGCAGTGCAGGACATGGTCACGCGCGTCCTCCTAGAGCGCGACGACGCCTAGAGGTTCACCAAGGCTGCGGAGCTCCGGCCGTGCAAGCACCGGGGCGCCGACACCGCGTCCCGGGGCCAGTTGGCACGTCTGCCGAAGCTGCAGTACTGCGTTCACTACACTTTGGCGTGACCTAGATTCACCTGCGGAAGGAGGCGGCGTGTCAATCGTCACCGCTCCGCAAGGTGGACCGGATATGAATGACGCCATCCGGCTACGCCCACTCGGAGCGCGCGGTTCACGCAGCGACATCTCTGCGAGTGAAGTCGACCTGGCACCCACAGCCCTAGCGGTGTTGGCTGCGATCCCCTCGTGGTGGGAATCGCGGGCTAGGGCCGCGCATTTGCAGGGCGCCTGGCTCGACGTTCGAAGCGCCCTTGAGGCGCAACCCCCGGTAGAGCTTCCAGCGGCGCAGACGCCAACGGAAACACCGTGGACGACACTGCTCGCCGAGGAAATCGGAATGGCCTATGTGGACAGCTTGGCTGCATCGACGAGAGCCCGCCACGGTCGCCATTACACTCCCCGAGAGCTCGCCACGAAGCTGTGGTCGATGACCCGATCGGCGCTTGACCTGCCCGCTGTGCCGCAACGTTTAAGGGGGCTGGTGCGGGATCCCGCATGCGGAGCCGGCGCGCTTCTATTGGCTCCCCTCCGGGAGCATCTGCACGCCTCGGCTGGAGACGACCCCGAGTTCACTCTGGCAAGCATTGCGAACCTCATCGAGGGAGTAGACACCGACCCAGCTGCGGTCTGGATCACGAACGTCCTCGTGGCTGCCGAGCTTCTCCCCACACTGGCCCGGATTCCAGAGCAGCGGAGACGCCCAATCCCCGCAGTGGCACAAGTGGGCGATGGACTGCGTGCAGCTGACCGGCCCGCCCGCGTGGTCATCATGAATCCCCCCTACGGCCGGGTCAGACTCGCCCCTTCTGAACGTGACCGGTATGCGCACCTTCTTTACGGACACGCCAATCTCTACGGTCTATTTCTAGGGACCGGCATCGAATCACTGGACGACGACGGCGTTCTGACGGCGTTAGTGCCGACGAGCTTCACCAGCGGCCGCTACTTCGAGCAGCTCCGCTCCTACATCGGAGAAGTTGCGGGCCTTAGCGCAATCACTTTCGTGGAAGACCGCAGCGGCGTCTTTACCTCCGTACTCCAAGAGACATGCCTGGCCACGTTCGAACGGCGTCGACGCCGCACAACTACAGTCACCAGTCTCGGTAGCGCTGAAACCCCAATCGCACGAGTCAAGCTCCAACGTTCGTCGAGCCCCTGGATCCTTCCGCGTCGTTCCGATCACGCACCTGTCGCAGCGAGCGCTGCTCGCATGACCAACTCCCTTGGCAGTATCGGGTGGGGCGTATCGACCGGGCCGCTTGTGTGGAACCGCAGGAGGGCCGACCTGTACCCCCACTGGGGAGCCAGCCGCTCTTACGTGATCTGGGCTGCTGATATCGATGGTGGCCACCTGCATCGGGACGCAGCCCGAGACGCAATGCGATACCTGGCGCTATCTCAGAAGTCTGATCCCGCGGTTATGGTCTTGGATCAGCCTGCGGTTCTAGTGCAGCGCACCACTGCGCCCGAGCAACGCCGCCGCCTTGTGGCGGCTCAACTCACAGCCAACGATCTCGGTGCCAGACACGGTCGAGTAACCGTCGAGAACCACGTCAACGTCGTCCGGCCAATAGCGCCCAGACCATTGCTGACAGCCGAGACGCTGACTCGTGTCTTGGGCACGTCGACAATGGACCAAGTAATTCGTGCGATCTCTGGGTCTGTCGCAGTCAGTGCCTATGAACTCGAAGCACTTCCCTTCCCATCCACGGACATCGTCATTGAGTGGAACGAGCTCAGCGGCACCGAACTAGAAGAGGCCGTACACAACGCGTACTGCCCCCTCTTGGAGAGGTGAGACCATCGCGTCCCGTCATCACGCCCGCCCTTGCTGAGCAACGGCTCCGCCAGATTTTTCCGAGGGCAGCATTTGATCCAACGTTGTCTGCCCCGCTGGCCGCGATGGCGGTCTCGGCATTGCTGTACATCGATGCCGTTTGCTCCGACACTCAACCCGTCACCACAGTGACTTGGGCCAGACCGACGACGGTTATCTGGATGAGTGACGCAGCGCTCGCGCATCCTGATCATCAGGACCGTCTTGCCTGGCGCACCGCAGCGGCGAAAGGGCGTGCGCAAGTCGAAGCCCTGCTCGATCAGTGGGGAGAGCCGTTCCAGCCGCGCTACCGCGAGAACTCCCGCGAAACCCTCCGTGACGAGACATTCAAGCACTGGCACCAGCATGGCGCGATGCGCAAGCGCACTGATGTAGTGACCTCGAGCAGCAGCCCCCGGTGGGCACTACGCGACGACTTTGCAGATCTATTTGACCCCTCTTTGACCGATGACCAAGCCCAAGAGCTGGCAGAGCGATGGAGGGAGACTCACCTTGATCCCGGAACTCGCCTGCGCGTCGTCCACGCACAGCGAGCCGAACAATCGTCAACTGCAGTCCACGTCACTCTGCCTGATGGCACGCGCCGCTCCTTGGAACCAGGCACATCGTCCCTAATTCTCAAAGGAGTAATCGAGTCCTGGGCAGCAGCCCGGCTTACAACACCTGTAGTACTCACCGTGTCCGAGCCCGGCGACAAGGTCCACATCGGAGACGAGAAGATCCTCCAACAACTCGGCATCCAGATCGACGTGGCAAACGTGCTTCCTGACGCACTGATAGCCGACATCGGAAGTGATCCCGTACGGTTCTGGCTCGGGGAGGCGGTGGCGTCCGATGGGCCGGTCACCGAGGAGCGACGCAAGCTCCTTCTGCACTGGGCCAGCCAGCAAAACATCCTGCCTAGCTCGTGTTCTTTTCTCACTGCATTTCACTCCCGAAATGCAGCCGCCGCTCGTCGCCGGCTCAAGGACCTCGCCTCCGGCACATGGGCCTGGTTCGCTGACGAGCCCACCCAGGAACTCGCCTGGTACGAGATCAACCCAAGCAGCTGACGAGGGACGGACTCGCGGGACGACCAGCTATCGGGCGGGCTGCGGCGACATTCCTGCTAGCTGAGTGTTCCAATCAGCGGCCCAAGTGCACGGCCAGGACCTAGACACAATCCGTCGAGCGTAGCGTCTCATAACATGTGTGGTCGGTACTCGATAGCTGTGTCCGGTGCCGCCCTGGTCGACGTCCTCAATCTGGATGGGACGGAACCAGGATTTGAGTGGTCACCTACGTACTCGGTGTCGCCTCGCACACGGGCACCAGTGATTCGCGATCGCCTGATCGACGGGCACCGGGTGCGCGAAGCTTTCCTGCCCACTTGGGGCCTGCGGCCGTCGTGGGCAAAGGAAAAGGGCCCACGGCCGATCAACGCCCGACTGGAGACCGCGGCCACCAACGGCATGTTTCGCTCGTCGTTCTCGTCAGCTCGCGCCCTGGTTCCAATGACCGGTTACTACGAGTGGCAGGAAGCAGTCGAGGACGGCAAGACGGTCAAGAACCCCAGCTACATCCACGGTTCGCACGACGAGCTGCTACTCGCCGCCGGCCTGTTGGCCTTCCACCGCGAGAGTGACGAGGACGAGTGGCGTACGACGTTCACGATCATCACCCGCACGGGCGAGGACGCGGCCGGCGACGTCCACGACCGGATGCCCGCGTTCCTGACATCTGCGGCGTGGGACACCTGGCTCGACCCGGAGAAGGTCGACAAGGACCAAGCTACCGACCTGGTCGACTTGCTCGACGTCGAGTCCCGGACGGTTGCGTCGACTCTCCTGACCCGTCCGGTGTCGCGTTCGGTCAATAACGTGCGCACCCTCGATCGTCACAACCGAGGCCTGATCGAGAAGGTCGCCCGCCCCGAATAGTCGGGACGGGCGATAGGCATCGGGTTCAGTCAGCGCTGACGGTCCGGCGGCCGCTCGCGGGGTCGTTGATCCGGACGGACCGCCGGCCAAGGTGCTCGACAACGACAAAGTGGTTCTGGTTCCAGAAAGCAATCAACGGCAATTGGAGTTCGTGGAGGTCAGCGAACTCTTTGCGATACCCCTTAGCTTCCATCCCGTAGCTGCGTGCCGCTGACACGATCCGTAGCGCATCAACTCCGTTACGAGAGACAGCGCAGGCTTCGCGCACTTCCTGGAGCCGGGCCGGCGAACCGTGGTAGTTGAGGATCATCGTCAAGCTCGCGGCGCCACACTCCGCTTCTTCCATCTGCAGCACTGTGGGTACGTGAACGCTCCGCGAACGTCGCGTCCTCGCCGTGGCCGTCACAGCACGTACCCGATCGGGTGAGTCGTATCGAGGATGAGGGTCACCGTCGCGACGCGTCCCCCCTCGGAGTTTGGGTCTGGTGCCGGCAAAGATGCCCCGGGCACAGGTTCGACCCACACGCTGATGACTGAGTCGCTGGACACAAGTAAATCCGCGAGCGCAGCACTGCCAAGCGATGCCACGACCTCAGCGGAAGTAAGGGGCAGCAAACCCACCCGAGTCACAGAGCCCCGTATATCGGCACGGCCCGGAAACCGGATGACCGCCTCGGTTCCCGCTGACACCTGCTCTGCATCTGGCGGAGTGAGGAATAACCGAAGCTGGCGCGCCCCGTTCGTACGTTCGAGCGAGTACAAAGACTGGCCGGCCTGGACCGCTTCGCCCTGCTGGTCAGGCGCCGCAAGCACAGTGCCATCGACAGTCGCGATGAGAGTGAACTCCTCGCCTTCCACGCTGCGCACGACACCGAGCTGATCTCCCGCGGAAACGTCGTCACCCACCGCAGCGGTCGACTGCTCCGCGTAGCCGTCCACCGCTGACTCGACGCGGTAGACCGCACCGTCGACTAGCGAGACAGCCGGTGCACTGGTGGTGACGTCCACGCGGGCGGTGAGGCTCCAGGTCAGCACACCTGCCGCTAGGAGACCGCATGCCAATAGTCCAATCCAGGCCCGGATCGGAGTCGTCAGCGCTGCTTCATCAAATCGGTCAATACCGTCATTTCGCGCTACCTTTGGTGCTAGATTTTGCACCAGGTCAGGATTTCGCACATTCGCATGTGATTACTTCCGAGAAAAGTACGGAAACTTAGACGGCGGCTTACCTATAATTAATATGCTTCGTTCACTGGGAGCGTAGGGCGGCCCGATACCATGAAGCGACACATCTGCGCGGATCTACGTAGCTGCAGAGCATGAGCTCGCAGGTATGCCTCCGCCTATACGAGCGAGAGCATGAGCAGAACGCACTAGATGGTGCGTTCATTTCCGCCGCAAGCGGAAATGGTAATGCCGTCTTCATAATCGGATCCGCCGGTCTCGGCAAGACTTCGCTGCTCCGGTCAGCACAGATCCGCAACTCCCGTAAGGCCGAGGCGATCTACTATCAGGGACATCCGGTAGAGGCGTCGCTGCCTTTCGCGGTACTCGATCGGATGTTCGCCGGCATGACGAATGCGCTGAGCGCACCTCCCACCGATAGACTCGGCACCTCAGAGCACAGCCTGCTGGTGCACGAACTTGCTCTCCTAGAACTACGCACCCGCGCTGACCGCCCGACTGTGTACCTGCTCGACGACCTGCACTGGGCTGACAGCGACTCGTTGCGCATCCTCACCTATCTCGCCAGACGGATCAGCGATCTCCCTGTTTCGCTCATCGGAGCAATGCGATCCTGGCCGCCCGGCGCCTCACGCATGGCGGAAACACTCAACGCCCAGTCTGAAGCCGCACTTCTGCGGCTCGAGGAACTCACTTTCAGCGCTACTCACGACCTGCTCGGTGACCTCGTTGGGCGCGTTCGGGCGCCTCAGTTTGTCGGCCGCGCTTACACGCTCAGTGGGGGGAACCCGCTACTCGTCACGGAGGCGGCGCGCCAGGTCGCCGCCTCGGGCACGCTCCCACACGCCAGCGAACGTACGGAGGGAAACCTGCGGCAGACCCTGCTTCTCAGCCATCTTAGTGGGCTGCCCTCACAGTCCATCGTGGTCGCGGGTGCGTCCGCTGTTCTTGGCGCGCAAAGCCGGATTCGCGCTGTCGAGGAGCTATGCGGCTTCGCCCCAGATGACTTCGCTGATGCCATCGACTCGTTGCTCGCCACCGGAGTACTTACGTGTGAGGACGACTGCCTGCGATTCCGGCACGATCTTCTGGCCGCGGCGCTGCTCGACGAGATGCCGAAGGGACGATTGCGGCTCCTTCATACGCGCGCGTTCGAGTATTACCGGAGTTTGCAGGATCCGCACTCTGCGTCAGCGCATGCAGTCGCAGCATCCATGGTGGGTGACAAGCACGCGATCGACGCGTTGAAGGCTGTCGGGAATCATGCGCTGTCGACGGGAGCTGTCGGCACTGCTGTTCATCAACTCGGCCATGCCGTGCGATTCGCCGGCCAGCACGCGGATACGGACCTGCTCGTCAGCTACGGAGACGCACTCTTAGCCAGTGGCAATGCACCTGACGCGCGTACCGCGTATCACGATGCTCTTCGCCAGTTGCCTGAGGCAGGTGAGCGAATGCCACTCCTGGCTCGCCAGGCAGTCGCGACCGCCTATGCAGGCCGCCTCCGTGAAGCGCTTGGTCTGTTCGAACTGATAACGCAGGAGTTTGGAACGGCGGTATCGGCGGAGACGGGGCTTGAATACGCTTACACGGCATGGGTACTGGACGGACCCAATGCAGGGTTAGATGCGCTTGCGCGTGCAACAGCCGCGACCGAGGAGCACCGTGAATATGTGGGCGCCCGAATGCTCTGCCAACTCCACACCGGCAGGGCAGTCGACCTCAGCCAAATCGAAGACCTAGCTCGGGAGACGTGGCGGCTCGGGCAGCCTGGATCTCGGACCGCAACTGTTTCATTCAACCCCTTCCTGATTGTCGCGGTTTCTTATTACATGCTCGAGCGCTACACCGATGCAATCGAGGTTGCGGAGTTAGGTATCAACTACTGGACGAATGCTAATGCCCCCTTGTACGCGGCTGCCTTGCGCTTAACACGTATGGCAGCCCTCTTCAGCCAGGGTGACCTCCACGCGCTGATGCGTGACGCTGAGGAGGCAGCACCCGAAATGTCTCCACTGACCGAGCCATACTTCTGGATATTGCGGGCCGGGGCTCTGATCTGGTCAGGGCATACCGAGGATGCCGCACAGCTACTCAATCAAGTACCTCAGATGGTGGGCAGCGAGGCCTTTTTCGTCGATGCTTACCTGCGCGATGCCCGCGGCCAGCTCTATCTCGCAGCCGGCGACCCCGCTTCAGCACTTCACGAGTACCGGGCACTGGAGGAGAAATGTTTCCGGCTGGGCATCGGGCACGCGGGCTTACCCGCGTGGGTCGGCAACGCGCTAGAAGCGTACGTAGCAGCTGGGTGCCCGGCCGATGTCCGTCGTCTCGTAGCCTCGCTCGAAGAGTCGCAACAGCCCGGCCGCCAGAACCGGGTGGCAATGGTTCCACAAGCGGGACGGGCTGCTCTCGCTGCGGCAGCCGATGAGGACCGCGCAGCCGAGGAGTTCTACCAGAGCGCGCTCGCTCTCGACGTTGCGGCGCCCCTGGATCGACTTCGAATTCGCCTGCGATACGGCCGCTGGCTTCGCCAGCGGCATCGCACTAAGGCCGCGCGAGGTATTCTTGCCCGCGCACTCAGTGACGCGGACGCTGCTGGTCTTCACGGCCTTTCGACTGAACTGCACGGAGAACTAGTCGCCGCCGGAGGCCGGCGCAGGCGCAGCGATACAGCCGCACACCTTACAACTCAGCAGCGACGGGTTGCCGTGCTCGCTGTAGAAGGCACCACCGCCCGCGAGATTGCGCGTCAGTTGTCGGTTTCGGTACGTACGGTCGAAAGTCATCTCAGCGCTGTCTACCGCACGCTGGGAATTTCATCGCGGGCACAGCTGCGCACGATTACGCAAGACGGCACGATCGATCTCAGCGTCGACTGACCTGCCCATTCGGATAGGCAAACCACCTCTGCGAAGCGCTACCTTACTCAGCCCAGAAGGCAGGCGTGACCAGCTGAAATCAGGCGTTCACTGAAGGTACGGAGTGAGGAGGATCACATGTACGGCCTTCAGGTTAATCAGCTGGAACGCGACATCGAGAACGGGTTCGAACTCAGTCATCGCGAATACCGCTTACTGCGTCTGGTTGCGGCGGGGCGAGCAACCATGAGCTGTAGCTGTGAACCCGATCTGTACATCGACGGCCGGTGCTTTTGCGACCAGTTCGCGGTACACCGCTTGACGAGTGCAGCTCTTATTCAGCCTGCACGCAGCGGCGATCTCCACGACGTTGTTCCCGCACAACTCACTCCAAGTGGCTGGGCATGCCTGCACAACGACGTTCAGACATACCTGCCACCCGCCGCGTGAATTACCTGCCCGATCGGATAGTGCCAGCCCCTCCCCAGGGTTCAATCGCGATATCCAACCGAGCGGTTCTCACCAAAACCCATTCCCTCCACTGTGATCGGCGTCATACGTTCACTTCGCCGCCCGGACAAAACCAAATCCACCAGAAAGGGTCCTGACATGCAGGTAGACGAACTCATCAAGCCGTTCCCCATCAAGGAATTCCATCCATTCCCACGCGCGCTCCTTGGCCCCGGAGCACACGAAATCATCGGCCCCGAGGCTCTGAAGCTGGGCTTCAAGAAGGTCCTCGTCATGACGAGTGGCCTGCGCGGCACAGACATCGTTCCCAAGATCGTGGGCTCACTGGAACACCACGGACTCGAGGTCGTCCTGTACGACAAGGTGGAGTCAAACCCCAAGGACTACAACTCGATGGAGGGCGCGGCCCTCTACCAGCAGCACGGGTGTGACAGTTTCGTCTCCATCGGTGGCGGTTCCTCGCACGACGCATGCAAGGGCGCACGCATCTCCGTCGCGCACGATGGCCGCAACGTCAACGAGTTCGAGGGCTTCAACAAGTCGGAGAACCCCAAGAACCCGCCACACATCGCGGTGTCCACCACCGCTGGGACAGGCTCCGAAACGTCGTGGGCATACGTCATCACCGACACCACCACCGACCCGGACAACCCGCACAAGTATGTGGCTTTCGATGACGCGTGCGTACCGACGCTCGCTATCGATGACCCAGTGCTGTACTACGACTGCCCAACGGACTACACCGCGCAGTGCGGTTTCGACGTCCTGGCACACGGCTCGGAGCCATTCGTCTCGCGGCTGAACTTCACCCCGTCGATGGGCAGCGCCCTCTACTCGATCAAGCTCGTTGCCGAGAACCTCCGCCTCGCAACGTGGAACGGACAGGAACTCGAAGGCCGCCAGAACATGATGTACGCGCAGTACATTGCCGGCCAGGCCTTCAACTCCGGCGGCCTCGGGATCGTTCACTCGATCTCGCACGCGGTGTCCGCGTTTTACGACACTCACCACGGCTTGAACAACGCGATCGCGCTCCCACGCGTGTGGGCGTTCAACATGCCAGTCGCATACAAGAAGTACGCACAGATCGCCGATGCGATGGGCGTCGACACCTACGGCATGACCGACGTACAGGCAGCTGACGCCGCACTCGCCGCCGCTATCCGGCTGCTGCGTGACGTGGGAATTCCGGAGAAATTCACCGATATCACCCAGGACACGTACTCGAAGAACCGCCTCGGCAAGGGTCCGACCAAGTTCTACGAGAACGCCAGCGTCATCAAGGGCAATGACGAGGACGTTGACCGCGTCACTCGCCACGTTCTCGGTGACGCATGCACTCCCGGCAACCCGAAGGAATGCACGTTCGAAACTGTGCGGCCAGTGGTCGAGCACAGCATGAACGGCGACCTGGACGACCTGCTCAGCTAACCCAGACCGGGCTGCGGGCGGACGCTGACTCCCCGCCCGCAGCCTGTTCCAACCTTGTAAGGGACGCCCCATGACCTTCGATGAACCTGAGTTCGCCACCGTTGACGACGTGACAACAGCGCTCGAATCGACCGGGTACATTGCGGACAAGCAGCTCGCGACAACATTGTTCCTGATGATGCGCCTCAGCAAGCCGCTGCTCATCGAAGGTCCTGCGGGCGTCGGCAAAACCGAGCTGGCGAAGTCACTCGCGGCGATCACCGGACGACGACTGGTCCGCCTGCAGTGCTACGAAGGCCAGGACGAAACCAAAGCACTGTACGAATGGGACTACGGCAAACAGTTGCTCTACACCCAGATCTTGCGTGACAAAATCGGCGAGATCATCGCAGATGCCGAGGATATCGAAACTGCTGTCGACCGGATCAGCGCCCAGGACAGCGTCTTCTTCTCGACGCGATTCTTGAGTTCCCGGCCGATCCTCGAAGCTGTACAGTCCGACGAGCCGGTCGTGCTGCTCATCGACGAAGTAGACCGCGCTGACGAAGCGCTCGAAGCGGTACTCCTCGAAATGCTCGGTGAATACCAGATCTCGATACCGGAACTAGGGACAATTCAGGCCAAGCACCCGCCCATGGTGATTCTGACCTCGAACAACACACGCGATCTCGCTGAAGCTCTGAAGCGGCGCTGTCTGCACCTATTCGCGGACTATCCGACTGCCGAGCGTGAGCTGGAGATCGTCCGCACCAAAGAGACCGGTCTCGACGACGTGCTCGCCGAAAGCCTCGTTGAACTCGTACGCGGGCTACGGAATCTCGACCTTCGGAAGGCGCCGAGCATTTCGGAAACCGTCGACTGGGCCAGGACCCTCGCAGTGCTGGGAGCCACGTCCCTCTCTGAGGAACTGCTGCGCGAGACCATGTCGGTCGTCGTCAAGTACGAGAAGGATTTGAAGGCCGCCCAGGCCGCGCTGCCCCATTTACTCAACCCTGAAATGCACCCCGTGCCGAGCCCAGCTGCCCCGACGAACAGCCACGTTGTCGATTTCGATGATGGCCGCAGCGTCCGGGCGCTGAAAGACCACCCGGGGCGCTTCACAAACGGTTATTACGGCACACCCAGTGCGTCCAAAACGCCCGCGCCCGCGTCGGTAACCAGCAGTCAGGGCTCGCGCTCGTTCGCCCGGCGCCGCGGAGCGAAGTGAGTGTCTGATGAACGCTTCGGTACAGGCCTTCGCGGCGATCTTGCGGTCCCGGGGCATGCGCATCTCGGTACCTGATGTGCTTGATGCGATTCGCTGCGCGATGCAGCCCGGGATGCTCGCAGACCGCGAAACGTTGCGCTGCGCGCTGAAAGCCGCACTGCTCAAACAACAGCGCGATACCCCGGAGTTCGATGAGGTATTCGATGCGTTCTTCGGGCTTGCCGATTCGCGCCCCGCGCCGTCGCAGCCTGAGTCCGTTGGCCTCGCGGAGCAGACTGCGGACAGCGATGCCACCACAGATGCTTCCGCCGCGGCACATGCACCTTTCGTGCTCTCTGATGACGCTTCTGCAAGCCCGCTCGCGGAAGGCCCGGCGCCAGAGGACGTCCACGACTTCTTCGACACCGATGACCTTGCTTCTCGGCACAATCTCACTGAAGACGAGGGCATGATCGATCTGTCATCTCCGAGTGATGAGATGGCGTTTTCACAGAATAACCAGGCGACCGGTGAAGCGGGTTTCCGGATCCAGTTGGACACGGACCGGCTGCACACTTCGGGCGCCGCGGGGCAGTTGTCGGCGGCACAAGGAACAAGTGTCAGCACTGGCCTGAGCGCTGAGGAGACCGATACGCTGCTTGATTGGCTTGGCCCACAGCATGATTCCGCCGGGGCTGAAGCAGCTGATATTCGTGGTGACCTTTCCGCTGCGCTGAAGCGTCACGCCGAGGCGCTTCTCGCGTTGCAGCGCCCAGGTGAAGACTGGCGCCGCAGTGCCGTCGAGCACATCGATGAGCAGCAGCAACGGGAGCTCGACCAGACGCTTCGGCGGCTCGCGCAGACAATACGTGGCGCTCCAACGCATCGCCGCACTGTCTCACAGCGAGGATGCATACATGCCGCACGAACTATGCGACGCAGCATGCGATTTGGTGGGGTCCCCTTCACGCCGGTGACGGTCTCGCGCCGCGATGACCGCGCACACCTCGTCGTGCTCGCCGACATCAGCCTGTCAGTCCGAGCGACCACGCGCTTCACTCTCACGGTGCTCCACGGACTTTCCGATCTGTTCCGGCAAGTACGTTCGTTCGTCTTCGTTGCTGATGTCACCGAAACGACCGAGCTTTTCGCAGAGTACCGCGATGACGCACTCGAATTCATCATCGGTGGCGACGTAATCGATCTCGACGCGAACTCCGACTACGGGATGGTATTCCGGACGATGCTGTCAGAGCACTCTTCTGCGATCAACCGGAAAACCACGCTCCTGGTGCTCGGTGATGGGCGCAGCAATGGGAACGACCCTGGTGTCGCGGAATTCGGGGAACTGGCCCGGCGTGCCCGCGAAACTATCTGGCTCTCACCGGAACCGCGCTACAGCTGGCGTCTCGGGCACTCAGCGATGCCGCAGTATGAGGACCTCTGCGACCGCGTGCGGATAGTGCGCAATCTTCAGCAGCTCGAACATGTCGCGCTCGATCTCGCAGGGAAAGAAGGCCGGTAATGACGACATCGATCGCCGACACCAGACACATCGATCCGCTGGCACCACAACGGCCATTTGAGTACGACGATGGTGTGGTTCGCGTCTGCCATCTCGAGCACCGCTGGGGACGCAATGACTGCGCTCCGATGATCGCGCGGACACAGCACTTTCATGTGTGCACGGTGTCGGGCCGCCTAGAGATACGGCACTGGCTCAGCGCTGAAGAGATCGACAATGACCTCACAGGCCTGTTGCTCGATGAACTCTTCACACCGGGCCTCCTCAGCGGCACCGGCATGTTCGAGCGAGTGTTCACAGGAGTGATTCGGTCCACGGTTCCTGACGCCCTGGATGCATGGAACTCCTTCTACCGCAACACTCTCTGCAAGGTTCGCGCATGCTGGCAACATCCTGGGGCGGGCGGAGGCCAGATCTCCGACATGGCACCCGTTTATAGCCGCGCGCTGCGGCTGGTCCCGCCGGGCCGCGTGCTCGACTTGGGCTCGTGTTTCGGTTTCTTCCCAATGCTGCTCGCGGAAACTGGCCGGCATCACGTCACTGCCTCCGATGTTGTCGGCGGCAGCATGGAATTACTCAGCCAAGTCGTTACAGGGCGCTGCACGCCGCTCGACACATTGGTGTGCGACGCTGCATCGGTCCCGATGCCAGACAATTCGTTCGACACTGTCACCCTCTTGCACCTCATCGAGCACTTGCCGCACGACCATGCGCGCGCAGTAATTCATGAGGCGGTCCGGCTGGCTTCGAAGTGGGTGGTCATCGCAGTGCCGTTCGAAGATGAACCAGACCCGGCGTACGGACACATCCAGGCGTTCAACATACGAGAACTCCGCGCCCTCGGACATGAGGCAGGAAGGCCATTCACTGTGTCGGAGTATCACGGTGGCTGGCTGATACTTGACACCGAGTAACGGCCATAAAGCAATGTAGCCAGAACCACCGCGCAGGTGGGTCTGGCTACATCGGCGGCTTCAGCCGATCAGCTGTAGTCGTAGAAGCCCTTGCCGGCCTTCCGACCGAGGCGTCCTGCCTCAACCATGCGGCGCAGCAGCGGCGGCGGCACGAGGTGCGGCTCACCGAATTCGTCGTACAGCGACTGCGCGGCCGCGAGCGTGACGTCGAGCCCCACCATGTCGATCAGGGTGAGTGGACCCATCGAGTAGCCCGCGCCTGCCTTCATCGCGGCGTCGATGTCTTCCTTGCTGGCGTATCCCGTTTCCAGCATCCGCACAGCCGAAGTCAGGTACGGAATCAGCAGCGCGTTGACGATGAAACCGGCACGGTCACCGACTCGCACAACGGTTTTGTTCAGCACGTCCTTCGCGTAGCTGAAGACGGCGTCAGTAGTCGTTTCATCAGTGGTGAGCGCCTCGACGATTTCCACGAGCGGCATCAGCGGAACTGGGTTGAAGAAGTGCATGCCGACAACCTGGCCGGGCCGCTGCGTCGCCTGCGCCATCTTGATGACGGGGATCGACGAGGTGTTAGTCGCGAGGATGCCTTCAGGCTTGACCACTTTGTCGAGCGTGGCGAAGATCTCAGTCTTCAGCGACTCGACTTCGGGGGCCGCCTCGATTACGAGGTCACGATCGGCGAGGTCGTCAACATCGATGGTGACACCGAGGCGACCCAAAGCCGCATCCGCTTCCTCCTGGCTGCGCTTCCCAGCTTTGACGCTGCGCGCAATCGACTTCTCGAACCGGGCCACTGCGCCGTCCGCGAACTCCTGCTTGGTCTCGAGGATGAGGACCTCGCTACCGGCTGCGGCGCAGACCTCTGCGATGCCTGCACCCATAGTGCCGCCACCGATGACACCAATTTTCTGCACTGACCCTCCTATTGTTCGATTCCAGCTCTTTGCACTTGCGGCGAATCTGCCTGCGGAAGTCACTTATATGAGCCGAAGAACAGGCTATCTGTTGACGTGCGCAGACAGATTCTGGGGAGGGTTGCGTCAGCGCAGAAGCGCGCGGGACATGACCATGCGCTGGATCTGGTTGGTGCCCTCGTAGATCTGGGTGATCTTAGCGTCACGCATCATACGTTCGACAGGGAAGTCCGTGGTGAAGCCCGCGCCGCCAAAGAGTTGCACGGCGTCAGTGGTGACCTCCATCGCCACGTCTGAAGCGAAGCACTTCGCGGCGGCGGAAATGAAGCCGAGGTTCGCCTCGCCTCGCTCCGCGCGCGCTGCCGAGCTGTACACCATCAGACGGGCTGCTTCGATTTTCATTGCCATGTCGGCGAGCATGAACTGCACACCCTGGAAGTTGCTGATCGACTGACCGAACTGCTTGCGATCCTTGGTGTAATCGATCGCAGCGTCCAGCGCGCCCTGCGCGATACCGACGGCTTGCGCGCCGATTGTGGGGCGAGTGTGGTCGAGAGTCTGCAGCGCGGTTTTGAATCCGGTGCCAGGCTCGCCGATGATCCGGTCCCCGGGGACGCGACAGTTCTCGAAGTACAGCTCCGCCGTCGGGGAACCTTTGATGCCGAGCTTCTTTTCCTTCGGCCCGACTGTGAAGCCTTCGTCGTTTTCGTGGACCATGAACGCGGAGATTCCGTTTGCGCCTTTCTCGGCGTCAGTCACGGCCATCACGGTGTACCAGGAGGACTTGCCGCCATTGGTGATCCAGCATTTCGACCCATTGATGATCCAGTCGTCGCCGTCTTGCTTCGCGCGGGTACGCATCGATGCAGCATCGGAGCCAGCCTCACGCTCGGAAAGGGCGTACGAGGCCATTGCCTCACCGGAAGCGAGCTCCGAGAGAACCTGCTTTTTGAGTTCTTCAGAACCCTTCAGGATGAGGCCCATAGTGCCCAGTTTGTTGACCGCGGGAATCAGCGATGACGAGCCGCAGACACGGGCAACTTCTTCGATAACGATGCACGTGGCAACCGAGTCTGCGCCCTGGCCGCCGTACTCCTCGGGAACGTGTACTGCGTTGAAGCCGGATGTTGTGAGCGCTGCTAACGCTTCTTCAGGGAACCTCGAGTGCTCATCAACATCCTTTGCATACGGGGCGATCTCCTTTTCCGACAGCGCTCGGATCGCCGCGCGAAGCTCGTCATGCTCCTCGTTCAGCTTGAAGAGGTCAAAATCGGGGTTGCCAGCCATGATGTGGATTCACTCCCTCGTGTGCGGCACTCAGTGCCAGTACAGCTACCACTAGACAGTGAAACACGGCACTCAGTGCCAGTCAAGGGTCAGCGGCCGTTGGTCTCGATCTGGCGCCGAACAGCCTCGGCAATCACGTCTGCCGGGGTGCCCGCAGGGAACTTCGCCACCACGACCTCCTGGTCGGTGCCACTCCCTGACGCAAAGCCGTACGTCTTGCGCAGGTCCGCGAGAGCCGCATCAAGAGACTCGACCGTCGCGTCCGCATCGCCGCGAATCATCGCGCGCAGGAGATAGTTGTGGCATGCAGTGACAGCTGCGGCGTAGCCGACGATCTTGAGGACACTCTCAGCAGGCCGTGCCTCACGCAGGTAATCGATGAAGATGCGTTCATAACTGTGGACCGTCACAAGCTCGCGGTCGCGCAGCGCGGGCACAAGCTGGACGACGCGATATCGCCGTAGCGAAAGGTCTCGGCTCTCCTGGAAGTGAGCAAATACCAGCCTCGCGGCATCGCAGATCGCTGCCCACGGATCTCGGTGATCAGTGGCGAGATACTGCTTCACCTCATCAAGCAGTTGCTCATGGTCGGCGAAGATCACATCTTCTTTCGACCGGAACTGCCGAAAAAACGTTCGCCGCGAAATGCCCGCTGCCGCGGCGATCTCGTCGACCGTCGTCGCTTCATACCCGCCTTCAGCAAAGCGATCGATCGCCTCAGCGACGACACGCACACGGAAGCTTCCAGGTACGTCGCCACGTTCAGTCATGGGTGCAAGTATCACACTGCCGCGGTAGGCCACCAGAAATCCAGCTGTGGAGGTCATTAGAACTGCCCTAAATCGGGCTGTTTTATTGACCTCCACAGATGGATTTGGGAGGGAAAGGGAGGGGGAGGCGGGAGGCCTAGTGCGACTCAGCATGCACTGGCGCTGCCGACACCGCTCGCATGAGTATGTAGTGCAGCGCGGCGCCGATAGCCGCACCGATCAGCCATGCGAAACCTGTCAGTTCTTCCAGCGCGGGTACCCACACCGTGGAAACGGAGAACACTCCTGCGACACCGAAGGCAGCCAGGGCCTTAAGGTTCCATCCCCTGGTGAAGTAGTACGACCCATCCACAGCCGTCGAGTACAAGTGCTGCACGCGGAGCTTCTGCTTCCGGATCAGGTAATAGTCGACGACCATGATGCCGTAGAGCGGAGCGAGGACGGCCCCCAGCGTATCGACGAATCGCGCTACTCCCATGTCACTGATCAGAGCCACCCACAGCGCACCAATAAAGAAGGCGATCGATGCTGTGATGATGCCACCGATCTTGAAGCTGATACGCGATGGAATCATGTTGGCAAGGTCATATGCCGGTGGAATGAAATTGGCGACGAGATTGATTCCGACAGTCGCAGCGAAGAACGTGAGCGCGGCGACAATCGTCAGCCCTACATTGTCGACACGTTCGACAATGTCGGCCGGGTTGGTCAGCGCCTCCCCGTAGAGCACGCCCGTACCCGCGGTGATGACAAGGGCGATGAACGAGAAGAACGCAAGACTGACGGGGAGGCCGAGAAGATTCCCCAGTTTCATTCCGCGTTCTGTTTTCACAAATCGTGAGAAGTCCCCGTAGTTGATGATGACCGCCGCGAAATAGGCGACCATCGTGCCCACGACCGCGCTGAAGGCGCTGATCCCGCCGCCTTCTCCGCCGGCGAAAATGTCACCGAGCCCGCCGAGCAGACCACTGCCAGCCTGGACCCAGATCGCGATCATCAGTGCCACCATCACGATGTAGACAGCAGGGGCCGCCCAGTTGAGGTAGCGGGTGATCCAGTCGATACCTTTGAGGAACAGCGCTACCTGGAAGACCGCGACAATAACGTACGACAGCCAGCCGACAGGGGACATCCCGAGGAACGAGGCGGTGCCGTTATACCCGCTTACCGCGGTAATGAGCAGCGCAACAGCTGTCGAGGCGAAGTACGTCTGCACGCCGTACCAGAAGATCGCCACGATACCGCGGACAAGGGCCGGGAATTGCGCACCGTGCACCCCCATACTGGCCCTGGCCATGACGGGATAGGGAATGCCGTACTTAACGCTGGGTTTCCCCGTCAGATTCACCAGAACCATGACGATAAACCCCGCGAGAACGATTCCCGCCATCACCCACCAGCCGTTCAGCCCCGATGTGATGAAAAGTGTTGCAGCGAGGGTGTAGCCGAACAGGCTCTGAATATCGTTGGACCACACATTGAAGATCTCAAACGTGCCCCAGCGGCGCTTGGCATGCGGAAGCGGTGCTAGGTCGTCGTTGTAGAGCGCGGGGTTCTTGTCCGCAATGAGAAGCGGATCAGGCGCAGGCACTACCGCAGCTGACGTGGCTGGATTTGACATGAAGAGAACGCTACAAGCTGGGTGTTTCGGGTGAATTGCACACAGAATATATCCCACGGCTTTTGGTGCGTCACGTTTAGCTCACGTATGCGTCCCGTGAACTATCTGTAAAGCACCCGGACTCCGTCAATCCAGCATAATTTTCGCCGGTACCGTTCTTCTCTATCCGGTTCACCGGTTTGCTACTTCTATCCTGACGCCGAGCGAGGCAGACATGTCCCCTAGATCCGATTCGCAAATCGCTGCAGCGCCCGAAAAGGAAGCGCCCAAGAAGTCCTTCCAGGTTCCGCACATATACATCATTCTCTTCGGATTCATCGCACTGGCATCCGCTGCGACATACCTAGTACCCGGTGGGACCTACGAACGCGTCGACGGCCCGGGTGGCCGCACCACCATCGATCCGGACTCGTTCCAATTCATTGATGCGAATCCGATCGGATTCACCGATTTCATGCTCGCCATCCCACAGGGACTGATGAGCGCGGGTGAAGTTGTGTTCTTCACACTGATGATCGGCGGCGTCTTTATGGTGCTGCGCGCAACTGGGATTATCGAACTCGGCGTCGACAAACTCTCCCGCCGGTTCGCGAGCCGCAGCCTCGTCATGATCGCACTCCTGATGATCCTTTTCAGTGTCATCGCGACACTGATCGGTACCCAGGAGCTCTCGCTCGTATACGTGCCGGTGATTCTCCCGCTCATCATCGCGCTCCGCTACGACTCGGTGACCGCTGCAGCGATCGCACTGTGCGCTACCACTGCAGGTTTTGCGTCCGGCGTGCTGAACCCGATCAATACTGGCCTGGGCCAGCAGCTCGCAGGCCTGCCGCTGTACTCGGGCTGGGCGCTGCGCGTGACCATCCTTGTCACCACACTCTCCGCCGCCATCTTCTTCGTGATCAGATACGCACGCAAGGTGCAGAAAAATCCCGAGCTCAGCCTCCTCGCCGGGGATGCGCTTGAGGCGAGCAAACGCGACGAATTCCACCAGCACACTCTCGACGAGGACAGCCCCGTCGCCACGATGCGGCAGAAGCTCGCATCCGCTGCCACCCTTGGATTCTTCGCATTGCTGGTTTACGGCGTCTTGCAGCAGGGCTGGTTCATGATGGAAATGGCAGGGTTGTTCATTCTTATGGGCATCGTCGTGGGGCTGATCGCTGGACTGAACGGCACCGAGATCTGCGAGGCCTTTAACAAAGGCTTCCGCGAAGTGCTGGTCGGCGCGCTCATAGCCGGCGTAGCCAGGGGTGTAGCCGTGGTCCTCGAGAACGGTGAAATCCTCGACACTATCGTCTACGGGCTGGGGAATCTCGTGGGTGGTCTGCCAGTCGTCCTGTCGGCTGTCGGGATGTTCTTCGCGCAACTGCTGTTCAACTTCATCGTGCCGTCCGGCAGCGGCCAGGCACTCGTCACCATGCCGATCATGGCGCCGTTGTCCGACGTGCTCGACGTCACTCGCCAGACCGCTGTGCTCGCCTACCAGCTCGGTGACGGCTTCGGCAACATCCTCTTTCCTACCTCCGGCTATTTCATGGCGACTCTGGCGATCGCTGGTGTGCCGTGGCAGAAGTGGGTGCGATTCTTCTTCCCGCTATTCCTGACGTGGATGGGGATCGGGCTTGCATTCTTGATCTTCGCCCAGGTAACCGGCTGGACCTAGATCAGCACGGTTGCTATCCCCGTGTGCGAGGTGTTCAAGCATCTGCTGCTCGCGATCGGTTAGCGCCGGTTCGGACGACGGGGTCCGTGTCGAGGTCTCTCGCGAACGCAGGTCTTTCCGGAGTATCTTGCCTGACGCAGACTTCGGGATCGCCCCAACAAACTCGACAGCACGTACTTTTTTGTGCGGGGCAACTCGCTCGGCAACGAACCTCATCACGACTTCCTCAGAAATGACGGCGCCGGGCTGAGGGACTACAAAGGCCTTGGGAATCTCCTCCCCGTCAGCGTCGGGCACACCGATCACCGCAGCGTCGGCGACACCGGCGTGGGTTAACAGCAACCCTTCAAGTTCCGCTGGCGGGACTTGGTAACCCTTGTACTTGATGAGTTCCTTAAGCCGGTCGACAACCCTGACAATTCCGTCGGAGCGGACGGTGACGATATCGCCTGTGCGCAGGTATCCGTCACCCGTCAGAGTCTGCGCAGTCTCATCGGGATTGCCGAGATACCCCGCCATGACGTTCGGGCCCTTACACCACAGTTCGCCTGGTTGACTGACCCCAGTTGTGGGTACCGGAATCCCGGCACCCGTCGCGGGATCGACAATTCTGCATTCCATATTGGGCACAGTCAGCCCGACCGAATCCAGCGGAATGTCATCGCGCTCGAAGGGAATGGCATGAGTGACCGGACTCATCTCAGACATGCCGTAGCCCTGTCGCACCTTGCAGCCCAGGCGTTTCGCGACCGCATGACCAAGATTTGGATCGAGTGGAGCCGCGCCGGAAAAAACGAGTTGTACACTCGACAAATCGAATTCGTCGACGAGAGGGTGCTTCGCAAGCGCAAGAGCGATCGGCGGAGCAACGAACAACTGGGTGCATCGGTGCTCAGCCACGATGCGCAGAAACTCGGGCAGGTCAAATCGTGGCATCGTTACAAGGCTAGACCGTTCGTGCAACGCTAGGTTGAGCAGCGCGTTCATCCCGTAGATGTGAAAGAACGGCAATACTGCCAGTATCTTTTGGTGTCCACTGAGCCCAAGAGCGACTTCACCTTGGCGCACGTTGGCAACAAGATTGCGGTGGGTGAGCATGACACCTTTGGGACGGCCAGTTGTTCCAGAGGAATATGGCAGCACAGCGAGGTGCCGAACCGGATCAATGACCAGGTCGGGGGTGTAGCCGCATTCCGCCAACTGGTCACCAAGTGAAACGTGGCCGCTGGCACCATCGATCACCACGATACGGTCGTGCCTGATTCCCGCCTGCCGCGCGGCCGCGGTCGCCTGCGGCAGCAATGCCGATGTCGTATATACGAATCTGGCCGCCGAGTCGATCAACTGACTGGCAATGTCATCTGTGGTGTAGAGGGTGTTGATCGCCGTGGCAGTGCCGCCCGCGCGCAAAATGCCATGGAACACAGCACCGAACGCGGGTATATTCGGCGCGTGCACCGCGACCGCGTCTCCGGGCCGTAGTCCGCGGTCGATCAACGATGCGGCAATGGCATTAATGTGTAAGAGCAACGTGCTGTAGGTGGTAACCTCGCCAGAAGCCCCGTCGATGAACGCGGCGCGGTCGAGATCCTCTGCAGTGATCGAACCGAATAAGAAATCGTAAAGGCTAAGGTCCGGAATATCGACGTCTGGGAATGGGCTGCGGAAAGTGTAGACATCCTCGGCCGTCGAGTCTAGTTGGGTCTCGCCCTCTTCAGCGGACGTTGTCGTGTTGATCTTCATTGTGCACCTCCGGGCTTACTCGTCGTGATCGGGCTCGGGAGCTAGCGCGCCGCCACTGCAGGCGCCAATCGAACGGCAGTGGTTGGGCGTGAGTCGGCCGTCGCCAACTGGGTGCTATACGGATTGATGTCGAAAACGGATACCGTCTTACGCAGTTTCGCCATACTGCCCGGCCAGACAAGCGTCACACGCGACCCAGATTTTTGGTCGAGGTAGTAACTGTCGCAGCCTCCGCGCACGAACGTCGAAGTCTTGAAAATCTCGTCGCATTCATCGACGAAGGCCTGCTGCGCTTCGGGCCGCACGTCAATGCTGCTGAACCCCTCCCTTCTCATAGCGTGCACCGCGCCCACTATGTAATCGGTTTGCGCCTCCGCCATCACGAATCCCGACAGTGTTCCAACGTTCGGGCCGAACATAATGAAGGCGTTGGGGAACCCCGCAACTGTGGTTCCGAAGTAGGCGGTTGGATTGCCCTGCCAGATGTCGTCGAGGGAGTTGCCCCCACGTCCCTTGACAAGTTTGTTTATTGGGTGCTGTTGAATCGTCCTGAAACCAGTTCCAAAAATGATGACGTCGGCGTCGATCTCGGTACCGTCTGCGGTGACAATGGAGCGTTCATGCACCGCCGATGCCAGTGAAGTTGTCAAGCTGACGTTCGGTGCCGCTAGGGCCCGATAGAAGTCGTTTGAAAGACCCAGCCGCTTACACGTGGGGGCGTAACTCGGTGTCAGTGCCTTACGTGTAACGCGATCCTTGATATATCGGCGAAGATGTAGCCGCCCGAAGAGGGCCATTGCCTTCGCGAAAGCGGGGTGCATGGTCGCGAGGACAAAGAAAGCGTCCATAAAAGCCCACATCGACAACCGTGTCACCCGCATGAGAAAAGGAAACCGCCGCATCAACGCCTTCTCCAGCCTGGTGACTTTCCAGTCCATCTTCGGCATTACCCACGAGGGTGTGCGTTGTATCACCGTCATGTGATCAACCTGCGGCTGTATCGCGGGTATGAACTGCAGGGCTGACGGCCCCGTACCCAGTACAACGACCTTCTTCCCAGTCAGGTCGATGCCAGCCGGCCATAGGGCGGAGTGAAAAGCCTGCCCCGTGAACGACTCCATGCCAGGAATGTCCGGCACGAGGGGTTCGTGCAGCGGGCCCGGCGCCGAAATAAACACCTTGGCACTGTACTGGCCGTCAGTCGTCTGAACGAGCCAACGCTGAGCATCCTCATCCCACGCCGCCTCCAATACTTCGGTATTTAGTCTGATCTTCGGCATCAGCGCACGATCGTTGACAACTTTCTCCAGGTAATCCTTGATCTCTTTCTGGGGTGCGAAAACGCGGGACCACTCAGGGTTAGGGGCCCACGAAAACGAATAGACGTGCGTCGGAATGTCGACCGCGCAGCCCGGGTAGGAATTGTGATGCCACGTTCCGCCGACCGCGTCGGACCGTTCAATCAAAACCACGTTGTCAATCCCCGAACGCACGAGTCCCGCGAGGGCAGAAACGCCGCAGACACCGGCGCCAAGGATAAGCGCTTCTACATGCGTGGCCTCGTCATGTGTAGTCGTGTCAGCCGGTGATTGCGGCGGGGCGCCAGCCTTCTCACTGCCCCGAGCAGCCTTCCGAGTGGATTGTGTGGTGGTCATTTCCAACTCCTGTCCGCGGATGGTGTGACACAGCTCGTGATTGCTACGGACTGTGATTTGCCCTACTGTAGTCAGTAAGTACTTACTTTGTCGAGTGCTTGGCCAATTCTTCGAGACATCACCGCGCGGCACGCGGCCTTCAACGAGGCTGTCCAGCGCATCACACCCAGGAAGTGATATGAAACGATCTCTTTACAGCGCCGACCACGACTCGTATCGGTCAATGCTGCGCGCCTACCTGACCAAGGAGGTCCAGCCGCGCATCGCGGAGTTCATCGAGGCGAGAGCTTTTCCGAGAGAGCTATGGATCGAAGCCGGAAAGCACGGTCTGCTCGGGCTGAACGTCCCGGAGGAGTACGGCGGAGGCGGTGCAGGCGACTACCGGTACAGCGCAGTGCAAGCGGAGGAGCTTGCCAAGATCACGATGGCACTTGCATCGTGCGTCGGGATACATTCCGAGGTTGTAGCGCCGTACCTTGTTGACCTCACCACACCTGAGCAAAAAGAGCGGTGGCTCCCGAGGTTCTGCACGGGAGAATTGCTCACTGCCATCGGGATGACCGAGCCATCCGGGGGGTCCGACCTTAAAGCGCTGAAGACCACCGCGGTGCGCGACGGCGATGACTGGATGCTGAATGGCGCGAAGACCTTCATCACCAACGGTTACTCTGCAGATCTCATCGTGGTAGCGGCCCGTACGCGGGAAGCCGGAGAGAACACTGGTATCACACTGTTCGCTGTCGAATCAGGAATGGACGGCTTCTCGCGCGGCCGGAAACTCGACAAAGTTGGCCAGGATGAGGCAGATACCGCTGAACTCATCTTTGAGAATGTGGTGGTGCCCGACGCCAATCGCCTTGGCGAGGTCGGCGCAGGCTTCGGTTACATGATGGAACGCCTCCCGCAAGAGCGTCTTGGCGCAGCCCTCGCCAACACAGCCCATGCTGCGCAGATTCTAGAAGAAACGATTGAATACGCTAAGGACCGCAAGGCCTTCGGCCAACCCATCGGCGCGTTCCAGAGCATCAAGTTTCGGATCGCTGAAATGGCAACCCAAATCGAAGTCACCCGCGCATATCTCGATCAGTGCGTCATCGCGCATGACCGCCGCGAACTCACTTCGGTCGACGCAGCGACGGCAAAGTGGTGGTCGTCTCACGTTCAGAACGAAGTCCTCGACGACTGCGTCCAGATCTACGGCGGCTACGGGTACATGAACGAGTACCGCGCCGCGCGGGCTTGGCGCGACGCACGCGTCACCCGAATCTGGGCTGGCTCCAACGAAATCATGAAGGAGATCATCGGACGTGACTTGGGACTCTAATGACACACCTCATCTGCTCGTCACGGACTTCACCACGTCGTTCGGAGTGCGGCATCCCATCGTATGCGGCGGGATGACGGGAGTCGGGCGAGCTGAACTGATCGCCGCAGTAGCCAACACCGGCGCTCTTGGCTTCCTGTCCGCGCTCACTCACCCTTCGCCAAGCGGGCTTGACGAGGAGATCGCTAGATGCCGGGAGATGACAGATCAGCCGTTCGGCGTCAATTTGACGATCTTGCCGACGCTAACTCCGGTCCCGTACGACGAATATGTCGCCGCCATCGTCGAAAACCGAATCACCATCGTCGAGACCGCAGGGAGCAATCCCGCGCCTTATCTGCCTGCCTTCAGGAAAGCCAACATCAAAGTAATCCACAAAGCTGTGTCTGTTCGGCATGCGGTGAAGGCCCAAGCCCTGGGGGTCGACGCTTTGAGTATTGATGGTTTCGAGTGCGCCGGACATCCGGGTCCCGACGATGTGCCCGGCCTGGTCTTGATCGCTGCCACAGCGAAGCAAGTCGAAATCCCGATAATCGCATCCGGCGGCTTCGCGACCGGCGGGGGTTTGGTTGCTGCGCTCGCACTTGGCGCGTGTGCCATAAACATGGGAACACGATTCATGGCGACAAGAGAAGCGCCGATTCACGACAACGTGAAGAAGCAAATAATCGAGAACGACGAGCTCGCTACCCAGATCGTGTTTAGGGAGTTCAACAACCCGGCGCGTGTGGCGCGGAACGCCGTATCCGAGCGGATCGCCCAGATCTCCCAGCAACCTGGGGCTCGTTTCGCTGACGTAGCCGAACTGGCGTCGGGACGGCGTGGCCGTGAACGAGTCTTGGAACAAGGCCTAATGAATCAGGGAATGTGGTGGGCAGGGCAGTCTCAAGGGTTGATTGAAGAGATATTGTCCTGTCGCGAACTCGTCGAATCAATTACCGGAGAGGCCCAGAAGATCATCGTGAATCGACTTTCGAATCTAGTTGCCACCAGAGAGGTTACAGCGTCGTGACCTTTGAAACACTGGAGTGTGAGAAATCCGAAGGAATCTTGACCATCACGCTGAGCAGGCCGAAAAAGTTGAACGCGTTCACGATACGAATGGCGGATGAGCTCGTGGACGCGTTTGATCTAGCGAGCAAAGACGATGAAATCGCTGCGATTATCGTCACAGGCAGTGGGCGCGCCTTCTGCGCGGGTATGGATCTCACGGTTGCGGGCAATGCCTTCGGACTCGACACAACGCTGGATCCCAGTACCGCCAGCGTGGATGGATGGCTCGATGATCGCGGCCTGGCTGGAATTCAGGATTCGGGCGGTCGAGTAGCACTCTCAATCTACGGGTGTACTAAGCCGGTCATAGCTGCAATCAATGGCGCAGCCATAGGCGTCGGTGCAACAATGACTCTTCCGATGGATATACGGCTTTGCACGCCCGCCGCGCGAATCGGGTTCGTCTTCGGGAGACTGGGCATTGTGCCGGAAGCCTGCAGCACCTGGTTCCTGCCCAGGATCGTCGGGCTCGATCGCGCATTGGAGTTGGCGTACCGCGCCGACATTCTTACGGCTGAAGAAGCACGCGAATTTGGGCTCGTGCGGAACATCGTTCCAGAAGGCGAGCTGTTGAGCACAGCGCGCGCCCAGGCAAAGAAGTTCACCAGCAACCGATCTCCCGTTGCTACCGCTCTCACCCGACAGATGATGTACCGCAACAGCGCAGAGCGCCATCCGGTCGCTGCGCACAAAGTCGATTCCCTCGCCATGTTCTACACCAGCATCGGCGACGGAGCGGAAGGGGTTGCGGCATTTCTCGAAAAACGTGAGCCAAGGTTCAGTACTTCGGTGGTCACGGATATGCCCCCCTTCTATCCGTGGCAGCCTGACCTGCCGCCGGCAAAGTGAGCGCGGCACTCTCTGGGCGGTTACGCTGAACAAGTGGAGTATTCACTTACTATCGTTGTCGAACGCCGTGGGTAGCAACACCCCGCGCCGCGCCAATAACGGACGTCGATCCGGGGTCCGGTTGTCTGCCGAGGAACGTCGCGAGCAGATAATCCAGTCCGCGCGTCGCATCTTCCAGAGATCGGGACTCGCAGGTGCACGTACGCGGGACCTCGCAGCGGAAGCAGGCGTGAACGAAGCGCTGCTGTATCGGCATTTTGATTCCAAAGAAGCACTTTTCGAGGCTGCCGTAGCCACGCCTCTGGAAGAAGCTGTCACGAAGCTAGTCCAATTGTCCGGAGCTCCCCCTACAGAGTTTGATGAGAGCGGTGAGCTGATGCACCAGCGGACGTATCAGTTCACCTACGACCTGCTCGGCGCAATGGAGGAGATTGCGCCACTGCTCGGGATAGTACTGTTCGGCGAATCGGAACACGCTACCGAGTACTTCCGCAGGCGAATTGAGCCGACACTGAAACAGATCCAAGGCGTTGTGGAGGCCAACCTGCCTGCATGGCCTCATCGGACCTTTGATGCACGTCTAATTGTTGAGTTCCTTATGGGAATGGCGTGGTTCACCACACTGTCCCAACGCTTGGGGGGCCATGAGCGTGATCGATCTGAGGTCGCGGACGCCATTGCCGCGATGATCCTGGAAGGCCTGCGTGCGCACGACCCGGGTCCCGCAGAAAGCTGAAATCGCGAACCGGCGCGGAGTCGGGAGCTTTCAGCCCCAGTTCCAGAACACTCTTGCAGACATGACTGATCTCACCTAAAGTGAGTAAGTAATCACTTACTTTATGGAGGCGTGATGTACCTTCCCCCTTTGATCATTCGTGGAGGACTACGTTTGTTTCGTCCCGCGTTTGCATCGCGAAAGATCTCCGTAGCCACAAAGAGGCGGCTAGTGGACGGGCTCGCCACAGCCGCGCGCCCCCCGGCAGGGACCGTCTACGAGGCGCCGAGCCGCATAGCCGGGCTAACCATTGAGCGTGTGCGGCCACCACGCGAGGAATCCGGGCGCGTGCTGCTTTTCCTGCATGGCGGAGGCTACGCACTCGGCAGCGCACGGGGTTACCGCGGGCTCGCTGGCGCGCTTGCCGATGCAGCACGCATGCAGGCAGTTATTCCTGACTACCCGCTGGCACCGGAAAATCCGTATCCACGTGCTCTCCGCGACGTAAACGACCTGTATCTGCAGCTGATCAATGACGGCGTTGATCCACAACACCTAGTGGTAGCGGGAGACTCTGCCGGCGGCGGCCTGACCCTCGCATTGGCGATGACGCTGCGCGATCAGGGTGCTCCTCTTCCCGCGGGCCTTGGGCTCATCTGCCCATGGCTGGACCTCGCTTCCGATACCGCGGGGACGCGTGCTGCAGGGCGCGATCCTCTCGTCATTCCCAAGATGACAGCAGAATGGGCAACTCCGTACACAGGGCAGGCAGATCCGGCAGACCCGCTAATCTCCCCCGCCCGCGGCGTCCTCGCCGGGCTTCCACCTATTGTCATGCACTCCGCGGGCAGAGACCCGATCGCAGCTGATGCAGACCTACTCGAACGACGGTTCGCCGCAGCAGGCGGTTCGGGATCTCTGAGCCACCACAGATTCCCAACGCTGTGGCACGACTTCCATCTTCAAATAGGGTTTCTGCGCTCAGCCGACACCGCGGTTGCATCATTGGGGGCCACGCTCGGCGATCTGGCCGATCCTCGTCAGCCTGACCACGCCACACCTGCTGCGGCTGTTGCGCCTGCGGCTCCGCCGCGTCTGGCAACTCAGCTCGCAAACGACTGATCGACGCGGGTCATTGAGCCCTCTGAAGCAGGCACCTGGGGACCTCGACGCCACGCGGCCGCGCTCCCTAGATCAGCCCCAGTTTGCTCGCCTCGTACACGGCTTCGGCACGGCTGGATACACCCAGTTTGCGCATGATGTTGCGCACATGGAACTTCACGGTGGTTTCCGAAATAAACAGTGCACCACCGATATCCCGGTTGCTCATGCCGTGTGCGAGGTGCTCGAGCACGCGCTGTTCCCGTTCAGTAAGCGTCGGTTCGGTGGATGCGGTCCGGATGGATCGGACCATCACCGACGCGGACCGGGCGTCAAATGCGTTCTCGTTCCTGGAAACCGCGCGAATCGAGGTCACAAGTTCCGTGGTGTCGACGTCCTTCAGCACATAACCCTTGGCACCGCGATGAATCGCGTCGAGGACCAGTGCGTCATCGAGAAAGGTAGTAAGAACCAGCACTCCCGTCTGCGGGTAGCGGGCGACGAGCTCAGAACACACCTCCAGGCCCTCGGTATCTGAACCGGTCGAGAGTTTGAGATCAAGCAGCACGATATCTGGCCTGAACCGCTCAACAATCGCGATCGCCTCAGCTGCGGTCGCTGCTTCCCCGACAACCCGCATGTCAGCTTCTCGCTCCAGGATGGAGCGAAGACCCTGACGGACAATGGCGTGGTCGTCGACAAGAACGATCTTCATGGCAGGCCGCGCTTGCCCACCTGCTGGTACGTGCTCTTGCTGGCGTTGCATGGCATGCATTGTTACGCCCTCTCGTCCGGTGACGACTCAGGAAGCGGAAGTGGAACCTCAAGCAGCACCGTGATTCCCCCGAGCGGCGAACGACGAATCATCAAAGTTCCGCCGAGATCCTGGGCGCGTGCAAGCATGTTCGCGAGCCCACGGTGGGCGCCCGCCAGATCTGTTGTTTCGGCTAAGCGCAACATCCGGCGCAGGTTGACTGGATCACCATTGCCATCGTCCGAAACAGATAGGGCAATCTTGTTCTGGCGATAATTCAGCCGCACTACCGCCTGCGTCGCGTTGGTGTGCGCGACTGTGTTGAACAGTGCCTCGCCGGTGATCCGGAGAATCGCGTGCTCTGCCTCCCCCGGGAGTGAGATCGGCGCACCTCGCACCACCACCCGGACCTTCACATCACTGGGCAGATGCACTGTCGACAGTCGTTCGAGCATGTCCGGCAGCGACCCTACACACTCGTCCGGACCGTGATGCAGCGCATAAATCGCCGCGCGCAAACGTTCAACTGCTTTCCGCGTGAGACCTTTTGCCGCGGTCAACCGTTCGAGCAGCCCGCTGGTATCCGTTTCATCATCAAGAAGCTGCGCTCGGCACAATTCGATCGTCATGCCAGCAGACAGCACGTCTTGCGCGACACTGTCATGCAACTCGCGTGCGATGCGGTGGCGTTCGTAATCGAGGGCTTGCGCTTGCATCGCTTCGATCAGGCGCCGGTGCGTTTCGGCGAGCTCAGCTTCACGCGCCGCGAGATCACGGTCCTTTTGCGCTGCCGCCTCGGACAGTTGCTCTGTGCGTCCACGCAGCTTCGTCGTCGAATGCAAAAGATACGAGTTGTGCATGGCGACGGCCGCATGGTTGGCAAGGACCCGGAGGATAGCCAAATCCGTGTCCGACACCAGTACATGTCTTGCGGGCAGACCAGCGATGCCGCCGACATACTCACCGTCGAGAGTCATGCCGACACGAACAACGCCATCCGCACCGGTGTAGTCCTCCGCCTCCCATGGGCGGGCCCGCAGCACTTCGGCATGCACGGCCGTGACGGGACCGCCTGATTCTTCTGTGATTTCCCCACCGGAGAGCAATAGCTGACGTGGTTGCGCAGCTTTCAGCGCACCGTCAGCGAGGACGACGACGACCCATTCGGCCTGCAAATGCTCACTCGCCGCGATCAGTATCGCTTCGATCAGCGCGCGGGGGCCTTCCGTGGTGCGCACCAGCGCCCGGGAAATACTGTCGAGCGCGCGTACGGCGTTCTCGAGCCGTTCCGCGGAACGCAGGTACTCCGGATAGAACGAACGTTTCCCAGATCGCACACCCGTCAGCGCGTCGAGATCCGCTTCAGAACGTCCATACCCACCTGTGGGGCCGGCGATGGTCATAGCTGGCCTTCCTTACAGGGCTTCACGGAACAGCGCAGCAACCTGCGCTTCATCAGCTTCACGGGGATTCGTCGCAAGACACGCGTCGTGCAACGTCGTGCGCGCCAGGATCGGAATGTCCGACTCTCGAACACCCAGTGCAGCAAGACCTTTCGGGACACCCACGTCATCGGCGAGCTTACGCACGCGGTCAGCGAGAACGTCGGCCACCCGGCCCGCCGTCATATCATCGGTGTCGATTCCCACCGCTCTGGCTAGGGGCGTAAAGCGCTCCGGCGCCGCTCCCGCATTGAACCTGATTCCATGCGGGAGCAAGATGCCATTGAGCACCCCGTGCGGGGCATCGAGCAGGCCCCCAACTTGATGACTCATCGCATGCACGATGCCGAGGATCGCATTCGTAAACGCCATGCCCGCCTCGAGTGCACCTTGTGCCATCGCGATCCGCGGTTCAGCCCGGCGCCGATGCACCATCGTCTCACCCAGATTCTGTGTAATCAGCCTGGCCGCGTGCAGCGCATGCAAGTCCGTCAGGCGATTGTGGGCTCGCGAGGTGAATGCTTCGATCGCGTGAGTGAGCGCGTCGAGGCCAGTCGCAGCGTTGAGCTCATCCGGCATCGTGATCAGCAGACGTGGGTCGACCACCGTGATGTCCGGAACAAGTGTCCGGCTGATGATGGTGACCTTGACGTGCTCGGTGGTATCAGTGATCACTGCGAATTGAGAAACGTCAGCACCCGTCCCCGACGTGGAAGGGGCCATCACCAGTGGCGGGATAGGCTTCACGACACGGTCTACACCGGCGTACGAGAGTATGTTGCCGCCGTTGCGCGCGAGAATCGCCACCGCTTTCGCAGCGTCGATGCATGAGCCGCCCCCCACCGCCACGATGACATCGCAGCCGCTTTCTTCGTAATGATGGAACGCCTTGTCAACCTCATAGTCCTTTGGGTTCGGCGTGATGCCAGTCCACAAGGTCGGATGCAGGCCAGCGCGTTCGAGGTGATCGAACGCTTCGTCGACCCAGCCGGCCTGCTCAATCCCGGGATCCGATATGAGGAACGGACGCCTAGCGCCCACTCGAAGGGCGGCGTGCCCGAGTTCGGCGAGCGCTCCCGGACCGAACACAATCTCCGGAGTGTGAAACTTCGCGAGCTGCGGAGCGCACGCGTCACTGTGCAACTGCCCCGGACCAGCCAGATCAGAGTGCACCTGCACGTCACCCTGCGCCAGATCAGTGAAGATCTGCGCATTCTCCGTCCATCGCCGTGACGCGGCTAGTGCGGGTTCGGGCGCGTGTATCACGAGTACTCCTCCGCTAGATGGACCGCTACTCACCACAGCGTAGTCGCATTGTGACGACCGCCACACCGCCCTCAGGTGGAGGTGGTACCTACCCGATCGGATAGGTACTGGACAGGGCATTCGGCGTCGGCCCTGTCCATCCGGATAGTTCATTGTCAGCGATCGGACGGTTCTCCCCATTTCCCCTTCCGCCGCGGCCACCAAGACATTTACCTTCGACCTCACCAGTGATCCACATCACCCCTAGGAGAAGATCGTGAGCACGTCGAACATCAACCCCGGCAGCGAAACCTCCACTGAGAACTCCGGCTTCACGTCTGAGGACCTGCTCGTCGAGGAGGTGTCCATCGATGGGATGTGCGGTGTCTACTGAGACCGAACCCGGAACTGAAGCGTTCGATCCCCACTCGCGCTACGCATTATCAGCGTCAGTATCGGTTCGTCCCGAACCCTTCGGAGCGCTTATCTACGACTTCCACACCCGCCGCCTGGCCTTCCTAAAGTCACCACAACTCGTGACCGTCGTGCGCACTTTGCACAACCACAGGTCGGTGCATGGCGCTCTCGCCGCCGCAGGGGTGAGGGAAGCGGATCATCCTCACTACTTGCACGCACTGGCGGGTCTTGCGGCGACAGGAACCATCACCAATGAAGGGCACGCGAGATGAGACTCGTCGAGCATTTCAAAGAGGGACTTGATGCCCCCATCTGTCTGACGTGGGAATTGACCTACGCTTGCAACCTCTCATGCACGCACTGTCTGTCAGCCTCAGGAAAACGGGACCCACGCGAACTGACGACGGCTGAATGCAAGGCTGTCATCGACGAACTCGAGCGCATGCAGGTGTTCTACGTCAACATTGGCGGCGGTGAGCCAACCGTCCGCCCGGACTTCTGGGAGCTGCTCGACTACGCCATCGACCACAACGTGGGGGTGAAGTTCTCCACGAACGGCGTTCGTATTACGCCGGACCGCGCCCGGCAACTCGCGGCGACCGACTATGTCGATATTCAAATTTCAATCGACGGTGCGACGGCGGAAGTGAACGATGCCGTGCGTGGTCCCGGATCATTTGCCACAGCGATGCGCGCCATGGAGAACCTTGCCGACGCGGGTTTCACCGGATTCAAGATTTCCGTGGTCATGACGCGTCACAACGTGTCGCAGCTCGACGAGTTCAAGGCGATTGCGGACAAGTTCGACGCCCAGCTTCGGATCACGAGGCTGCGCCCATCCGGCCGAGGTGCTGATGTGTGGGACGACCTGCACCCCACGGCTGAACAACAGCTTCGAATCTACGAGTGGCTCCTCGATCACGGTGAGGACGTCCTGACAGGTGATTCATTCTTCCATCTCAATGCTCTTGGTTCGAGCCCGCTGCCTGGACTGAACTTGTGTGGCGCGGGCCGAGTGGTGTGTCTCATCGATCCGGTGGGTGACGTCTACGCGTGCCCCTTCGCTATTCACTCCGAGTTTCTCGCCGGGAACGTCCGGGAGAAAGGCGGGTTCGCATCCGTTTGGCGTACGTCAGAGCTCTTCGAACAACTACGGCAGCCTCAGACAGGTGGTGTCTGCAAGTCCTGCCCAGCATTCGATGCATGCCAGGGCGGCTGTATGGCCGCCAAGTTCTTCACCGGACTGCCCTTAGATGGGCCAGATCCTGAATGCGTCCGCGGCAATGGTGAACGCGCGCTCGCAGCTGTGGGGTCCAGTTCAATTCCCCGCCCCGAAAAGGATCACACGCACACGGCGAAACGAAAGGGAGTGCAACTTGGCATGCCGTTGGCGCCTCGCAATTCCGTTCCCGACCGGCCGTGTAATGCCAGCCCAGTCGCTGGTCTCATCTGACCGGCCTGACCACACGTAGCCTCGAAAGGAACATCATGGCCAGCAGCAAGGAGTGGTTCGAAACCATCGCCGAAGCTCAGCAACGCGCGAAGAAGCAAGTCCCCAAGTCGGTATATCTCGCTTTACTCGCGGGCTCCGAGCGCGGAGTCACTCTCAAAGACAACGTCGACGCGTTCGGTGAGCTCGGATTTCGCCCGCACATCGCGGACCTGCCGCCACATCGTGAACAGTCGACCACTGTACTTGGGCAGGATATCTCGCTTCCCGTCCTCATCTCCCCAACCGGTGTGCAGGCGATCAACCCGGACGGCGAACTGGCGGTGGCACGCGCGTCGGCTGCGGCCGGCACCGCTATGGGACTCAGCTCGTTCGCGAGCAAACCCGTAGAAGATGTCGTCGCGGCGAATCCAAAGACGTTCTACCAGGCCTACTGGATGGGAGGACGCGATGTCCTCAGTACGCGACTCGACCGGGCGAAGCGAGCTGGGGCGAAAGGACTGATCGTCACTCTCGACTGGACGTTCGCGACAGGGCGCGACTGGGGCAGCCCCGCGCTTCCCGAGCGCCTCGATTTCCGGACAATGGTGAAGTTCGCGCCCCAAGCGATACAGCGTCCCCGCTGGCTCTCGCGTTTTGTTCGCAGCGGCGCGCTGCCCGACCTCACCGCCCCCAACCTCGCTGAACCTGGCGAACCAGGCCCAACCTTCTTCGGGGCTTACTACGAATGGATGCAAACACCGTCACCCACCTGGGCTGACCTCGCCTGGCTGCGCGAGCAGTGGGACGGACCGCTGATGATCAAAGGAATCATGCACCCCGACGACGCGCGCCGCGCGGTCGATATCGGAGCCAGCGCGATCTCAGTCTCCAATCATGGTGGCAACAATCTTGACAGCACGCCCGCGTCGATCCGGGCGCTACCGAGCATCGCGGAAGCCGTCGGGGACCAGATCGAGATCGTCCTCGACGGCGGCATACGACGCGGGAGCGACGTCGTCAAAGCTGTCGCGCTGGGCGCACGCGCAGTCATGATCGGCCGGGCCTACCTATGGGGCATGGCAGCCAACGGTGAGCGAGGGGTCAATAACGTGATCGAACTTCTGCGGGCTGGGATAGACTCCGCACTCCTCGGCCTCGGGAAGTCGTCAATCCACGAACTCACGCCAGACGACATCGTCATCCCGGCCAACTTCACGCGCGGGATGTGACCAAGCGGAAATCTAGCGAGCGCTACCGCTCCTTTTCACCGGAAGGTGGTGGCGCGGAGTCGTCCTTTTCTTCCTTCTTGAACTGCTGGGTGAGGATCCGAGTGCCTTTCCCCGCAGCGTTCGTCGCGATGTCGGTACTGCTCTTGATGATCTTGCCGATGCCGCCGGACACATTCCCCTTGAGCGTGTCAGCGGCTCCCTCGACGATCTCCCCGGACTTATCAAGCGAGGTTTGCGCGATGTGCTTCATCGCGTCAACCGTGTTCGTAGGTTCGGGGCGTTCTTTCTTTTCCTCGGCCATAGTCGGCCCCCTGTCGTCGATTTGTGATGCAGACCACAGTACATGCACTGTCTCCGGTGTACCCGCGTGCCGCGTCCCGTAAACTCCGGGGCAGCCGTCCGGCCAGTCCCACTCCCAAACAGCGGAGGAAAAATGCCACCCATCATGGTTTTCGATCTGTCCACACTCGGCGCCGAGCAGTTAGGCTTTCCTCCGTCTGATCTGTACGCGGCCATCATCGATGGCCTGCTAGCAGTTTCAGTCTTCGTGAATGACATCACCGGCGGAGCTTTTAATCTCCCGGTTTTCTGATACACACCCCAAAAAGCGGTGTTGCGCCGGCTACCTCTTAACCGGCGCAACACCTTGGGACACGACGGGCGTCGAGCGCTGGGAGGGTTACCCGTCGTTTGTGAGCTGATAACTACTGGCTCGGCTCAGGGATAATGCATTCGTCGACCTCGGGGTTAACACCGAAGTAGTTGAGCGGGCCCGCGATCACGGTGACCGCGAGGGTGCTGATCCCCGGACAGTTCTCCGGGGTGTCGGTGTACAACCCTCGCTGCCCCGCGGCGATTGCGCCGATAATCAGCCAAATGAGCGCGATGGTAAGAATTAGCCCTCCGCCACGCATGGCAACGACCTTTCTCTCAGGAACTCCTCAGCACACTGGGATCCGCGTCTCGCGTCAATACCAGTACTTGCGTCCACCAATCGGGCGTCCGATCGCGCCGAGTATCGCGAGTATCGCACCTATGACGAGCAGCACGATACCGATTGTCCACAGAATCTGAATACCGGCCAGAAAGCCGATAACCAGAAGAATCAAGCCGAGTGCAATCATCTTTTGTCCCCTTTCAGGGCATCTTTCGCATCCTTGAAGGCATCGGTCACTTTGTCCTTTGCCTGCTTCGCCTTGGCGCTCGCCTTCTCACTGGCACCTTCGCCTTGCAGGTCGCTGTCGTCAGTGTGCTTGCCGACTTTCTGCTTGGCCTCGCCGGAGAGTTCCTCGGCCTTGTGCTTCATCCTGTCGGTGAAATCAGCCATCAGCTCACTCCTTTGATCTCAGACCGCCATACTCCCGGCAATGTGACGGGTGTTAATCAGCGGCGATAGTAGGGTTCCCAAAGAGATCGTTTTTATACCTCATGCATCTAGCGGGCCCCTGCCCTCCGAGGAAGTTTGCCTATCGTGGGTATCTGGAAGCACGTCAGCCTTCACTGACGCGTTCTTACGCCACAGCAACGCTCCCGCGACGAACAACACCACCGCAACGACTCCGCCGGCCACTGCGCCACCAGTGACGGAGTTGGCAGCCGCCACCAGCGCTAACGCTAGTGCAATAACTGCAGCACCCATCAGGAGAAAGCCAATATTGCCGAAAGGCGCTCTACTTGGACGGTCGCTCATCACTTACCTCCTCTCCCACCCCACCGCGAAAGGAATACCCCGCTGCCGACTGCGTCAAACATAGTGCGCTCATTCGGAATCGGAAATGCGTTCCCGAATCAGCCGCATCGCCTTATCGAGCAGGCGAGACACGTGCACCTGGGAGATTTCGAATCGCTGAGCGATCTGGCTTTGAGTCTGCTGTTCGATGAATCGAAGTCGCATCATCTCCCGCTCGCGTTCTGGGAGTTCAGCAATCGCAGGTAACAATAGCTGTTGATCATCCACCGTTTCGAGCCGCTCATCATTGATGCCAATACGCTCCCACCGGCCCGCGGCGGAGCCGTCATCGTTGGAATCAGCATCGAGAGGTACCATATGCGACGTCGCCGCCGCCGCGATGGCTTCAGCCACATCCCCGAATGATTCACCCAGTTCGGCTGCGATTTCGCTTGTAGTCACGGATCTGCCAAGCCTCTGCGTCAACTCTGGGGTGGCCGCAGCGATCTGCGCACGAAGTTCTTGCAGTCTCCGCGGCAGTCGGATCGCTGAAGAACTGTCTCGGAAATAGCGTCGAACCTCCCCCATGATGGTCGGTACAGCGAATGCGAGGAACTCGGAATTACGCTCCGCATCGAACCGCTCCACTGCATTCACCAGGCCGAGGCGAGCAACCTGAAGAAGGTCTTCCGGGTCCTCACCGCGGCCCGCGAATCGCCGGGCGATGTTCTGGGCGAGCGGAAGACAGCGCACGATGATTTTGTCGCGCAACTCACCATGATCCGGTGTATTTTCAGGAATCGCCGAGAGTTCCCTCAATAATGGGACGACGTCGGCGTAGTCGTCGTTCGTCACCCTTTGACGCCACACTTCCGCTTCTGCAACTCGATGACTGACGTTCGTGCACTATCGCCGCCCGAAACCGCACCGGCCGGGAGGGAACGGACGACTGCGGAATCCGTCAGCGCTTCGATAATGTGCCAACCAAGACCCGTCCTTTGCAGCTCAGAATTGCCGCTGGGGGTGACGCCTGCTGTGACGGTCACACCCTCGTCCGTCGAAACAAACACACAATGAACTTCGCCATCTTCAGATGCAGTAGCGATAAGCTGGGTGCACGCCTCATCCACGGCCATCCGCAGATCCTCAACGGAGTCACCGTCGAAATCCGCGCGCGTCATGACGGCCACTGTGACTAGACGAGCAAGAGAAAGCTGAGTCAGGGTTGCCGGGAAACGCAGCTCGACTCGTTCCTCGGCGTTGTGGTCAAACCCCACGCCGTCGGTCATATTTACTCCACGTGAGCTGGTGTTCATTAGTCACGCACCGCAATGCCCGGTGCACGGGGGAGGGTACCCAGATGGTAGAAAGTCATACGCCCGGTTATGTGAGATTTAGTTGCGAATTGTTGTGACAGCTCGCGTGACACAGGTAACATCAAAGACGGTTGAGCACACAGCCGCTGCGGGATGCGTGAAGTCACGGTATACCTAGCCTGGTGCTCTTACATCGCTAGGCCCGGTTTTACGCTCCCATCCACTCACTAGATGGGAGGACCCTTCAGCGATGAGGTCATACTCAACACGTATCTACGCGACGGCAGTAGCGGACGCGCATGTCTCAGCCGAACGCACCTTCAGCGGGGCGGTCATCATCCGGATCTCGGGTGAGATCGACGCGACCAACGCGCTCGACGTCTGGAGTTCACTGGCGCCCCACCTCGAAACCGGTGGACCCCGCATCTTCGACCTCACTGGCATCACTTTCCTCGGCGTGAGCGGCGCCGAGGTGCTGCTGCGCGCAGCTGACAGGCTCATGGACCACGGCACGCGGTTCGCGACGGTCGGTAGCCGCGCGGTTCGCCACCTGCTGTGCGCCGCAGAACTCGACGAGAAGCTCAACGTCATGCGCGGCGTCAGCGACGCCGTGCACAAGCTTTCACACCACCCAACGGTTCAGGTTCTCGAGCAGACCTCATAATTGATCGCATCACCCGCTCCCGACTTGTCAGCGGTGGTGGTGCGGCCCTTACTGCTCACAAGGAGTTCCGATGACGGAATCGCAGACTCGCCCGGATCTTGCTGCCTTACTCGCCGACGCCGCAATGTCTATGGGCGGTGAACCAAACTACGACGCTACGCTCGAGGCGATCGTCAGAGAGGCGCAGAAAAGCATCCCAGGGACTGACGAGGCCGGTCTATCGCTCCTCTCCAGCGGACGGATCAAAACTGCTGCGCCGTCCTCAGATTTCGTTGAGCATATAGACCAGTTCCAATACCAATTTGGCGAGGGCCCGTGCCTCGACGCGATTCTGGAGGCGGACTTCTTCCGCACCAATAACATGGCTGCCGAATCACGCTGGCCGCGTTTCGCGCCCGCCGCGGTCAGGGAAGGTGTGCAGTCCATGCTGGCGTTTCGCCTGCACTCAGACGGCCAGATTCTTGGCGCGCTGAACCTCTACTCACGCCATCGGGATGCCTTCGACAACGAAGCTATCTACACCGGACAGCCCTTCGCTGCACACGCCTCGATCGCCCTCTCCCATTCACGAGAGAAGGTCCAGCTACTCGAAGCGCTCGACAACCGAGACGTGATCGGTATGGCCAAGGGAATTCTCATGGAGCGCTTCAAGATTGACGACGAGCGCGCGTTTTCATTGCTCGTCAACCTCTCCCAGCGCAGCCAGGAGAAACTACGCACCGTGGCATCGAACGTCGTCGCCGAAGCCCGATCCGCTGTACCGTAACTATCGCCAAATTCGCCCGAAAGGTATGAAGTTCGCCGGAAGCGGTTACCTTGATCAGTGCGTCCTGCTGTTCTCCCTTGGGCTCACTTGGAGGTAAACATGACTGCTTCACGCCGTATCCGCACCGCCTTTGTTGCCGCAGCTGCGGCTGCTGCGCTAGTTCTCACCGGTTGTGGTGATGACACCGATGTAGAAGACACGATTGGAGACTTCACTGAGGAAGTCGGCGACACCTTCCGGACTGGTGGAGACACCACCTGCCGCGAATTCGCTGAGCAGGACCCGGACGAACAGCGCTCAACGGTAGAGGACTTCTTGTCCGAAGAACATGAAGGCGAACCGAGTGACGCACAGATCGAGGGAGCATCCCTCGCGGTTACAGCTCTTTGTGCTATTGAAGGCAATGACGAAACACCAATCCGCGACGCTGACATCCAGCCCTAGCTCATAGGAGACCCTGTGAACACTCGCTTCATTCAAAAATCATTCGCCGCCGCTGCGATCGTTGCGCTCGCCGCAGTGGTGCCTGCTTGCGGTTCGGACGACAACGGAAGTGACGCGGAGGAAACCACGACCAATGCAGTTGGAGGTGCCGTGGATGCGATCGTCGATCTCGCCTTCGTCTCGGCACTGCGAAACCAGTATCCAGATGTTGCCGCCGACATGACGGACGAGGAAATCCTCTCTGCGGCCGAGGATGTCTGCGACGACGTGCGCGATGGCGACGATCGGGAAGATCTCATTGACTCGGTGCGCGACTCGTTCGAGTCGGGCGACGCCGAAATCGACGATGCCCGTGCGGATCAGATCCTGAACTTGCTTCAGTCGACAGGCTGCTGACAGACCACAGCACAGGCGCGCCGACTCACGCGGAAAATCGCCACGACAGGTGATTTTCCGCCCGGCGCGACACAAACTGCCGTAACCTGACGCTACTTTCGCGAGGAAGGAGCGCCTGTGCTGTACAGCAAGCTGCAGCATCTGCTGCGCCCTGCTCCTCCGCTAGAAAGTCGCACCTCCAACAATTGCGCTGGCCAATGGTATGGCGTCGTTCGGACGTTCACCTCTGATCAGGTGACAGACACAGCCGTACGGACGGTTTCGCGCGCGGTCGCGGCCGTCAGCGACGGTACGTTCGTCACTCTCAGACATTTTGCGCGAGAGAATCCGCGCGGCAACGGCCGTGATCTTTCGTCGCTGGGCCTAGCGGGAGTGGACGCCTTCGAGTACCTCTACAAGCTTGTCGAAGGCCGTCCGCGCACTCTCCACGTTTATCTGCATCAGGAACCTCTGCGCGACCTGTTCCTCCCTGCCGTGGCAGCTTTTCCCCAGTCTGAAATCGCCGTGGAAGCGGATGACCCGGTACTCGCCCGGCTGAATCAAATCGCGGGGCACTGGGTCGACGGCGAAGTGCATAGGTGTCAAGCCCAGTGCGCGGGCGTCGCACGGTCCGAGCCGCGACGGAATGTCGTCGCTACCGATGCCTCGCTGCGCGCACGACATAAGGGCGCCGGCATCGCATGCGTGAGTACCGACGGTGTCGCACAGTCCAGGTTCCGCCCGAATACTGGTCGAGTGGATGTTGCGGAGCTCTTGGCGGTCGAGCTCGCCCTGGACACGTTTCCCGCAAATGAGCCGCTCCATATTCTGATGGACAGCCAAACCGCACTCGGATATGTGAAAAATGGCTCGTACCTGCACGACCACGCGGTGATCGAAGTGCTCGCACGTGTTGATATCAAGCGCTCCGGGCGGGTCGTGACGTTCGATTGGGTGCGCGGGCACAACGGGCACCCGCTCAATGAAGCAGCGCATAGGCTTGCTGTGGCTGCGCGACGCTGTCACACCAGTCACGTCAGCGCCGATGCGCGCAGGCGCATCATTTCGGGTATTTTGTCGGATCTTGGCTGACCTCCTGAAACCTGCATACGCGTACCGGAATTCGGGTTAGCCTCAAGTTGTCACGAAGGCTCTCAGGAAGGAATTCGCGTGCCTACAACCAAAACCATCACCCGTTCCGCATTCGCGATCAGTGCAGCCGCAGCAGCAGCTATTGCTGTCCCAGCAATAGCAGGGGCAGCACCTTTCGATAATCAGCCGACAGTCGTGCTGTGTGAGAGCGGCATAGCTGGCGTTCAATCGGTCGTCAACACCGATAACGATGCTGTGCCAGCCGAGCACATCTTCTATGTCATCAACGAGCAGGGCGGCGACGGCGCCAACGTCGGCTGGCTGAACATCGACTCATTCCAGTTCGGGACGCAGCCGCTGGTGCCCACTGAGTTCCTCGCCGACAACGTCTTTGTGCCGCTTGCCCTCGCAGAAACCGGGCCAGGGATGGTCATCTCCGCGGTCTACGGGATCTACGAGAACGCGGCGGGCGAGATGTGCGGCGTCATTCCAGGTTTCACGACTGATCAGGTGCCCTGAAAGTAACAACAGCGACCCCATCCTCTTCGAACTCGGAGACGATTTCGCCCCTCGCCCGCCTGGTGCCTGCATCAGGGCGAGGGGCAATTTCGTTTTCCGGACGCGCGGTCGCAAAGTCACCCACGTTTCTTGCATGTATGTATACATCTACGTATAGTCATCTCATGCCCAACAAGACCATTTATGTCGCCGACGACGATCTGCCGCTCTTTCAGCGCGCTCAAGAACTGGTCGGCGGAAACCTCTCCGGAGCGGTCGTGGCAGCTCTGCGCCGATTCATCGAACTCGAGGAAGGACGACAAGAAGGATTCGACGAAGTGGTCCTCAAGGTCGGCCACAACGGCGTTCGCCAGGTGCGGTTCTCCGGCACGCTGCTTGGCGAGTGGCGCGATCTCAATGAGCGCCGCATCGAGCACATACGGGTGTATCGCGGCCGGAAGGGGAAGTTTGCGATGCACGCCCAGCGCTCCAACTGGGCCGAGTACCCGACTGACATCAACTGGCTGAAAGACCTGAAGAACTGGCGCCGCATGCTAAGCGTCGGTGATCAGGACTGGGGCGACTTCACGCTGACAATCACGGACTCGATCGAAGAACTCCGCGAACACCTGCCAGGCAAGTTTTACGAGCGAGTAGCTGGTGTTGCCGACCTGCCACAGATTGAGGACCTCGACATCTAACGAGGTCTGCCCCACAACCAAATAATCATACTCCAGCACACTTTGGCCACACCCGGGGCCACAGCTCGCTAAACCCATGCATTAATTCGCATCACTTTATGAAAGGCAACCATGACTGCGACGACCCGCAGACCGGCGATCTCGGTAACCGGTCTCCACAAATCATTCGGCGAACACATCGTGCTCGACGGCATCGACCTCACGATCGGCGAAGGCACGATCTTCTCGCTGCTCGGCCCCAACGGAGCGGGCAAGACCACAACCGTGCAAATCCTCTCCACACTGATCCAGGCGGACAGCGGTGTCATTCAGATCGATGGCCACGACCTCGCCAGCGAACGCCACTCCGTCCGTGCGGCGATCGGCGTGACGGGCCAGTTCTCGGCAGTTGACGAGCTCCTTACGGGCCGGGAAAACCTGATCCTGATGGGCGATCTGCACCACCTTGCGAGACGGGAAAGCCGCCGCCTCGCCGACGAACTGCTGGAGCGATTCAGCCTCACCGAGGCCGGGAACCGCGTGGCCAGCTCCTACTCAGGAGGCATGACCAGGCGGCTCGATCTCGCAATGACGCTGGTGGGAGATCCTCGGATCATTTTTCTCGATGAGCCCACAACCGGCCTGGATCCGCGCAGCCGCCGCACGATGTGGGAGATCATCCGCGGACTCGTCGCGACCGGAGTCACCATCTTCCTCACCACCCAGTACCTAGAGGAAGCGGACCAGCTGGCTGATCGCATCGCGGTGCTTGACCAGGGAAAGATCGTCGCAGAGGGCACACCAGCTGAGCTCAAACGGCTCGTGCCAGGTGGACATATCCGGCTGCAATTCACGGACCGTGCCGGACTCGAGGCTGCCGCCAGTCTCCTCAACACCGGCGCCCGGGACGACGAGAAGTTATCCCTCGCTGTTCCGAGCGACGGCGGAGTCCGGTCATTGCGCTCGGTGCTCGACCAACTCGACGCCGCACGCATCGAGCCGGAGGGCCTGTCCGTTCACACACCCGACCTCGACGACGTCTTCCTGTCCCTCACGGGCCACACCACGACAACTAAGGAACCCGCACGATGAGCACACTGACCTACCCACTCGCTGACTCGGCGACCATGCTGCGCCGCAACCTGGTTCACGCCAAACGGTATCCGAGCATGACGTTCAGTCTCATCGTCATGCCAATCATTCTCCTCCTGGTCTTCAACTATGTCTTCGGCGGTGCGCTCGGTATCGCTGTCGGAGGCAGTGACAGCGCGTACATTGACTACCTCACGCCTGGCATGATGCTGCTGATACCCGCTTATGTCACGGTAGGAGTGGCAGTCTCCATCGCCACCGACGCGACGAAGGGGATCGTCAACCGGTTCCGTACGATGGCGATCACACAATCGTCGATACTCGCGGGCCACGTCATCGGGACACTGATACAGGCACTCCTCGGAGTTGCCGCGATGGTCGGTGTCGCGTTGCTCATCGGTTTCCGCCCAACCGCTACCGCCGTGGAATGGGCCGCCGCATTCGGACTGATCGCACTGTTGGTAATCGCCCTGACCTGGCTGGCCGTCGCGATGGGATTGCTCGCCGCCAATCCAGAAAGCGCCAGCAACATGCCGTTTCCGCTAGTGATGCTGCCGTTCCTCGGCAGCGGCCTAGTGCCGACCGAGACAATGCCGGCCGGCATGCGGCACTTCGCCGAGCACCAGCCGTTCACGCCACTCACAGAGACGCTGCGCGGTCTGCTAATGGGCACGGAAATCGGTAGCAGTGGGCCCATCGCATTAGCTTGGTGCCTCGGAATCGGAGTAGTTGGGTATTTCTGGTCGATGGCGATCTTCCGGCGCCAGACGCGCTAGCTCGCTGAGTATGCCCATTCCCATTGGATCAGGCCGCGGTTAGTATCAGGGTCTAGCTGATAGGCATTGTTAATTTTGGAGATTTGGGTGATGAGTGAGCTGTCGCAGTTCTTGAAGGACCACATCCCGCACGGCTGGGGAGTCCGGAAGCTCTCGGAAATGGCTGAAGCCCATGGACTGCCACTTTCGATCGCTACCATTTCGCTGTATCTCAGCTCAAAGCACGGGAAGCCCACTCACCGCACTCTCCGGGCGTTCTCACGCCTGCTGGGCATCCCGCTGAAGCAGTTGCACAAGGCAGCCCACCTTCCGCCGCCACGCGATGATTACCTCTGGACTCCGCCGAGGGAAGTGTGGCAGTTGACCAAACAGCAAGGGGAAGCCGTCAGCACCTTCATCAAAGCGATTGTGGAACATCCCAGCGGCACACTGCCCGCCGATATCACTGGTACCCGTCAAGCACTTCCCGTCCGGCCCGACTATCTCGTGATCAAGGAGATACTGGGGCAGTAACGTCCCAGTCTCTCCTGGCCGGTGGCCAGGCCTGTCACCGTTTATGTGTTGCGTACCAGTCGAGCAGGTCCGGAGAGTCGATGGCGCTGCGATCGACGGCTTTTGCCGGGTCCGCACCCTGGAGGATTTTCTTCAGCGGGACTTCCAGCTTCTTGCCGGTGCGGGTGTGCGGAATGCCCGGCGCGGCGATTACTTCGTCGGGAACGTGTCGCGGTGAAAGCTCGTCGCGGATCACCGTCCGGATCTTCGAAACGAGCTCCTCGGTCAGTTCTACCCCGTCGGCCAACTCAACGAACAGCGGCATCCAGTATCCGCCGTCAGGTAGCTCGATGCCGAGCACTAGTGCTTCGGTTACCTCCTCAACCTGTTCCACGGCTTGGTAAATGTCCGCGCTGCCCATCCGGATTCCGTGCCTGTTCAGCGTCGAATCGCTACGCCCATGCATTTCGATCGATCCGCGCTCGGTGATGGTGATCCAGTCGCCATGACGCCATACTCCAGGAAAGTCCGAGAAATACGCATCCCGGTACTTCTCCCCCGAGGGGTCATTCCAGAATGACACCGGCATCGACGGCATCGGCTGGGTAATCACCAGCTCACCGACATCGCCTCGCGCCGACTTGCCTGCACCGTCGAACGCGTCAAGCGCCACGCCCAGGCAGGGCCTGCTAATCTCCCCTGCCCACACAGGCACTGTTCGGACCGGGCCGACAAACGCCGACACCACATCCGTACCGCCACTGATCGAACAGATCTGTTTCTGCGCGCCCACATTGTCGGCCAGCCACTGAGCCGACGACGCCGGCAGCGTCGCCCCCGTGATCCCCACCGATCGCAGCACTGACAGGTCGTACGAATCTCGCGGCACGACGCCCGCCTTGCTGCACGCAAGCACGTACCCCGGACTCGTCCCCAGGAATGTCACCGCGTTGTCGGCGGCCAGCTTCCACAAACCATCCGCTCCAGGATGAGCTGGGCTGCCGTCATACGTGACGATGACCGAACCAACAATCAAGCCCGCAACAAGAAAGTTCCACATCATCCAGCTCGGGGACGTGAACCAGAAGAACCTATCGTCTGGACCTAGATCGAGGTGAAGTGAAAGATGTTTCGCATGTTCGAGCACCACGCCACCATGGCCGTGCACGATGCCCTTTGGTAAACCCGTTGTGCCCGAAGAGAACACCACCCATAGTGGGTGATCAAACTCCACCGGTTCCGCCGTGAGTTCCGCAGGGCTGCTCGTCACCGCATCCCAGGCCTCCATACCCTCTGGAACGTCGAGGCCGAGCCGCTGGACAAGAATCGTCATACTCACTGACGGCAGCGCGTCCGCGACCTCATTGACTGCTTCGCGTTTGTCGTGAGCCTTGCCGCCGTAACGGTAACCGTCCGCCGCGATCAGCACTTTCGGCTCCAGTTGCCCCAGCCGCGTCACCGCCGCTGGCGGCGAGTAGTCCTGACCGCACCCGGCCCACACCGCGCCAATGGATGCAGTCGCGAGTAGTCCCACGATCGCTTCGGGGATATTCGGCAGATACCCCACTACGCGATCACCGCGGCCAACTCCCGCGTCGCGCAGGGACTGCGCCAATGACGCCACCTCGAACCGCAGTCGCTGCCAGGTCACTTCCCGTGTGGGCTCATCCTCAGCGAGATCAAGCATCGCGACCTGATCACCCCGGCCGGCGCGCAGCACCACATCGGCATAGTTCAGCCGCGCTTCCGGAAACCACCGGGCGCCGGGCATCCGGTCGTCGGTCAATGCCGGGCCGCGGCGCTCACCGACACCGAAGTAGTCCCACACGACCTCCCAGAACCGCCCTACATCTGCCACCGACCAGGACCACAGGGCGTCATAGTCACCGGATGGCGCCCCAAACCGCCCAGCGAACCTCGTGAATTCAGTGACCTGCGCGAACTCGATGTCCCCGGGCGCGGGCGTCCACAGTTCTTGTGACTCTGATGTGCTCACTTCGGCCCCTCCTGCCGTGCTGCTTCCGCGCGTGCAACGACTGCTTCCGCATGACGCAGCACCGGCGCGTCCACCATTCGCCCTTCGAACGCGAATACGCCGCGTTCACGTTCCGCCTGGGTGAGTACGCGGCGCGCCCAGTCGACTTCTTCTGGCGCGGGAGTGAACGCCTCTCGAACCACGGCGACCTGCGATGGGTGGATGGCCACTTTCGCGTCGAAACCGGTTGCCACAGCATCAATCGCTTCGTCACGAAGTCCGTCGATGTCGCGGATGTCGATGTACACGGCGTCGAGAGCTAAGCGGCCGAACGCCGTCGCCGCAAGGAGGACTGAGGAGCGCACGTGGCGAGCTACATCGCGGTAGGTCCCATCCGTGCGACGGCTGGATTGCCCACCCATACCCGCAATGAGGTCCTCTGCACCCCACATCAATCCACGCAAGTTCGGCGTCTGGGCAATATCGGCCACGCGTACCGCACCAAGTGGAGTCTCGATCAATCCGAAGACCTCATAGTCGAAGAGGTCACGGAGCTGTGCTGGCGCTTCACATTTCGCGAGCATAATGGCGTGATAACCCGTCTTGGCAAGAGTTTCACAATCGAGCGCATGGTCTTCCGTGTCGTGCGGATTGATGCGCACCACGGTTCTCTCCGGATCGAGCGGTGTGCCGATCAAAGCCTCGCGCGCGGCAGGCTTGTCCGCGGGCGCGACGCCGTCCTCGAGATCAAGGATGACAATGTCAGCGGCTTTAGCGGCCTTAGCGAATCGCTCGGGCCTGTCAGCCGGACAGAACAACCAGGCCGGGCCGTACTTCAATGACGTCATCGCGCCTCCTCACCGTATGGGACACCACGTCCGGTCGCGAATGGGTAACAGGGCCCGAGCACCAGCATCAGCCATGAGGTGCCATCCGCACCAGGGTTTTGCGCACCGCCTTGGCAATCTCATCTCCGTGCTGGTTACGCCCTGTGTGTTCGAAGGTGATGACACCTTCGCCGGGACGGCTGTTCGAGGCGCGCTTATCCAGAATCAGTGTTTCCGCGTACAGGGTGTCGCCATGGAAAACTGGTTTCGGAAAGCTGATGTCCGAGAATCCAAGATTCGCGACGATGGTGCCCTGGGTGAGCTGGGCTACGGAAAGGCCTACCAGCGTCGACAGTGTGAACATCGAGTTCACCAGTCGCTGCTCGAACGGCTTCTGGGTTTCGCTCCAGGCTGCGTCGAGGTGAAGGGCCTGAGTGTTCATCGTGAGGGTGGTGAAGAGCACGTTGTCAGCTTCGGTGATCGTCCTGCCGGGACGGTGCTCGTAAACCGCACCGACCTCGAACTCTTCGAACCACAGACCCCGCTGAACAATCCGGCGCGGCGCCTGCTGGTTCATAATCCAAGCTCCCGCGCGATGAGCATCAGCTGAACCTCAGTCGTTCCCTCACCGATCTCGAGAATCTTGCTATCGCGGTAGTGCCTCGCCACCAGATACTCGTTCATATACCCATAGCCACCGAAGACCTGAGTAGCGTCCCGTGCGTTATCCATTGCAGCCTCACTGGACACCATCTTCGCGATCGCGGCAGCCTTTTTGAAGGACTTCCCAGAGAGCATCAGAGCGGCCGCATCGTAATAGGCGGCACGCGAGGCAGCGGCCCGGGCTTCCATCCGCGCGATCTTGAACGCCACCGCCTGATTCTGACCGATCGGCTTGCCGAATGCACTGCGCTCCTTCGCGTACCGAACACATTCGTCAACGCAACCTTGCGCAACACCCGTACCAAGCGCAGCGATAGCGATCCGTCCCTCGTCAAGGATCCGGAGGAAGTTCGCGTACCCGCGCCCACGCTCGCCAAGCAAGTTACCTTCAGGGACGCGCACGTCATCGAAGGAAAGCGGATGAGTATCTGACGCATGCCAGCCCACCTTGGAGTACGCAGGCTGGGCGGTGAAACCAGGCGTATCGGCAGGAACGATGATCGTCGAGATTTCCTTTTTGCCAGCCGCATTCGTGCCGGTCACTGCCGTGACGGTAATGAGGCGAGTGATGTCGGTACCGGAGTTGGTGATGAACTGCTTGCTGCCGTTGATCACCCACTCCCCGCTGTCGAGCTTCGCAGTTGTCTTCGTGCCACCCGCGTCACTGCCCGCGCCGGGCTCGGTGAGCCCGAAGGCGCCGAGCGCCTTACCGCTGGCAAGGAGCGGCAGCCATTCCTGCTTCTGCTCCTCAGTTCCGAAACGGTAAATCGGCATCGCACCGAGCGAAACCCCCGCTTCGAGCGTGATGGCGACCGACTGATCAACCTTGCCGAGTTCCTCTAGTGCGAGGCACAGAGCAAAATAGTCGCCGCCCATTCCCCCGTACTCCTCGGGGAACGGCAGACCGAACAGCCCCATGTCGGCCATGCCCGACACGATCTCGTAGGGGAAGGTCTTCTTTTCGTCATGCTCGGCAGCGACCGGCGCGACGACTGTCTTCGCGAAGTCAGCGACTGAACGGCGAAGCTGCTCATACTCGTCTGGCAGCTGTGCGGTGGAGAGAAAGCTCGTCATGTGGTGCATGCTCCTTATTCGGACGGCGTCGCGGATGCGGTAACTCGGGCAAGTAGCTGATCGACGCTCACCTGGTCGCCAGGCGAGGAATGAATGACGACTGTGCCGTCTACGGGCGAAGTCAGAGTGTGTTCCATCTTCATTGCTTCGACGACGACCACGGGGGTGCCGGCCGCGACATCGTCACCAGAAGCGACGTGGATCGCGATCACGGTGCCCGGCATCGGGCTGAGGATCTCCGCGTCACCCCGATGCGCCTCGTGCTGGCGAACGCTCGCTTCGCGAACCACCTGAAGCGACCAGGCGCCTTCACCGTTTGCGAACCACAAGTGGTGGTGGTCCTCGGCCACGCGGAGCCGGTGTCTACGTCCAGCAGCGGTGAGGAGCAGGGTGCCGTCGTCCATCTCCGCCGAAATGTCGATGGGGTCAGCTTCCCCGATGACCGCTGTTCCCAACTCCGGAGTCCCTGTAAGTTTGACAATGTCAGTGCGGTCACCTGCGGTGAGCCGCACCCGATAGGGCACTGGTTCGCCGACCCGCCACCCAGTGGGAACATCCCAGATGCTGTTGGGCGCTTCGGGCCAGTGTCGCAGCCAGCGGGAGACTGCTGCCGCGACGAATGCTAGGTCCGGAGCGGGCTCCGCAACGTAGTCCGGCAATCGACGATCGAGCAGCGCGGTATCGAGCCGCCCAGCACGGACATCCTCATCTGCGAGCAAGAACCGGAGGAACTCGATGTTGGTCCCCACGCCGAGAACAGCAGTCGACGCGAGCGCCTGATCAAGCCGGTGCAGAGCAGTCGCACGATCTGCCGCGTGCGCAATCACTTTGGAGAGCATCGGGTCGTAGTCACTACCCACAACCGTGCCCACGCGCAGGCCTGAATCGACGCGCACCGAGGAGGGTTCGCTGAGTCCCAGCACTGTGCCGCCAGTTGGCAGGAAACCTCGGCCTGGATCCTCCGCGTAGACGCGGGCCTCGATCGCGTGGCCACTGAGGGTGACGTCTTCTTGTGCGAAGCCCAGGGGCTCGCCCGCGGCGATACGCACCTGCCATTCGACCAGGTCCACGCCCGTGACGAGCTCAGTGACAGGATGCTCCACCTGCAGTCGGGTGTTCATCTCCATGAAGAAGAACTCGTCCGGCTTGTCTGCCGAAACGATGAACTCGACCGTGCCCGCGCCGGTGTAGTCGACACTGCGTGCCGTGTTGCACGCAGCCTCGCCGATCTTCGCGCGCGTTTCCTCGTCAAGCAGCGGCGAGGGTGCCTCTTCAATGACTTTCTGGTGGCGGCGCTGCAATGAGCACTCCCGCTCGCCGAGGTGCACAATGCTGCCGTGCATGTCAGCGAGGACCTGAACCTCGATGTGCCGAGGGCGTGTGACGAACCGCTCGAGGAAAAGGGTGTCGTCGCCGAACGCAGATCCTGCTTCACGCCGCGCCGAGCGAAGGGCTTCCGGCAGGTCTTTGGGATCTTCGACGCGCCGCATCCCTTTGCCACCCCCACCTGCAGAGGGCTTTACGAGGACCGGGAAACCAACCTCATCGGCCGCTGCGATGAGTTCATCGTCCGTCAGGCCTGGCTTGGCGATGCCGGGAACCACCGGCACACCAAACTCGGTCACCGCGTTCTTCGCGGTGATCTTGTCACCCATGACCTCAATTGCCCGCGCCGATGGCCCAAGGAACACGATGTCGTTCTCCGCGCACGCTGCGGCAAACGCAGTGTTCTCTGACAGGAAACCGTAGCCAGGGTGGATGGCCTGTGCCCCAGTTTCTTTCGCCGCGGCGATGATCTTGTCCACACTGAGGTAGCTCTGACGAGCAGGCGCCGGCCCAATATGCACTGCGGTGTCAGCTTCACGAACGTGAAGCGCATCGCGATCTGCGTCGCTATATACGGCAACGGAGCGAATGCCAAGTGCCCGTAAGCTTCGCATCACGCGCACCGCGATCTCACCGCGGTTGGCAACGAGGATTGTGTTGAAAAGAGCTGATTCGCCCATGCCACACTCCGAACTGAGTTAACTCGAAATCACTGATTTTAGGTTAATCGTGATTCACTGAGTTGTCTAGATCGCTGATGAGATTTCGTCGCACAAGCTGCGCCTCCACCACTGCGAAAGCAGCGCGACCAGGCGCGATAGTTACATGCAGCCGCGCTAGCATTGCCTACCGCGGCTGCACGGAACTATCGCGGGGTGAGGCTTTCATACCCGTCCAACAAGGTCGGCGACCGAGTCGACGACCACACTCGGCCGGAACGGAAACTTGTCAACCTCCTCGCGTGAGGTTGAACCGGTCAGCACCAAGAAAGTGGTCAGTCCCGCTTCCATCCCGGCAATGATGTCGGTGTCCATGCGGTCTCCGACCATCGCTGTGTGCTCCGAGTGCGCACCAATCCGGTTGAGCGCGGACCGGAACATCATCGGGTTAGGCTTGCCAACGAAGTAGGGATCACGTCCTGTCGCGGCGGTGATTAGGGCGGCAACCGCCCCGGTCGCGGGGAGCGGCCCTTCCGCGCTCGGCCCCGTGGTGTCGGGGTTGGTGCAGATGAACCTTGCCCCGCCTTTGATGAGCCGGATGGCCTTGGTTATTGCCTCGAACGAGTACGTCCGTGTCTCGCCGAGCACCACGTATTCGGGGTCGCGGTCTGTCATCGTGTAGCCCGCTTCGTACAGAGCGGTCGTCAGCCCTGCTTCTCCCACCGCGAATGCGCTGCCGTTCGGGACTTGATCACTGAGGAACGTTGCGGTGGCAAGCGCGGAGGTCCAGATCGACTTCTCTTCAACATCGAGACCCGAATTCGCGAGGCGGGCCCGCAGGTCCCGGGGGGTGTAGATGGAGTTGTTTGTCAGGATCAGGAAAGGTGTACCGGTATCGCGGAGGGCCCCGATGAATTCGTTCGCGCCAGGTATCGCCCGCTCTTCATGGACCAGCACCCCGTCCATATCTGTCAGCCATGCTGCGATCTTCCGCTCCTCGGGCATTGCGTCTCCTTGCTCGGCTGCAGTTACCGCCTATGATCTCACCCTGCCGCATTCCGTACGCGGTTAGACGAGGTATCCAGCGATCCCAACGTAGAGCATTCCTGCCAGGAAACTGCCAGCGATTGGCCCGGCGATGGGCACCCACGAGTAGGCCCAGTCCGCTCCGCTTTTTCCGCGGATCGGCAGCAAGGCATAGGCGAGCCGCGGTCCCAGATCACGAGCCGGGTTGATCGCGTAACCTGTGGGCCCACCCAGACTCGCGCCGAGCCCGAGCACCACGAAAGCCACTGCGGCATATCCGAGGCTGTTACCGGCTGGGTCCGATGCGGCGAGCAGAATCCACAGCACGAGCACGAATGTCCCGATCATTTCGGTGACCGTGTTCCATCCGTAGCTACGGACCGCGGGGCCAGTCGAGAAGATTCCTAGCGTCTTGCCTGGTTCCGGCTCGACATCGAAGTTCTTCTTGAACGCGAGCCAGCACAATGCTGCGCCGATGAACGCGCCCACTAGCTGCGCGCAAACGTAAAACGGGACCAGGTCCCAGTTTGTACGACCGGACACCGCAAGCCCGAAGGTCACAGCCGGGTTGATGTGCGCGCCCGACTTCCACGCCACCGATGCGCCCGCGAACACGGCCATCGCCCAACCGAGGTTGATGAGGAGCCAGCCGCCACCCGCACCCTTGGAATGTTTCAGCACCACCGTCGCAACGACACCGGTGCCGAGGAGGACGAGAAGTCCTGTTCCCAGTGCCTCGAAGATGAGAATCTGCGGAATCGTCAGGGAGTCCATTGAATTCGCCCTCTACTCTGTTGTCGCGACGCTTACGCGAACGTCTGGAGCACCCAGCCGAGCGGCGTCTGCGGTGTGGTCATCTGGCTGGCGCTGCGACTCGATTTCAGCGTCGACACGCGCCGTGTAGTGTTCGACTTCCCGCTTGACGGCCACCTGATCCCAGCCAAGCTGGGAGGCTATGAGTTTCGCTGCGAACTCAGCAGCAGCCTTGCCGCGGTCAGCCGTTTCAATAGAGAGGCGTGTTCGTCGAGCGAGAATGTCATCGAGGTGAAGCGCTCCCTCGAAGGCGACCGCGTACACAATCTCGGCGTTGAGGTAACGCTCACCGCCAGGAAGCGGGTGCGCCAGTTCCGGGTTCTCCGCTATGAGTCCGAGGATTTCGGTGACCGCGGAACCGTATCGCCGAAGGAGATGTTCCATCCGCTCGACCGTGATGCCTGCCGACGCCGCGAGTCTGGCGCGGGCAGCCCACATTTGCTCATAGTTTTCGGCACCTACGAGCGGCACCAACTCTGTGCGTGACGGTTCGACGGGCGTGGCGAAATCTCTTGTGGCAGCGTCGATGGCATCCTTGGCCATCACGCGATAAGTGGTGTATTTCCCGCCCGCCACAATCGTGAGCCCCGGCGATGGGCTCACGACCGCGTGCTCACGCGAGAGAGTGCTGCTGTCGTCTGACTCACCAGCGAGCAAAGGTCGCAGCCCGGCGAACACTCCGACGATGTCGTCGCGACTCAGAGGACGCTTCAGCAGCGAGTTGACCTCGCGGAGAATGTAGTCGATGTCCTTGCTGCTCGCGGCTGGGTGCGCGAGGTCCAGGTTCCATGTGGTGTCAGTGGTGCCGATAATCCAGAAATCGTCGCTCCATGGACAGGGGATGATGAAAAGCAAGCTCTTCTCGGTCTCTGTGATGAGCCCGACGCCGGAAGGAATGCGGTCGCGGGGCACCACGATGTGCACACCCTTCGACGCATGCACCTTGAGCTTGCCTTTGCCCCCGAGCATGTTCTGAATTTCGTCTGTCCAGGCACCTGCGGCGTTGACGACTTGACGGGCTCGGACATCGATCAGGTTGCCGGTTTCGAGGTCGCAGACCTGAGCACCAACGACCTTGCCTCCGTCGCGCAAGAACCCCACCACCCGAGTGCTGTTCGCGCAGAGCGCGCCGTATGACGCTGCGGTTCGCGAGAGCATCATAGTGTGCCGGGCGTCGTCCAACTGTCCTTCATAGAAGAGGACGCCACCCTTGATCGCGCCTTCCTTCCCGCCGCGGAATAGTTTGAGCGTCTTCTTCTTTCCAAGGTGACGGTGATGCCCGGGCACTCCTTTTCCTGCACCGAGCAGGTCGTAGACACCGATTCCTGCCCCGGCCCAGAGACGGTCGAAACCGGTGCGCTGCAGCGGGAACAAGAACGGTACGGGTCGTGCCAGGTGCGGTGCGAGTGTGTGCAGGATGAGGGCCCGTTCACGGAGGGCCTCGAAGACCAAGGGGAACTCGAGCTGCTTGAGGTAGCGCAGGCCGCCATGCACGAGTTTCGAGGAGCGGCTCGAGGTGCCGGATGCGTAGTCGCGGGCTTCAACAAGCCCGACACGGAGGCCGCGTGATGCGGCATCGAGAGCTGCGCCGGCGCCAACGACACCGGCACCGATGACGAGGATGTCGAGCTCACCTTCGGCCATGGCGCTGAGTGCCTGGGTGCGATTCTCGGGACTCAGTGCAACTGGAGCAAGCATCGTACTTCTCTTTTCTGTGGTGGGGACGGTGAGATCGTGATCGGTGCTCACGCCACGTCAACCCAGTTGAAGGTCCGCTCGACGGCTTTCTGCCAGCGCCGATAGCCGACAGCTCGTTGCTCGTCGTTCCACTGGGGCTCCCAGCGGTTGTGCTCGTTCCAGTTCTGGCGCAACTCATCGGTGTCTTTCCAGAACCCGACCGCGAGTCCGGCAGCATAGGCGGCACCTAGGGCGGTTGTCTCCGCGACGACGGGGCGGCTCACCGGAACACCGAGCACATCTGCCTGGATCTGCATGCAGAGCGAGTTTGCGGTGACCCCGCCGTCGACCTTGAGCACCTCGAGTTGCACCCCCGAGTCCTTCGCCATCGCGTCAGCGACATCGCGGCTCTGATAGCAGATCGATTCGAGGGTGGCACGGGCGATGTGTGCGTTGCTGTTGAACCGGGAGAGCCCAACGATCGCGCCGCGCGCATCGGAGCGCCAGTAGGGAGCGAACAGCCCGGAGAAGGCGGGCACGAAATAGACGCCGCCATTGTCAGGCACCTCACGAGCGAGCGATTCGCTCTGCGCGGCACCCTGGATGATGCCGAGTTGGTCCCGCAGCCATTGCACCGCCGAGCCCGTCACCGCGATAGATCCCTCGAGCGCGTATCGCGGCGCCTCCTCACCGAACTGGTAACACACAGTCGTCAGCAAACCGTTGTCCGAATGCACGAGTTCGGTGCCTGTGTTGAGGAGCAGGAAATTGCCGGTGCCGTAGGTATTCTTCGCTTCTCCGGGCGCGAAACACACCTGCCCGACCATGGCCGCATGCTGGTCACCCAGCGCGGCAGTCAGCGGCACACGGCCGCCGAGCGGCCCACTCTCGGTGGTGTGCCCGTAACCCTCGGATACAGATGACGGCTTTATCTCAGGCAGCATCGCACGGGGAATCCCAAAGAACGACAACAGTTCATCGTCCCAGTCCAGAGTTTCGAGATTCATCAGCATGGTGCGGCTCGCGTTCGTCACGTCGGTGACGTGGATCCCGCCGTTCGGTCCGCCTGTGAGGTTCCACAGCAGCCAGGTGTCAATCGTGCCGAAGAGGGCATCGCCGCGGTCCGCGTCCGCCCGCACCCCGTCGACATTGTCGAGAATCCATTGGACTTTGCCGCCCGCAAAGTATGTGGCGGGCGGCAGGCCCGCTTTGCGCCGTATGACGGCACCTTTGCCCGCACGTTCCAGGGCCGAGGCGATGCGGTCGGTGCGCGTGTCTTGCCACACGATCGCGTTGTAGTAGGGTCGGCCGGTTGTGCGGTTCCAGACGACGGTGGTTTCCCGCTGATTGGTGATACCGAGCGCCGCTAGGTCGCTGTAGCAAAGACCTGCTCTCCCCAGCGCCGTCTGGAGTACGGACGACGTCCGCTCCCAAATCTCAACCGGATTGTGTTCTACCCAGCCCGGCTGCGGCATGATCTGCTCGTGCTCGAGCTGGTGGCGCACGATTTCATTGCCATCGTGATCGAACACCATGAACCTTGTGCTGGTGGTGCCCTGGTCAACGGCACCGACGTAGTTCGCCACGCTTCCCCATTCCGATGTGATGTGTGTCTCAATTGGTCTTTGGAATGTAGAGCGCGAGGCCGACCACGAAAACTACAACCGTTCGGCATTGTCGAATGGTCTTTCATTCGACAATGCCGAACGCGTGACGGTAATGACATACACCTTCGTCTTGTAGCCTTCAATACATGCCAGGGTTGGTGCAGTCTGTTGAACGCGCCGCGGCGTTGCTGCGCTTGCTCGCCGCTGAGCGGGAACCGCTAGGCCTCAACCAGATCTGCGGCGCGCTCGGCATCGCGAAAGCAACAGCGCACGGACTACTGAAAACGCTCATTCACGTCGGTTTTGTCGAACAACACCCGGAGTCAGGGAAGTATCGGCTGGCGCCCGACCCACTAACGCCAGAATCCGTCCTCTGGGATGTGAACGAGATCCGTTCCCGCTCCATGAACTGGGCTGACGCACTGGCCGCGCGTACCGGTCAGACGACCCGCCTCGCGGCATTCAGAGGTGGCCACCTCCTGATCGTCCATCACGTATTCCGTACTGATTCGGCCCCGCAAACCAGCACCACCGGGGCGACACTGCCCCTGCACGCGACCGCGCTGGGAAAGGTCCTTCTCGCTCATGATGTTCGTGCCTCCCGGAGCCTGGGGGTGAAGCCTCTACCTGCCATCGCATTCCGGACCATCACGGACCGCACTGCCCTCGCACGGGAACTCGCCCAGGTGCGCGACCTGGGCTGGGCGGCAGCAATTCAGGAACTGGCTCCTGATGCGGCGGCAATTGCTGCGCCCATGCGCGACGAAGGGGGCGCTGTGATCGCTGCTATTGGCATCGAGGGGCCACTTGACGACATTTGCACAAACCGAGGAGCGCCACGGCCCGAACTGATCGAGCAGGTCACACGTGCTGCCCACAGCATCTCTCACGACTTCGGCCACGGACGGTCGCTATGACCGAGCACTACATCGCAGCTCTCGACCAGGGCACCACATCAACGCGGTGCATCGTTTTCGATCGCCACGGGAGGATGGTGTCTGTCGCGCAGCACGAACACCACCAGCACTTCCCTCAGCCTGGATGGGTCGAACATGATGCGGCTGAGATCTGGGCTGTGACCAGACGGATCATTCCTGAGGCGCTGCGAAAGGCGAAGATCAGCGCCAGGCAGATTGCAGCGCTCGGTATTGCAAACCAGCGCGAAACCACTGTGCTGTGGGACCGCACCACCGGCACGCCACTGCATCGTGCGATCGTATGGCAGGACACCCGGACCTCGGGACTGATCTCGGATCTATCGTCGCACGTCGACCTTCCGGACATCATGCATCGCGCAGGGGCGCCGCTTTCCAACTACTTTTCGGGACCTCGCTTGAAGTGGCTCCTCGAATCGGACCCCCGCCTTCATGAGCGCGTCCTGGCTGGTGACGTCCTGTTCGGCACAATGGACAGCTGGCTTGTATGGAACCTCACAGGCGGGCCGAACGGTGGCATCCACATGACTGATGCTACGAATGCGAGCCGCACGATGTTGATGAATCTCGAGACGCTCGAGTGGGATCCCGTCCTGCTCGGCGTCTTTGGCATCCCGCAGTCGGTACTGCCTGAGATCCGTCCATCGCTCGGCACCGTCGGTGTCACCGTCGACCCGGTACCAGGCATCCGCGTCTGCAGTGTCATCGGCGACCAGCAGGCAGCACTGATCGGACAGACAGCACTTCGTGCAGGGGAAGCGAAATGCACGTTTGGAACTGGCAGTTTTCTGCTCCTCAATACCGGCGCGGATCTCGTGCGCTCGCGCCGCGGACTCATCAGCACCGTTGCTTACACAGTCGAGGGCGAGCCGCCTGTGTACGCCCTCGAAGGCGCCAATCCCGCCGCGGGGGCGCTCGTCGACTGGTTCCGGGATCACATCGGCGCGATCCGCTCTTCAGCTGAGATCGAAACTCTCGCCTCCCAGGTTAAGGACTGCGGGGGATGCTATGTCGTCCCCTCATTCTCTGGCCTCCTTGCACCCCACTGGGTCACCACCGCGCAAGGAATCGTGGTCGGACTAACGTCCTATGTAACGCGCGAGCACCTTGCCCGGGCTGTCTTGCAAGCCACCGCGTTCCAGACTCGTGACCTTGTGGAGGCGATGAACAGTGATGCGCGTGACGCCGGGACGCTCGCACAGGCACGCTACCTCGCGGTCGATGGCGGTATGACAGCCAACAACCTCTTGATGCAGATGGTCGCCGACCTCACGAACGTCCCTGTCGTCCGTCCCATGATGGCGGAAACTGTCGCGCTCGGCGCCGCCTACAGCGCTGGTCTTGCTGCCGGATACTGGGCCGACAAAGCTGTGTTGCGGCGCAACTGGAAGAAGGCCGCCGAGTGGCGGCCGCATATGAAGCCAGATACCCGCGACGGCGAGGTCATTCGGTGGACTCACGCAGTCAGGCTGGCCGCTGAATGGGGACGACTCACCGCCACGTGAACGTTAAGCCCGCGAAGTGGTGCAGACAATGGCAAAATTCGTCCATGCATCCGGACGTGAAACCAGCGCGATCGTGGTACTTGCTCGCGCTAGCGATCCTGATCGCTAGTCTCGCTCTGGCCGGTATTTTCGTATGGCGGATCATCGACACTTTTCCCGCCCCGGTCGCCGAGGCACGAGCAGGGACCTCTCTCACGGCGGACCTCGACCGCGAGGGACTCACGGTTTTCACAAACCGGCCGGTTTCCTCAGTCGATTGCACAGTGCTGAATAACCGCGGCACGCAGGTACCACTCAGGCGACCAGGCGGCAGTGAAGAAATATCCGTTGGGAGCACTACCTGGTTCGTCGCACTGCGCTCTGAGGAGCCGGTCCGCCCGGGCCGATTCGACGTAACGTGCCAGTCCGGTGATGCTCCACTTGTTTACGCCGTCGGACCACATAGTTCGGTCTTCGGTTTCGTTGGATTGGTGTTCGCCGCAATCGGCGCGGTTTTCGCGGGGATTGCGGGCGCGGGCATCACCGCGGCCATTGTCTGGGCGAAGCGCCGCAAGTTTCTTCGCGAACACCAGCCGCCACCGTTCGGATACCCGCCGGCGCCGCCCTATCAGTGACTACATGCGGAAGACGCCGTACGAGACCGGTTCAAGCGGCGCGTTGGCGCAGGCGCTGAGAGCGAGACCTAGAACCGTGCGGGTGTCTGCGGGATCGATGATGCCATCGTCCCACAGCCGTGCAGTCGAGTAATACGGATTGCCCTGGCGTTCATACTGGTCCCGGACCGGGGCTTTGAACGCTTCCTCATCTTCTGCGGTCCACTCTTTGCCCTGAGCTTCGAGTTGGTCGCGCCTGACGGTCGCGAGGACAGACGACGCCTGTTCCCCACCCATCACGGAGATCCGCGCGTTGGGCCACATCCACAGGAATCGGGGCGAGTAGGCGCGCCCACACATCGAGTAGTTGCCCGCACCGTACGAACCACCGATGACGACGGTGAGCTTCGGGACCCGCGCGCACGCGACTGCTGTCACCATCTTCGCGCCGTTCTTCGCGATGCCACCGGCCTCGTAATCACGGCCCACCATGAAGCCCGTGATGTTCTGCAGGAACAAAAGTGGGATCTTCCGCTTGTCGCACAGCTCGATGAAGTGCGCACCTTTCAGTGCTGACTCGCTGAAGAGCACTCCGTTGTTCGCGATAATGCCCACCGGGTGGCCGTGGATTCGCGCAAAAGTCGTGACGAGAGTCTTGCCGTACTCCGCCTTGAACTCCTGGTGCTTACCGCCGTCAACGACCCGTTCGATGACGTCCCGGACGTCGTACGGGATACGCGGGTCGGTTGGGACTAGGCCGTACAGTTCCGTCTGGTCACGTTCTGGCCCTGACGGGAGCTTGACGTCCCACGGCGGCTCACTGCGAGGGCCAAAAGTCGAGACGATGTTGCGGACGATCCTGAGTGCATCTTGATCATCCTCCGCAAGGTGATCGGTCACACCAGAAACTTTCGAATGCAGATCACCGCCGCCGAGATCTTCCGCGGAAACAACTTCTCCCGTCGCGGCTTTTACGAGCGGCGGACCGCCAAGAAAGATGGTTCCCTGATTCCGGACGATGACCGCCTCATCACTCATAGCTGGCACGTAGGCGCCACCAGCCGTGCACGAGCCCATGACAGCGGCAATCTGTGGAATGCCGCGCGCGCTCATGTTCGCCTGGTTGTAGAAGATGCGACCGAAATGCTCCCGGTCGGGGAACACCTCATCCTGTTCCGGCAGGAAGGCGCCGCCAGAGTCAACGAGGTAAATGCAGGGCAGGTGGTTCTGCAGCGCCACTTCCTGCGCACGCAGGTGCTTCTTCACGCTGATCGGGTAGTACGTGCCACCTTTGACCGTCGCATCGTTGGCGAGAACCACGCATTCACGTCCAGCGACCCTGCCTATGCCGCCGATAACTCCAGCGCCGGGGGCTTCGTCGTTGTACATCCCGTTGGCCGCGAGTGGCGCTAGCTCCAGGAATGGACTGCCGTGGTCGAGCAGCCGATTCACGCGCTCCCGCGGAAGAAGCTTTCCGCGGGCCACGTGTTTTTCCCTGGCCCGCTCGCTGCCGCCGAGCGCGGTTTGAGCAAGTTTGTCACGCAGCTCAGCGACGATCCGCTGGTGTTCTGCACGGTTGGCTGCCCGGTCGAAGGCCATCTCCACTCTCCGAACTGAGTTAATGATGAATAACTGAGTTCGAGAGTAGCGCCCGGGCGAGCCGTTGTCTAGATCACAGAGCAACCCGCCGTCCGCGCGACCATGGTGTGACGCACATAACACCTGGCTGAAATGCCGCGCCCCCGCTTCGGGGCCGACGCCGGCCCTGTACTCGCGCCCCCGCGTCGGCGTCGGCCGTTCGCATGACTCAAATCCGCTGGCAGACGACCGTTTTCTCCTAGTTGCGCAGATTGGCCATTGTTTATTACACCCTGAAACAACGGGCGTCCAGAATGGCTCAGGGGCTATCACAAACCCGTCACAATGCGTCACTTATCCACACCTGAACGTTGAATAAGTACTACTTAATAGAAGCTGTAACATTCGTCGTTCAACCGCCGATATCCCAGTTGCCGGTGTGCGCCGCGTGGAGACCGACCTCCCCGCTAAGAAAAATGTGACACACTGCAGACAACTGATCTCGCTTCATTCTTAGGAGGATCATCGTGGGACGTCTCCACAAAATCGCAATCGCATCCGTAGCTTCTGCTGCGCTGATGATTCCATTCGCTGGCACCGCCGCGGCACAGCCTAGCGGAAACATTGGGGGCGACCTCAATCTCGGAGCTGGCAGCCTCGACCTCGGCGCCGGCGCCGACCTCGGTGCATTCTTCGGCCTTGGCGGCGGAGGCGGCATGGGTGACCTGAACCTCGATCTCGCTTTCCCCGGCATTGACTTCAATGTTGAGGGCAACGCCGGTGCTGACTTCGCGGCATGGGTCGAGCGCGAGTGGCAGCTGTGGCTCGAGGCGAACTTCGGCGGCCAGGGTGGCACCGGCGGCGGTGGCGGACAGGCCAACTTCGATTTCCAGGCCGAATGGGACCGCTTCTGGGCACAGGCTCAGGCTGACTGGGAAGCCTTCCTCGCTGCACAGGGCGGTGGCGGTTTCAACTTCGAGTTCCAGGGTCCCGAGTTCCCTGAGTTCAACCTCGACCTCGGCGCAGGCGGCGGCTTCGACCTGGGCGGCCTCGGTCTTGGCGGCGGCGTCGACGGCGGACTGAACGTTGGCGATCTCCTCGGCCTCAACCTCGGCGGCGGCGCGAACTTCGGTTCCTAATTAGACGCTCAGGCACCAGCCTGAATCTAATTCGAACGGCAGAAAGGGCTGGACAACTGTCCAGCCCTTTCGTGCTGTCTTTATTTCACATCCGAACTTTGGGAGCAATTCACTAAACGTACGCGTTAATCAATTCTCAGCCTCAACCCGCATTGCTGGCTGTGCACCGCGCTTCCCCCTCGTTGCCGCAATTAACTCCGCTGCAATAGCGACTGCAACCTCCCGCGGCGTACGACCACCAAGCGGAAGTCCGACCGGCATCGAAACGCGGTCGACGCGGTCGGGCGGTATTCCGAGTTCTTTCAACGCCTGTTTACGTTCTCGTGCCGTGGCAGCGGATCCAAGCGCCCCGATGAATGCTGGGGAGCACTCGCCGCGCAGCGCGTCAGCAATGACCGCGGTGTCAAACCGGCCCGAGTGGGTCATCGCAAGTATCACCGTCCGCTCATCCACACGTCCTGCGGCCAACTGGTTCCGCAAGTACGTGGCGGGCTCCTCGATCAGGATCTCATTCGCTGCGGAGAACCGTGCGCGCTCCATGAAGGCTCCCCTGGGATCGCACACACTGACCGTGTAGCCAAGCATCCTTCCCATCTCGCACATCGCCGCGACGAACGGGGACATCCCGAAAATCAGCATTCGCGGTCGCGGGGGAAGGACTGTCGCGAAAGCCTCCGAGCCCACAGCATCCCAAAGTCCCACGGATTCGGCAGCAGAACTCGCTGACACCACGACACCGAGCAGTTCAGAGGTACCCCCGCAGGCCTCGCCGTCGATTAGCCACTGTCGTAGCCCCACACGGCCTGGATCGTCGCTGCGGGTTATCACTGCGCTGCAGACCGCCTTGTCCGCCAGGACTGCTGCACTCGCTTTCTTAAAGAGACGCAGCTGCTCACCACAGACACGCTCCACAAGTACCTGAATTTCGCCTCCGCAGGTCAGCGCGATATTCCCGACGTCGACCGAGGGGCTGTAGGTGGTGAGCTGTGCAATTCCCGTAGCGAGCACCTCCTCAGCCCGCGCATAGACATCGGCGTCGATGCAGCCACCCGACACGCCGCCGAAGACATGCCCCTGCCTCGTCACGGCCATCGAACTGCCCACCGGCAACGGGACGGAGCCTGACGCCGAGACGACAGTCGCGAGGGCGAATTCGACCCCGGTTTCAGGTTCGGCCGCAAGCCATGTCAGTACCCCGCGCATCGCGTCCCCTGTCCGGCAGTCGAATCCTGCTTTCTCGAAAATATCCTTGAACAGCGCGGAGCGCACCTGCAGCTGCGCTGAAGCTGCAGGTGCGACCGAACATCGGTTAATCTTTATTCACCAAAAGGTGCCGAGGGTTTCCGGAAGCGAGGTGATCAGGATGGACGCGCGCGCAACCGCGCAGGACGCAGCGCCTACCCGCCGCAGCCAAATGAAGGCGGACCGCCGGAAGCAGCTTCTCTCCGCAGCCGCCAAACTCATCGCTGAACGTGGCTACAACGGTGTGCGACTCGAGGACATCGGTGCTGAGGTCGGCATCAGCGGCCCGGCGATCTACCGCCATTTTCCCAACAAGGAAGCCCTCCTCGTTGAACTGTTGACGGGCGTCAGCGATCACCTCCTTTACGGGGGAACCGAGGTGGCTGACAACGCGTCTGATGCAGAAGCCGCCCTCGCGGGCCTGATCGAATTCCACCTGGACTTCGCGATCAACCAGTCCGACCTCATCCGGGTCCAGGACCGCGACCTGCACAGCTTGCCGCGTGAGGCCCAACATCAAGTCCGAATGATGCAGCGGCGCTACGTGGAACGCTGGGTGCAGGTCCTCATGGATCTCAACCCGGATCTTGACGCGGTAAGTGCGCGCACCAAAGCCCACGCGGTATTCGGGCTCATCAACTCCACCCCGCACAGTGCCCGGGCACCGGCGGCACGCACACGAGAGCTACTGCGCAACATGGCTAAAGCGGCACTCGCTTCCTAGCCGCGATGAAATTCCGCGCTCTCCAGGGTCAGTAGAAATAACACGACCTCGAAGGAGTAGCTATGTCACTCGTCCCCACTCGCACGCAGCGCATCGCTGGCTGGATTCTCACCGGATTGATCAGCATTTTCCTTCTGTTCGACAGTCTGATCAAAATCTTCACCGTCGAATCAGCGATCGAAGGTTCCAACGATCTCGGCTGGGCAGCCGCACAATTACCGACTGTCGGCTGGATTCTTCTCGTCTGCCTGGTGCTGTATCTCATTCCTCGCACCGAGGTAGCCGGGGCGATTCTGCTGACCGGGTATCTCGGCGGCGCGATAGCAACACACATTCGTGTTGAATCCCCGCTATTGAGCCACACCCTCTTCCCGATTTATGTCGCGATCTTCATCTGGGCGGGACTGCTGCTGCGCAGCGGATCCGCGCGGCGCGTCCTACCTAGTGGGGAGAATGAACCCCGCCGAAAGCTTGAGGGCGCAAACCTCCCATCGTGAATCCCCTCATTCTCGGGAGAAGCGCACGCGGCGCTTTCTGCCTTATCGCGCCGGCCCACACACCAGATCCGTACGCAAGGTCATCGAGTCTTCGCGCGACAAGAAACCGCACCGGGTCGAGTTGGGGTTTGGTGTGGCGATACTCTGTGAGGCCGTCCGTCAACACCGCTAGCAGCAGCGCGCGCCGGGCGCGCCGCGAGAAGAGTGCCGATGTCAGCGCGATTGGCCACCAATGCCTCACCAAGAGTGCACTTGCTTGCGTTGCGCTGCCGGTGAGCAGCCGAACCGCCAGTCGCGCACCGATTTCGGCCCGCGTCTGTGGGGGTGCTTCTAGGAGGCAGCTCGCACGATACCCAGTGATGGCGAGCAGCACAGCAAGTAGGGTGACCGACCATTTCCGCTGCACGAGCAACAGTCCACTGACCGCGCCGATCCACGGTGTCAGCACAGCTGGCGCAACGACATCACCGTGCCTTGATGCGAGCGGAGCGGCACTCGTCCCGTAGAACTTCTTGCGGGCAAGCCAGGGCCACAACTCGTCACGATGTTCGTGCATCGCGTGAACCGATGGGTCATATCTGATCCGCCATTTCTCGGCTAAACGCCACATCAGGTCGACGTCCTCGCCGCAGCGCAGCCGCTCATCGAAACCGTCAGCCAGCGCCGCCACACGCGCCGCAAAACATGCGCTCGGAAGCCACGCGATACGCGAGCCCGGCTTGACCAGCGCGGGTTCGGGCCCGAGGTCAAGTGAGGAGCACGCCGCCTCGTATCGCGCGATCCAGTTCGTGCCCGCCCGGCCCACAATGCGCGGTGCTGCCACCGCGATCCGGTCATCGGCGAAATGACGGAGCAACAGCGCAAGCGCATCCGGGGTCACTGCGACGTCAGAATCAGCAAAAGCGACAAACGGCGTTGTCACTTCACGAAGCCCCGCGTTGCGCGCAGCCGCCGGCCCCTGATTGACCGGCAAAGCCACCAGATGAGCGCCGTGCTTCACTGCCACCGCAGCGACTTTCTGTGGCTCATCCGATCCGTCATCAACGATGATCGTGGCGACGGCACCGGTGATCGCGCTCAATGCCCGATCGAGTTCGTCGCTGCGATCCTTTACGGGAATGATGACGGTAACGTCAGCGAGGCTGGCTTCCGGAAGTGTTTCCGTGACAGTTGAAGCGAGGCCAGCGCTGACGAGCCGTTCGGCGAGCGACCGGCTCAGCGCATCGTTGACCCGCAGTTCGCGGTTGCTGATAAGGCGGCTTGCCTGGGGCTTGAGCCGCAGCGCACGCAGTGGCTCGCCGCCCATGAGGATGCTGGTGTCCCCATAGACGCGAACGTCGCGATGGAGCTTCACTCGCACGCTATCTGCGGGACGTGGTGTCGCGGTCACGGGCGGAAACCGCCGTCCGCACTCACCACGGAACCATTCAGCGCTGCACCCTCGCGGGAGCAGCACAGGGCGATCACTCCGGCGAGGTCTTCGGGCGCGAGGAGGCGCCTGATCAATGCCGATTTGCCCAGGTCTTCCGATGTGGTGAGGCCATAGAGTCGTGCCGTACCTTCGAGCATGTCCGTCTGGGTAGCGCCGGGGGCGACCGCGGCTGCCGTGACACCCGTGCCTGCCAGGTCGGCTGCCAGCCCTTTTACCAGCCCAACCACGGCATGTTTAGACGCGCTGTAGGCGGCAAGGTGGTACAGGCCATGCGTTCCCGCAGCGGAGGAGACTGCAACAAACCGGCATCGTGATGGGTCTGGTCCCGTCAGCATGTGCGGCACGCACGCGGCCGCCGTGTTCCACACGCCGACAAGGTTGGTCTCCCACATGCCGTGGAGTTCCGCGTTGGAGGTTTCCCAAAGTGGCTGTCCGCCAGCAATCACACCCGCCGCAGCTACTGCGACGTCCAGTTGCCCGAACGCAGTGACCGCGGCCGCCGCCGCGTGTTCCATCGCCTTTCGGTCTCGCACATCCGCAATGTGTGGCTGAACTTGTGCATCGTCGTATTTCTCCGCTACGGCGAGGAGTTCGCTTGCTGACGCGAGTGCGTATTTGACTTCGTGTGGACGCGCCGGGCCATCGCCTGCACAGCTATCCACGGCAAGGACACGGTATCCCTGAGCAGCGAGCGCATGGACGGTCGCTGCTCCCATTCCACGCGCCGCGCCCGTAACAAGTGCAACCGTGCCATCATTCACACCCAACTCCGATCCGGGAGGGTCAAGAAACCCTTGCTGTCTGGCTCCCCCGCATCAACCCGTTGCGTGATCTCTGTGATCATGCACTCGAGCACGCGCGCGCCTTCCTCTGCGGTGGCACCGCGTGGATCGCCGAGCACCCCATTCGGCGAGACTGCTGCGACCCCGCCAGCGATAATCTGGGACAGCAATTCACCGATCGGTGCGGTGTTTCCCGCCTCCGCACGTGATAGGTCAACGCTTCCTGGATCAAGGTGAAGCATGAGCGACGTCTCGGTGTATCCGGCGTGCGCGTCGACATTCTCGGTCGCGCACGCCGCCCATGCAACGATATGCCCCTCGTAACGCATCTGCTTCACGGCAGCAGCGAGAGCCCGCACGTTGCCGCCGTGCGCGTTGATGACCACGACCCGACTCGCCCAGTGCGAGAGTGAACGGACCAGTTCGATGAGCATCACTTTGAGCGCATCCTGCCCGATTGACACCGTTCCGGGAAACGACTGGTGCTCACCGCTGGAGCCATAGAACAGTGCCGGCGCGACGTACGATTTCCCGGACATCCTTCCCGCCACCCCGTTGGCGACAGCCATTGCGATTGCTGTATCCGTGTATAGCGGCAGGTGCGGACCATGCTGCTCCACGGATCCAAGGGGGAGCAGCACAATCGGTTGCTCCGCAATGTCGTTCCAGTGGGTGCGGCTGAGGTCGTTCACGTTCCACCTCACTTATGACGGGCGGGCACTCCGAGTTCACGGGTAAAGCCCGGCGGGATGACAACATCGTCGGGACTCAGGTCGTGAATGGTCGAGTGACCGAGCCCGAGAAGCGCCGAATCCATTCCGCCCCTGATGACGTCGAGTACATTCTCGACACCAGCCTGACCGTTCGCGGCAAGACCCCAAAGATACGCGCGCCCGATCATCACCGCACGAGCGCCCAGCGCTAAAGCTTTGACAACGTCGCTACCGCGCCGGATGCCGCCGTCCAGCAGCACCTCAACGTCATCACCGACCGCGTTCACAATGGAGGGGAGCATCCGGATCGGCGCTGGGGTCGTATCGAGGTTGTTGCCGCCGTGGTTAGAAACGGAGATCGCGCTGACCCCAATTTCTGCTGCCCGCAACGCGTCGTCGACGCGCGAAATCCCTTTGAGCATGAACGGGCCGTCCCACTGCTGGCGCATCCACGCGATGTCGTCCCACGTGGGCGGCGGTGTCTGCATCCACTGTCCGTACGCGCCGAAGAACGTTGGCGCAGGCGTTTCGTTCTGGGGATCGTCGAGGTTCGGCGCGGTGAGATCGGGGATGCTGCCCGACTTCGCGAACTCGAACAGCCAGCTCGGGCGCGTGATGACTTCTGGGGCGAGCTTGAGCATCGCCTTGAGGTTCATCGTCTCAGGGATAGTCGGGCTGCCCCAGTCCCGGCCCATTGAGAATGACCAGTCGAGCGTGACGATGATGCCCTTCGCGCCCCCACTCTTTGCGCGCTCCATCCGCCGCACCGTGTAGTCACGGTCGCCCATCCAATACATCTGGAAGAACGTCTGCGGGTTCGCCTCGACCACGTCGTCAAGTGTGCGCGAGGCGAACGACGACAGTCCTATCGCGGTGCCGCGAGCAGCGGCGGCACGCGCGACGGCAACTTCACCTTCGGGGTGCACGGCTTGAACACCGGTGGGTGAGATGAGAACTGGAAACGAGATGTCCTGCCCCATGACGGTGGTGGACATCTCGCGCTTCGCTGACAGTCCGGCCACGTGCGGCGCGAAGCCAAGTTCGGAGAAAGCGGTCAGGTTGTCGACATAGCTCACCCCCTTTTCCGAGCCAGCGATAAGCGCCTTGTACACGGATTTCGGGAGACGTTTTTTCGCCCGCTGCTGCGCGATCGCGACAGTTTCGAACCAGGAATTTCGCGCCATCATGAGCCTTTCGAATGGGGATCGAACCCGGCGAGCGGGTTCTCCGCGCACGCACGGACCGGCGGGGCAGGTTTACCCAGTGTGAGAAGCACCGGTTCCGTTTTCCTCTTAGGCGGCCGGGGCTTTGCGCTGTGGGAGTGGTCCTGGCTCGCTTTAGGAATAGCGCCGCGTGACTCTAGTGCAGCCTCGCCGTAGCCCTGGACACATTCAGGGTCCGGACCGTCAAGAGGAAGGCCGGTGAAGAACTTTGCGGCCATGCATCCGCCGCGGCACTTGTCGAACGCGTGGCATGAGGTGCACGCGCCGGACGTTTGCGGCGACCGCAAGTCGCGGAACAACTCAGACGTCTGCCAGACGCTGGCGAAGCCTCCGTCCGCGAGGATATTGCCCGCGAGGAACTGGTCGTGGATCGCGAATGGGCACGCGTACACGTCGCCGATCGGGTCAATGAGGCACACCACGCGTCCCGCACCGCATAGGTTCAGTCCAGGCAAAGTCTCACCGAACCCGGCGAGGTGAAAGAACGAATCGCCGGTCAGCACGTTATCACCGGCTCTGAGCAGCCACTCGTAGAGCTCCCGCTGCTGGACTGCGGTCGGGTGCAGTTCGTCCCACACATCCGCGCCGCGTCCGGAGGGGCGTAGCCGTGTGAGCCGCAGCGTCGCACCAAAGCTGTCGGCGATCGCCTTGAACTCGTCGAGCTGTCCGACGTTCTGCCGGGTCACGACGACGGAAATCTTTGCGTCCCTGAACCCCGCGTCGTTGAGGTTCTGGAGTGCCCGGATGGCCATATCGAACGAGCCGGGGCCGCGAACGTGGTCGTTGACATCCGCCGTAGCGCCATCAAGGGAAATCTGTACGTCCACGTAGTCTGTCGATGCGAGGAAGCGCGCCTTGTCCGGCGTGATCCGGACGCCGTTCGTCGAGAACTTCACGCCGACGTTATGACTGACGGCGTATTCGAGCAGGTGCCAGAAATCGGAACGAACGGTCGGTTCGCCGCCGCCGATGTTGACGTAGAAAACCTGCATCCGCTGAAGTTCGTCGATCACCGCTTCGCATTGCTCGGTCGTGAGTTCGCGTGGATCACGGCGGCCGGAGGAGGAGAGGCAGTGCACGCACGCGAGGTTGCATGCATACGTCAGTTCCCAGGTCAGGCAGATGGGGGCGTCGAGCCCGTATTCGAACTGCTCGACGAGCGATCCGCCGGCCGGGCGCTGTTCAACGGTCGTCATGGTGTGGCTCCTGAGGCTAGCTGGGGGCGGATCATGTCCGCGGCGGCAAGTCCGCGCAGAGCTTTGAGGTACGCCGGCCATTGCTGGGCCGGGACATCGGCGGCACTCAGCGCACCCCGGACCGAATCGCTCTCGGCGAGCCCGCGCACCAGTTCGACGAGTTCGGGGCGCTTCAGGAACGTCAGCCGCCGATTGCCGAAGTGATACGCGAGCGCACCGAAGGGCTCAGGACGAAGCGCTACCGACGGGGATAACGCCCAGCCCTCACTCAGAAACGCTTCGTCACTGAAGACGGACATGTCAGTACACGCCGCACATGCCGTCGATGGACACGTCCTCGACAAGGTCCTCGCTGGCGAGCACGTCGGAACCTGTTTCCGTGACTGAATTCTCGGGTGCACTCGACATGAGCTACTCCTCATACTGTTCGGGTTTGTGATGACAGACACATTAATGGCACTCAGGGCCATAAATCAAGTGTGGCCGTATCGGCCGGGCATTAAATGCCTACGTCGCCGAGATGGTGGGGTAGTTTGCTTCTCGTGACTCGACCGCAGCAGGGACGCCAGGGCCGTCCCTCGGCGACGAGTCACGCATGGATCGAGCGCGTCGCGTTTGACCTGTTCGAGAGCAAGGGTTTCGAGGCAACCACAGTCGACGATATTGCGCGCGCTGCCGGAATTGGCAGACGCACATTCTTCCGGTACTTCGATTCCAAGAACGACATCCCCTGGGGGCAGTTCGACGCGAGCCTCGTGTCCTTCCGGGAAACATTGCGCACGATGCCCAGCACACTGCCCGTTCATGTTGCCGTTCACCAAGGCGTGCTGGCCTTCAACACCTACCCTCCCGAAGCAGTACCCCAGCATCGGCAACGCATGGCGTTGATTCTTAAAACTCCTGCACTCCAAGCGCATTCGGTGCTGCGATATGCGGAATGGCGAGCGGTTATCGCCGACTTCGTCGCCGCGCGGATGAGTCTTCCCGCGAGCGATCTTCTCCCGCGCACAATTGGGCACGTCAGCCTTGCTCTCGCCGTCACCGCGTACGAACACTGGCTTGAGAATCCGTCCGAGGACCTGCTGGTCGTTCTTGACAACGCGATGACCGGGTTGCAGGAGTATCTGACCGCCCCGAGTGGTCCGAACGTTTCTTCAAGCTGAACGCCACAAATATCCCGGCGTTGTGCTTCACAAACATTCCAGTTAACCTTGATTCACTGAGTTACGTGGATCACACTGGAAGCATCCACGACGGCAACTACCCCGGAGCGGTGATGATCAGCTACACATCTGGCATTTCCGATACACCTTTGATCGGCGACACAATCGGCGACACATTCGATAGGACGGTGGCAGCCTTCGGCGATCGCGAGGCGCTCGTCGACCGGCCAAGCGGCCGACGATGGACGTACGCCGCGCTCGCAGACGAGGTGAATACAGTTGCGGCTGGCCTGATTGCACTGGGCGTCAGGAAGGAAGACCGCGTCGGCATTTGGGCTCCCAACTGCGCGGAGTGGGTGTTTACCCAGCTTGCTACAGCCAAGATTGGTGCCATCCTGGTCAACATCAACCCGGCGTACCGAACGCAAGAACTCGAATACGTCCTGAACCAAGCCGGCATCAAAGTCCTTGTCGCGGCAGCAGCCTTCAAAACCTCCGATTATCAGGCAATGGTCGCCGAGGTTCGCCCGAAAACTACCCGGCTCGAACACGCGATCTTCCTTGGCTCATCCGAGTGGCATAGCATTTTCACGTCCGGCGCCGACTCTCTCCGTGCGGATGCGGACATAGTGAGGAAAGCCCAGGCGAAGCTCAGCGCTGACGATGCCATCAACATTCAGTACACGTCTGGCACCACCGGATTCCCGAAGGGCGCCACCCTCAGCCATCACAACATTCTCAACAACGGCTTCTTTGTCGGGGAACTGCTCAGCTACACAGAAGAAGACCGCGTGTGCATTCCGGTGCCCTTCTATCATTGCTTCGGCATGGTGATGGGCAACCTCGCATGTGTCAGTCATGGTTCAACGATGGTGATCCCTGCGCCGTCGTTCGAGCCCCAAGCGACGCTGCAGGCCGTGTCCGAAGAACGCTGCACGTCTCTCTACGGCGTACCCACGATGTTCATCGCTGAACTGAACGAACCTGACTTCGATGGCTACGACTTCTCGAATCTGCGCACCGGCGTCATGGCTGGGTCACCGTGCCCCGTCGAGATCATGAAGCAGGTAATCGAGCGGATGGGCATGGCGGAAGTATCCATCTGTTATGGCATGACCGAGACATCACCGGTTTCCACACAGACCCGCAAGAATGACTCGATCGAGCACCGCGTCTCAACGGTGGGTCAGGTCGGCCCGCATCTCGAGATCAAGATTGTTGATCCCGCCACCGGCCAGACAGTGCCCCGGGGCACGCCAGGAGAGTTCTGCACGCGCGGGTACTCGGTGATGCTCGGATACTGGGATCAGCCCGACAAAACTGCCGAAGCGATCGACGCGGCTCGGTGGATGCACACCGGCGACATCGCAGTGATGGATGACGAGGGGTACGTCAGCATCACTGGACGCATCAAAGACATGGTCATTCGCGGCGGCGAGAACGTGTATCCGCGTGAAATCGAAGAGTTCCTGTACACGCACCCCGACGTCCTCGACGCCCAGGTAATCGGCGTCCCGGACGAGAAGTACGGCGAGGAGCTCATGGCGTGGGTGCAGTTACGGGAAGACGCTGAGCCACTCACAGCCGAGGCCCTGCGTGAGTTCTGTACCGGCAAACTCGCGCACTACAAAATTCCGCGCTACGTCCACATCGTCGATGAGTTCCCGATGACGATCACCGGGAAGATCCGCAAGGTCGAGATGCGGGAAATCGCCAAGCAACTGATCTCAGGGTAGCTGGCAATGGAGGCTCTCGGCGTAACCACGCGTTGCAGAGCTAACTGAGTTGCGCTCGGAGGGCCACCAGCCTGATGGGCGAATGGAGAGTCCAACCGACAACCAAGCAGGCCCGCCATCCGCGTTACATGCGGTTGTTCGAAGCGGGCTGCACAAGGAGTGGTCGTGCCACAAACAGGCATGCAGCAAACACGAACAGCGGAACAACCCGACCGTGAGGCCTGGAGCTGCCGCTCAGTCTTCATTCTGGCGGCGATCGGCTCGGCCGTCGGTCTGGGAAATATCTGGCGGTTCCCCTACGTCGCTTACGAAAACGGCGCTGGCGCATTCATCATCCCTTACCTTTTTGCGCTGCTCACCGCTGGGATTCCGCTGCTATTTCTCGACTACGCGATCGGGCATAAGTTCCGCGCTTCCGCACCCCTCGCCTTCCGGCGCCTCCATAAACGCGCTGAATTCATCGGCTGGTGGCAAGTCGGCATCTGCTTCGTCATCGCGGCCTACTACGCGGTGATCGTCGCGTGGGCAGTGCGATACACCTTCTTCTCGATTACCAGAGCATGGGGAGACGACCCTGAAGGATTCCTCTTCACGGATTTCCTTCGTCAGCAAGAAGGAGCCGCGGTCGGCACTTCCCTGGTGCCTGGTGTGGCATTCCCCTTGATCCTCATCTGGCTGGCCGTCTTGATCGCACTCGGTCTGGGAATCCAGCGGGGAATAGGCCGAGCGAACAAGATCTTCGTTCCGCTGCTCATCGTCACATTCATCGTGCTGGTTGTCCGCTCGCTATTCCTGCCGGGCTCGATCGCGGGGCTTAATGCCTTCTTCACTCCAGACTGGAATGTTCTCCGTGAACCGACGGTGTGGATTGCCGCATACGGCCATATCTTCTTTTCGGTGTCCGTCGCGTTCGGCATCATGGTGACTTACTCGTCGTACCTCAAGCGGAAAACCAACCTCACTGGGTCGGGACTCGTAGTGGGATTCGCGAACAGTGGCTTCGAAATTCTCGCTGGTGTCGGCGTATTCGCCGCCCTTGGTTACATGGCCACGCTGGCGTCCGTTCCGGTCGACGAGGTGGTTTCAGGCGGAATCGGATTGGCGTTCATCGCCTTTCCGCAGATCATCTCCGCGATGCCCGGCGGCGCCCTCTTCGGTGTTCTGTTCTTCGGGTGTCTCGTGTTCGCGGGCTACACGTCTCTGATCAGCCTCGTGCAGGTAGTCGTCGCTGCCGTACAGGAAAAGCTCGGCATTTCGCGAGTCGCGGCTGTAGTCGCGGTAGGCACACCGATGGCGCTCGTCTCGCTGGCGTTCTTTCCGACGACGACGGGGGTGAACGTTCTCGACGTGGTCGACAAGTTCACCAACAACCTCGGGATCGTGGGTGTTGCACTGGTTTCAGTCGTCACGCTGAGCTGGCTACTGCGGCGGCTCCCCGAACTTCAGGCTCATCTGAACTCAGTCTCTACATTCCAGCTCGGCTCACCCTGGATCATCTTCGTGAGCGTGCTCACTCCTGCCGTAATCGGCACGATGCTGGTCACGGAACTGCACACGCTGCTCCGTGACGGCTACAGCGGCCTGCCTGGTGGGTTCGTGGGAACGTTCGGCTGGGCGCTGCAGGCTGCGCTCATCATCCTTGCCATCATCGCCGCGACACTGCCATGGCGCGCACAGCAAACTGTGTTCCTGTCGGCGGCGCCTTCTCGGAATGAGGTCAGACAATGAACATATCCGCGGTCATCATGATGATCTTGTCATTCGGAATCACCCTCGGCGGCTTGGCGGCGGCGCTCCGCCACCTTCAGCTCCACCCCGACGAGGCTGATAACGAGTAGGTTCGGCGCCGCGAGCATGTGTAGCGATAGGGGGAGCCCCATCAGCATTCGCTCGCGGCGTCACTCAAATGCCTGGGTGCGGCCATTGGGTCGCACCCAATTCGCGCGAAATCGTCCGCGCTGCGGACCGCACGGCCTCCACGACTGAGTCGCCAACCGGCCATTCCGTCGTGGGCACCACGACTCCGATTGCACCGACCAACTGGTGCGAGTCAAACACGGCGCCGGCGAGCCCCGATTCACCGAGCACCGCTTCATCGCACTCCTCCGCGATCCCTGTCCGGCGCACCTGCGCGAGCACGCCCTGCAGTTCCTCGCGGCTGGTTATCGTCTCGCCCGTCATTCCCCGTAGAGCCTGCCCCTGAGTCTCGACGGCCGGCAAGAACGCGAGCAGAGCTTTGCCAAGGGCGCTCGCATGAGCTGGAATCACAATGCCGACCTCAGGCATATAGCGTCCGCCGTCTGGCCGCGGCTGATGGTAGATGATCACGACGTCGCCCAGTGCTTCTCCCGGCAGCAGCACACCTACCCGCACAGCGAAACCCGTACGTCGGCCCAGTTCCTCTGCCCAGGTGATGGCCCGTGACCGCAGGTCGAGGGTGTCGAGATAGACGTTGCCGAGCCGCAGCGTCGCAGGCCCCAGCTGGTACCGCCCCGTCGGCCGATCCTGCACGACAAGTCCGTGGGAGACGAGAGTGCGCACGATGCCGTGCACGGTGGGCGGACGCAGCTCGAGGTGCGCAGACAGTTCTGAAAGGCTCATGCGGCGAGCTCCCTGAAGCGCCGTCAGGATGCGGATCGCGCGGTCGACCGACTGAATCACGTGAGTCCTCGGTTCTCGCTCACAACGAATTTCGAAAGCTATTGCGAACAGCCTAACCGGCAGCGTAGTGTGACGTACATCATTCGATAATGTCGAATGTCATTCGGCAGAAGCTCTCAATGGCTGGCATCGGAGACCACCAATGGACGATCACATTCCTCCAAGCACTCCCCAGAAACTCGCAGCCGAAGCGCTGGGCACGGGGTTTCTCGTATTCATCGGCGTTGGCGCCGTCCCTGCGACGCTCATCATCAACGGCGACAGCCCGTTCACCATGGCTGACCTGGGCATCATCTCGCTCGCCTTCGGCACAATCGTCGTCGCGACCGTCTACGCGTTCGGCCATATTTCGGGCAACCACATCAACCCCGCGGTCACGCTCGCGCTAGCCGTCACTCGGCAATTCCCATGGCGTCGCGTCCCCGAATACCTCGCCGCCCAAGTAGTCGGTGCGACACTCGGCGCGCTCGCCATCGTCGGCGTCCTCGGCCAGCAAGCAAACGACGTGGGGCTAGGCGTCGCCTCCTACGGCGGAGGCGTCAACGCCGGACAAGCATTTACCGGGGAGTTCATAGGGACATTTATCCTCGTCCTGACAGTCCTGCTTGTGATTCATCGTGCAGCGACGCCCGGCTTCGCCGGAATTGCCATCGGCCTTGTCGTTTTCGCCGTAATCATTCCCCTCGCACCAGCCACAGGTGCATCCATCAACCCCGCCCGCACACTCGGACCCATGATTATCCACCAGCTTTACGGCGGCGACGTAGCGTGGAGTCAGGCACCGGTGTACCTCGCTGCCGAACTTTCCGCTGGAGCCGCCGCAGCGCTGGTCTATCTGGCGCTGACGACCGCGCGAAGAGTTCCCCAGCCCATGGCCACCACGACTGTTAAAGCACCTGCATAGCAAGGAAACCTCATGAAGAAACTCATCAACGAGCCCGCCGGTGTCGTCACCGAAGCACTCGCAGGAATGGGCGCCGCACATCCCGAGCTCCGCATCGACCTCGAGAACCGAATCGTCTACCGCGCAGACGCTCCCGTGAAAGGAAAAGTCGGCCTGATCTCCGGCGGCGGCTCCGGGCATGAGCCGATGCACAGCGGATTCGTCGGACTGGGAATGCTCGATGCCGCGTGTGCTGGCGAGGTCTTCACCTCACCAGTCCCGGACCAGATGCTTGAAGCAACAAAGTCCGTCGACTCCGGTGCGGGCGTGCTGCACATCGTGAAGAACTACACCGGTGACATCATGAACTTCGAAATGGCTGCCGAACTAGCAGCCGCAGAGACCGGCACCGAGGTCATCCAAGTCGTCACCAACGACGACGTTGCTGTCAAGGACAGCCTCTACACCGCTGGACGGCGAGGGGTCGGCGTGACCGTTCTCGTGGAGAAACTGGCCGGGGCCGCAGCAGAACAAGGCCGCCCGTTGAAAGAGGTCGCTGACGTCGCCCAGCTCGTCAATGACAACGGCCGCAGCATGGGTATCGCCTTGACCCCGTGCACCGTCCCCGCGGCAGGCAAACCAACGTTTACACTCGCCGAAGACGAAATGGAAGTTGGCGTCGGGATTCACGGCGAGCCAGGCCGGGCAACTGTGAAGCTTGCACCGGCGCGCGAGATCGCCGAAATGCTCATGGAGCCAATCCTTTCCGATCTTCCATTTAAAACGGGCGACAACGTCATCGCGTTCATCAACGGTATGGGTGGCACCCCGCTGCTGGAGCTGTACCTCATGTTCGGTGAAGTCGCTCGCATCCTGAAGGGGCATGGCATAGAAATCGCGCGGTCTCTCACGGGTTCCTACATGACGTCTCTCGAAATGGCCGGGTGCTCCGTCACGCTCCTCAAAGCGAACGACGACATCATGACGCTGTGGGATGCACCAGTGAACACGCCAGCACTGCGCTGGGGGGTCTGAAAATGACGATTACTGTTACCCAACTCAGCTCGTGGCTTCGCATCTACGCGGAACTCATCAACGAACACACCGAGGAACTCACCCAGTTGGACTCGGCGATCGGCGACGCTGACCATGGCACAAACATGCAACGCGGTACCGCGGCCGTCCTCGCCGCCATCGACGCCAACCCGGCCGACGACGCCGCCGCACTGTTCAAAACCGCGGGAATGGCGCTCGTCAGCAAAGTAGGCGGCGCAAGCGGTCCGCTGTACGGCACGTTCTTCATTCGAGCAGCGGCGTCCGCGGGCGCGGTCACGGAACTCAGCTCCCACGATTTCGCGAAGCTCCTGCACGCGGGACTGGAAGGCGTTGTCGCGCGGGGCAAACCTGAGCCTGGAGACAAAACCATGTTCGATGCGCTGGCTCCAGCAGTAGAAGCGGTCGACGACGCCCTTGACGACGGCGCCTCTCTCAGCGACGCACTCGCCGCAGCCGTCACCGCTGCCAACGCTGGCCGCGACGCCACAATCCCAATGCTCGCACGCAAAGGACGCGCGTCCTACCTCGGAGAGCGCAGCGTTGGGCATCAAGACCCTGGCGCGACCAGCGCAGCACTACTGATCACCGCCGCAGCAAGAGCTTTCGGGTGATCGCGATGGTAGGACTAGTCGTCGTCTCTCACAGCCGTCAACTCGCCGATGCCGCCGTCGCGCTCGCGTCGGAAATGGTGCACGGGCGCAGCTTACGCATCGCGGTGGCAGCGGGCCTCGACGAACGCACACTCGGAACCGATGCGATCGAAGTGCAAGCCGCGATCGAGAAAGTCGCTGGTGATGAGGGCGTACTCGTCCTGATGGACCTTGGTTCCGCGGTGCTGTCCGCCGAACTCGCGCTCGACCTGCTTGACCCTGACATCGCCGCGAATGTGCGCTTGTGCTCCGCACCGATCGTCGAAGGCCTCGTCGCCGCGACCGTTGCTGCCGCTGGGGGTGCCTCACTCGCCGAGGTCGAGGCAGAGGCGGTCGGCGGCCTCGCCGGCAAGCAAGCGCACCTCGGGCCCGCAGAGCCTGCCCCGGTCGCCGAAGTGGAGACGAACGATGGACTGACAGCGACATTCGTCGTAGAGAACGCGCACGGGCTGCACGCCCGGCCCGCTGCCCGGCTAGCCGCTGAAGTACGTGGACGTGACGCGAGGGTTCATCTGCGCAACGTCACAACTGGGTCAGCGCCAGTACCCGCGTCGAGCCTCACCCGCCTGGCGACACTCGGTGCACTCGCCGGGCACAAGCTAGAAATTTCCGCCACCGGCAGACAGGCCAAAGAAACGATCGATCACGTGCTTTCGCTGGCCGCACGCCACTTCGATGAGACCGTGCCGACAGAGAAGCCACCCACAATCACGCGGCAGGCAACTCAGCTAGGACCACGACCAGCGTCGCCAGGCATCGGCATCGGACCTGCCTGGTTCGCCTCCTCCGGTGAAATCGACGTCTCCGGCATCGATTCGACCGCTGCTGATCCGGCAGCGGAGTGGCGGCGGATCCGCAGCGCGACAGCTGATACACGGCACAGCATCTCCCACACGCGCGCCACCACAGCACGCCAAGTCGGCGAAACCGAGGCAGCCGTTTTCGACGCACATTTGATGCTCCTCGATGACACCGAACTCCTCGACGCCGTACACGCGCAGATCGACGCTGGCGCGTCGGCTCCCCGCGCCTGGGCCGACGTCCTCGACGGTGCAGCAGCGGATTTCGAGCGGCTCGATGACGAGTACCTGCGTGCCCGCGCCGCCGACGTGCGGGCCGTACGCAATCAGGTCCTTAGTGCACTACTCGGCATTTCCGGTGACTTCACACCACAGGACGGTGTCCTGATTGCCGCCGACCTGACACCGGCGCAGGCGGCACTGCTCGACCGCACCATCGTAAACGCCATTGTGCTCGCGCACGGCAGCCCGACGTCGCACGCCGCTATTCTTGCGCGTTCACTCGGTATTCCCGCAGTCGTCGGCGCGGGTCCAGATGTGCTCGCGGTAGTGCCGGGCACCATGGTGGCCGTCGACGGCGACACCGGTACGTTGCACGTCGACCCAGCCGACTCACTGTTGGCCGGCCTTCGCGATCGTGCAGCCAGAGATCAGCAACAGTTCACAGAAGCACTCGCTCGTGCCGTGGACCCCGCCGTCACCCAAGACGGTGTCACCGTGCACGTCGCCGCGAATCTGGGCAGCCTTGCCGACGCTAAAGCTGCCGTGGCGAACGGGGCTGACCTCGCGGGTCTCATCCGTACCGAGTTCCTGTTCCTCGGCCGGGACACGGCGCCGACGGAAGCCGAACAGTTCCAGACGTACCAGCGCATAGCTGCGGCGCTCGATGGCCGTAGAGCAACCTTCCGGACCCTCGATATCGGTGGCGACAAACCCCTGCCTTACGTTTCACAGCCACACGAAGAGAACCCGTTCCTCGGCGTGCGTGGCCTCCGACTAGCGCTTGCCCAGCCGGAGCTTTTCGCTCCGCAACTGACGGCATTGCGTCGCGTGGCCGCGCAGTATCCCGTTAGCGTCATGTTCCCGATGGTGAGCACCGTCGACGAACTCGCCGCAGCGAAACACTTGCTACAGGAAGCGTCAGCGGAGCCGATGCGCGCCGACACCGAGGTCGGAATGATGATCGAGGTGCCTTCTGCCGCACTGAAAGCTGGATCGTTTGCGCCCCACGTCGATTTCTTCAGCATCGGCACGAACGACCTGACGCAGTACGCGCTCGCCGCCGAGCGCGGCAACGAGCGCCTGGGCGCCCTTTCGGACCCGCTCGACCCTGGCGTGCTGCGCCTCATTGCGGAGGTGTGCGCGGCCGCGCACGGCCAGGCGCGTGTCGCGGTCTGCGGTGAAATCGCCAGCGACCCGGTAGCTGCGCCGCTACTGCTCGGTCTCGGGGTCGACGAACTGAGCGTCGCACCCTATTCGATCCCCGCCGTGAAGCAAGCTGTGCGTGGCCTCAGCGTGGAAGAGTGCCGTGAACTCGCACAGCAGGCACTGCGACTGGCCCGGGCAGAGGACGTGCGCGCTCTCGTCCCCCTTCCAGATCCATCTGCGGGTGTCAACTAAACGCCTGGTATGGGCCGCGTTTAGTTGACCTGTGCAGATGGATCGCGCGGGGAAGGGACGGGCCGGGGCAGGCCATAGGATTCGAGGCACACCACGTAGTACAGGGTCCAGAGCACCATCCAGTTCATCCAGCCCAGGGCGTTACCGTGCAAGGCTCCCGCGACAGCGGGTTCGTGCAGAACCGTCCCAGCGAACAGGAAGTAATAGGCAAGGAAAGTCCCGACACCGAGAGCCAGTGTCACCCCGATTCGAACCGCATAATTCACCGCGGGACTCAATCCATCCGGGCGATTGCCACATGCGTTAGCCCAGAAGATCATCCAGAACACCCAGCAGACGCCGATCTGTGCCGCGAAAGCAGTGATGCCCGGACCGATGGCCGCCGCCGCGTCGCTACCGATGACCACCTTCCCGACGCTCAGGAACAGATAGTAGAGCGCCGTACCCAGGGCGAGGTTTCCCGCGATCGATACGGCGGCCACCCGGCCCGGAGAACCTGCGAGCCGCCACGGCCAGTTGTCAGTGATCAGCCCCGTCAGTACGACCGACACGATGACTGAGTAAAACCAGCCGATCAGTGTGTCGGTACTGAACCATGCCGTCGCAGGATCAGCCCACACTGCCAGGCCAGGCAGGCCGAGGATGGCATACACCAGCAGTGTCGGCACCATCAGTAAGCCGATCTGCCCCAGGCCTGTCCAGGGCTGCGGTGATGCTGCGCGTGCGAACGGCCAATGCTGCCAGTTCACGACGCCGGTGACGAAGAAAAAGAAGCCGAAAAGTACGAACAGCGCGCCCGTAAGGTAGCCCGCACCGTCAGCGCGATCGGCCGCGAAACTGGGATCAATTCTCCCCCAGCCGTATGCGAGCAGGTACGTGATGCCCGCACCGATAGCGAGGGATACCGCTATTACGGCTAAACCGCGGGCGGGCTGGCGCAGCCGGTCAAAGCCTACGAACTCCAGATTGAAGCCAATCCAGACAACAGCGAGAACCGTCCAGAACAGCAGGGCAAGGAATGGCTGCGGGTACAGGCCCAGGCCGCTCCATGCCGGGTCGATGAGGAGATACCAGAACAGAAGGGACAGTGCGGTAACGATCACCAGGTTCGCAGCGCCGAAGGCGTACCACGGTATCGGCCGTCTCGGTGCGGGCGGTGTGGTGGTGACGTGGGCGGATACTGACACTTGGGACATACGAATACCTCGATCGCGAAGTGAGAGATACAGGACGTCAGAAGTGGCCAGAACGGGCGCTCCCTGTGGTCGCCCGGCCCTGTCGGTGTGACGCCTGAGTGTGATCTGGGTCTCGTGGACCACACCTAGTGGTACACGTTCAGCGGATCGGGCAGTAAGCGTTGCACAGGGTTGCACAGCGCTCTGCACCGACCGAATCCAGCAGCGCATGTCATCGCAAACGCGCTTTTCGCGGCCGTTTATGTTGACATACACAGATGGATCTCGGAATGCCCACGGTGCTCAAGAAGGCCACAGCAACATTTCTTCTCAGCCCACCCGCAACGATGCGCGGTCTGGCAGCCACCGTGCTCCCGGGGAGGTCGACTCCGCTGCGGGGGAAAAACGTGCTGATCACCGGCGCGTCCTCGGGCGTCGGGGCTGCAACAGCCGAATTGCTTGCTGACCACAGCGCGAACGTGCTTCTCGTCGCGCGAAACACTGACCGACTGGAGGCGGCCGCAGAAACGATCCGGAGCAGAGGCGGCCCGTGCGAGACCTTCTCGTGCGACGTTACGGATGCAGCCGCCGTCGCCACCCTCGTCGATGACGTAATCGCACGGTTCGGCACGGTCGATGTGCTGGTCAACAACGCGGGCCGGTCAATCCGCCGGAGCGCGGAAGATTCTGTATCACGCTTTCACGATTACGAGCGCACCATGGCGCTCAACTACTTCGGCGCGGCCCGGCTCACGCTTGCGCTACTCCCGTCAATGCTGAAGGCAGGTGAGGGCCACATCATCAACGTCGCGACGTGGGGTGTGCATGCTGGATCAATGCCGATGTTCACGGCGTATCACGCGTCGAAGGCAGCAATCACCGCGTTCGGTCGCAGCCTAGCGGCCGAATCCAGAGGTTCTGGGGTCCACGTGACGACAGTCCAGTTCCCGCTGATCCGGACACCGATGATCGCACCCACCAAGCAGTACGAGTCAATGCCCGCGCTGACCCCGCAGCAGGCAGCGAACTGGATCCTCACCGCCGCCATGACCCGTCCGGTCGAGATTCATCCCCGTTACGCTGCGATGCTCCGGCACATCAGCACCTTCGCCCCAACTCTCGCTGACGCCATGATTCAACGCGCAGGAATCTAGCGGCGTGGGCGCTCACCGTGGCACGACAGCGTCGCCCGACCGCACCCACACAGCGAACATTTCGGTATCCGTGTCGACACCCTTGAAGGCGAAGGCACCTAGCGGCTCGATCGTGAAACCGTCGGCATTGAGGCGTTCAACAACCTCCTTGGTGACCGCGACCTGTCCAGCAGTCGCGACTGACAAAGCTCGGCTCGCCAAATTGATGGGATGCCCGTACCAGTCACCTGATCTCGGAACCGCCTTGCCGAACGTCACCGATGCACGCAGCGGCGGCAAGCCTCGCGTCTGAGCCTGATCAACGAGCCTGACGGCGACCGCCACAATCGCATCCACATCGGGCGACATCAACATCACCGCGTCCCCGATGGTCTTGAAGACGCGCACGGGCGGATCAACCAACTCCGTCGCGAGCGCGGACAACTCGTCAGCAACTCCACCGAGAACCTCGGCCGGTAGTTGGCCGCCGAGCTTTGTGAAACCCACAAGATCGGCGAAACAGAAGGCAACGTCCTGCGTTCCGCCGATGCGCATGTTCTGCTTGTTGGCCGTACTCACTGCCTCCGAGCGGATTCGCTGCGCCAATGTCGTACCCAGAATATGCCCGAGTACCTGCGCCTCCACCTCAGCGAATCGACGGACTTCAAGCGCATAGCGGAGGATGACGTCAGTGTCCCCCTCTGCGCGCGACAAACCGTCCGCGACGAGCTCAGCTAACCCGTCAATGAAGCTGGCAAGGTTCCGTCCCCACACTCGAGCGAGCGCGTGGAGCTGCTCGAATTCGAATCCAAGCGCAAGGTAATCAGCCAATTGCTGCGCGACCATGACGTCGTCTGTGTTGTAGACGGGCGCATCGTCACCGGGGACGCCGCGCCCAAGCGCCCTGAACCAGGATCGCAGCAGTGCCTCGTCGACCGCTGCTTTCTCGGCAAGGTCGGCGAGTGTCAGTGTCCCCGGTGGTTCGAGCGCATGCTCGAGGATCAGCATGGGTAATCGTCCGTCAGCCGTAGCTGACTTGAGTTCATCGACGCTGACACCTTCGCAGATCAGCGCATCGAGAGCCACCACGCGCAGCGCACGGGCTTTGTCGTTCAGCCCATCGAGCAGACCGGCACCGGCGAAGAAGTCTTCGCCGGTGTGATCGCTGTGCGGATCATCACCGTGGGGCACATTAATTGATGCTAGTAGGTCACTACTGCTCGGGTACTTCATTCGCCGTGGTCCGGCGAAGAGAACGGGGCCGGCACAGCACGAGTGCCAGCGCGGGCGCAACTGCCATTGCCGCCAGCGCGAACCGCGCGGTCGTCAAATCAGCGATCAGGCCGGTAAGCAGCGATCCCACTGGCCGGGGCCCTGTGAAAGCCACGAGCCACAGGGCCATAATTCGCCCGCGCAGTTCAACAGGAATCCGCAGCTGTATACCAGTTCCTATCGCCGTCACTGCGAGGCTGAATCCAATTCCGATCACGCCAAATCCAGCGAGAACAATCGGGGTGGTTGCGGTTGCCGCCGCAAAGACCGCGCCACACACCATTACGGCGAGCCCCGTCGCGACAAAGACCTCCGTGACTATCCGACGCGCGAAGATCGCAAGAAGGCCGACACCGGCGAGCGCTCCGATTCCGAACGACATGGTGAGCGCACCGACGAGTTCGGGTCCGCCGCCGAGTTCTGCAGCGAGGGCTGGGGCGAGCGTAATCGTAGGCTCTGATGCGAATCCGACGGCAGCGATCGCGATGAGGAGAAAGAGCAACGGACGGTCTGTCCACACGTGCCGGAGCCCAGCTCGCACGCTGTAGTCGACGTCTTCGCTCGGCGCCGCTTTTCGCGGGATCTTTACTAGCATGACCGCAGCGATGCAAAGAAGATGGCCTAGGGCGGCACACGCGAATCCGGCGACAGACCCGGAAACGGTGACGATGAATGCGCCCAGCGCCGGGCCTGCGAGCCTTGCTGCCGTCATCGGAGCGGTATTCAGCGTCATCGCGGCCGGAAGTTCTTCCCTCGTGACAAGCGCTGGTGTCGCAGCCTGCATGGCGGGGCCGCCGATCACGAACCCGATCCCAACGATAAGGGAGCAGAGGAGGATGCCCCACGCCGCGGCCCAGCCGACCGGTGTACCAATGGCGTAGAAGAGAGCTGCTCCGCCTGCGCCCGTCGCGCACACCACACGGCCGAGAAGAATTTGACGCTTCACATCACCGTGGTCAGCCCACTTCCCGCTCAGCGGGGTGAACAGTTGCGGCCCGAACTGCACAGCGGTGACGAGGCCAACCGCGAGTGCCGAGCCGGTGGCGCTATAGATGGCGATCGCGGCGACCACACCGTGGACCCACACTGCTGCGGTGGAGAAGAAGCGCCCCCACGTGAATAGGCCGAAGTTCCGGTCGACGAGAAGGCGAGCCACGGACCGTGGCGGCGCAGCGATTTCAGCGTGCGCCATACGTCGCCTCTATCTGGTCATAACCGTCGGCTAATCGGCTGAGCAGAGCACTCAAGGTGCGGCGCTCATCGTCAGACCACGCGTCCGTGATCTCGGCCAGCAATGCGGCACGGTTCTCGGTGGCCTTGTTCAGCGCTGTGACGCCTTTCGCTGTCAGACGCAGCCGGGTGCGCCGCTGATCGTCAGGGCACGAAGTCTTGGTCAGAAGTCCTCGAGCTATCACGGCGTTCACCGCTCGGCTTGCTGTCGACTGCTCGACTTCTAGTTCGGACGCCACGACTCCAATGGACGGACTTTCGCCTCGCGCTTCGTGACGTTCAACTGAGCGCAGAACCCGCAGGTCCCCAACCCCGGGGATCTCCGGGACGCCTTCGAGCACGCGGCTGCGAAAACCAGGCCGGCGCAACGCGCGGAAGAGGCGGAGCACCTGCTCGTCGAGGAACGTCAAGTCGACTGTCGTCGTGGCCATATTTATATGCATAGCACATGCATATAACTTGGGAGAAGACTAGAACTAGCTCAGAACCCGGGGAACGGCGTGACTCCTGCCACACCGGAGTCGCTCTGAATCGTTCCCTACTCGCAGGTTTCGGCCTGGCTAATTTTTGGGCCTGCGTTTTGTGACCCAGCTGATACCTGTTTCGAGAAATTCACCGGTACCTTTCATTTCCAACACTCTCCGTTCAAAGTCGAGCACAGAGAAAGCCAGAGAAGGAAATGCCTGAATCGGTTGCCTACGTCGCCACAGACCGCGCTGAGCGCTACCTGAAGCAGCTCGCCAGCCACTTCGGGCACAAAGTCCCCGTCGTCCGCGAAGGGCCGCACGCGGAATTCAGTTTCGACATGGGCTACGGTGTGGCCGACGCCAGCCGGGGCTACTTGGTTCTCACCGCCCAAGCGCGCTCAGCCAATGACCTCGTGAGCGTCCAAGACATCCTCGCTCGCCACCTCGCCGAATTTGGTGAACGCGACGGTTTGACGGTCTCCTGGTCACCCGCCATCGCGGCCTGATCGTCCACTGGATCCGCGGACGCGTCCGTGCGCCGGGTAAGCATGTACGACTGCGGCACTCACACGGGGCAGCGCCTCTTTAATCCGGCGTTCGGCGCGGTGCGCGATCTCGTGGGCCTCCGCAAGTGTGCACTCGGGGGCAATATCCACTTCGGTTTCCGCGTGCATTTCGTGCCCGATCCAGCGGATACGAAGGGAGCGCACCTCTGAAGTATCGGGCGCAGCACGCAGCGCATCCAGGGCGGTGTCGTAGATCGAGGGGTCGATACCGTCCAGGAGCCGGCGCAACACTTCCCGCCCTGATGCGAAGAGAATTGCGACGATCGCGGCCGTGATCAGGAGTCCAACAATAGGATCAGCGAGGTCGTAACCTAACGCTGCACCGGCCGCACCGGCGACGACCGCCAGCGACGTGAACCCATCCGTGCGCGCGTGATAACCGTCGGCAACCAGCGCTGCGGACCCAATCCTACGGCCCACGCGAATCCGGTACATGGCGACCAGTTCATTCCCTATAAAGCCAATAACACCGGCGGCGGCGACCCACGGGATGTGTGAAATTGCCACTGGATTTATCAACCGGCGAATTGACTCAAATCCCGCGATCAGCGCGGACAGCGCAATCATCGCCACAATGAAAAGTCCGGCCAGGTCCTCGGCGCGGCCGTAGCCGTAGTTGAACTTCCGGGTGGCTGCCCGCCTGCCCAGCACAAATGCGATCCAAAGCGGCACCGCTGTCATCGCGTCAGCGAAGTTGTGGACCGTGTCGGCGAAAAGTGCGACAGAACCTGAGATGACAACGATGACTAACTGGAGCAGCGCGGTAGCGCCGAGAGCAACGAGACTGATTTTGACTGCGCGTATGCCGATCTGGCTGGACGTCAGAGCGTCATCAACCCGGTCCGCATGATCATGGCTATGCGGCACGAAAAACTCGCGCACCGCGTTCCGTACTCCGCCATGCCCGTGCCCGTGGCCGTGCTCCGCGGTCATGCCTCCTCCACGCGCTCACTTGGATGAAGGAGGCGAATTTCGCTCTCGGCACGATGGTGCGGTGGCACACCGGGACCTGCATGCTCGGCGTTGAAGACAGCGTCGGTGACGAGCTGCCGCACGTGCTCGTTTTCGATCCGGTAGAAAACCTGCGTCCCGTCACGCCGCGTGCGAACGAGCCGCGCCATGCGGAGTTTCGCGAGATGCTGCGACACTGACGGTCCTGGCTTGCCTACTACAGCCGCAATTTCGTTGACGGACAGTTCCCGATCTACCAGCGCCCACAGGATCGTGATGCGGGTGGGATCGGCGAGCATACGGAAGATCTCGACGACGAGGTTCACCTCGTCATCCTGCAGGCGTCGGCGGCATGCCTTCCTATCTGCATTCATACGCAGATAGTAATCACAACTGCCGTAGCTCATCAACCAGGTGGCGACAAGCCTCGCTTAAACCTTCGACTTCGCCGTTCACATGTCAGCGGCACTGCTCCCCCAGCTGACCGAGAACCTACAGCCAGGCCGACGCTGTCGACGTCGTCCTGCGCGCTACGCCACGGCGACTAGTCGTCAGCTGCCGCTCGGATCCATTCTTCGAGGTGAGGGGATTCCTTCCCGATCGTCGTACCGTCCCCGTGCCCGGTGTTGACGACAGTCTCAGGCGGGAGAGCGAACAACCGGTCCCGAATCGAGCCGATGATTGTCGGAAAGTCGGAGTACGACCGTCCTGTCGCGCCAGGCCCGCCAGAGAACAACGTGTCACCGGTGAAAAGCTGACCGACTTCGGGCACGTACAGGCAGGTCGATCCTGGTGAATGGCCCGGGGTGTGGATCGCTTGGATCTCGGTGCCAGCGATGTCGATTCGCTGCCCATCCTCAAGTGACCGATACGCAATGCCAGGGTGCGTCATCTCCCATAGGACATCATCTTCGGGATTCATGAGAATCGGCGCATCGAGCCGCTCCGCCAGTTCCGGCGCAACGGTGACATGATCGTTGTGACCGTGTGTGCAGACAATGGCTTTGACCCTGCGGTTGCCTACAGCTTCGATAATGGGTTCCGCGGAGTGCGCGGCATCAATGATGACCACTTCGGAGTCATCACCGACCAGCCAAATGTTGTTGTCGACGTCCCACGTCCCACCGTCGAGGCTGAACGTCCCTGAGGTGACGACCCTATCCATTCTCACCAAACCACCACCGATCTCAGCACCTCACCGCGGTGCATCGTTTCGAATGCGTGTTCCACACCGTCGAGTGAAATGCGCTCACTGACAAACTTTTCCAGCGGCAATCGGCCTTGCTGGAAGAGGTCGACCATTGTGGGGAAGTCCCGTTCCGGCAGACAGTCGCCATACCACGAAGACTTCAGCGCGCCACCATGCGAGAAGAAGTCAAGCAACGGCATCTCCAGCCGCATGTCAGGTGTAGGCACACCAACCAGCACAACTGTCCCAGCGAGATCTCGAGCGTAGAAGGCCTGTTTCCACGTTTCTGGCCTGCCCACAGCATCCACGACGACGTTCGCTCCGTCACCGTTCGTGAGTTTCTTCACCGCCTCGACGGCATCCGTGCTGGTGGCGTCAATCGTGTGGGTTGCTCCAAGTGCTCGCGCCCACTCGAGCTTCCGCGGGTCACGGTCGATCGCGATTATTCGTCGCGCGCCGACCAGGCGAGCTCCCATTACCGCTGCGGCTCCGACACCGCCGCAACCGATCACGGCGATAGAGTCGTCACGGGTGACCCCGCCCGTGTTCACGGCGGCACCAAATCCAGCCATCACTCCGCAACCCAGAAGGCCCACCACTGCCGGGTCCGCGGAGGAGTCGACTTTGGTGCATTGCCCCGCGTGGACGAGAGTTTTGTCAGCGAACGCACCGATGCCGAGGGCGGGGCTCAGCACGGTTCCGTCCGTAAGTGTCATTTTCTGGGATGCGTTGAACGTGCTGAAGCAGAGGTGCGGGCGGCCGCGTTTACACGCCCTGCACTGCCCACAAACGGCTCTCCAGTTGAGGACGACGAAGTCGCCTGGCTCGACGGATGTCACGCCGGGTCCGACAGCCTCAACTGTTCCGGCCGCCTCGTGCCCGAGCAGGAAGGGGAAGTCATCGCTGATCCCGCCGTCGCGGTACGTCAGATCGGTATGGCAGACACCGCACGCTGCGACGGTGATGACGGCTTCACCCGGACCCGGATCTGGAACAACTATGTCGACAAGTTCGACGGGAGCCCCTTTCGACCTGGCGACGACTCCACGGACCTGCTGCGGCATCGGATCAGCTCCTTAGGTGCTCATATTCAAATAGTTTGATATGACGATCAGTTCCGAAGGTAGTCGCATCCGTGGGCACTCGGCTAGCGGTTGTACCAGTTATCTGGAAATCAGCCCCCAAGGACCTCAGCCACTGGTGTTGACGGGCGCCCGAGCAACCGCTGGAGATCGCCACTGGTGGTATCGAGGGCACCGACAGCGATGCCAGCGTCCGAGTTCGCAAGGACCTTCGCAAAGGGCGCCGGAACGCCCGCTTCCTCGAGAACTCTCGAGTATTCCTCTTCCGCGAGGTTCTTGTATGCGACTGGCGCACCAACGATGCCGGACAGCACCTCGGCCAACTCTGGATAGGTCAGACGCTCGTCACCACCAAGTTCGTAGATCTTGCCGGCCTGAGTCTCGTCGGAGGTAAGGATCGCAGCGGCCGCTTCGGCGTAGTCTTTTCGGGCTGCAGCGGCGACGGACCCGGTTCCGGCGGCACCGAACAGCGCACCGGTTGCCTTGGCGGTTCCGATTGCGGACACGTAGTTCTCCCAATACCAGCCATTGCGTAGCAGCACATACTGCACGCCTGATTCGCCGAGCAGGTCTTCGGTAGCTTTGTGCTCCTCAGCGAGCGCCAGCGGACTCGTCTGCGCAGCGAGGATCGATGTATAAGCGACGAATGTGACGCCAGCCGCATTGGCGGCGTTGATGATGTTCGCGTGCTGGGCTACTCGCTGACCGACCTCACTTCCGGAAATCAGCAGCAACTTGCCGACCCCACTAAGCGCGGTGGTGAGCGCCTGAGAATCGCTGTAATCGGCGACGCGAACCTGTACGCCAGCCTCACTGAGGTCAGCGGCTCTGGCGGCGTCGCGAACGATCGCGACGATGTCCCCAGCGGCGACTCCGCGCTCCTGCAGTGCGTCGATGGCGAGCCGGCCAAGGTGACCGGCAGCTCCGGTAACGGCAATAGTCATGAGAATCCTTTCTATGTGGGTGACTCAGCGGAACGCCAAGTCGTTGTTCGAGCAACTTCCTTCACAATTTGAGCACTTACTTGTCGTAAGTGCAACCCACAATGTTAGTGCTAGGGTTTTACTAGCCGAGTATCCTTAACTCATGAGCACCGGCCCCTCCCCTTTGGGAGACGTCTTCGCCCGCGAATGCGCGTCCCGTCCTGTGCTGCAGAACATCACGGGAAGGTGGGGCGTGCTGGTCCTGGCGGCGCTGGCCGACGGCACCTGCAGGTTCTCGGAACTGCGCCGACATATCGACGGTGTCAGTGAGCGAATGCTCTCCCAGACCTTGCAGAACCTAGAGCGCGACGGGCTCGTGCGCCGCAATGTCCTGACCACAATCCCCCCGCATGTGGAGTACTCACTCACCGGCCTCGGAAGCCGCATCACAGAACCATTGCTTGCGCTCATCACGCTCGTTGAAGAGTCGGTCCCGGAAATCGTCGCGGCGCAGACTCGGCACGACCGCGCAGGTTGACCGCATACGTGGAGGCACACCTGGCCGTCGCTGCCTGACGCTCCCCACGTTCACCACAGAAACGTGTCAGCCACAACGTCCATGGCCGTTGTGGCTGACACAAAAGGGTAGTGAACTCAGTCGGACCTCACTCGATGCGTTCGCCAGTCTCCGGGTGGAACAGGTGCACTGCGCCACCGTGCTTCCGCAGGGTTACCGACTCCGCCAGCCGCGCGGGCGCCCTGCTCAGCGAGCGAGCAGTCAACTGCTGGTCGGTGCCTGAAATGTGCGCGTACACGTAGGACTCGCTGCCCAGCGCCTCCACGAGGTCGACGACCGCATCGATGCCGTCGCCCGAGGACGACAACTCGAGGTGTTCCGGCCGCACACCCACCGTGGCAGTTTCGACACCGGCACGGCTGAGTGCCGCAATCTGATCGCGTTCGAGCTCGAGAACCGAGTTTCCGATCTGCACACCATTTGGCACGATCGGCGCCGTCATCAGGTTCATCGCAGGCGAGCCGATGAATCCCGCGACGAACGCGTTTGCCGGCCGGTCATACAGCTCGGAAGGAGAGGCGAACTGCTGCAGTCTGCCGAACTTGAGCACCGCGACGCGGTCGCCCATTGTCATGGCTTCGACCTGGTCGTGCGTCACGTAGACGGTGGTTGTTCCAAGTTTCCGCTGAAGCGCAGCGATCTGTGTACGAGTCTGGACCCGCAGTTTCGCGTCCAGGTTCGACAGCGGCTCGTCCATACAGAAGACCTGCGGTTCACGGACGATTGCGCGACCCATGGCGACACGTTGCCGCTGGCCGCCTGACAGCTTCGCGGGCTTGCGATCGAGGAACTGGGTGAGGTCGAGCACCTTCGCGGCCTCTTCAACCTTCTTCTTCCGGACATCGGCAGGGATGCCACGCATTTTCAGCGCGAAGCCCATGTTCTCTCCGACGGTCTTGTTTGGGTACAGCGCGTAGTTCTGGAAGACCATCGCGATGTCCCGGTCCTTCGGGTGCACACCGACCATGTCTTTCCCGCCGATCCGGATGTGGCCTTCGTCGATGTCTTCGAGCCCGGCGAGCATCCGCAGGGCGGTAGATTTCCCCGATCCGGATGGGCCCACGAGGACGACGAACTCGCCGTCTTCGATCTGCAGATTGAGTGAATCCACCGCGAGCGAGTCTGAGCTCTCGTAGATGCATGAGGCGTTTTCGTAGGTGATTTCAGCCATGATGAGGTCCTTAATGAGAAATCAGAGGTTTACTTGATGGCGCCGAAGGACAGGCCGCGAACGAGCTTGTTCTGGGCGATCCAGCCAGCGAGGATGACGGGCAGTGCGGCCATGGTCGCGGCTGCGGAAAGCTGCGCCCAGTAGAGGCCTTCTCCCGTGATGAAGCCGACCATGAAGACCGGGATAGTTTGTGCCTGAACGGCCGTCAAGTTCACGGCGAAGAAGAACTCATTCCACGAGAAGATCGTGCAAATCAATGCCGTCGCCGCGATCCCTGGCGAAACGAGTGGAAGAATGACTTCCCGGACCGAGGTCCACAAGCTCGCACCGTCCATACTGGCGGCCTCGAGAAGTTCACCCGGAACCTCAAGGAAGAAGGACCGCATCATCCACACCGCGATCGGCAGATTCATCGCCGTGTACAAGATGACCAGCGCCCAGATGTTGTCCAGCAGTCCGATATTGCTAACAATCACATAGAGCGGAATGATCGCGGCGACGATCGGAAGCATCTTCGTGCTGATGAAGAAGAACAACGCGTCCTTCGTCCGCTTCACCGGCCGGAGTGACAGCGCGAATGCTGCTGGCACACCGAGCAACAGCACGAGGATCGTGGACACCACGGTAGCGAAAGCAGAGTTCATGAGGCTGATTCCGACGCCTGTTTCGAATACTCCGCGGAACTGATCAAGCGTTGGCGTGAAGAACAGTTTCGGCGGGTCCGAGTAAGCGTCAGCTTCCTGCTTGAACGCCGTCAGCACCATCCAGAAGACCGGAAAGAAGAAGCCGAGCGCTGCGATCCATGCCAGCACACCCCAGATGCTGGGCTTGCGACTCTTCTTGACGTGTCGGCGCCCATTCTGGGCCGGGGCAGCGGATGCCTTATTGGTCGTGGTCGCGGTGCTCATCACGCCGCCTCCTCATTGCCGGTGAAAGATTTAAAGATCAGCCGCAGCGCAAGGGTCGCGACGATGATGGTCGCGACGACCGTGACGACGCCCATCGCAGCGGCCTGCCCGATGTCGAAACCAAGGAAAGCGCGCTGATAGATGTAGAAGGGCAGGTTGGAACTTGCGGTGCCCGGCCCGCCCTGGGTCATCATGTAGATCGAGTCGAAGGTGTTGACCAGATAAATAGCTCCGAGGACCGCACCCAGTTCGATGAATCGGCGCAGATGCGGCAGCGTCAGTTCTCGGAAGAGGGCGAATGACCCCGCTCCGTCGACACGTCCGGCTTCGAGGATGTCGCGCGGCATCGACTGGAGACCAGCGAGGATCAGCAACATCATAAAGGGTGTCCACTGCCAGACCAGGTTTGCCATGACGGCGGCGAGGGGAAATCGGCTGACCCAGTCGATCTGCTCAACACCGAATGGTGAGAGCACAAAGTTGACTATGCCGAAAACCGGGTCGAGCATCGCCGTCTTCCACATCAGCGCCCCGGCCACCGGAGTAACGAGGAACGGTGTGATCAGCAGGGTACGCACGATGCCGCGGCCCAGAAATGCCCGATCAAGTAGCAGCGCCAGCAGCAGGCCGAGCACCACAGCTATCAGAACGGTTCCCACGATCAGCAGCACCGTGTTGAATGCTGCTTCCCGGAACTGTGTGTCCCGGAAGACGTCGACATAGTTCTGGAATCCGACGAACGATCGTGACCCCGGGCGTACCAGGTTCCAGGACTGCGTCGAGTAAAACACTGTGAACAGGAACGGGATCTGGGTGACCACGATCATGAAGATCAGCGCGGGTAGCAGCGGCCCTCGCCGCCGCCAGCCTTCTGCTCGGGAAACGCTGTCGTTCTTGGCTTTCCGGACAGCGCGGATCCGTTCCTCGCTGGCTGTCGCTGCGGTTTTCTCCGCGACAGATGTCATTGTTGTTCCTCCCGATAACTTGCGCCTACGGCCTCGGCGTACAGCTGTGCCTGTTCGAGCGCTTCGGTTACGGACTTCTGACCAGCGATCGCTGCGCTGATCTGCTGACTCACGCGTGTTCCGAGGTCCTGAAATTCGGGGATCGCAAGGAACTGGACACCCGTATACGGAACGGGGTCAACCGTCGGCTGCAAGGGTGTCGCGTTCTCGATGGAATCGAGAGTGAGGGGGCCGTAGGCAGCCGAAGCTTCGGCATACTCCGGCATTTCATAGGTGGATATGCGGCTGCCCGGTGGCACCCGATCCCAGCCGAGTTCCTCACCAACCAGACGTAGATACTCCTTGCTCGTCATCCAGGAGACGAACCGCCAAGCAGCCTCTTTGTTGTCACTGGTAGCGGGAATCCCGAGCGCCCAGCTGTAGAGCCACCCAGCATCTTCCTTGACTTCGACAGGTGCTGCGGCGTACCCGATCTGGCCAACGACATTGCTTGAAGCCGGGTTCTCCAGTGTGGAGACTGCGGAGGTGGAGTCGTACCACATCGCGACCCTGCCTTGGGCGAGCTGAGTGGCGCACTCACTGAATCCACTTGTCGCGGCGCCCGGCTGACCGTGTTCGCGTACCAGATCGACATAGAACTGGACCGCGCGCTCAACTTCAGGGCTAGTCAGCTGCGGATTCCAGTCTTCATCGAACCAGCGCCCGCCGAAGGTGTTGATGACGGTGTTCAGTGGTGCGAGCAGCTCACCCCACCCCGGTTTACCGCGGAGGCAGATGCCCGGCATACCCGGTCTATCCAGTTGCTCTGCAGCAGCGGCGACCTCGGTCCATGTAGGTGGATCGGAAAGTTCAATGCCTTCCTCATCGAACAGGTCCTGCCGGTACATGAGGAACGAGGATTCTCCGTAGAACGGAACCGAAAACATGTCGCCTTCGTAGGAGAGCGAATCGCGTAGCGAGGGGATGAAATCGTCTTCGTCGTACCCTTCTGTTTCACGGGCAAGTTCCGAAAGGTTCGTTAGCCAGCCGTGTTCGGCCCATTGGGGGGTTTCGTAGTTGCTGATCATCACGACGTCGAACTCGCCTCCGCCCATCGCCGTGGACGCCGTTATCTTGGCGCGCGCCTCGTTCTCGGAGAGCGTCACGAATCGAAGATCGATGTCCGGATTCTCCGCAGCGAATCGCGCTGAAAGTTGACGTGCGTCCTGCATCTGGGAGTTGGAGACCATCGCGATCGTCACTGTTTGATCGGAGGCGCCGAGGGACCCGGCCCCTGCACACCCGCTGAGCGCGATGACGAGCGCGCCCGCGCCAGCAATGCACTTGGATGCTGCTTGTTTTCGTTGTTTCACTGATTCACCTCTGGTTGAGTAGCCACTGCGCGCACTCGATATCGGAGACGAGCATCTTGGCGAGCCCTCCGCGCAGGGCACCTAGTGCCGCTTCATGCTTCGTTGTGCCGCCGGTGATGAGAATGGAGTTGGGGCAGGCTCTGACCTGGTCGAGACCAACTGACAAGGTCCGGTCGTTCAGCGGCCCATCGACGGCGACGCCGTCCTGGTCGTAGAACTGCCCGCCGATCTCACCGGCGGCGCCGAGGCCGGTGAGTATCCCAATGGTGTCGGAGTCGATGTAGCTCCCTTCAAAAAGTGTGGTTGCCGTGGAGGCGGCCCCGACGCCGAAAATCATCATGTTGGCTTCGCTGCCTTTCTTAAGGGCTGCGGAAATGACTGAGTCCGCCTTCATCGCGGTCACGGTCGGGGCGTCCGCATAGAGTGGCGCCGGGAGGCGTACCGTCGCGGCTTTAAGCTGGGTGCCGCAGCGGCCGAGGATGTATTCCACGCCGGTCTGGTAATTGATCGCGCTCATCGAGCCGTCGAGTTGAACAATCTCCTTCGCCGTGGCCGTATTCGGCGGAAGTGCCTGCGCGACAGCCACTGTTTCTGGACCCCAGGTAAACCCGAGGGTGTCTTTTGGTTTGATTCGGCGAGCTACCAGTGCAGCGGCTGCTCTGCCGACGCTGGTGAAACTACCCTCGAAACTGTCGACATTGTCAGTGACGACAACCGCCTCGATAAGGCCGAATTTCTCCTCAAGTGCACGTTCCTCCTCGCTGTGCAGATCCTCCCGAAGGTGCTTGGGCACATGAACTTCGATGCTGACGAGGCCTTCGGATCGCGCACGTGCCACGAGTCGCCCCGCAGTGGGGCGAGAGACGCCGAGCCGGGCTGCGACGTCGGCCTGAGTGAGGCCATCGAGGTAGTAGAGAGTGGCGGCGCGCAAGCACACCCGCAGATCCTCGGAACTCGACGCCTGATCCGGCGAACCAGGCGCATGTGAAGTAACCACCAAACTCTCCTCAGATTGAGCAAATGTTCATGGTGCGGTCATCTGCTCAATACGCTAACATGGTCGATGTGATCCACACAACACTTTCCGAACAGAGTTCCAGGCGTCACACGGTCGAGCCGATCCCCGAGACAATGCGTGCGAGCGTGCTGCTCGCCAAAGGCCACATCGAAATGCAGCGGCGCCCCGTCCCCCACCCCGGACCCGGCGATGTGCTGGTCAAAGTCAGCTCAGTCGGTATCTGCGGATCGGATACGCACTACCTGCGCGAAGGACGAATCGGCCACTATGTGGTGACCGAACCACTGATCCTCGGGCATGAAGCAGCAGGCACGATCGTGGCCACAGGCAAGGGAGTCGCCGAGGCCCGCATAGGCGAGCGCGTCTCCATCGAGCCCCAGCGGCCAGACCCGAATACCGTAGAAACTCGGCGCGGCGACTACAACCTCTGCCCCCACATGCGTTTCTACGGCACCCCGCCGATCGATGGCGCACTGTGTGAATACGTCACTATCGGGTCAGAGTTCGCGCACGTTGTGCCGGACGCGATGTCCGACGACGCGGCCGCTCTCTGCGAGCCGTTGTCAGTCGCCATCGCGGCCGCCCGCAAGGGTGGAATCACGGCTGGCTCGCATGTGCTTGTTGCCGGGGCCGGGCCCATCGGGATAGCCACAATTCAGGTCGCGGCAGCCTTCGGCGCCACATCTCTTACCGTCACCGACCTCGATGCTGGGCGGCGTGACCTCGCGCTGACGTTCGGCGCAACGACGGCACTCGATCCACGTGAAACCAGCCTCACGGGTTTGCATGCAGACGTGTTCATCGACGCGTCAGGAGCGCCCGCTGCGATCACATCCGGAATCGAGGCTGTTCGGCCGGGCGGCACTGTGGTGCTTGTGGGAATGGGCGCCGAGACGATGGAGCTGCCCGTCCAGACGATTCAGAACCGGGAACTCAACCTCACTGGCGTGTTCCGCTACGCGCACACGTGGCCGACCGCCATCGAACTAGCCGCGAGCGGCCGCCTCGATCTCGACCGTATGGTTACCGCGACCTTCCCGCTCGAAGAAGCTGAAGCCGCACTCAACGCCGATCGCACTCCCGGCACCATCAAAGCCGTCGTGCGCCTCTAACCACCAGGAGCAACCTCATGCAGCTCAGCACCGCCACCCTCGGTAGCCTGCCCGCAACTGTCAGCACACCCAACTACCCGCGCGACGAAATTGGCGCCGGGATCATTCATTTCGGTGTCGGCGGATTCCATCGAGCCCACCAGGCCATGTACATCGACACCCTGCTCAACGCGCACAAGGCAACCAGCTGGGGAATCTGCGGTGTGGGCGTCATGCCGGGTGACAAGCGCATGAAAGACGCACTCGACGCGCAGGACGGTCTCTACACCCTCGTTTCGCGCCATGCGGACGGCACCTGGGATGCACGAGTGATCGGCTCGATAGTCGCCTACCTCTACGCCCCGGACGACCCGGAAGCTGTCATCGAAAAGATGGCCTCCCCAGCAACCCGCATCGTCTCCCTCACCGTCACAGAAGGCGGCTACAACCTGCAGCACGATACGGGCGAGTTCGACACCACGAATCCCGCGATTCAGCATGACCTCACAAGCGGAAAGGCTCCCGCAACGACGTTCGGTCTCGTGATCGAGGCCCTCGCGCGGCGCCGCGAACGGGGAATGCCCTCGTTCACGATCATGTCCTGCGACAACATCGAAGGCAACGGCCACGTCGCCCGCAAGGTCTTCACCGCGTACGCCGAACTCAAGGAGCCCCCGCTCGCGGACTGGATGCGCGCGAACACACGGTTCCCGAACTCGATGGTCGACCGCATTACCCCCGCGACAACACCGGACGTCACAGCTCAGGTCGCAGATCGGCTAGGGATTGATGACCTGTGGCCGGTCGTCGCCGAACCATTCACCTCGTGGGTGCTCGAGGACGACTTCTCCGACGGGCGGCCAGACCTCGATGAGGCCGGGGTGCACATCGTCGACGACGTCGCACCCTACGAGCTGATGAAACTGCGACTGCTCAACGCCAGCCATCAGGGCCTCTGTTACTTCGCTTACCTCGCGGGGTATCGGTTCGTGCACGACGCAGCGTCGGATCCGCTTTTCGCTCGATTCCTTCTCGACTACATGAACCGCGAAGCCACGCCCACGCTGAAACCGGTGCCTGGTGTTGATCTCGACGACTACAAACAGACCTTGATCGAGCGGTTCTCCAACCCCGAAATCGCGGACACTATCGCGCGGTTGTGCGCGGAATCCTCCGATCGCATCCCGAAGTGGTTACTTCCGGTCATCAGGGAAAACCTTGCGGCCGGTGGGGATGTCCGGCTTTCGGCAGCGATCGTCGCGAGTTGGGCGCGCTACGCCGAGGGCGTCGACGAGCACGGTCAGCCGATCGAGGTTGTGGACCAGTTGCGGGACTCGCTCATGCCGCTCGCGCAGCGTCAGCATGAGGAGCCGCTCGCGTTCGTGAAGAACACGTCTGTGTTCGGCACCCTCGCTGAGGAACCCCGCTTTATCGACGCCTACCGGTGGACGCTGAACTCCCTGCACCGCGACGGTGCACGCGCGACTTTGGAAGCACTGACCACCCCCACCTGAAGTTCATCTGCATAGGTCAACGGAACCCCGCTGTTTAACGGGGTTTCTTATGACCTGCGCAGATGGATCTGGAGGGTGGGAGGGTCTACGCCATACCCTCGGTCAGGTCCCGCACCTCCGCGTAACGGTCCCGGACATGCTGTGCCGGGTCAGCCTCGTACGTCGCGTTCGCCGGTTGCTCCCAGACGGGCGGTTCGGTTGTTCCTTTGAGCACCCACGCCGCCTGGCGAGCCGCACCTGTCGCGACGTACTCCCCAGGCTGTGGGACGACCACCGGCGCACCGAAAACACTCGGCGCGAGCGCACACAGCGCCTCGGACTTCGCGCCGCCGCCCACGAGCAGAATTCGTTGCACCTTCACACCTTGCGAGACGAGGTGATCGATTCCCTCGGCTAGGCCACACAGCAACCCTTCAATTGCGGCACGCGCAAAATGTGCGGGTGTCGAATTCGAAAGCCGCAGGCCATGTACCGCACCGGTCGCGTTCGGCCGGTTCGGTGTTCGTTCGCCTTCGAGGTACGGGACCATTACCAGCCCGTCAGCCCCCGCGGGCGCGGACAGGGCGAGCCTAGACAGCTCGGAATAGTCCACGTTGAGCATCGAGGCAGCCGCGTCGAGCACTCGAGCGCCGTTCAGTGTGCACACCAGCGGCAGGTGCCTGCCCGTCGCATCCGCGAACCCGGCAACGAAACCACCCGGATCGTGGGCAGCCGTACTCGAAATCGCTGAGACCACACCTGAGGTTCCCACCGACACGATGACGTCGCCTTCACCCGCATCCAAAGCCAGCGCAGCGCCCGCGTTATCACCTGCGCCTGGAGCGATCGGCGCACCCCAGGTGGTCTCGCCAATCTGCTCGTTCGGGCCGGCTACGCGGGGCAGGACATAGTCGCGACCGCGAGTGGCAAGCGTGAGCAGGTCGCGACGATACTGGTTCGCTGCCGCAGAAAAGTAGCCGGTCCCACTCGCGTCACTGCGGTCCGTCGCGAGGTCCGAAACATCTGTTTGAATGCTCAGCTGCCAACTCAGCCAGTCGTGCGGCAGGCACACTGCGGCCGTTCGGTCTGCATTGCGCGGTTCGGTGTCAGCCAGCCACCGGAGCTTGCTCACCGTGATCGCAGCGAGCGGCACGACCCCGACTGCGTCGGCCCACCGCCCCGGGCTTCCCAGGTCGTCGATCAGGCTGGTCGCGGCCTGCGCTGAGCGCACGTCGTTCCACAGCAATGCCGAGCGCACGATGTCACCTGATTCGTCGAGGCACACCATGCCGTGCTGCTGAGCGCCGACCGAGAGTGCCGCCACGTCACCTAACCCACCGGCGGCGTGCGTTGCTTCGTCGAGTGCGCGCGCCCAGTACGCCGGGTCGACTTCGGTGCCGACCGGATGCGTAGCACGACCCTCGCGCACGACACGGCCCGATTCCGCGTCACAGATCAAGACTTTGCAGGACTGGGTGGACGAATCGATACCAGCTACAAGCGTCACCTGTTCGAGCCTACCTGGGCCCGTGACTCGCTTCACAACGGCTGGCGCAGCAATTCCCGCCGCCTGCCCCGGGTTCACCACAGTACCGGGCCAGCCACCACGGCCATGACCGTTGTGGCTGCCACGAAAGGGGTGTGAAATCAGTTGAGCGTCACTCGATCCGCCTTTAGCGCAGCGTCACGTCGCTGCCTGCCATCCGATTCATGTAGGCGGCCGTCTCCGTGTTCGCTGGAAGGAAGGTCTCAATACTGAGTTCAGCGAGCGTGAGATCGTGCGCGGTCCCGAACGTGCTCACCATGCTGACGAACTCGAGTTCAACATCGCTTTCTACCCGAAGGATAAGCGGAATTGCTACCCCCTCAATTGACTCTGCATCGAGCCCGCCCGGGTACTCCATCAGCTCGTCGAATAGTTCACGCAGGTGATCAGAGTTACTCGCAGTGGCTTCGCGACCAAGGCGCCCGAGTACGTGTGCGCGCCACTGCGGCAGATTCGCGATCCGTGACGAGAGCCCCTGCGGGTGCAGACTCAGCCGGAGCACGTTGATCGGCGGATAAAGCAACCGTGCGGGCGCGTCATCGGGAATCTGTGCCAGCAGGACTTGCACACCCTTATTAGCTCGCAACAGGTTCCACGAACGATCAACCACCAGGCACGGATACGGATCGTGGCTGCGCAACACCAGGTCGATGCCCTCACTGAACGGCTCCAGATCTGGGTCATCGAGTGAACGTTCACCGAACTCGGGGGCGAAACCGGCGGCAATCAGCAGTTGGTTCTGCTCACGCATCGGGACGTCCAGAACGTGCGCCAGCCGCAGGACGAGTTCGCGGCTGGGCCGGGACCGGCCGGTCTCGACGAAGCTGAGATGCCGGGCAGACATTTCAGCTTCGATCGACAGATCTAGCTGGCTGAGGCGCCGCCTGTTGCGCCACTCGCGCAACAACGGTCCGATCGCGCGTTTCTCCGGCGCCTTCTGTGGCATGCCTTTACTAAACCGCAGGAGCAGTGCTCAGACCACTACCTGCGAGGTAATTGTCACACAGCGCTGAAGGCCCGCCACATCGCGCGCCCGTACAGCTCGCCAAGTTCGTCCGGTTGCCAATCGCCCCGGCCCGCGAGCAGCGAACGCAGCGACGCCTCACAGGAAGAAACGAACAACTCGACCAGCACAGGCAGCTTTCTATCCAGTTCACTCGTCTCGCGTGCGGCAAGCACAGGCTGTAACTGTGCTGCCACATGGTCTGCGACGACTGCACGGGCCGTCGCGAAACGGTCCGCCACTGCCGGGTCAGGTTGCGCGAAGAACAGCAGTCGCCACGAATCCGAGTGCTCAGCAACAACCCTCAGGAGCGCTTGGTAGCCGTGCACGAAAGCAGTCTCCAGGTCGTCCCCATGGCTGGCACGCAACGCGTCGAGAGTGTTCTGCAGCAGCATCCCGGATTCCCGCGTCAACAGTTCGTCGATCAATTCCACGCGATCGTTGAAGCATGAGTAGACAACGGGACGCGTCACCGAAAGTCGGTCGGCGACGGCTCCGATCGTCACGGCACCGACGCCGTCAGCCACCGCGATTGCGAGGGCGGTATCGAGGATCTGCGGGCGCCGCCGTTCCGGCCCGAGGTGGGCGGCGCGCGCCCGGCTGCGAGGGGCACGTGACACATCGACAGGGTACGGCACTTTCTTCAGCCTCCGGCTTGTCTCTTATACCGCCGCGTCAGCGGCTCTGACGTAGTCAGTGCGTGTGCCCATCGTCGCGTACCGTGCCTTTGCATCGCTGGGACTTACGACCTCTGCCTGTGCCGGTGGCGATGCCGTGCGGTGCTGCCGCAGAGTCGCACCTGTCATGGGGGCGATCACGCGCAGAACGCGGTCGGCGACCGCTGGAATTGTGGCGACACGCACCGCGGCTCGAGTCAGGGGCACGACAGCCTTGTCGACGATCGCAGGCTGATCGAAGCCCCCACTGACACGCATCCACTTGGGAAGTGTCGCAATCGTTGCCGGGGCGATGATCCGGCTAGCAGCCCAGATCAGAATGCCTTTGCTCCTCGGCGTGTGGAGCAGATAGTGCATCGCCTCATAAGCACGCTCGGAGACGCACAGTGTCGGGCGGACGCGGTCGAAGTACTCAGTCACCTGTTCCCTCGACGAGGGCACATCCGCCGGATCACATGTCTGCAGGTTCGCGGCGATCACACATTCAGCCCAGTAACGGCGCTCTTCCTCGGCACTGAGCTTGCCTGGGCCGTACATCTCGTAGCACTTGAGGACTGAATGCCAGCCGGTGACATGGATCCAGAGCTGTGAAGCGGGGTTGTTCGCGCTGTACCGTTTGCCGGTAATAGGCTCGATCCCTGTCGCTTTCGCATGAACCTTCATCAGATGTTCGGACACACGGATCGCCGTCTTGCTGTCTGCGGTAGCGACCGTGAGGAAGTACGCCAGGGTCCTGTCTAGACGTCCGTGTGGGTCCCTGTAGATCCCCTCCATGTCCGCGACGGCCGCAGTAAGAAACGGGTCGAAGTGTTCGAGCGTCACAGAGCGCTGGAAGCCGATCAGCGCGGTGGGGTGTGACCACACCTTCCATGTCGGTGAGTCCGGGCCGAAGAAGCCGTAATCGTGTTCCCTCAGGGATGGCATCGCATGCTCCTTTGCATGAGTTCACCAATTCTACATCGTTGTAGATAGTTCATTCAGCAATGTAGCAAAAATATTCACCGGTGTAGTAATGTCCGGCCGCAAGCGTGCACGGCACCCGCCGAAAGGACCCCGATGACTTCTGCATCCAATAACCTCTTCAACCCCAAGTCCCCAGACTTCTCCCACTTCGACGCGAAGACGCAGGAACTTTTCGGCGTCACCATCGGCTTCTTCGAGTCGCGTGGGAAGGATTGGCTGAAGCAGCAGGACAGGGACCGCGTCTGGTACTCCGACTTCCTTGACCTGGTGAAAAAGGAACGGATTTTCGCCACATTCCTCACCCCGTCGAGCGAAGCGAATGGGGATCCCGACAAGCGCTGGGACACCGCACGCAACGCCATGTACTCCCAGATCCTGGGCTTCTACGGCATGCAGTACTGGTACGTATGGCAGGTCACGATTCTCGGGCTCGGGCCCATCTGGCAGTCAAAGAACGCGAAAGCACGAGCAAAAGCCGCCGCCCTGCTCGAGGCGGGAGAAATCTTCGCCTTCGGCCTCTCGGAGCAAGAACACGGCGCGGACGTCTACTCCACCGACATGGTGCTCGACCCCCAGGAGGAGACAGAAGGCGGATACACCGCGAACGGGGGCAAGTACTACATCGGAAACGGCAACCTCGCCGCGATGGTGTCCGTCTTCGGGCGGCGATCCGATAAACCCATCATTGACAGCGCTGACATCGAGCGGCATCGCCCAGCGGAGGACTTCGAAGGCTACGTGTTCTTCGCCGCCGACAGCCAGCACCAGAACTACAAGCTGCGGAAGAACGTCGTCGACGCGCAAATGTACGTCGCCGCTTTCGTTCTCGAAAACTATCCGGTCGCCGCGGACGACATCCTCCACGCCGGAAAGAGCGCATTTCACGCCGCAATAAACACGGTGAACATCGGTAAGTTCAACCTCGGATTCGGCGCGATCGGGGCGTGTGAGCACGCCATGTTCGAAGCACTCACGCACGCCGAGAACCGAATACTGTTCGGACAGCGCGTCACCGAGTTTTCCCAGATTCGCCGCATGACAGCCGAAGCGTACGCACGCCTAGTCGGAATGAAGCTCTACAGCGAGCGCGCCATCGACTACATGCGCTCGGCAGCACCCGATGACCGGCGGTACCTCCTGTTCAACGCGATCGAGAAGATGAACGTCACTCGCGAAGGCGAGAAGATCGTCACACTGCTGTCCGACACGATCGCCGCGCGCGCCTTCGAGAGCGACATGTACTTCACAATGGCACTGCTCGGAGTGACGGGACTGCCGCGCCTTGAAGGCACCGTGCACGTCAACATGGCGCTCTCACTGAAGTTCATGCAGAACTACATGTTTCGCGCCACCGACGCCGGACTCGCGGCGCTCCGCGTGCTTCCAATGGGCAGCGCACCGCGTGGTGTCGTGAGGACACTCGCGACCGGACTGCGCGGTGCCAGTTCCGCATTCGCAACACTGCCCAGGGTCCGCGCGGAACTCCCCGCTGTCCCAACCCGGCGTGATGCCGCCAATGACGACTTCCTCTTCCGGCAGGGCCCGAGCGCAGGCCTGAGCAAGATCCAGTTCACGGACTGGCGCCCACTACTTCGCGAATTCGCTCACATCCCGAACGTTGCGGTCTTTCTCGCCCAGGCCGAGGCTCTGCAAACACTCCTGGTCGCCGCTTCTCCGACGCCCGCGCAGCAAAAAGACGTCGACTTCCTTTTCACGCTTGGAGAACTCTTCACACTCGTGCCGTACGCGCAGCTCATCCTCGAGCAGGCAAAGATCGAAAACACCAATGGCTACATTCTTGACCACCTTTTCGAGCTTCTTGTGACCGACTTTTCCGGCCACGCGACCACGCTGCACTGCAAGACCACCGCCACCAAAGCCCAGAAGACGCGGGCGCTCGACCTTGTACAGCAGCCCGCGGCAGATCAATTGCGCTTCGACAAGGTCGTCGCGGACGCGCGAAGCATCGCAGGCGGCTACGAGATGGGGCGCTGATCAGGGGCAGCCCATTACCTTTCAGGTAATTGTCACGCCTACCTGTGGGGCCCACTCTCTAGCCATGACAACATACCGTGAATCCCGCCCCGCCCTCCTTTCGCTCCGTACCACCCTGCATCTCGACGCGGTCGTCACCGGCGCGAATGGCCTCGCCTACACCGCCGGGGCGACCGTGCTCGACGATCTGCTGGGCCCCACCGCCCCGGTTCTGGCTGGAATTGGCGTGTTCCTTATCGGCTACGCACTGCTTGTCGCGTGGGCAGGCGCTCGCGACCCGATCAGAAAGCAGATGGCCACGCTGATCATCTACCTGAACGTGACATGGGTGGCCGCTTCCCTGGTCGTAGCGGCTTCAGATCTCCTCGCCCTGACCACAGTGGGCCGCATCTGGGTAGTGCTGCAAGCAATTGTGGTGGGCGGCTTCGCGCTTGTGCAGGTGCTCGCGTTGCGCGCATCCCGTTATCCCGTCGCGCCAGGCGGTGATGGCGACACTTAAAACCAGAGTGTTGCTAATTCAGGGGTATTGATGGTTGACTATGCAGCCAGAGAACTGACACATGCCGCAAACCAGTCTTTTTTGCCAAATGGTGCGACCTGCCTCAACTTTCCCCAATCGACCACTCACCCCCGACCCGACGCCCTCACTCCATCCGGAGGACTCGTGGACCCAGTCTCCCGCAGAACGTTCCTCTCCCGCGCCTCGATGTTCGGCGCCCTCGTCAGCGCCGGAACACTGCTTCCCCTTGCGCCGTGGTCGCTGCCCCGGGCCTCCGCCCAGGGCGGCACCTTAATGGACAGCGTCGAGGCGTTCTCGCTCGACACCATGCGCGGCATCTGTGTCATGGTGATGCCCGGCCCCGACCCGTGGTCGCGCCAACAAGGTACACCGCGTACCGACCCCGGGCCCGTCGAGGTCGGGGGTGGCGAGTTTATGAAGGACCTGTTCGATAACTACCTCGCCATGGGCGATCAACTCGCCCGCCCCCTCGCGCTGGGACTCGGCGAGGCCCTGTCCGACCTCGGCGTGCGGGCCGAGCCGTTTCTAGGACTCGAGGAAGAGGAGGGCAGGCGCATTGACGAGATCCTTGGCTACGTTTACAGCGACCGCGTCCTACCACTGTCGCTGCCCGTCGCATTGCTGTTCAACTTCGGCGCGCTGCTCGCGGCACCCACCTCGATCGCCGGGCCGCTGGGCTCGCCGTTCTCCCGACTCTCCCTCACCGACAAATTTCGCGTGCTGGAGGCGATCGAGGGACCCGTGCCCGAGTTGCTCTCCGTCATCGACCGATCGCTACCCGTCCCACTGCGCGCCTCGGCGTCCGGCTTCCTCCGCTTCGCCGGCGGCATCCTGCTCCAGGGCACCGCGTTCGGCGTCTACTCCGAGATGAACGCATACGATCCCGCCACCGGAGTCGTGGAGCCGCGGCCAGTCTCGTGGGACCTCACCCACTATCGGCCGGACGGCCTCGTGGACGGGCACGACGAATTCATAGGCTACTTCCAGGATCGGACGGAGGTTCCGGCAGATGCGTGACGTCATCGTCATCGGGGCGGGCGGCGGCGGTCCCGTCGTCGCAGCAGAGCTTGCTGGCCGGGGACTCGACGTACTCGTCCTCGAGGGCGGCCCCCGGCACGCCGACCCAGCAAACCAGTGGTCACGCGCGGAGAACGACGCAAACAACCCGAACGACGGCTACTTCCGCTTCGGGCCCGAGGATAGGTCGAAACCCGCCTGGTTCCGCGAGTGGACGACCAACCTGTTCGCCTGGCAGCTCTCTGGTGTGGGCGGCACCACCCAGCACTACTACGGCAACAGCCCTCGCCCGATGCCCGGGGTGTTTCGCGGCTATGTAGGCGCGGACGCCGGCGAGTACGACACCGAGCACAGGTTCCCTTTTAGCTACGACGAGTTTGTCCCCTACCTCGAATGGGTGGAGGCGACGCTGCCGGTGCAGACCGCTGCGATGGGAACCAAGGAAGCGCTGATGTTCCGCGGCTGTGAGGGGGCCGGACTGCCCGTACAAACCTCTCGGAACATCACGCGCCCAGCCTTCCGACCCCAGCAGAACGCGGTCCTCCAGCCCGGCGGGAACGCCGGCCGTACCGACCGCTCTGACTTGCTCGTCTACCCGGCTGCCACCGGGTGTACCTTCTGTGGGCACTGCTTCCAGGGCTGCTATACCCCACTTCGAGCTCCGCGGAACCTCCTCGCCAAGCGATCCACCGACAACAGCTACGTGCCGCTAGGGCTCGCGGCGGACGCCGTACGACCCGGGGGGCGGCCTTTCGAGCTGCTTGCCGACAGTTTCGTGCAGTCCATCCGTCACGAGCAACAGGGGCCGCACGTCGTGGCGAAGGGCGTGACGTGGCGCAACAACACCACCGGCGAGATCTTCTCCGAGGACGCCCACGTCGTGGTACTCGCGGGTGGCGCAACCGAAAGCCCCCGGTTGTGGTTCAACAGCGGTCTGCCCAACCCCAATGACTGGGTTGGTCGCGGCCATACTGATCACTTCTTCGACTGGGTGGTGGGCAGCTTCGATGAGTACACCGGCAACTCCAAAGGCGTGAATTCCGCAGCGCGAATGGACTATCCGGGGCGAGGGGGCATCGAGAACGTCGGACTGGGACCGGCCATCCAGGCATTTACGCTATCCCTCTCGGACTCGGGCGCGCGGGGCTTCTACGGAAACGGCCGCGGCTTCACCGGGTCCTGGGACGGACCCGCCGGCCGACTCGTCGGCAACGAGCTCAAAGACTTGATGATGGGCGGGATCGACCACCTGCTAAACCTCCTCGTGATCACCGACGACCACGTCGAGCCGGGTAATCGGATCACCCCCTCACTCTTCCCTGCTGACGAGAACGGCGCGCCTGCCAAGATCGACATCTCCCTGCGTGGACGTAAACGCCGCACCTTGGAGAACCGCGAGTTCATGGTGCGTGAAGCGGTGAAGATCTTGCGCGCCGCGGGCGCCAAGAAGGTCTACCGCCTGGACTGGGCTCCGCTGCTGTTGCACGTCCACTCCTCCATGCGGATGGGAGAATCGGAACGGAACTCAGTGCTCGAAAGTACCGCGGAGGCGCGTTGGGTCAAGCGGCTGTTCATCGCGGACAACTCCGCGTTGGCAAATTCACTCGGAGGACCGAACCCGACGCTGACAACCCAGGCACTCGCTACCCGGACGGCTGAGAAGATCTTCCGGCTGTACTTCGATGGCGACACCTGGGTGGACAAGGAGGCGCCGGTGGAAAGCACGGACCCGCGGATCAGTGCCAGAATGTGAATTTCTGGGATCTGCGCGGAATGATCCCCCCGCAGTGTGCTGGGGCGTGTTATCGCCCCAGCACGATCAACCTACTGCAGATTCCGCTCAGCCCACTCCACGAGCGCGTCACGCACAAACACAGCACCGCCGTCTCCTGCCGATGCCTCATAGTTCGCGGCGAAGCGCGGGTCGTCGACATACATCTGGGCGAGTCCCGTCAGGTGTTTCTTGACAGGCGCTTTGCCCTGGTACGCGGCGGTGAGCCAGCGGTAGTGCCGACCGGCGAGGGCCTGCGCCTCATCACTCTCGGGAACATGGCCGGCCGCGTAGCTGCGCTGCCAGTCTTCGTTCAGCGACTTGACCTCGGTCATGAAGTCGGCTTTTTGTTCGGCGCTCAGCCCACGCCACCAGCGGTCCCCGTCGGCATAGGCTTGCTTACCCCAGCGCTGCTCAACTTCTTCCTTGTATTGCGTGTGATCGAACCCATCCAGCATCTGATCTGCCATGGGAGATTCACCTCGTTCCTTCGTTTCAATGGTGTGCTGCACCGCGCGGACCTGACGCGCAAGGCGCTGCTGTTCCGTTTCGAGCCAGGCGAGATGGACGCGTAATGCGGCCACATCGTCTTTCTGCCCGTCGAGCACGTCGCCGATAGTGGGCAGACTGAGCCCGAGATCGCGGAGCATCAGGATGCGTTGCAGCCGGGTGAGCGCGTCCGCGTCGTAGTAGCGCAGACCGCTCCCGGCGGTGCGGGTGGGTGCGAGCAGCCCGATCTGGTCGTAGTGCCGCAGCGTGCGCGTCGTTACTCCCGATAGGCGGGCTATCTCTTGGATTGGCCAGTCCATGTAGAGACAGTAAGCGTTGACGCTACGTCAACCGCAAGGGTTTTCCGCTACTGGTTTTCGCCGACATTGATGAGGCCCGATTCGTACGCAAAGATCACGGCTTGGGTGCGGTCACGGGCGCCGAGCTTCCCAAGAATCGCACCCACGTGGGTTTTCACTGTTTCGACCGATAGGTACAACTCGGCGGCAATCTCAGCGTTGGTGCGGCCGCGGGCGAGAGCACGAAGCACGTCGGACTCGCGAGCCGTCAAGTTCACCGTCGAGGACGCCCGGTGCCGGCCGCGTGTCTGTTGCATCGCCAACCGCCGTATGGACTCGGGGAACAAAAGCGCGTCGGTCGTCGCGAGCGTACGGATCGCCGTGATCAGCACATCTGGCTTCGCACGTTTCAGGAGAAACCCAGCCGCACCAGCCCGCAGGGCGTCGTATACGTAGGAGTCGTTCTCGAAGGTCGTGATCACTAGCACGCGGGGCCCGCCAGTTGCGGCAATGCGCTGTGTCGCTTCGATACCGTTGATGCGCGGCATCCGGACATCCATCAGGACGACGTCAGGCTCGCAGTTCTGAACGAGCGCAGGCACGTCGACACCGTCATCAGCCTCACCAACGACCTCCAGGTCAGGCTCTGTTCCCAGGATCGCCGCGAGCGCGGTGCGCACCAGTGGATCATCGTCGACGACCGCGACACGAATCATGTTTGTCTCCGATCAACGGGAATCCTGGCCTGCAGATGCCACTCATCGTCATGCTGCCCAGCATCGACACGTCCTCCCAGAAGGAGGACGCGCTCGCGCATTCCCCGTAGCCCATTGCCTTCTCGCGGCGGCGCAGCGGCCGCACTGATCCGGTTTCGCACGAAGATTGCGACGCCGTCTTCAACTGCGACTTCCAGGCTCACCCATCCTGTTCCGTACCTGGTCGCGTTCGTCAGCGCCTCTTGCACAATTCGGAACGATTCCCGGGAAATGCTGAGGGGAACGGAGGCGACATCGCCCCGCTGCTTGAACTCGACAGTCGCAGAGGCTCTTTCCGCGAGTTCACGAACGTCAGCCAGCGTCTTAGGTTGTGTGCGGCCCATCCCGCCCGTTCGCAGCACTCCGAGCACCTCATCAAGTTCCTCGAGCGCACCCCTCCCAGTTATTTCAATCGCGGCAAGCGCCTGGCGCACAAGAGGATCCGCACCGCGACCGGCGTCCACCACCCGCCCCGCAGCGGTAGCCTGCATGAGAATTCCAGTCAATGCGTGGCCGATGGAGTCATGCAGCTCTCGCGCAAGCTCATTCTGGGCAGCGAGCTCACGTTCGCGGCTAGCGGCCAGAACCAATTGGTCGGCAGCGGTGGGACCGAGAATTCGAGGCGCAGCGCGACGCAACAGCGCCCCAGCCGCCAGCACCAGCAAACCCGTAACCACCGCGACAAGCACCCCGGCCACCGGCACCCATGCGGCGGACCATCCCCCACCCGCCTCGATCACTGCACCGTCCGCTGCACCGAACCTCAGCTCCGTCTCATCGAGAAACGGGAAGGCCAGCAAGCCAGTCGCAACCGGCACGCCAATCAGGAGCGCGAAGGTCACGGCCGCACCGATTGCGAGATTGAGCACGAACCACCAAAAGCCGCGCCACCGCGATGACCACGACCGCGGATCCCCGACATCGGGCAGTGTCGTCCCAAGCAGAAGCCGCGCCGCAGTCACTTCGAGTTGCCTGACGGGCGGAGCCAGCACGATAGCCATAGCGACAACGGCCGTGGCACAGGCGATCACCACGAGTAAGGCGGCGTTCACCGCTTCCGCCAACCGAATTGATTCCGCAAAAGCCCAGCCGAGCAATACAAATGGCAGCAACAGCGCAGCACCGAGCAGCGCGTGAATCGTGCTGGTGATTCTGGCCCCGCGCATACAGCCCATCCTGTCAGTGCCGCCGTGGCTACGATATCCCCCGCGCGAGGGAGGTGATGAGTCCTCCAGGGGGATCCACGCACGACGACGGCGCGCGAGCCTTATAGCCATGACACTTCGAAATAATCAGTCATCGTCAGCAGGCCCGGCTCGCTGGGCGATTTCGCTGATCGCTATCGCCGCTACGGGTCCATATCTAGCGCTAAAGGCGCATTGGCTTTCCGGCGGGCGGATCGGTCTGAACGATCCAGAATTCGGTACGGGCACGATAATGCTCGCCCTCAATGCGGTCACCGCCGCGATGGAAATCGTGGCCGTGGTGCTCGCGCTTGCGTTCGTCACCGCGTGGGGACGCAGGCTGCCGTCGTTGCTGGTTGTCGCCCCAATGTGGGTGGCGACCGGGCTACTCGGCCAAATTCTGATCACCTTGCCCATTCAGCTGGCGATCGGGGCCACGAGTGAGCCCGGAGTCGATGAACACCTTCCCGAGCCGCCGATCGAGTCATGGGTCTTCGCTGTCGTGTATGCAGGATTTGCCATACTGGGCATCTTCCTGATCGCTGGGTTCGCGCTTTACGCGCGGGATCGGTGGTCAGCTGAACAGAAATGGGCCGCGCGGCTATCGGAAGGCCGACGGGCCGGCCCCATCGAGTTCGCAGCATTCGTACTGCCGATTGCGCTAGCGGTAGCATCCTCTGTTCACTTGATGACAGCGGACCGTACAGACGTGGGCCGCCTTATCGGTGAGATCATCGTTTTCACTATCGCGGCGGCGGCGGCGATGGCGTTAGCACTGGGTCGGCCGCAGTCGCTTCGACGCTGGGTCGTGATCGCTTCAGCATTCTTCAGCTCGGGGGCGCTAGCCAGTTGGGGCTGTTACCTACTTGTCGTACTGCTCGTGCCCAATGACCTCACTGCCGGAACCTCCGTCACCGCTGGAACCATCGCAATGGCGGCCCTGAAGGCACTTGCGGGGTTCTGTTGCGCTGCTGTGCTTGCTCGAATGCTGCATCCGGTCAGTTCCGGGAAGAGCTATGGTGCGGATCACACCAGTTCAGGCGTGCAGTCCTCCAGGCTCACCGCGACTAACTAGTACTGCACGAGGGGGAAGGGGAGCGTCACATGGCTGACCAGCGGGCACACTACAAAGCCGCCCGTCGGGCAGTGGCACGCGAACACCACCCTGACTTTGGCGGAGACCCGGAGGTCTACATCAGGGCACTCGCCGAAATCGATCGGATCCACTTGGCTGAGGCCGTGAGGTTTAACGGCTCGGTATCTGGATATCCCACAACCAGAGGGCAGCGATGGCGCAGGTGGCTGCGTCAGGCGCGCACTGCACGTCGGCTTAGGCGACGCCAGTGGTTTGAGCTTTAACAAACTAGAACAAAGAAGCAGTCGGGTCACGTGGAAGGAATGATCATGGGATTCATCGATAAGGCGAAGAACTCCACTGAAGACACTGTGGGTAAGGCGAAAGAGAAGATCGGCGAGGTGACACGCAATAGGGACCTCGAATCCGAAGGTAAAGGCGATCAAGCATCGGCAGGTGTAAAGAAGATCGGCGAAAACATCAAGGACACCTTCAAGAAGAAGTAAATACCACCCCGCAAGGGTTCCAGACGAACGGCGCTGCTGTCGGGGCAGCGCCGTTCGGCATGTCTAGGCAAAGTCAGCCAGCGCGGATCTACTCCACGTGCATTGTGACAATGTACGTTGTAATATTATGTCCATCATAGACCCGACTCAACGAGGAGTACGCGTCCGCCATGGCCACACAAGAGCCAACGATGAAGTTGCTCAACAGCGATGTCCCCGTCAGTGACAACGTTGCACTGCACGCACGCAAAGTCACCTTCGACTTTTCCGGACTACCGCTGCATTACGTCCCCGGAGATCCCTTCTCCACGCATGTCCTCAACGTGCTGAACCTGCTTTTGCCAGCAGGCGAAGAGTGGTTCGTAGAGACCTTCAAGGAAGCCCTTCCGCTCATCGAAGATGAGAAATTGCGTGAAGACGTGATCGGGTTCATGGGCCAGGAGGCGATGCACGCCCACGCACACTCCGGCATCCGGGATCTGCTTCGCAGCAAGGGGATCGACACCGCTCCGTTTATCGACCAGGCGACGTGGATCTTCGAGAGTTTCCTTGGCCCGAGGCCGCTGAGTGGCTTGCGGAAGCAGAATTACCTCGTCGAGAAGCTCGCCGTGATCGCGGCTCTCGAACACGTTTTCACCTTCCTTGGAGACTGGGTTCTCAATGCGGAGGGCCTCGACAAGGCGGGAGTGCATCCCACGATTCTGGACTTGCTGCGCTGGCATGGCGCTGAGGAAGTCGAGCATCGCATGGTGGCCCACGAGACGCTCAAGTACTTCGACCACAGCTACATCCGGCGGGCACGCACGCAACTCATCGCGAGCCCCGTGCTGATCTTCCTCTTCTGGCGCGGCGTCCGGTACCTCATGAGTGTCGACCCCCAACTCGGAAACATGCCCGAATCTGAGCGCAAGATCTTCTGGCGCAGCTTCTTCAGGGCAGCGAATCAGGGGGTCCTCCCCTCGCTGCCACACCTGGTTAGACGCATGGCCCAGTATTTCTCGCCGCGCTACACACCCGGAGGTGTCGGCGACACAGCGCAAGCGGTCGCGTATCTAGCATCGTCACCAGCGGCGAGGGCGGCGAGCTAAAATGAGCGTTCTCCACCGGCCCCCCGGCACGCCCCCGCTCGCGCTGCAGCGAACCCACACAGACCGCGTTATCGACACCTTCGGCGTCGTCGCGGAAACATTGTGGATGCGACTCGTCACCTCCTCCCAGTACGCGGTAGGACGTAAGGCGCACGCACGCGAGCACGCCTTGCTACTTGAGCTGGTGAACCGAGAGGTTGTCGCTCACGACGAGGACGTTGTGCAGCTGACATTCGCAGCACCTGATGGTTCCCCGTTGCCTGCTTGGCAGCCCGGATGCCACCTCGACATCCACCTGCCGTCCGGCAGGCGACGTCAGTATTCGCTGTGCGGCGACCCCTCAGATACTGGGCACTACCGCATCGCGGTGCGGAAGATTCCTGACGGCGGCGGCGGTTCACTCGAAATGCACTCGCTCCGCGTCGGCACGTCAGTCGAGATCCGCGGCCCACGCAACGGGTTTCCGTTTGTACCGCGCGAACGCATGCTTTTCGTCGCGGGCGGAATCGGGATCACACCAATCCTTCCCATGGTTCGCGCCGCACAGCGCCTCGGAATCGACTGGCATTTTGTGTACTGCGGGCGCAACCGCCAGTCAATTCCGTTCCTCGCCGAAATCAGCACGTGGGATCAGCAACGGGTGACAATCCGGCTCGATGACGAGCAGGGCGTCCCCACTGCGGGTGATGTCCTGGCTGAAGCGCCCACAGATGGCGCCGTCTATGTGTGCGGCCCGCCCCCGCTGATCGAGCTCATCCGTTCTGCAACCGCCGACGATCGCGCGGTGTCGATCCATTCGGAGCGTTTCAGCGCTCCCCCGGTACGCAACGGGCGACCGTTTGAGATCCAGCTGGCGCGCACTGGCAAGGTAGTGCCAGTTCCTGCTGATCAATCGGCTCTCGCGGTGATCAAGCAGCACGAGCCGAATGTGGGTTACTCCTGCCAGCAAGGCTTCTGCGGCTCCTGCAAAGTGCGCGTGGTGAGTGGTACGCCGGAGCACCTGGACGGCCGACTCACCGAGGAGGAACGCGCGGATTCGATGCTGATCTGCGTGTCCAGAGCAAAGACAGAACGGCTCGTCCTGGATCTGTAACGATTGAGGGTATGGATCCTGTCGAAGCGCTGCGTGAGGTCGCGTTCTGGCTGGAACGCTCGCGGGCCGAAACCCACCGAGTCCGGGCGTTCCGCCGGGCGGCCGACGTTGTCGCAGGCTTATCGATGGATCAGCGAGCGAAGAAGCAGCAAACAGATACGTGGACATCGCTGCCGGGGATCGGCCCTAAGACCGCTGCCGTCATCCGCGAATCATTCCACGGGGTACCGGAATACCTGCGCACTCTGCAAGAGTCGGCGGAGCCGATTGGTCTCGGCGGGCAGGAACTCAGGACCGCACTCAAGGGTGATTTGCACACGCATTCGAACTGGTCCGATGGCGGTAGCCCAATTGCCGAGATGATGGCGAGAGCGAAGGCGCTTGGCCACGATTACTGCGCTCTCACCGACCATTCACCGCGCCTCACGATAGCGAACGGCCTGTCCGCGGAACGGCTGCGCACACAACTGAACGTCGTCGCCGAGCTCAATACTGAGCTCGCGCCTTTCCGGATTCTCACCGGAATCGAGGTGGACATACTCGACGATGGGTCCCTTGATCAGCATGAGGAACTGCTTGCCGAACTCGACGTCGTCGTCGCCAGCGTGCACTCGAACCTGCGAGCGGAGAAGAACGCGATGACGCGGCGCATGGTCCGCGCCGTCCAGAATCCGCATGTCGATGTTCTGGGCCATTGCACTGGGCGTCTGGTCGAAGGCGGACGCGGGAAACGCCCCGAATCGAAATTCGACGCCGACCGTGTGTTCAGCGCGTGCCGGGACTTCGGGACTGCTGTCGAAATCAACGCGCGTCCGGAGCGCAGGGACCCACCGAGTCGCCTGATCGATCTCGCCCTCGATATCGGATGTCTTTTCAGTATCGACACTGACGCGCACGCCCCCGGGCAGCTTGACTGGCAGGGGTATGGGTGCGAACGCGCGGCCGAACGAGGCGTCGAACCCAGCCGCGTGATCAACACGTGGCCGCTGCACGAACTCCTCGCATGGACCCGTTGAATTCGCGGAAACACCGTCGAGGCCACAAAATGGGTTAATGCCGGATCGAGGATTTACTCCCACACAGCTCGCAGCCCGTGCTGCGTACCTGTTGCGCGGCAATGATCTGGGGACCATGACCAGCGCCGCGCCCCGGCTTTATCCACATATGTGGAGCTGGGATGCCGCATTTGTCGCAATCGGCCTAGCGCCACTCAGTGTGGAAAGAGCCGTCGTCGAACTCGATACGCTTCTTTCGGCGCAGTGGCGCAACGGCATGATTCCGCACATCGTCTTCGCCAACGGTGTTGACGGCTACTTTCCCGGTCCCGCACGTTGGGGATGCCGGGATCTCGCGGCGAATGCGCCCCTAGGAATGCAGACCTCCGGAATCACCCAGCCGCCTGTTCACGCCATCGCAGTTCAGCGCATCCTCGATCATTCCCGGCGCCACGGCCGCACCACTCGGGCGATCGCTGAAGAGTTCCTCGATCGCCGCTGGCCCGATCTGGTGCGCTGGCACCGCTGGCTTGCTCACGCGCGCGATACATCGGAGAACGGCCGGATCACCCTGTTCCACGGCTGGGAATCGGGCATGGACAACTCGCCCCGATGGGACACCGCATACGCGAACGTCATCGCTGGCGCTGTTCCTGCGTACACGCGTGAAGATCTCGCGCACGTCACGGACGCAGCTCAACGGCCAACGAACCGCGAATATGACCGATACCTGTGGCTACTTGAAGAGATGAAAACGGCCCGATACGAGGACACGGAACTATCCGCGACAATGAGCTTCGCGGTGGAAGACGTCTTCGTAAGCGCGGTGTTCTCGATGGCGTGCGAGATCCTCGCCATCATCGGTGAAGACCATTCCAAGCCACATTCCGATGTGCGAGAACTGCACTATTGGGCTGAGCGATTCCGCAAGGGTGTCATCTCGACGACCGATCAGCGATCCGGCGCCGCGCGTGACTACGACCTGCGTGGTGGCACCTGGATCGCGACTGACACGATCGCGATCTTCGCTCCGCTGATATCTGGAGGGCTTGATCGTGAAGCCGAACGCGCACTGCTTCGCACGTTCGAAGGGCCGAAGTTCTGCGGTCACCCGGATCTCCGGTACGCGGTTCCCCCGTCGACTTCGCCAGTCTCCAAGGACTTCCGGCCATTCGAGTACTGGCGCGGACCCATCTGGCCCGTGATGACGTGGCTGTTCTCCTGGGTGTTCGCACGCCGCGGCTGGGCGGAACGCGCCCACCTGCTGAGATCCGAGGGGCTGCGGCAGGCGAGCGATGGAAGCTTCGCGGAGTACTACGAACCGTTCACTGGCAATCCGCTGGGAAGCATGCAGCAATCATGGACAGCCGCAGCGGTGCTCGACTGGCTTGGGTAATTCTCAATCCGGATTTCTGTGGGAGGAGACGAGGAACGTCTACTGCCGTGGCGAGCGAATCGCGCTGTAGCATCGGCTTTGTGACCCATGCCACCGCTGCTTCCAGCCCATCAGGCTCGACGCTCGCACTGCGCGTGCTCGTCTATAGCGACGATGCCAGTACCCGTGAACAGGTCAGGCAGGCGCTAGGTAAGCGTCCGCACCCTGACTTGCCCCAATTGGAGTACATCGACGTCGCGACTGCCGCCGTCGTGATCAAACATCTGGACGCTGGTGGTGTTGACCTTGCGATTCTGGACGGCGAGGCAGTTCCTGTGGGCGGCATGGGAATCGCGAAACAACTCAAGGACGAGATCGACCCTTGCCCGCCCATTCTCATACTGACGGGGCGAGCCGATGACGCCTGGCTGGCGAAGTGGTCACGAGCTGAGGCTGCAGTCCCGCACCCCCTCGATCCGATCAGGCTGGGCAAAGCTGTCACGGACCTGCTTCGTGACCGCTACCGCCCACCCGCGATGTAGGTTTCGAGCTGCTCACGGTCACTTTCGAGCTCACTGATCCGGCTCTTTACGACGTCACCGATACTGACGATTCCGGTCAAGCGGCCGTCTACTACTACCGGCATGTGGCGGACGCGGCGTTCGGTCATGATTTCGGCGAGACTATCAACGTGATCGGTCGGCACGCAGCTGACGACGTCCGTTGTCATAATCGCGGAGACCGGCGCTTTAAGTACCGCCGCCCCGCTCCGATGGAGTTTCCGGACAACATCACGTTCGGAAACAATCCCGATGACGCGCCCGTCTTCCACCACTACCAGCGCGCCGACGTTGTGTTCCGCGAGGGCGGCGATAAGTTCGGCGACCGTCATTTTGGGGTTCGCGGTCGAGACGTTTGAGCCCTTGTTTCGCAGCAAATCCGAGATCCGCATGTGAGCCACCTCTTGTTCTCGTCAGCTTTGCCTGCTTTCAAGGCTATCGAGCGCAGTGAAATCCCGTAACCTGACACGCGAAACATTTCACGGAGATCAGTTCTTTTCCTCCCAGACCAGGACGGGTTTGATCGTTTTTCCCGCCCGCATGTCCGCCACTGCGTCATTGATGGCATGAAAGGAATACTTGGTGACAAGCTGTTCCATGGGAAATCGTCCCTCCGCGTGCGCGTCAAACAGTGTGGGAATGAAGTTCTGGGGCACACCGTCACCCTCCGTGCATCCGCGGAGCGTTTTCCCGTTGAGCATGAGATCGGTGATGTTGATTTCCGCCATCGTCTTCCCGAGCCCGACAACGACCAGCGTCCCGCACGAGTCCAGAGCCGTCAGAGCCTCCGCAATGACAGCTGGGATCCCAGTCGTGTCAAGCGCATGCGAGGTGCCGCCGTCGGTGATCTCCCGTATTGCGCCGACCGCTGCGGTGCCAGGTTGGAGCGCGACTGTCGCACCCAGCTTGATGGCTTGCTGACGACGCGATTCGACGGGGTCGATCGCCACCACTGTGCGAACGCCGCACGCTCTCGCCGCCATGATTGCAGCTAGCCCTACCGCCCCGGCCCCAAAGATCACGAGCGATGAATCCGTACCCGGTGCGAGCACATTGAGGACGGCACCGGCGCCTGTCTGGAATCCACAGCCGAGCGGAGCCGCTGTCGCAAGGTCGGCGACATCGTCATCAACTACGACCACATTGCTCGACGATGTGAGAACGTGCTGCGCGAAACTTGACTGCCCGAAAAACGCGCCGAACAGCGGTTTCCCATTCTGGGTGAGGGTCGGTGTACCGTCCCGGCGGCCGCCCGCGGAGTTCAGGGCCTGCATGTGCGTGCAGTAGCTCGGCAACTCGCTTATGCAGTGCCGGCATTCCCCGCACCACCGATAACTGAGCAGCACGCGGTCACCGGGATGGATGCTCTCAACGGCATCTCCCACGGATTCGACGACGCCCGCACCCTCGTGCCCGAAGACAGCGGGCATGGGCACCTTCGACTTGAACGTCAGATCGGTATGACATACCCCCGAAGCCTCGACGCGGACCAGTATTTCGTCCGCGCGCGGTTCGGCTAGTACCACCGGCTGGATCACGAACGGAGCGTCCGGGGCGGGTGAAACTGCGGCGAGGGTCTTCATGAGGCGCGAGTCAGAACGAAATAGAAATGCTGCCCTCTGGGCGTGACACCTTTGCCGTTCATGATTCCCATCAGCGTGCTGGCATCGACTTTCTTGAAATGGTCGAAAACCGGCCGCATGTCGTACACCATCGTGGCAGTGATCTCGCCGCGGAACTCGATATTCCACAGGCTGGCTTCCCCGCCCATTGTCTCGGTATTGGAGTAGAGCGCCCCACTATCGTCACGGCAGATGAGCGGCTGGGCATCAAGGAGGGAATTGAAGTTTTTTCCGTGCCAGCGGATCTTCTCGAGGGTGCCGCATAGTGGATGTCCGGTCGTGAATTCAGCTCCCTCCCATTCGCCGAAGATCTCATCCGCCCGAACAGGTTCGAGTGCCCCCCAGATCTGGTCAAGCTCTGCCGGGTCGACGGGACCGTCGTGCTGCTGCAGGTCGTGAAAACGAGCGTGTGCATCGGTCAGATTCATTGTTAACTCCTTTCCCGAACTTTTTGGTTCGGATTCGGTGTTCGACGGTACGCCGAACCAGATGGTTCGGCAAGGTACACTGACGGGAATGCGAGCAGCAGGAGAAGCGACGCGAGAACGCATACTCGTGGCAGCAACTGAAGAGTTCGCCGAGTTCGGGTTCGCGGGTGCGCGCATCAACCGGATCGCGAAGACAGCCCGGGCGAGCAAAGATCGCCTCTACACCTACTTTGAGAACAAGGAAGATCTGTACACCGCGGTCACTGCGCGGTGGGTAGCGGAAACTGTCGGCGAAGCCGCCCTGACTGCCGATGATCTGCCCGGCTACGTCGGGCGTCTTTACGACAGCTTTCTGTCTCACCCGCATAACCTGCAGCTGCAAACATGGATCGAACTCGAATCACCGGAAATACTATTCCGCGAAGGCCCCTTCCGCGCCGCCCGCGAAGTCAAACTCGCTGAGATTCGCCGGGGGCAGCGTGCAGGTCTCATTGATTCCTCGTGGAAGGCCACAGACCTGCTGATCATGCTTACCGATATCCCGCGCACGCTTGCCGCGTCGGTACTTGTCGCGGAGCGGAACGCACCCGCAGGACTCACCCATTCCGTCCGGGCTGATCGTCGCATTGCGGCAATTGAGGCGACGCGACGGCTCATCGCGTTTCAAAATCCATCTGCTCAGGTCGTCTAAACACGGCAATTTCCGCAGGTTCTATTGACCTGCGCCGATGGATTTGAAGGCAGGGCGGGGCGGGTAGACCTCACGGTGCAGTCAGGAAACGGTTCAGCACGGGCGCGATCTCAGCAATCGCCTTGGGGTGCGTCATTTCCAGGTGCCCGACCGGGACTTCGTTGACGTACACAGCCCCCGTGACAAAGGGACGCCACGTTGCTGCCGCTCGGCCATTCGGGTGACCAGCGTTCGCGTCGTCAGTGGCCGAGAAGAAGACGACGTCGCCTTCGAATACGCCCGGCCGGTACTGCTCGATGATCTGCCCGGCGGAGGCAAAGCTGTCGATGATGTGGTCCGCCTGTTCGGCAGTGAACATGTGGGACTGCACGACCTTCCCCCGGATTATGTCGAGGACCTCTTGCTTCGTTGTGGCACGAACAACGCGGTCAAGACCGAAAAGGTCGCGCCATCCGCCAAGCAGGTCCTCGAACGAATCCGGAATATCCGCCGGGTCCGGCACGTGCGGATCCGGTTCGAGGGTGCTGTCGAACACCGCAAGCAAAGCAACTTCCTCACCGTCTGCTTGCAGAGTCACGGCCATCGCGTGTGCGATGACACCGCCGAACGACCAGCCCAGCAGGTGATAGGGCCCGTGCGGCTGAACCCGCCGTATCTCCGCGATGTACCGGCGTGCGTACTCTTCAACTGAACTCGGCATCGGTTCGCCCGCGACGACGTGAGGATCCTGCAGCCCGTAGACCGGCCTCCCAGGGTCAATATGGCCGATCAGCGCACCGAAGAACCATGCGAGCCCGCTCGCGGGGTGAATGGCAAACAGCGGCAGCCCCGGCCCTCCCCTCCGCAGCGGCAGCAGAACTTCGAACCCGGACTGATCGCTCGCGGAATGAGTTGCGGAATCGGCCCCAAGTCGCCGCGCTAGCGAAGTGGGGGTCGGGTCCGAGAACATCCACTGCAGCGGTACGGACAACCGGTGCCGGGACTCCAGCATCGCGACGAAGCGAGAAGCGGCAAGGGAATTGCCCCCTATCTCGAAGAACGAGTCGAACGCACCCACCCGCGGAACGTTCAGCAGCTCCGCGAAAACGCTGGCAATCTTTCGTTCGAGCGCAGTTCGCGGCGCAACGAACTGTGTGCGCGGTGTCACCGCGTCGAGCACGGGAAGCCGCTTACGGTCCAGTTTGCCTGTGTTCCCCAGCGGCAACGCATCAAGCACTACCAACTCGCCGGGCACCATGTATTCGGGCAATAGGCGTCGCGCACCGGCGAGCACCGTGTCCGCATCGAACTCTCCCTTTTCGGGAACCACGAAACCGGTCAGTCGCTCCGAACCGCGACCGCGAACAGCGTCGACGCGTACCGCCGCGTGCACGACGCCTCGTTGCCGCGAGAGCACTGACTCGATTTCCTCCAGTTCGATACGCAGCCCACGCAATTTGACCTGCAGGTCTACGCGGCCGACGCATTCGATTTCACCGTTGCGATTGACGCGCGCGAGGTCGCCTGTCCGGTACAGCCGACTGCCCACGGGCCCGTTCGGATTCGCAATAAAGTGGGTGGCGGTCAAACCGGTCCGTGCTACGTACCCGCGAGCAAGCTGGGGGCCGCTGACGTATAGCTCACCGATCACACCTCGTGGCACACGCTTGAGTCGACGATCAAGAATGTATACACCGCAGTCGGCCTCAGCCTCGCCGATGGGTACGGATGCCCACTCTGTCGCTGCGTGCGTGACGTCGCGCAGATGCGTGATACTCACAGCGGCTTCAGTGGGCCCATAGAGGTTGTGAAGTTCAGCCGGACAGATCGCACGGAACCGGTCGGCAAGCCGCGCTGGCAACGGCTCGCCAATGCACAGGACGTGCTGCAGCGACGAACATCGCCCAGCTTCCGCGGTATCCAGATATGCGGCGAGCAAGGATGGCACGAAAGGCGCTGTCGTTACGGAGAACTCGCTCATGAGTGCCGCAACCGAACGGGGGTCCCGATGCTCTCCCGCCTCCGCGATGACGACGCGCGCACCCGCCGCCAGCGGCCACCAAATCTCCCAGACAGAAAGATCGAAGGTCGCGGGTGTCTTCCAGAGCATCGTGTCCGCTGGACCGATGGGGTACTCGGATTGCATCCAGGTGATCTGATGAGCGACAGCCGCATGTGGCACCGCCACACCCTTGGGCTCGCCCGTCGAACCTGACGTGAAGATGATGTAGGCGAGATCGAGTGGCCGCAGCGGACGAGTTCGTTCGGCCCTCGTGACTGGCGCAGAGGAATAGTGCGGAAGCTCCCGCTCCAGGAACGTGATCCGGACTGTATCTGCAGGTAGCTGTACCCCGTCATCCGCGACCACGTGCCCGACGCCGGCCACGTGCATCACGTGCGCGATGCGCTCCGGGGGATGCTCGATATCGAGAGGTACGTAGGCCGCACCACATTTCATCACCGCATGGAGGACCGTTAGCATCCGCTCCGAGGGCCGCATCGCGATACCCACGGTGTGTCCTGGGCCAAGACCGCACGCAATAAGTCGCCGCGCAAACTGATTCGCACGAGCATGAAAATCCCGGTAGGTGCGGGCCCCGTCCCTGCCCACGAAAGCCAGCAAATCCGGGGTCCGTTGCGCCTGGTGTTCGAACATCTCCACGAGCGTTCCGTACTCCGCTGTCAGCTCAGGGGTTTCGCGCTCTAAGGCCGGCACTAGCTCGAGGTCACCGACTATGGCATGCACGTCCGCGCAGATAGCGTCCAGCACACGGTTCAGCAACGCAGCAAATTCAAAGGCAGTGTCGCGATCGAACAGCGCTTCGGAATACGTAAATGCCACCGGCAGCGAGCTACCCTCCGAGTGATCAACCACCATGAGATGCAGGTCGAACTGGGATACACCTATCTCATGGTCCACGATGTTTGCCTGCAGTCCTGGCAGCGAAAACTCTTCGGGCGTCAGGTTGTGGAAGGAATACGCGACGTTGAAGAGCGGACTGTGCGCGGTCGAACGTGGCGGGTTCAGCGCCTCGACGAGTTGCTCGAAAGGCAGCTCGGTATGGGTAAAGGCGCTGATATCCCGTTCACGCACATGGGCGAGCAGCTCAGCGAAACTCCCGCTTGTGTCTACCTGTGTACGAAGCACCAGCGTGTTGGCGAACATCCCGACGAGATCATCGAGGGCCCGCGGCCCGCGGCCCGAGATCGGTGTACCGACGCAGATGTCGCTGCTCCCAGACAGGCGCGCAAGCAGTGCCACGTACGCCGCGTGTAGCACCATGTAGAGCGTCGACTGATGGTCTTGTGCCAGCATCCTCAGCTGCTGTGCGGTGTGTGCCGGAAGCTCGAACCGAACCGTGCCGCCTTGAGCGGACGCTACCGCTGGGCGCGGCCGATCCGTCGGCAGACTGAGCAAGTCAGGAGCTCCAGTGAGTGCATTGCGCCAATAGTCGATCTGCGCTGCGGCAAGAGATGAGGGATCGTGGGGGTCCCCCAGGACGTCACGCTGCCACATCGCGAAGTCGGCGTAGTGCACCGGCAAGGGAACCCACTCGGGCTCGCCGCCGCGTATCCGTGCGGCGTATGCGCTCATCACATCGCGAGCAAGCGGACCCATCGACCCGCCGTCCGCGCTGATGTGGTGGACAACGATCAGCAGTACGTGCTCGGTTGCCGCGAGCCGGAATAGGCACAGGCGCAGCGGCACAGCCCGTGAGACGTCAAAGCCGGCGGAGGCGTTGCGGCGTAGCGCCTCGTCCAGCTCCTGTTCCCCGCTAACCGCGACAGTTTCCAGACGCACACGAGTGGGCTCCGGCTCAAGCACTTCCTGATATCCGACGCCATCACGGGAGGGATACACGGTCCGCAGTGTCTCGTGCCGGGCAACCACGTCCCTGAGTGCGGCGTCGAGCGCGGTCCGATCGAGCGGGCCGCTCAACCGGACCGCTAGTGAAATGTTGTAGGCCGGTGATGCCGGGTCCAGCTGATTCAGAAACCACATCCGCGTCTGTGCGAGGGATAGTGGCACGAACTCACCGCGGGGTTGCGGTACCAATGGTTTCGCGACCGAGCGGGATGTACGCAGGTGGGCAAGGTCCACCGCTGCTGGGGCATCGAAAACGTCTCTCACATTGACTGATTCGCCGAGTGCATCACTTATCTGCGCAGCTGCCCGCACCGCGGAAAGGGAGTCTCCACCGAGGTCGAAGAACGACGTGTTGATGTCAATGTCATCGCTGCGCACGCCGAGCACGTCAGCGAACGCCGCGACGATCAGGCGCTCACGCTCCGTGCGAGGGCCACGCACATCGTCGTTCGCGCGGCGCAACGGCGGCGGCGCGGGGAGCGCACGGCGATCGATCTTGCCCGCCGTAGTCAGGCGGAACGTATCGACTGCAACGAGCTGCGCCGGAACCATGTAGGACGGAAGCTGAGCGCGCAGCCGGGACAGGACGCTGCGCTCATCGAACTGGGCGGCACGCTCAGGCACGAGATTCACGTAGGCGACAAGACGCGTCGGACCGCTCGTCGTGGGAACAACCGCAACGGCGCGGTCTATCTCTGGCTGCCCGCCGAGGATCGCTTCGACCTCCTCGAGTTCGATGCGCAACCCGCGGATCTTCACCTGCAGGTCGGCGCGCCCTCGATACGAAAGGTGATGATCTGACGTCCAGGCGGCCAGGTCGCCCGTGCGGTACATGCGCTCACCAGCGCCAGCGAAGGGGCACGCAACGAAGCGTTCGGCCGTGAGCGCGCTGCGGCCGAGATAGCCCCGCGCGAGCGCGGCACCGACGACGTAGAGTTCACCGGTCACGCCGACAGGAACGGGGTTGAGCCACGGGTCGAGAATGACAAGTTGCACACCACGTATCGGAGCGCCGAGCGTGATGGGTTGTTCAGCAAGGAGTCTGGTTCCGCTCACCCACACTGTCGCTTCGCTGGGCCCGTAGGCGTTGTACAGGCACCTGTGCTCAGCCCATCGTTCGACGGTGCTGGACGATGCGGATTCGCCGCCCGTTATCACCGTGCGCAGCGCATCGAGACCCTCGGTGGGTGTCTCGCTCAGTACGCCGGGCGTCAAGAATGCGTGCGTCACCCGTTCGCGCCGCATCAGCCGGGCGAGTTCGCGCCCGCCGTAGACGTCGGGGGGTGCGATCACGAGTGTCGCGCCGCAACCGTGCGCCATCAGCACCTCCAGAATGGAGGCGTCGAAGGCTGGGGAGGCCGCAGCGAGCACCCGTGCGTCAGCTGAAACACCGAATTCTGACCTCTGCACTTCGGCCAGGGTTTCGATGCCGGCATGTGTCACCGCGACGCCCTTCGGCGTGCCGGTGGAGCCGGACGTGTAGATGACGTAGGCGAGTTCAGCCGGACGGGGCGCACGCAGAGTGACGGGGCGATCGGCGGACGCATCCGGCGCGAGCCACGTTATTGACGGCACCAGTTCGGGAATCTCGGGTGTCCTGCCTCGGTCGCATACGCCAAGCCACGCACCCGCATCCGTGACCACGTACTCGATGCGCGCGCTCGGCCACGCCGGGTCGACGGGAAGGTACGCGGCACCCGACCTGGCGATGGCCCACAGCGCGATCACCACGTCAATCGATCGTGAGATCGCTACTGCTACAACGGTTTCAGCATTCGCGCCATTCGCCACGAGTGCGGCTGCGAGCGAGTTCGCGCGCTCGTTCAGTTCCGCAAACGACAGTTCGTGGCGCACCCCATCGGCATCCCAGCCCACCACTGCCGGTGTCTGCGTGCGTGCCGGATTACCGTGCGCGGTCAGCACTTCCGCGAAGCTAGCCCGGCTAGATTCCCGTGGTTCTGTTTCGCTGACCGTCCATGGCGCGGCGCCCGCCGTGAGAGCGCCGACGTGCGCGTCGTCATTGTCGGCGAAGAAGCGAAGCGCCCGCAGGTACTGCGAGGTAAACCAGGACGCCCAGCGCGCACTGAAGATGTCCGTCGCATAGATGACCATTCCGCTGAGCCCGTCACCGTCGGGAGCCAGCACGATCTGAAGGTCGTGCTGAGAGGTGACCGGATCGAGGGGAAAACTACTCATCTCGATATCTCCGGCGCGCAACGGCGCGGCTCCAGACTGTTGCAGCGCGAGCATCACCTGGAAGAGGGGCGCATGGGACGTCGCGCGTTCAGGCTTCATCGCGTCGACGAGTTGCTCAAAAGGCAAGTCGGCGTGGGCTAGTGCGTCAGTGTCGGTCCTTCGCACCTCCGCGAATACGTCACGGATTGTCATTTCCGGATCAATATGGGTTCGCAATACGAGCGTGTTGACGAACATTCCGACGAGGCCCTCGACCCCGCTGTGGCTGCGTCCCGCCACAGGTGCACCGATACAGATGTCACTGGTGCCGGTCAGACGCGCGAGCAACGTCGCGAGTGCCGCATGCGCCGCCATAAAAACCGTGGTGTCGTGGCGGCGCGCACATTCAGCGATCCGCGCAAGCAACTCCGCCGGAATGTCGAACCGGACGGCGGAGCCTCGGTGCGTGGCGACCGGAGGGCGTGGCAGATCGGATGGCACCGCAAGCATGTCAGGGAGGCCGTCGAGGCGTTTCCGCCAATGCCGAACAAGCTGCCCCGCTATCGAATCCGGATCAGCGGCAGCACCAAGTTGTGCCCGTTGCCACAGCGCAAAATCGGCGTACTGCAGGGGCAGCGGCGTCCAGTCCGGCACCGTTTTCGCTCGGCGTGCCGCGTACGCGGTCAGCAGATCCGTCATCAGCGGCTCCATTGACGCACCATCAGCTGCGATGTGGTGGAGCACGACCACCAGCACGAAGTCGGTCGGGCCCAGCGTAAATAGGCTGGCACGCCAGGGCAGTTCCTGTGTCACGTCGAATCCCGCCGACATCAGGTTCCGGACGGCGGGCTCGAGCTCACTCTCGTAGTCGATCGGTTTGACGACCATGTCAACGGCGGCTTCTCGTGGATCCAGAACATGCTGGTATCCCACCCCGGCGTCCGCCGGGTAAATGGTGCGCAGAATCTCCTGGCGCGCACTGACATCAGCGAATGCAGCACGAAGCGCATCGACATCGAGTTCACCCCGCACGCGTACCGGCAGCACGATGTTGTAAGCCGGAGACGTCGGGTCGAACTGGTTGAGGAACCACATCCGGGTCTGCGCGAGGGACAACGGCACCCGTTCAGGCCGCTGATCACGGGGAATCACCGCTTCGGCGCTCGGCGCCACACGTGCGAGCTGCGCGACGGTGGGCATGTCGAACACTGTGCGTACGCTGACGCCGATCCGCGCAGCCACCTGACCTGCGGACAGCGAATCACCACCGCGCGCGAAAAAGGACTCATTTCGTCCAATAGCAGCAGCAGGAAGGTTCAGCGCATCTGCGAAGAGTTCCGTGACACGGCGCTCATCCGGATTTCTGGGTGGATCACTGGCCTCGGCAGTGGAGCGCGACGGTGCAGGCAGCGCCCGCCGGTTCACCTTGCCCGTACTCGTCAGGGGCAGCTCGTCGAGTACAACGAGCTGTGCGGGCAACATCGACGACGGTAGCCGTTCGGCGAGTGATGCAAGTACTGCCGCCGAATCCACCGCGCCGCGTGTGGGGGTCACGTACGCGACGAGCTGCTGAACGGGACGCTGCCCGTCCGTGGAGCTTTCCTTGTGGAGCACAGTCACCGCCGCCCGTACGTGCGTGTGGCTGACGAGGGCGGCGTCAATCTCACCTAGTTCTACCCGCTGACCTCGAATCTTTACCTGAGAATCCGCGCGACCGCGGTACTCCAGGCGCCATTCCGCCGTCCAGCGGGCAAGGTCGCCGGTCCGGTACATGCGCGTGCCCTCTGCAGTGTGTGGGTTCGCCACAAAGCGCGTTGCGGTAAGTCCTGGCTGGTTGAGATAGCCGCGTGCAAGGGCGGGCCCACAAAGATAAAGCTCGCCGGTGACGCCCGTCGGCACCGGCCGAAGCCAGCCGTCCAGCACTATCGCGCCGGCTGCGGGAATCGGCGTTCCGATTGTCACGGGGTCACCCTCGATCAGACGCGTGCCTGTCGTCCACACCGTGGCCTCGCTGGGACCGTACGCGTTGAACAAATGTCGTCCCGGCGCCCACGTTCGCACAAGTGTTTCGGGCACCGCCTCCGCACCCGTGACGAGCACGTCAACCGAACACAGGGCAGTGCTGGGCACGGTGGCGAGTACCGCTGGGGTGAGAAACCCGTGGGTGACCCCGGCCGAGGCGATCCATTCACCCAGCGTCAGACCCGACGTCGTGTCCGGTGGGGCGAGAACGAGCGCCGCGCCAGAGCCGTACGCCATGAGGAGCTCTAGAACGGAAGCATCGAATGCGGGTGATGCCGCAGCGAGCACGCGCGCGCCTGGCGCGATCCGGAAGCGTTCGCGCTGAACTCGGGCGAGTATCCCCAGTCCATTGTGGGTGACGACGACCCCTTTCGGGCGTCCGGTCGAACCGGAGGTGTAGATGACGTACGCCGTATGATCGACCCTTGTGTGCGGCGGTGGCGCCTGGCGTGCGGGTCGCGAAAGATCTACCGTGTCGACCACGATCCACGGGATGCCGGTGGGCACCGAATCAAGGTGGGCGGCGAGCGTAATGCCCACGCCTGCAGCGGAGTCTGCGAGTGTCTGGGCAATCCGGGCATGAGGCCACATCGGGTCGATGGGGAGGTATCCAGCACCGGCTTTCATGACAGCCCAAAAAGCAGTGGGCAACTGCGGTGAACGCCCGGTAACCACGGCAACGAGAGTCTCCGGCCCCGCTCCCGCACCTCTCAGAATCTCAGCGAGCCGGTCAGACTGTGCGTCCAGTTCACCGTACGAGAGGCTGTGCATGCCGTCCGCGGTGCGCCAGACCACCGCTGGGGCATCACTCCCCGCACGAGCGAGCGCCGAGCGGAGCACGGTGTCGAGTGCTTCACGTGAAACAATCTCGTCACCCCAGCGCAAGGGCACGCCGTCGCCTGCTCTGAGTGCCGACACTGGTATCTGGCTATCAATCGCCTTCTCGAGCGCGTAGCCGAGGCGATGGGAACAGGCCTGCGCCAGCGAATCGCGAACGCGATCACGCCGGTAGCGGACCACTATTCGTAATCCCTCAGCCGCCAGGCTGGACTGCACGATGAGGGGGTAGTGCGCATGGTCTGAGCCCGACACACCGGTGACCTTCATCCCGCCGACCTGCGCCTTCGCGAGTTCTGCTGGATCGCCGGGGTACGACTCGAACACGGTCAGTGTGTCGAACAGGGCGGGCATGCCGATTGTGCGCAGGATCTCGGACAGCTGGACGTCGTGATGGTCTACAAGCTCTGCTTTGCGCCGCTGCAGTTCCACCAGCGCGGCTGCGACAGTTTGACTCGGATCGAGCCGGATAGCTAGCGGCAGTGTGTTGATGAACAAGCCGATTATCGATTCGGCACCCGGCAGTTCCGCTGGCCGCCCGGAGACCGTCTCACCTGTGACCACACGGTTCTGATGGGTGAGGCCGGAAAGAACTACTGCCCAGGCGAACTCGATCACAGTCGCGACAGTCACATCGAGTGTGCGGGCCAGTTCGACGACGGCCGCTGAGACATGCGGCGGCAAATCAACCTGCGTGCTCGCAGTGTCCGCGGTTTCTGGGATGCTCGTCTCGGGTGGCAGGATCAGCGTTGGTTCGTCGATGTCGCTCAACGCCTCGCACCAGGCGGCGATTCCCGCAGATCTGTCGCGGGACCGGAGCCAGTCGAGATAGTCACTGAACGCAGCCGCCGGGACTGCTGGGACACCACTCTCCGGGGATATGTACTGCTGCAATATCTCTCGTATGAACAGCGGCATCGACCAGCCGTCAAGCAGCACGTGATGGTGGGTCAGCAGCAGACGCGACTTCCCGTGCCCTAGGTGTACGAGCGCCGCACGCAACAGCGGTGCCGAGTTCAGATCGAACGCGGTCTCTCGGTCGCGTCTCAGGACTGCGTCCCACCGGCTCTGCTCCCCCGCGAGTTCAATAGACTCGAACGGAACGTGCACAGACGAAGGGATGACCTGCACGAGTCGGCCCGACGCGTTCCGCGTGAACCCCGCCCGAAGCGCAGCATGGCGCGCAACTGCCGCCCGCACTGCACGCTCGAGCCGATCAGCGTCGACAGTGCCTTCGAGTTCAAGGACGAGCTGGACCAGGTAGGTATCCGCGTGCTGCTCGGCAGAATCCGCCATGGCGGTGTGGAAGAGCAGCCCCTCTTGCAGCGGAGCCAGGGGCCACACATCATCCAAAAGTCCAAAGCGTGCGGTGAAACGATCCAGGTCGGCGACAGTGATGTTGTCTGCCAGCACATCTGACGGCACCAGGCCCCATGATGGGCTCGTCATCGCGCAGCCCGCGACCGCTCCGAGCGCTTCTATCCACAATGCGCTAAAGCGTTCCACCGCACCTCGGTCGAGCGCCCCGCTGACATGCGCTACGAGTTCTCCACCCTCGTCGACACCGGCGGTCACTGACAGGACTGCATCGTCGACGTGCGGCGCAAGCATGCTTGTATCCAAACGCTCAGGCGCGAGCGCGAAGTCTGCCCCCAATTGCGGTGCCTGGTTCATCTGACCGAGGTAGTTGAAGCTGACGCTTGGTGGCGCGAAAGCCGCCATAGCTGATCGCGTCTCAGCGTTCAGATAGCGCAAAACACCGTACCCAATGCCGTTGTGCGGCACCGAGGCCCGCGCCTGCCGTATGTGACGGAAAGTAGCGACCACTCGCGCGGGATCCCAGCGTGAGTCATGCCTCACGGGCCCGAGGTGCAGCGGGTATCTGGTCGTGAACCAGCCGACGGTCCGTGAAAGGTCGGCGCCCGGAATTGCTGTTTCCGCGCGGCCGTGCCCTTCGACACTGACAACGAGGTTGCTGATGTCGTTGCCATACCATCGTGCCGTCGCCAGAGCGAGAGCGGTGAGGAGGACCGAGTCCACCGACCCTCCAGCACTGCGGGGGATATCGAGGAGTCGCTTCGCCAGATCTACGGGCGCCGCTACGGTGATGTGGCTACGCGCAGCGTCCGCCGTGTGACGGGCGGAAAGCTGTTCGTCATGCCTGAGGATGTTCGTCCAATAGTTGAGTTCGCTTATCCACGCGTGTGCGCTCGTTTTCAGCGCGGTCGCCCACCGCCGGAACGATGTGCCCGGGTGCGGCATCTCTGCCGGCTGCTCTCCATCTACAGCCTGCGTGTGCCAGGCAGCAGCCAAGTCCGTGACGAGAACCCGCCAGGATGCGACGTCGACAGCGAAGTGATGGATGATCAGCAGCAACCTGTCCTGCTCCGCGCGGAACCAGACAGCTTCGACGACTCGGCCTGCTTGGGGGTCAAGCCGCGCCGCGACTGCGCGCAGCATGCTTTCAACGTACGAAGTGAAACCTGCTGTCCCAGGTGACGCCTCGGGTGTGCATACCACCTCGGTGAGGATCGCATCAGCGTCGATCGAGCCCGTGGGCATCGCCTCCATTCGCCACTCATTACCCCGCCGGACTACTCGTGATCGCAGCATTGGATGCCGGTCGAGTATGGTCTGCAGTGTCGCGCTGATTTCGCGGCGCGTCACGCCCATAGGCACCGTCAGCAAAGCTGACTGAGCGAAGGTCGCGAGGGTTTCCCAGGGATCACCCGCCGTGGCCACTTCGCTACTCGCGAGGATCCACTCCATGATCGGTGTCAGTGGCATTTCACCGACGCCCCCACCTGGCAGTTCCGCCAGAACCTCGGGGGCATCAGTTGCCTTCTTCGCTGCCACGCGCGTGAGTCGTTCGATAGTTTTGTGTTGGAACACATCCCGTGCCGTTACGGGAATGCCCGCCGCGGATAGGCGGGAAACGAGCTGGATCGAAACGATACTGTCGCCACCTAGCGCGAAGAAGGAGTCACGGACTCCGATTTCTGACGGATCGATGTGGAGGACCTCAGCCATCGCCCGCGCGATCGCATGCTCCATGTCGGTACGTGGCACGGCATCGCGCGCTGCCGGGAGCCGGTTTGGTTCGGGCAGCGCGCGACGGTCGACCTTTCCTGAAGCGGTTAATGGCAGCACGTCAAGCACATGCAACTGGGCGGGGACCATGTAGTGCGGCAGCGTCTCACTCAGTGCCGAGAGAACGTCAATCTCATCCAGAGGGCCGTCCGCAACGACGTACCCGATCAGCCTGGACCCCCAGTGGGCCACCGCCGCCTGACCAACCTCGGGGCACGCCTGCAAAGCGGCCTCAACCTCCCCGAGTTCGACACGCTGACCGTGCAGTTTCACCTGATCGTCGGCCCTGCCCAGATATTCCAACTCTCCGCTGCCGCCGAGGCGCACCAGATCGCCCGTGCGATACATCCGGGTTCCCGATCCGGCCGGATTCGCGACAAAACGTGATGCGGTGAGGCCAAACTGACCGATATAGCCCCATGCCACCGCGGGCCCTGCCACATATAGCTCCCCCGGCGTTCCCGGAAGCACCGGATTCAGCCACGCATCGAGCACCAGCAGGGACGCGCCCGGTATCGGTTTTCCAATTGTCACCGCGCCATCCACGGTGAGGGATGCGCCCGTCACCCACACTGTCGCTTCGCTGGGACCGTACGCATTGACGAAGCTCCGGTGCGGCGCCCAGCGGCGTACCGCATCCGGGGAGACGACGTCCGCACCCGTGACGAGGGTCGACACCGAGCACAGCGACCCCTCGGGAAGTGAGGCCAGCACCGCTGGGGTGAGGAAAGCATGAGTGACCCGCTCCGCGGCTACGAGTTCCGCGAGCGGCGCACCGCCTGTGACTTCAGCGGGAGCGACGACAAGGGTGCCGCCGCAGCCGTGTGCGAGGAGGATCTCGAGGAGCGACGCATCGAAGCCCGGTGAGGCGGCGGCGAGGACGCGCGTACCGGCGCCCGCGCTGAACCACGACCGTTGCGCCTCGACGAGAGAACTCAGTCCAGAGTGACTGACCGCCACTCCCTTCGGGGTCCCTGTCGACCCGGAGGTGTAGATCGCGTAGGCGCATTCCGCGGCGTCGACGAGGCCGGGCAGCGCACCGCTGATCTCGCCCCGCACTGGCAAGGACTGGTCCAGGACGGTCCACGAGCAGGCATCCGGCAACTCGCCCCGATGCGCCGACACGGTGAGGCCTAACGAGACTCCCGCGTCAGTCAGGACGTATGAGATGCGGGAGGACGGCCACACAGGATCGATCGGAACGTACACAGCGCCGAGTCGCGCAACCGCCCACAGCGCGACGAGCCACTCGACACATCGGCCGGTCGCGACCGCGATATAGTCGCCCGGACGCGTGCCTTGCTCAATGAGCATGCCTGCGAGCGCAGAACTCCTCAGGTCGAGTTCTTCGTAAGTCAGTTCCACCCGGCCAGCCAGGCTGGGGAAGATGACCGCCGGTGTGTCGTTGCCTGCGGTGACCCGGCCCCGAGTGAGGATGTCGCGCAACGATGTCGCCGCCTCCGGATCGCCTCCGGTGAGGGCCGGCCGGTGGTGGTCGCCGTCCAGCAATGCCCCAACCGGGGAGTGCGGCGATGCGGCTACGGCTTCGATGGCGCCGCAGAAGGTGTCTGTGAATTCATCCGCCCAGGCGTTGTCGAAGAGATCAGTCGAGTAGACGAGGGTGCCGCGATAGCCCGGCGCACCGTCCAGGGCAGGCTCCAGGATCACTTCCAGGTCATACTGGCTCTCAGTCGGGTCGATGCGCAGCATCTCCACGTCGATGCCCGGAAGCTGCACTGTAACGGCCGTGGGGTCTTGGAGCGCAAGAACCACTTGGATGATGGGGGCGTGTGCGGTGGTGCGGGGCGGGTCCAGCGCCTCGACTATCTGCTCGAACGGAATGTCCGCGTTGTGCAGGGCGTCGAGGTCCACCATTCTGACGTGCTGGAGAAAGTCTTCGAAGCGCTGATTCGGTTCAACCCGTGTTCGAAGCGCGACCGTATTCACGAGCATGCCGACAAGATCGTCGAATTCCGGTATGCCGCGACCGGCGACGGGAGTGCCGACGACAATGTCCTTTATCCCTGAGAGCCGGGAGAGGAGCGCTGAAAGGGTCGCGTGAAGCACCATGAACGGCGTCGCGCCCTGGGCCGAAGCGAGGGACTGGATACGTTTCCCGATCTCTGCGGAGATGCTGAAATGCACCGCACCGCCACCGTGTGACGCCACAGCCGGACGCGATCTCACGGTAGGCAACTCCAGCAGTTCGGGAGCGCCGGCAAGCGAGTGTCGCCAGTATGTGAGTTGCGCTCCCGCAAGCGCTTCCGGGTCTGTCACGCTTCCCAGCCGACGCCACTGCCAGACCGCGAAGTCTGGGTGCTGTGCGGGTTCACTGGGCCAATTCGGAACGCGTCCCTCGCACCGCGCCCTGTACGCCGTCATCAAGTCAGCTGCGAGTGGCCGCATCGACGCACCATCGGCCGCGATGTGATGCACAACGGCGACGAGTACGTGATCCTGCGAATTCAGAGTCAGGACATGCATACGCATCGGGGCCGCTGCCGCGACATCGAAGCCATTCCGAGTGAGGTTTCGAATCTGCCCCTTCAATTGCTGATCGTTCTCGACCCGCATGTGGCTGATCTTGAAAGAATTCGATGGCAATACCAGTTGATATGGTGTCCCCTCCCCGGCGGGATACACGGTGCGAAGTGACTCGTGCCGCGCGACAACGTCACTTGCCGCAGCAACTAGCGCGGCGGTGTCTAGCTGGCCGCGCAAGCGCAGCCCAAGGGTGATGTTGTACGCGGGTGACGAAGTATCCAGCTGGTTGACGATCCACATACGCGCCTGGGCGGGCGATAGCGGCACCGGGTCAGGTCGCGGTAGCGGCGCCCACGACACTGGACCAGATAAGAGCTGGCGGGCCAGCTCTCCGACAGTCGGCGCGTCGAAAATTTCCCGGACCCCCACACCCAGCCGTGCCGCGAGGCGTGCCGCGCTCAGCGAGTCACCGCCCAACTCGAAGAAGGAATCGCGGAGGCCAGCACGAGGTGCGTCAAGCACCGCCTCGAATTCCGCGGCGACGCGGCGCTCGCTCGGAGTAACCGGCTCAATAAAATCGCGGCTAGCTACCGGCCCCGGTTCAGGCAAGGCGCGGCGGTCGACTTTGCCCGACGTCGTGATGGGAAGTTGTTCGAGGACGACGAGCTGCGACGGCACCAAATGCGCGGGAAGCTCCGTCCGCAAAGCTGCGAGCACATCCGCGGGCTGAATGTCCGGCGCAGCCGCAACGTAACCCACGAGACGCTCGCTGCTTTCCGCAGAATCTCGGTGAGTGACCACCGTGGCCTGCGAAATGCCCGGTTGATGTGTCAGCGTGGCTTCGATTTCACCCAGCTCAATGCGTATACCCCGCAGCTTCACCTGGGTGTCGGCGCGGCCCTCATACACAAGTTGCCCGTGTTCATTCCAGTGGGCGAGGTCCCCAGTGCGGTACATGCGTGCACCGTGGGTGACGCTGGGAGCCGCGACGAAACGTTCCGCGGTCAGGCCAGGTCGCCCCACATAGCCCCGCGCTACTCCCTCCCCCACGAGATAGACCTCACCCGTCAGACCAGCGGGCACCGGCATGAGCCAGCGGTCGAGGACTCGCACTTCCATGCCCGCGATAGGAGCGCCGATGGTGACGCTGCGCTCAGCGTCGAGTCGGGTGCCGATGGACCAAATGGTGGCTTCGGTGGGGCCGTACGCGTTGAAAAACCGGCGCCCGGACGCCCATCGCGTCACCGCGTCGGGGGTGACCGCTTCCCCGCCGGTCACCAGCACACGTACCGTGGGAAGCGCACCGTCTGGCAGCGATGCGAGCACGGCTGGAGTGAGGAACGCGTGGGTCACCGCCCCTTCCTCCGCTATAGCGGCGAGATCCGCCCCGCCATATATGCCAGTTGGAGCGACGACGAGGGCAGCGCCCGATGCCAGCGCCATCAGCATCTCCATCAGCGAGGCGTCGAATCCCGGCGAGGCAGCCGTGAGCACCCGATCTAAAGGCTCGATGGCGAAATTTTCGCGCTGAACTGCTGCCAGCGAACCGAGTCCACCGTGGCTGACCGCCACACCCTTGGGTATGCCCGTCGACCCGGAGGTGTAGATCACGTAGGCCGTGTTGTTTGTGCGGAGAGTGGCGACACGTTCGGACTGGGTAACTGTCGCCGCTTTGAGTTCCGCCGAACGGGCTTCCGTCTCGGCCGCGTCGAGCACGATCCAATGCACAGAGTCGGGCAGCGCGTCACGGTAGCGCGACACGGTGACGCCAAGACGGGCTCCGGCATCCGTGAGAACAAATCCAAGCCGGGCAGGAGGCCATGCGGGATCGGTTGGGAGATACGTCGCGCCTGCCACGGCAATCCCCCACAGCGCGCGCACCAGATACTCGGAACGGTCGAGCACGACCGCGACGGTTTCCTCAGGGCCGGCACCGCGCTCGATCAGCAATCGGCCAAGACGGTTGGCTGCACTCGTGAGAGCGCCATAACTGACAAAGGTGCTGTCGCTGCCAGGCGTGATGATCGCGGGCGCCTCTGCGCCAGCGAGGCGGGCACCGTGCCGAAATAGTTCATCCAGGGTTTCATGCTGTCCGGCTGGTGGGCCTCCAGAAGCGCGGGGATGTGTGGTTCGGCTGGCCAAGCCAAGGCGCCCGACTGACGTTTTCGGGTCACCCGAGAGGGTCTCTAGTGTCTGTTCCACGAGGGCGGCGCAATACTGTGCCAAGGCTTCAGGAACGACGTCGCCCCGATACCGAAGCACGCCGTCGAGCTGTCCGTTGGTGAGATGAGTCTGCAGCGTGAGTGGGTAGTGCGTGGCATCGTCACCTGAATACCCCGTCACCCGCAGTCCGGCGAAGTCCTTGTCCGCGATTTCACCCTCATCGAGGGGATACGACTCGAGGACAATAAGCGTGTCAAAAAGGTTGATACCCCGGAGTGACCGGGGCGCTTGCCGCAGGATACGAGGCAGCGGCACATGATGATGATCGAGCATCGCATTGTGGTGCTGTTGCAGCGCCGCGAGTGCGCGATCCGCTTGCGCGTACGGATCGACTCGCACGACAACGGGAACCGTGTTGATGAAGAGTCCCACCATCGACTCGATGCCTGGTACCTCTGCTGGACGGCCCGAGACAGTCGCACCGAACACGACGGTCTCGTCGCCGGTCACGCGGGACAACGTGAGGCCCCACGCGAACTGAATGATCGTTGACATTGTGACCGCAGCTGAGCGCGAGAAAGCTGACAGTCGCGACGTGGCTGCTCCACTCAGAGTGAACTTGATCGTGCGAAGGGCACTGACGTCAGCGAGTGCTTCCGCTGCAGGCGCGGTCTGGGTGGGTTCCTCGAGGCCAGCGAGCGCTGTCCGCCAGGCGTCGAGACCCGCTGTCTCGGCGCGGCTGTCGAGCCAGCGCAAGTAGTCGCTGAATGGTTTTGCGGGCGGCAGTGCTGAACTTTCCCCGTCCGCGGCGTAAAGGGCGAGGAGATCGCGGACAAGCAGGGGCATCGACCAGCCGTCGAGTAAGAGGTGATGGTTGGTGACGATCAGCCGCCACCGATCGTTTGCACGCCCGCGCTGGGGCTCGCATATCAGCGTGGCCCGCAGTAGGGGCGCCTTGTCAACGTCGAAAGGAACGGCCCGGGCATTGTCGGCGATCTCTCGCCATGTCCCGGCCGGCGCCTCAACCACCGAGAAGGGCACGTCAACTGCGTCGGCGACAAGCGCAAGTGGTCGCCCGTCCGCGCACCGCCTGAACGCCAGGCGCAGACTGGCATGGCGCACGACAAGTGCATCGATAGCCCGCTGGAGTCGCTTTGCGTCCACGGTGCCTTCGAGTTCAAGGACGAACTGGACTGCGTAGGGATCCGCATGGCCTGCTGCAACGGTGGCGTGAAAAAACAAGCCCTCCTGCAGTGGTGCGAGCGGCCACACGTCGGCAAACCCACCCTGCTGGGCCAAATAGTCGAGGTCCTCGATCGTGACGGGCGCCAGCACGTCCGACGGTGTAAGGCCACCTGCGCCCGGTTGAGAGGCGTGGCAGGCGAGCGCACGTAACGCGCGCTTCCACAGCTCCACGAATCGCTGCACCTCGGCCACATCGAGCATGGTTTGCGGATAGGTCACCGTCATTTCAAGGACCGGGCCGTGGTTCGTACCGACAGTGATCGCAGTGATATCCAGCGCTGCCGCGACAGGCATCCGCGGATGCGCGACAGACCCGAATGCGCGGCCCCCACCGACCGGCAGCCAGCTTTGCGCGTCGGCGCCGGCAGGCTGGACGTCCGCGCGGCCGAGATAATTGAACCTCACAGCGGGCTGAGGGAGAGCACGCAGATCGTCGGACGTCCCTCGGTCGGTGTACCGCAGGAGACCGTATCCGATGCCCTTATCTGGAACGGAAAGGAGTTGCTCTTTGATTTGTCTGATCGCAACACCGGCCGCTGATCCAGCGGAGAAAGCATCGTCGAGGTCGACATCGGCGAGGTCGAGCAGTACCGGGTACGCCGAGGTGAACCACCCAACGGTGCGAGACAGGTCTGCGCCGGGCAGCACCGCACTGTCTTCGCGACCATGACTTTCGAGCGTGATTGCGGCGCGCGGGTGCTCGTTGAACCCAGCTATTGCGAGCGCTAGAGCAGTGATCAGACCATCCGCAGCACCGGCGCGATACTTGGATGGGAGCCGAGTAAGGATCAGTTCGGTGATTTCGGCGGGAAGGTCAAACGTTAGCGACTCGCATGTGGCGTGTACGTCGAGCGCGGGATCGACCGAACGTGATCCGCGCAGGGGCCTGACCGCATCCAGGTTTCGTCGCCAGAATTCGAGCTCGTTTCGCCGCTCAGTGGCGTGGTCGTGCAGTTTTCGCGTCCATGTCCGCAGCGATGTCCGCACCGGTGGCAGCTCTGGTGGCTCCCCGGCGGCCACCTGCAACGATGCCGATATGAGGTCGGGGATGAGGATTCGCCAGGACACACCATCGACCGCGAGATGATGGACCACCAGGAGCAAGTGGCCAGCTTCGCCGCTAGCACGCTCGTGGAACCACACGGCTTGAGCGAGTATGCCGCCTTGGGGGTCGAGGCGGTCTGCCGCCGCTTCCGTTTCGCGGGAGAGGACAGCCTCCGTTCCCGCGAGGCCGGACACTGGGACGGCCTGGAGCAGTTCAGAGGCGTCAACAGCACCGTGCCCCCTGACCCTGAGTGTTCCCTCGTGGAGCTGGACACGCAGCGCATCGTGGTGGTCCAGCACCGCCTGCATCGTGGCCACGAGGTCATCGTGCGTAATTCCGGCGGGCAGCGTGAGCAACGCGGTCTGCGCGCAGCGGTGCACCACCTCCGGTGTCTCGCTGCCCTGCTCGACCAGCCACCCCATGATTGGGGTGAGCGGCATTTCCCCGAGGTTCTCGCCGGCGAGCTCAATTGCCGGCTCAGGCGCTGGTTCCGTGGAGAACAGCTGGGCGAGCTCGGCGACCGTTCCGCGTTCAAAGACATCCTGCGCCGTCAGCGCGATGTTCGCCGCCCGAAGCCGGGACACGAGCTGGATCGCCATGATCGAGTCACCCCCGCGCGCGAAGAACGAATCGCGAGCGCCAACATCGGTGACGGGCACACCAAGTACGTCGGCGAAGGCTTCGGCGATCAGGCGTTCAGCCTCGTCGCGTGGCTCGACGAAACCGTCGGTCGAGGTGAAGGCTTGTGGTTCCGGCAAGGCACGACGATCGATCTTGCCGGACGACGTCAGGGGAAACTCGTCAAGGCACACGAGTTGCGCCGGAACCATGTAGCCGGGCATCTGCGTGGCAGCGTCCGCGAGCACCTCCGCGGCATCAATTTCTGTGCCTTCACTCGCTGGCAGCACATACGCGATGAGCCGGGTTCCGCCATCGCTGCCATTGTGGACCGTGACTACAGCAGCGCGCACAGCCGGCTGGCGCGAAAGCACCGCTTCAATCTCACCAAGCTCGATCCGGAGACCACGGATCTTCACCTGCTGATCGGCCCGGCCGGCGTAGACGAGGTTACCGTCAGCATCCCAGCGAGCGAGGTCACCGGTGCGATACATCCGGTCACCGGCAGCGCTGAACGGGCATGCGACGAAGCGCTCGGCAGTCAATTGCGGGCGCCGGAAGTACCCCCGCGCGAGGGGTATGCCGATGAGGTACAGGTCACCGATGCAGCCGTTCGGCACCGGCTGCAGCCAGCGATCCAGTACCGCCGCACCTACGCCGGGTATCGGCCTGCCCAGTACCACCGGCTTGTCGGGCGAAAGGTATCTTCCGCATACCCACATGCTCGTTTCGGTAGGTCCGTACACATTGAACAGCGAGCCGCGAACGCCCCACTGCCGGACGATTTCATGCGGTACGGCTTCGCCCCCGACACCTAGATGCCGGACGGATTTCAGCGCGGTGGCGGGAATCGTGGCGAGCACCGCGGGTGTGAGGAAGGTGTGAGTAACCTGTTCACGGTCCATAAGTTCTGCGAGGTCAGCACCGGCGTAAATTTCGGGCGGGGCGATGACGAGCACCCCGCCGCATGGATGCGCCATCAGGACCTCGAGCATCGATGCGTCGAATCCAGGTGACGCGACAGCGAGGACTCGATCACCTGCGAGTATTTGCCAGCGGCGTGCTTGCACGGCGGCGAGGGACCGCAACCCGGCGTGTGTCACGACGACGCCTTTGGGCACGCCGGTCGAGCCTGACGTGTAGATGACGTATGCCGCGCTCGATGCCCGCACGTGGGCGCGGCGCTCCACATCACCGATTGGTCCGTCGTTGACCAGACCGATCCTGGCTTGCGCTGGATCCTGCTGCGCGTCCACGTCGTCGAGGACGATCCAGTGAACCGAGTCCGGTAGCGCTTCGCGGTGTGCCGCGACCGTTATACCGACGCGCACTGCCGCGTCGGCGAGGACCCGATGCTGTCGCGCGCTGGGCCACGACGGGTCAATCGGCATGTAAGCAGCACCCGCGTACACCGTTCCCCACAGCGCGGTCACCCAGCTCAGCGATCGGCTCAGGACAACCGCTACTAGGTCCTCGGGGCCAACGTCCTGCTCGATCAGGAGCCGGGCGAGCGCGCGCACGGCGGAGAGGAGCTCCCCATAGGTCAGCTCGGTGCCCCCACACACGACAGCCGGGGCGTTATCACCCGCAATTGTCGCGCCGGTTTCGAGCAGCCCGAGCAGACCCGTTCCGCTGGGAACTGCGGCTTCGCCACCCCAGTCAGCCCCTGTCTGCCCGAAATCACCGCAAGCAATGACCGGCCTGTCTAGGTCAGCGGAGAGGAGGTCTTCGAGATAGGCGAGAAAACGCCTGTGGTGCTGCTCGAGCACCACAGGCGAGTATCTGTTCGGATTGCCGTGAAATTCCACGGTGATCGGTGAGTCGTTGCTCGTCTGCAGGACGTTTACCTGCAGATCTTCGAGAAGCCCGGAGCGCAGAATGTGGTACTCACCTACCGCGTCGCCCAGCGCGATCGTGGAGTCGTAGAACATGAGGTTCACGGTCGGCCCTAGCAGACCCTTCTCCTCCAGTGGCACATCAGCGTCGCGCAGCATGTCTTCAAACCGATAACGCTGATGCCGCAGCGATGCGGTGAGCTGCTGATTCACACAATGGATCAGTTCCCCGACGGTGGTCGTCGCGGCGAGCCTGATCCGGATCGGCAAGACATTCGCGAGCATCCCGGCGGACCGCCGCAGAACGGCCGTGGTGCGGCCCGTAACAGGCAGACTCAGCAGCATGTCGTCGGAATTGGTCATCCGCAGCATGTAGCTGCCGAAGGCAGCGATGAGGATCTGTGCAGCGCTCACGCGCTGATCAGCAGCGACCTCGTCCATGCGGAGGTCGACGTGACGGGGCAGCGCAGCCGAGCACACGAGGTCGTAAGCGGCTGGCGGGGCTGAGCTATCACACAGACTGACCGGTGCGGGGAGTTCGCGGAGGTGCTCCCGCCAGTAATCGCGGTCTTTTTCCCACCGAGCGCTCGTCTGGTACGCGATTTCAGAATCGAAGATTTGTTGCGGCGTGGCACGCTTCTGCGGCGCGGCAGTCTCTCCGCGGAGCGCGGCGTTGTAGATCTCCGCGATCCGCTCGGTGATGACGAGACCCCCATACCCGTCCGTGGCGATGTGGTGAATCTTCGAATACCAGAAGTAGCGGTCATCGGCGATCTGCAATAGACACGCTCGCGCAAGCACATCGTGCGCCAGGTCCATCGGTTCGCTGAAGTCGCGCTGCATCCAGGCCTGAGCAGCTGATATCGCATCTCGCTCCGCACGCAGGTCGACGACTTCAAGCCGGTGCACGCGTGCGGCATCCACGTATTGGCAGGGCTCGCCGGCCACCTCGACCACTTTCAGTGACGGCGACCCGAACTCATCGCTCGCTCGCTGAATCGCGGCCTGCAGCGCGCCAGTGTCGATGGCGCCGCGAATCTCCACGTAATGCGCCATGACCAGCGGCAGACCGCCAGCACGTTTTTCCGTGAACCAGATTCCGTATTGCGCGGAAGACAAGGGGAACTGCGCTGCCTCATCAATCGGACCGGCCACGAATGCCCTCCCGCCGCCAAAAGGGAACACTCAGTAAACAAGCTACTCCCGTTACGTAGCCCGTCGCGGCGGAAGTCAAACATCCCTGGCGTCCCCTCCGCGACACTGGACTTGTTAAAGATCAAGCCAACTACGTCACCCTCCCGGTAGGCTGAGACCTAGCTCACAAGAGTGCGGCCGAAAGATGTTCGGCTTCAAGGGATGGAGTGATCGCCAGCCCACCTCACAGCGATCGCCCGTCACCATGCGGTTGCAGGACGGCCCGCCCACAGGCGGCTCGGAACAGTAGCGCGAGGAGGGGAAGTTCCGGCGATGAACGTTTTTGTGCCGATCCTTGTACTCGGAGTGATCGCCGTAGTCTTCGCGGTAGTTTCCGTCGTGATCGCGTCGGTTGTGGGGCCGAAGCGATACAACCGCGCGAAACTCGAGGCGTACGAGTGCGGCATTGAGCCCGCAGCGCAGCCGATGGCGGGGCGTTTCCCCATCAAGTACTACCTGACAGCCATGCTGTTCATCATTTTCGGCATCGAAATCGTATTTCTCTATCCGTGGGCCATCCACTTCGACGAGCTCGGCTTATTTGGCCTCGCGGCGATGGCCCTGTTCATCTTCAACGTCTCCGTCGCCTACGCCTACGAGTGGCGGCGCGGCGGTCTTAGCTGGGATTAAGCGTGCCGGGAGTACAAAACAATGGGTCTTGAAGAGAAGGTGCCAAGCGGTTTTCTGCTGAGCACAGTCGAACAATTGGCGGGCTACATGCGTAAAGGGTCCCTGTGGCCTGCGACGTTCGGGCTCGCGTGCTGCGCCATCGAGATGATGGCGACCAGTGGCGGGCGCTACGATCTCGCGCGGTTCGGTATGGAGGCTTTCCGGGCATCACCGCGACAGGCCGATCTCATGATTGTGGCCGGCCGGGTCAGCCAGAAGATGGCGCCGGTACTGCGTCAGGTCTACGACCAGATGGTAGAGCCGAAGTGGGTGCTGTCGATGGGTGTGTGTGCGTCGTCTGGGGGCATGTTCAACAACTACGCGATTGTGCAGGGCGTCGACCATGTCGTCCCCGTTGACATTTACCTGCCCGGATGTCCGCCTCGGCCGGAGATGCTGCTACACGCGATCCTGAAGCTGCACGACAAAATCCAGGAGATGCCCCTCGGTGTCAATCGCGACGAAGCCGTGCGTGCGGCCGAGCAAGCTGCGCTCGCCTCCCGTCCGACGATCGAATTGAAGGGACTGCTTCGTTGACGGACTCTCACGACAAGAATCGCAAGGAAGAGGCGACAGCAGGTCCCGAGGGAAGCGTCCCCGATCGCAGTGCACGATCCGAAGTGATCGACGTCCGCAGGGGCATGTTCGGAGTGCGGGGCAGCGGCGATACCTCCGGATACGGGCGGCTCGTACGCCCAGTGAAGCTGCCCGGCAGCTCACCCCGCCCATATGGCGGCTACTTCGACGACGTGGCGGATGCACTCGCCGCGGCACTCGACGCTGAAGGTGTGGCTTTCGATGAAGCAGTCGAGAAGGTCGTCGTGTTCTGCGGCGAAATGACGTTTCACGTGTTCCGGGACCATCTGGTGCTCGTCGCGAAGCTACTCCGCGACGCGACGCTGCTGCGATTCGAAATGTGCCTCGGGGTCAGCGGCGTTCACTACCCAGAAGATGAGGGGCGCGAACTGCACGCGGTGTACCCGCTGATGTCGATCACCCACAACCGGCGCATCCGCCTAGAGGTGGCTGCACCGGATGCTGACCCGCACATCCCGTCGCTGTACAGCGTGTATCCGGCGAATGACTGGCATGAACGGGAAACCTACGACTTCTTCGGGATCATTTTCGACGGTCACCCCTCGCTGACCCGCATCGAAATGCCCGATGACTGGGAAGGGCATCCTCAGCGCAAGGATTATCCGCTCGGCGGTGTCCCGGTCGAATACAAGGGCGCGGTTATTCCGCCGCCGGACGAGCGGAGGGCCTACAACTGATGAGCGAAGACACGCGCGGCGAGTCCGTCTTCACCGTGTCCGGCCAGGACTGGGAGAGCATCAGCGAGGCGGCCAAGGGGGCTGACGACGAACGGATCGTCGTGAACATGGGGCCGCAGCATCCCTCGACGCACGGAGTGCTGCGGCTGATACTCGAGATCGAAGGGGAAACCGTCACCGAAGCCCGCTGCGGCATCGGTTACCTCCACACGGGCATCGAAAAGAACCTCGAATACCGTTACTGGACCCAGGGCGTCACCTTCGTGACGCGCATGGACTACCTGTCCCCGTTCTTCAACGAAACGGCCTACTGCCTCGGTGTTGAGCGACTGCTCGACATCACTGAGCAGATCCCTGAGCGCGCGAGCGTCATCCGTGTCTTGCTGATGGAGCTGAACCGGATTTCTTCGCATCTTGTCGCGCTCGCTACTGGCGCCCTCGAACTGGGCGCAAGCACCCCGATGCTGTTCGGTTTCCGTGAGCGTGAGCAGGTACTCGACGTCTTCGAGGCGGTAACCGGGTTGCGCATGAATCATGCTTACATTCGCCCAGGCGGACTTGCTCAGGACATCTCGGAGGAGGGCATCGGAAAGGTTCGTGACCTCCTTGCGCTGATGCCGAAAAGGCTCCGCGAGATGGAGCTGATACTCAGTGAGAACCCGATCTGGAAAGCGCGAACGAAGGACGTCGGCTACCTGGACCTCACAGGCTGCATGGCCCTCGGAATCACCGGTCCCATTCTGCGTTCCACCGGGCTGCCGCACGATCTGCGCAAGTCACAGCCCTACTGCGGGTACGAGAACTACGAATTCGACGTCATCACGGACACCGGCTGTGATTGCTATGGCCGTTACCTCATCCGGGTGAAAGAGATGAGGGAGTCGCTGAAGATCGTCGAGCAGTGCCTCGACCGGCTCCGTCCCGGCCCCGTCATGGTCGAAGACAGGAAGATCGCCTGGCCTGCACAGCTGAAACTCGGCCCCGACGGTCTGGGGAATTCCCTCGAGCACATTCGCAAGATCATGGATACGTCGATGGAAGCGCTGATCCATCATTTCAAACTCGTCACCGAGGGTTTCCGGGTGCCCGCTGGGCAGGTGTACACGGCGGTGGAATCGCCGCGCGGCGAACTTGGCGTGCACATGGTAAGTGACGGCGGCACGCGCCCCTACCGTGTGCATTACCGGGATCCGTCGTTCACGAACCTTCAGGCCGTTGCAGCGATGTGCGAGGGCGGCATGGTTGCCGACGTCATCGCCGCGGTCGCCAGCATCGACCCCGTAATGGGTGGAGTGGACCGATGACCACACAGGAGCCAGTTTTCCTTCAGCTCGGGCAGAAGCCCGAGGAAAAAGGTCTCATCGTCCGGGAGGGTGCCCGCGGCAGCTACCCAGCGGACATCAGCGAACGGCTCGGCGAGGCCGCTGAGCAGATCATCGCGCGCTACCCCGAGTCCCGGTCAGCGCTGCTGCCGCTGCTGCATCTCGTGCAGTCCGAAGACGGCTGCATCACACCCGCGGGGATCGACTTCTGTGCGAGGCACCTGGGACTCTCCGGCGCCGAAGTCGCCGCGGTCGCGACGTTTTACTCGATGTACCGGCGAACGCCCACCGGCGACTATCACGTCGGTGTCTGCACCAACACTCTCTGCGCTGTGATGGGCGGAGACATGATCTTCGCTGAACTCAAAAAGCATCTGGGCATCGGCCATGGAGAAACGACAGCCGACGGCAAAGTCACGCTGGAACACATCGAGTGCAACGCGGCGTGCGACTACGCCCCAGTGATGATGATCAACTGGGAGTTCTTCGACGACCAGACCCCACAGTCGGCAAAGCAGATAGTCGACGATCTGCGGTCGGGCAAGACCGTCACACCCACCCGAGGTGCTCCGCTCTGCACGTTCCGCGAGACAGCACGCATCCTCGCTGGTTTCCCCGATCCGCGTCCTGGCGCGCTGGACACCGAACCTGGTGACCCCACCCTCATCGGACTGCGCATCGCCCGGGAACGTGGAATGGAAGCACCCGAGGCGCCGGACCGCCCCACCCTATCGGCATCCAGAGCCGAGGGGACGGAGCCAGAAGCCGCGGAGCGAACCGCGGATGCCCCTGCGCCCGCACCGTCAGCCACCGTGCCCCCAGAATCCGCGACCTCCGAAACCAGCCCGGACGTGACGGACGCGCCGGAAGTGAAGGGAGAGTGACATGCCGCTGACCCCATTCCTCAGCCGGTACTGGGACGCTCCAGGAACCTGGACGCTGGACGCGTACCGCCGTCACGACGGCTACCAGGCCGTCAGCAAAGCACTGCGGATGCCACCCGACGAGGTGATTCAGACCGTCAAGGATGCAGGTTTGCGCGGCCGCGGCGGTGCTGGTTTCCCCACTGGCATGAAGTGGGGGTTCATACCGCAGGGGCCCGAGAAGGATGGCACCGTCAAACCGCACTACCTCGTCGTCAATGCGGATGAGTCGGAGCCGGGCACCTGCAAAGACATTCCCCTGATGCTGGCAACGCCGCACGCCCTCGTCGAGGGAGTCATCATCGCCGCGTACGCAATCCGGGCGAGCCACGCGTTCATCTATGTGCGCGGCGAGGTCGTTCCAGTCCTGCGACGCCTGCAAGCAGCCGTCGCGGAAGCGTACGAGGCCGGGTATTTGGGGCGTGACATCCTCGGTAGCGGGTACGACCTCGAACTGATAGTGCATGCCGGAGCTGGGGCTTACATTTGCGGCGAGGAAACCGCGCTCCTCGATTCGCTGGAGGGCCGGCGCGGGCAGCCCCGGCTGCGACCACCGTTCCCAGCCGTCGCGGGGCTCTACGCTTGCCCGACCGTGGTCAACAACGTGGAGTCGATCGCGAGCGTTCCGCCGATCATCCTCAACGGCATCGACTGGTTCCGGTCGATGGGCACTGAAAAGTCGCCCGGCTTCACCCTCTATTCACTGTCCGGTCACGTCACACGTCCGGGGCAGTACGAGGCTCCGTTGGGCATCACATTGCGTGAACTACTCGACTATGCCGGTGGGATCCGGGCCGGACACAAGCTGAAGTTCTGGACACCAGGCGGCTCTTCCACCCCGATTTTCACCGAGGAACACCTCGACGTCGCGCTTGACTATGAAGGGTGCAGCGCGGCGGGATCAATGCTCGGCACCAAGGCCCTGCAGATCTTCGATGACACTACGTGCGTGGTCCGCGCGGTTCTGCGGTGGACGGAGTTCTACGCACATGAGTCGTGCGGGAAGTGCACACCGTGCAGGGAAGGCACGTACTGGCTCGTCCAAATTCTGGAACGCCTCGAAAACGGGCTCGGCACGGAAGCGGATCTCGACAAGTTGCTTGACGTCTCCGACAACATCCTCGGTAAATCGTTCTGCGCGCTCGGTGACGGTGCGGCAAGCCCCATCATGTCGTCGATCAAGTACTTCCGGGACGAGTACCTTGCGCATCTGCCAGATGGGTGTCCGTTCGACCCGTACAAGTCCACTCTCATGGCCGAACGAGTGGAAGAGGGAGCCCTATGACAGTCACAAGCAACTCGCACAGCAGCGATGTCGCTCCCGCTGACCTCGTCACGCTGACCATCGATGGCATCGAGGTGAGCGTCCCCAAGGGCACGCTCGTCATCCGCGCCGCCGAACTGATCGGCATTCAGATCCCGCGTTTCTGCGACCATCCCCTCCTCGATCCGGTGGGCGCGTGCCGCCAGTGCATCGTCGAAGTCGAGGGACAGCGCAAGCCACTCGCGTCCTGCACGACAACCGTCACCGAGGGCATGGTCGTCAAAACCCAGCTCACCTCAGCGGTCGCGGACAAGGCGCAAAAGGGTGTCATGGAGTTGCTCCTCATCAACCATCCCCTCGATTGCCCTGTGTGCGACAAGGGGGGTGAGTGCCCGCTGCAGAATCAGGCCATGTCCAACGGGCAAGCCGAGTCCCGCTTCACCGACGTCAAAAGAACCTTCCCTAAACCGATCAATATTTCGTCGCAGGTGCTGCTCGACCGGGAACGCTGCGTGCTGTGCGCGCGCTGTACCCGTTTTTCGCAGCAAGTGGCGGGTGACCCGTTCATCGAACTGATGGAGCGCGGCGCGCTACAGCAAGTCGGCATCTACACGAATGAACCGTTCGAGTCATATTTCTCAGGGAACACGGTCCAGATCTGCCCGGTGGGTGCCCTGACTGGAGCGTCGTACCGGTTCCGGGCCCGGCCGTTCGACCTCGTCTCGAGCCCGAGTGTCTGCGAGCACTGTTCCAGCGGTTGCGCACAGCGGACTGACCATCGGCGCGGGAAAGTATTGCGGCGGCTCGCCGGTGACGACCCTCAAGTAAACGAGGAGTGGAACTGCGACAAGGGCCGCTGGGCATTCGCTTACGCCACCGAGAACGACCGGATCACCTCACCGATGATTCGCGGCGAGAACGGTTCACTCGTGGCCGCGTCGTGGTCCGAAGCTCTCGCCGTGGCAGCGCGCGGCCTCGCCAATACCCGCGCCGGGGTGCTTGTTGGCGGCCGCGTGACCTATGAGGATGCCTACGCGTACGCGAAATTCGCGCGAGTAGCACTGGGCACGAACGATGTCGACTTCCGTGCCCGCTTCCACTCCGCGGAGGAAGCGGACTTCCTCGCGGCGCGTGTCGCCGGACGCGGCGCAGTTACCTACACGAGCCTGGAACAGGCACCTGTCGTACTACTGGCTGGCTTCGAACCAGAAGAAGAGTCACCGATAGTGTTCCTCCGGCTGCGCAAAGCGGTCCGGAAGAACCAGCTCAAGGTCTACTCCCTCGCCGCCTACTCGACGCCGGGCCTTACAAAGATGGCCGGAAAGCTGATCCGGACAATCCCTGGCAGCGAAGCGGACACTCTTGGGTCTCTACCTGCGGAGGTGGCCGACCTGCTGCGGACTCCCGGTGCCGTGATCCTCGCCGGAGAACGGCTGGCAGGCGCCGTGGGCGGGCTGTCAGCTGTAAGCCAGCTTGCGGAAGACACCGGCGCCGCGCTCGCTTGGGTGCCGCGTAGAGCGGGAGAGCGCGGTGCCGTCGAGGCGGGTGCTTTGCCGAACCTGCTGCCCGGTGGGCGTCCTCTCAGCGATCCCGCCGCCCGGCGTGAGGTCGCATCAGCATGGGGCACGTCTGACCTTCCCAGCGAAACCGGTCGGGACACCAGCGCGATCCTCACCGCTGCAGCCGATGGAGACCTCGATGCGCTGATTGTGGGCGGAGTCGAACCTACTGACCTGCCCGACCCAGAGGCAGCGCTGACAGCCATCGATGCAGCCGGGTTCGTGGTCAGTCTCGAGTTGCGCCGAAGCGTCGTCACAGATCGAGCGGACGTCGTCTTCCCCATTGCCCCCGTCATGGAGAAAGCAGGAACGTTCCTCAACTGGGAGGGCCGCGAACGACCCTTCGCGGCGGCGCTCCGGAACACAGGCGCGATGCCCGATCAGCGTGTGCTCAACTCGCTCGCCGACGAAATGGGTGTTCATTTGGGACTGCCCGACGCGGAGACCGCACGGGCCGAACTCGCCACACTCAGCCTGTGGGATGGGCCGAGTGCCGCGCCACCACAGGTAGCCGCCGGACCAATACCGCAGCCAGGGCCAGGGGAAGCGATTCTTGCGACCTGGCGGATGCTGCTCGACGCAGGCCGATTGCAAGACGGTGAGCCGCACCTCGCGGGCACGGCACGCGAACCTGTCATTCGGCTTTCTGCCCTTACCGCGGCCGAAATCGGGGCTGAGGAGGGCACGCTCGTCACAGTGAGTTCCGCGCGCGGCACGGTGACACTCCCCCTCAGGGTCACGGAGATGCCAGACCGCGTGGTGTGGCTGCCACAGAACTCCCCTGGCGCGCTCGTCAACACCGTCCTCGCCGCGCCCGTCGGCAGTGTCGTCCAAGTTGGCGCGGCTCTCAACGGTCGAGGCCGGGAGGGCGACTGATGAACGACGACACCCTCGCAGTCGGGTACGCGGACCTGTCCCTTTTCGGCCAGGATCCGGTGTGGCTGGTGGTGGCCAAAGCGGTCGCGGTCTTCGCGTTCCTCGTGCTCACTGTGCTCGTCGCCATCCTGGTGGAACGCAAGATCATCGCCTGGATGCAGATGCGCCTCGGGCCCAACCGGGTCGGCCCGTGGGGCCTGCTGCAAAGCCTTGCTGACGGCGTCAAGCTGGCATTGAAAGAGGGCATCATTCCCAAGGGCGTCGACAAGCCGCTCTACCTGCTCGCCCCCGTCATCGCCGTGGTGCCCGCCATCATGGCATTCGCGGTGATCCCATTCGGTCCCGAAGTCTCGATCCTCGGGAACCAGACCCCACTACAGTTGACTGACCTGCCCGTTGCGGTGCTGTACATCCTGGCAGTCACCTCCGTGGGCGTCTACGGAATCGTCCTCGCAGGATGGTCCTCAGGCTCGACGTATCCACTTCTCGGTGGGCTGCGCTCGACAGCGCAGGTCATCTCCTACGAAATCGCTATGGCGCTGTCGTTCGTTGGTGTGTTCCTCTTCGCGGGCACCATGTCGACCTCAGGGATCGTCGCCGCGCAGGAAGGCACCTGGTACGTCTTCCTTCTGCTGCCATCCTTCCTCATCTACATCACCTCGATGGTGGGCGAAACCAACCGCGCACCGTTCGACCTACCCGAAGCGGAAGGCGAACTCGTCGGAGGTTTCCACACGGAGTACTCGTCCCTGCGTTTCGCGATGTTCATGCTCGCCGAGTACATCAACATGGTTACTGTGTCAGCGCTCGCGACCACGCTGTTCTTCGGCGGCTGGCGCGCACCCTTCCCCTTCAGCATGTGGGAGGGTGCCAACACCGGCTGGCTGCCGGTGCTGTGGTTCGTACTCAAAGTGTGGGGATTCCTCTTCGTCTTCATCTGGCTTCGCGCCACGCTGCCGCGGCTCCGGTATGACCAATTCATGAACCTGGGCTGGAAGATCCTGATTCCCGTCTCGCTGGCCTGGGTGATGGTGGTCGCGACTGTTCGCGGCTTCTACAACGCCGGATACGATGCACAGACTCTCACCCTCGTTGTTGCGGGTGTCACCCTCGCCGCGATCATCCTCATCGCCGTGTGGTTCCGGATGAAGGGTGCACGGGCACGGGAAAGCCGAGTTCCCGTAGCAGGCCAGGACACCCAGTTCGACCCGATGGCGGGCGGTTTCCCCGTGCCGCCGCTACCCGGCCAGACATCCGCGCAGGCTGAGGAGGCCCGAAATGCCTAAGACCCCCAGATTTATCGAACCCCTTGCGGGGTTCGGTGTGACCTTCTCCACCATGTTCAAGAAGCCGATCACAGAGCGATACCCCGAAGAGAAGGTGCCGACCAGCCCCCAGTACCACGGGCGGCATCAACTCAACCGCCACCCGGACGGTCTCGAGAAGTGCATCGGCTGCGAACTGTGCGCGTGGGCGTGCCCCGCCGACGCCATCTACGTCGAAGGGGCCGACAACACCGAAGCCGAACGGTATTCGCCCGGGGAACGGTACGGCCGCGTCTACCAGATCAACTACCTGCGCTGCATCGGCTGTGGACTGTGCATTGAGGCCTGCCCCACTCGCGCACTGACGATGACCAATGACTACGAGATGGCAGACGATAACCGCGCAGATCTGATTTACGAGAAGGATCGGCTGCTCGCTCCGTTGAACGACGGGATGATCGCACCGCCGCATCCCATGTATCCCGGCACCACCGAAGACGACTACTACCGTGGCTCCGTCACTGAAGCGTCGCCGCAGCAGGGTGACGCGTCTCGAGAGGAGAGCCGCTAGTGGGTGCCGCAGCGTCTGCGCTCGTCCTTGGGCAACCGATCACCGAGACCTCCACTGGTGAGGCGGTCCAATTCTGGATACTCGCCGCCATAGCCGTCGTCGGGGCGCTCGGCGTAGTGGCGTCGAAAAAGGCCGTCTACTCGGCGATGTTCCTCGCCATGACCATGATCATCCTGGCGATCTTCTACATCGCACAGGGCGCGCTTTTCCTCGGCGTCGTGCAAGTAGTCGTGTACACGGGCGCCGTGATGATGCTGTTCCTCTTTGTCGTCATGCTGATCGGAATCGAGTCGTCGGACTCACTCGTCGAGACTCTGCGCGGTCACCGCATCGCCGCTGTCGCCGCGGGTCTCGGTTTCGGACTCCTGCTCGCGGCAGGCATCGCACGAGCGGCACTCCCCACGTTCGCCGGTTTTGAAGAGCAGGAAAACAATGTACCGGCGCTCGCCGAACTGCTCTTCGTCCGGTACGTCTGGGCATTTGAACTGACGGGTGTACTGCTCATCATCGCCACCCTGGGCGCGATGGTTCTCGCGCACCGCGAGAAGTTCACGTCCCGCCGTACCCAGAAGGAACAGTCACAAGAACGGTTCCAGGCCTGGCAGCGCGGCGAGGGCGGACACCTTACGCCGCTGCCAAGCCCCGGGGTCTACGCCAGGCACAACGCCGTGAACCAGCTCGCACGGCTCCCTGACGGCTCGTACGCGCAGAGCTCGGTCAGCGAAGTGTTCCGCAAACAGGCGTCGTCCCACCCTGAACTCGAATCAGGTGAGGAGGACAGTCCCCGGTGAGTCCCGAGAACTATCTCTTCCTCTCAGCCCTGCTTTTCACGATCGGTGCGGCAGGGTTTCTGCTTCGCCGCAACGCGATCGTCGTGTTCATGTGCATCGAGCTGATGCTCAACGCGACGAACCTCGCGTTCGTGGCGTTCGCGAGGATGCACGGAAACCTGGACGGTCAGGTTTTCGCATTCTTCACCATGGTCGTCGCAGCGGCGGAGGTCGTCGTCGGTCTTGCGATCATCATGGCCATCTATCGGTCCCGACGTTCGGCCTCGGTCGACGAAGCCAGCCTCCTGAAGAACTGACGCCATGCAGAAGAAGGTGACTGTGTTCATAAACCACGCCCGGACGATGGGGCAGACCGCATGAGCGGGGGAATCGCGTCGACCGTGTGGCTGCTGCCGGCCCTCCCTCTGGTCGGCGCGCTGGTGCTGCTCCTAGCTGGCCGGCGCAGTGACCCGTGGGGTCACCTGCTCGGCTGCGCCACCGCCATCGCGTCGTTCGCGCTCGGGGTTGCGCTGTTCTTCGACATGGCGGGACGTGATAAGGCCGACCGTGTCATGCACCAGAGCCTCTTCAGCTGGGTGCCAGTGGCTGAACTGCAGGTGGACTTCGGTCTGCAACTCGACCAGCTCTCCATGTGTTTCGTCCTGCTGATCACCGGTGTCGGTTCCCTGATTCACGTCTATTCGATCGGGTACATGGACCATGATCCCGAACGCCGGAAGTTCTTCGCGTACCTGAACCTCTTCCTCGCCGCGATGCTGCTTCTCGTGCTCGCCGACAACTACCTCGGCCTGTACGTGGGATGGGAAGGCGTGGGTCTTGCGTCATACCTCTTGATCGGGTTCTGGCAGCACAAGCCGTCCGCGGCGACCGCCGCGAAAAAAGCGTTCCTTGTCAACCGCGTCGGAGACATGGGTCTCGCCATCGCGATGATGATCATGTTCGTGACGTTCGGTACGGTCGCCTTCAGCGAAGTTTTCGCTGGCGCGGATGGCGCCAGCGACGGCGTACTTACTGCCCTGGGTTTCCTGCTGCTGCTCGGTGCGTGCGGTAAATCAGCACAGGTGCCGCTGCAATCCTGGCTCGGAGACGCCATGGAAGGCCCGACACCGGTGTCCGCACTGATCCACGCAGCCACGATGGTGACCGCAGGCGTGTACTTGATCACCAGGTCCGGCCCGATCTTCGACCTTTCCCCCACCGCGCAGATGGCCGTCGTGATCGTCGGAGCGGTGACGCTGCTGTTCGGTGCAATTATCGGCTGCGCGAAAGACGACATCAAAAAGGCGCTCGCTGCATCGACGATGAGCCAGATCGGCTACATGGTGCTGGCAGCTGGGCTCGGGCCCGCGGGCTACGCGTTCGCGATCATGCACCTGCTCACCCATGGCTTCTTCAAAGCCGGGCTTTTCCTCGGCGCGGGCTCCGTCATGCACGGCATGAATGACGAGGTCAACATGCGCCGGTACGGCGGACTGCGGACCGTCATGCCGATCACGTTCGTGACGTTCGGCTTGGGGTACCTTGCCATCATCGGTGTCCCTCCGTTCGCCGGGTTCTTCTCCAAAGAAGGAATTATCGAAGTTGCCATCGACTCGGGCGGCGTGAAGGGCGTCGTGCTCGGCGCGGCAGTGCTGTTCGGTGCAGGTCTCACGGCCTACTACATGACCCGCGTCATGATCTTGACGTTCTTCGGGGACCGTCGCTGGGAACCCTCCCTGGGCGAGCGAAGCGACGGGGAGTTTACAGCCCTACACCCGCACGAATCCCCCAGCGTGATGACCGCGCCGATGATCCTTATCGCCATCGGTTCCGTCGCGTCCGGCGCCTTCCTCGCACTCGGCGGCCGCCTCGAGCACTGGCTGGAACCCGTTGTCGGTTCCCACGACGGTGAGCATGTGGTCCCCGTGTGGGTCATCACGACGCTTGCGCTCGGAGTTGTCGCCATCGGCGTCGCAGTGGCCGTACGACAGTACGCGGGCCGCGACATTCCGGTGGTCGCTCCCACCGACGTTTCGGCCGTCACCGTGGCGGCCCGTCGAGACTTGTACGGGGACGCAGTGAACGAAACGGTCTTCATGCGGCCCGGGCAGCAATTCACCCATACCGCAGCTGTCGTTGACGACAAGGTCGTGGACGGCGCCGTGGGCGGCGTTGCCGTACTCGTCGGCGGTTTATCATCGCAGGTCAGGCGAATACAGACGGGCTTCACGCGGTCGTACGCGCTGTACATGCTGATCGGGGCGGCCCTCGTCATCGCGGCGATGCTGCTAGGAGGGGCGCTATGAACAGTTTCCCCTGGCTGACGGCCCTATGGGTGACACCACTCATCGGCGCACTCGCGATCATGTTCGTGCCCGCACCGGCTCGGCAGCTCGCAAAATCCATCGCACTGGGCGCGTCGATCGTGGTGCTCGGCATCGTCGTCGCACTCCTCGTCAGCTTCGACCCGGCGGGCGAGCAATACCAGTTCGTCGAGTCGCGCACGTGGATCCCCGCGCTTGGCGCCAGCTACACGCTGGGACTGGATGGTATCGGCCTGATCCTCGTCCTCCTTACAGCCGCCTTGATGCCTTTGCTTCTGCTCGCGGCATGGCGGGATGACGACGACAGCCTCCCCGGCGGAGGTTTCCCCGGACGGCGCCGACCGACCCACACCTACGTCGCACTGATGCTCATGGTGCAGGCGATGGTGATGGTTACCTTCACATCGCTCGACATCCTGCTGTTCTACATCTTCTTCGAGGCGATGCTGATCCCGATGTACTTCCTCATCGGTGGTTTCGGTGGCCCCAACCGCGCAGCCGCTGCCGTGAAGTTCCTGCTGTACAACCTGTTCGGCGGGCTGATAATGCTCGCGGCTGTCATCGGACTGTTCGTCGTCACCGCCGACATCGGGGAGAACGGCCGCGGCACGTTCGACTTCCGGACCGTGGTCGCCGCTGTCTCCACTGGTGAGCTCGGAATCGACCCCGCCATCGCGAAGCTGCTGTTCCTCGGATTCACATTCGCCTTTGCCGTGAAGGCGCCGCTGTGGCCGTTCCACACCTGGCTGCCGGGCGCCGCCGTCCAAGCGACACCCGCGAGCGCGGTGCTCATGATGGCGATCGTCGACAAGGTCGGGACGTTCGCGATGCTGCGCTACAGCTTGCAGTTGTTCCCCGACGCATCCCAGTACTTTGCGCCGCTCATCATCACGCTCGCAGTCATCGGAATCATCTACGGCGCGGTGCTCGCGATCGCCCAGACAGATGTGATGCGACTGATCGCGTACACCTCGATCTCACACTTCGGGTTCATCATCCTCGGCATCTTTGCGATGACCAGCCAGAGCCAAGCGGGCTCGGCGCTATACATGGTCAACCATGGCGTCGCTACTGCCGCACTGTTCCTGGTCGCCGGTTTCCTCGTGACGCGTCGCGGGACCCGCGCGATCAGCGACTACGGCGGTGTGCAGAAAGTCGCACCGATCATGGCTGGCTCTTTCCTCGTTGCCGGCCTCGCGACGCTGTCGCTGCCTGGGCTCGCCCCATTCATCAGCGAGTTCCTCGTCCTCATCGGCACATTCGGGCGATACCCGGTCGCCGCGATCTTTGCGACAACAACGTTCGTGCTCGCCGCGATCTACATATTGTGGACCTATCAGCGAATGATGGCTGGCCCCGTAACCACCGGGAACGAGCACATCCGCGACCTGCGGCTACGAGAAGCCGCAGTGATGGGACCGTTGATCGCGGTGCTCATTGTCCTCGGTGTCTACCCAAAGCCGGCGCTCGATGTGATCACCCCGGCCGTCGAACACACCCTCACCACCGTGCACCTGCAGGATCCAGCCCCTGCCCTCGCCGGTGACCAGTTGATCGGAGATGGACGCCAGTGACCCCTGACATCGCATACAGTCAGCTCACACCGATGCTCGTGGTGTTCGGTGTGGCAATCGTCAGCGTGCTCGTCGAGGCGTTTCTGCCCGCTCGTCACCGGTACATGACACAGATGGTGCTGAGCCTCACCGGTCTCGTCGTTGCTTTCGTGGCGTTGCTGATGCTGGCCGGAACGAGCAGCGTCACCGCAGTCGGTTCCGTGGCTGTTGACGGGCCAACGCTGTTTCTGCAAGGCACCATCGTGCTCGTCGCGGTCGTGTCGCTGCTGATGGTGGGAGAACGCACCCGAGAAAGTGCCGCTCTCATGGATGCGTTCGCACCGCAAACTTCGTCTGTGCCGGGCAGTGTCGCCGAGCGTGAAGCAACCAAAGCGGGGGTGATGCAGACAGAGGTTTTCCCGCTCGCGTTGTTCGCGGTCGGTGGTCTGATGCTGTTCCCCGCATCGAATGACCTCCTCACCATGTTCATCGCGCTCGAGGTTCTGTCCCTGCCCCTGTATGTGCTGTGCGGGATGGCAAGGCGCCGTCGCCTCCTTTCACAGGAAGCGGCCCTCAAATACTTCTTGCTCGGGGCGTTTTCTTCGGCGTTCTTCCTCTACGGGGTGGCGCTGCTGTACGGGTTCGCGGGGACCCTCGAATTTGCTGGCATCGCGGAGGCCGTTTCCGAACAGGGCAGCAGCCCCCTGGCGCTGATCGGTGTGGGCATGCTGTCAGTGGGGCTGCTCTTCAAGGTGGGCGCAGTGCCGTTCCACACGTGGACACCCGACGTATATCAGGGCGCGCCCACCTCGATCACCGGGTTCATGGCGGCTGCGACGAAGATCGCCGCGTTCGGAGCGATGCTGCGCGTCTTTTACGTCGCAGTGCCCGAGTTGCAGGTCGATTGGCGGCCCATGCTGTGGGCTATCGCCGCGATCACCATGCTGGTCGGGACGATCATCGCGGTAACTCAAACCGACGTGAAGCGCATGCTCGCGTACTCCTCGGTGGCGCATGCAGGGTTCCTGCTGACGGGCATCGTCGCGGCCAACGACGCGGGTGTCTCAGCGACATTGTTCTACCTCGTCGCATACGGGTTCAGCACGCTTGGCGCGTTCGCTGTGGTAAGCCTGGTGCGCGACCGGGGTGGGATCGAAACTGCGGATATGAACGCATGGGCCGGGCTCGGCCGACAGTCGCCGCTCATCGCTGGGGCGTTCGCATTGTTCCTGCTCGCGCTGGCTGGTGTGCCCCTGACAAGCGGTTTCATCAGCAAATTCGTCATCTTCTCGGCCGCTGTCGAAGGCGGAGCAGCCGTGCTGGTGATCATCGGTGTCCTGAGCAGCGCGATCGCGGCGTACTTCTACATCCGGGTGATCGTGCTGATGTTCTTCAGCGAGCCAGTGGAAGAGGGCGCGATAGTTGCGCCGAAGACTATGACTTCCGCTGTTGTCGCCATTGGTGTGGTGGTGACAGTCGTGCTGGGTGTAATGCCGCAGAGTGTGCTCGACCTGGCTGAGCGAGCATCTTCGTTCGTGAGCTGAGCGGCGCTGGTGAAAGGCATGTTGCTGGTATTCGCATATGTAGCGAACGACATGTCTATTTCAGTAGTTTCAGCACCCGCTCTGACTCCGTGAAGTCTTTGAACTGCCGGCGCACGAAAGCGTCGAGCATCCCGTTGTCCTGAACGACACTGATCACTCGTGGCGCGAACCGGAGTGCTTCTTCGATCATGTCTTCTCGGGTCACACCGATCTCGTCGAGCAATTCAGCGAGGGTATGGCGTGAATACTTGCTGAAGAAGACTGCCACGCCTTCCTCGATCGCCGTACGAATCGACCGCGTGCCGCGGAATTCGCGCCAGAACTCGAAGCCCAGGATCAGGAAGTCTTCGATATCGTCGGGGCCGATGGCTGCGCCGACTGTGCTGAAGGATTCCGATGCATGCTGTTCGAACATCTCCATGGCAGCCGCGACAACCGGTTCCCTGGCGTCACTCATGTCAGGTGTATCGACGTGCGAGATCACGCCGGAGACGATGCGCGCGATGAGCTCCCGGAAGATTTCGTCCGCCTTGTGCGGGATCCCCGGCGCCACCCGTGTGCTCACTGAACTTGTAAGTCGCAGGAGCGCCCCCACACCCGGCACCGTGGCAGCCTGCTGGCGGTTGCGCTGCAACGAATCCACTGCCATCCGGTACAGCAGCCATGCGACCGAACTCCGCACCAGCGGGCTGTGATAGAAGAGGTCCACCACCCGCTGGAATGCGGGGTTCGACATGAACTTTTCCGCGATCGCTGCGAAGCTCTGCTCCGAAACGAAATCGACCTCGTCGTCGGCGTCATTGAACGTGCGTTCATGGATCCGGCTTGCGATCTCGCCGACAAGCTCCGGAATTGTGCCCTCGATGCGCCACTCCAGCGCGTATTTGATCGCTGCACCGCTGACCTGTTTAGACGTCACGACATCACCAAGAGTGATCTGCTGCGCTGCTTTGAGCGCGTGGCCAACTTCGACGTGCACCCACTTGACGAAAGCGTCCCCGCTGAGCTGATCGAGAATGTAGTCCGTCAGTGCGTCGAGCAACTCTTCGGATCCGCGGCCCTCATCATCGGTTAGTTCGTCCGTCACGCTCACAGAATAGTGCCGATGCCGCTCGGGGCGGCTACTTCGCACAGGCCCGCTCAGTTCGCGCGCGGCCATGCGAGCCGAGTGAGCTTGTTCCGGCCACGCAGTTTCACCAATTCGCCTGTCTCCCACAGTGCTTGCTCACCGTCTCCGGAAAAGTCGACGGCGTAACTAGATGCGAGAATACTTCCTGGCTGTTTCTTGGCCAGCTCTGTGAGCCTGGCAGCCTCGTTCACAGGGTCGCCGATGACCGTATATTCGAAGCGCTCCGCGGAGCCGATGTTGCCTGCTAGGACTGTGCCAGCCGAAACGCCGATCCCGACCTGTATGCCGGGGATTGCCTCGAGTTCGGCGACGAGTTCGCGGGCCGCTGTCAGTGCTGAGGTCGCAGCATCCGCTCTGTACGCGGGCGCACCGAAGATGACGAGCGCCTCGTCGCCGACGAACTTGTTGACGAATCCGCCATGACGTTCGACGACCCTGATCACCAGTTCGAAGAACGTGTTGAGCATCGCCACGACTTCGGCGGGCCGCATCGTCGACACCGCTGACGTCGAACCGACGAGGTCGACGAACAAGACCGCAACGAATCGGGTCTCGCCACCAATCGCCGAGCCACTTACGAGCGCCTGGTGAGCGACGTCCCTTCCCACGTGCTGCGCGAGAAGTTGCTGAAGCTGCGCATTTTCGTGCTCGAGCTGTTTGATACGCATGCGCATGTCACTCAGCTCCCAGGCGTTGCCATCGTCTGCCACAGGGGCGCGCTCCGTCCCGTCATCGTGGAATTCGCAGCATGAATCTGCCCCCACCTTGCCGGTTGAGTGTACACGTGTTTACTATTGCGACGTCGGCTGCCGGGCAGACAGGGAGATGGTTGTGGCATGAGTCAAACAGCACTCACAACGATTGCGACTTGTGCAATTGTTGTTGCCATCGTGCTTGGTGTGCTGCTTTTTCACGCTCAGCGCCGAATCAGCCAACTGGAGCGTGAGCTCGAATGGAAGCCAGCCCAGCGTCTCCTCAGCGGCAGTCGCGAGGCAGTCAAGACGGTGTGGCAGACAGCGAACCTCGTCCGCTCGAAAGGGTTAGGCGCAGCGATGCGCACGTCTGTCGAGGAACTGGCCAACTGGGCTGAAGTTGAGCGGCCAGACCTCGCGCGACTCACCAAGAACGGCTCCGTCGTCATCTTCTTTTCGGACATACAGGGGTCGACTGCCCTCAACGAGGAGCTGGGTGATCGCGCATGGGTGAAACTACTCGAACGGCACGAGAAGCTGATTCGGCAGTGTGTCGACGCGCATGGGGGACACGTGATCAAAAGCCAGGGTGACGGCTTCATGGTTGCTTTTTCGCGCCCTGACCAGGCTGTTTTGTGCAGCATGGAGATTCAGAACGCACTCGACACGCTCAGCTGGTCCCGGCGCCATGCCATCCGGGTCCGGATCGGCATCCACATGGGGAAGTCGGTTCGCCGCGGTGACGATCTCTTCGGCCGGAACGTCGCCCTCGCCGCGCGCGTCGCGGACCAGGCCAGCGGCGGAGAAACACTGGTCAGCGGGCAAGTACGTGCAGCGATCCGCGACGGGGTTCCCGTCAGGTTCAGCGAGGAACGCCGAGTGTCACTGAAGGGACTCGACGGCGAGCACCCCGTTTACCTGGTGACACCCACAACCCAGCGATCGTCAACCAACAGTTGACGATTGCGGTTCGTCAACCTAAAGTTGACGCATGACCGCACCTACACCTGTCGACAACCCCATAAGTCTCGACACCCTGATCGAAGCGATCACATCAGCACACTCTGATGCGCTCGACCGCCTCTCCGGAGCGATGCTGCTCGCTGAGCATCTCGACGAAATTTCTGATCACCTCATCGGCCACTTCGTCGATCAGGCACGGCGATCCGGCGCATCGTGGACCGATATCGGAAAAAGTATGGGTGTTTCCAAACAGGCCGCGCAGAAACGTTTCGTACCCAAGGATGCACCGCAAGACTTTCGGCGCTTCACGCCTGATGCGCGTAATGCGATTGTGGCCGCCCAGAATGAGGCCCGCGCCGCCGGGAACACCGAAATCTCACCAGCGCACCTCATCCTCGGCGTTCTCACCGCTTCCGAGTTCCCAGGAGCGCGCGCTCTGAATATCAGCGATGACGACATCCGCAGAGCAGTGGTGAAGCAGCTCCCCGACGCCGCGGACACCGTCCCGGAGCTGATCCCGTTCGATGGTGCCGCTAAGAAAGCGCTCGAGCTGACATTCCGCGAAGCCCTCCGGCGCGGAAGCGACTACGTCGATCCGGACCACATCGTTCTCGCAGTTCTTGATGGAGACGAAATGGCGGGAATGGCAGAACTAGGACTGACCAAGGAAGCGGTCGCGCACGCGGTCAGCCACCCGGGGTGAAAAACCGTGGCCGCTTCCGGTTACCGGAGTTCCAGCCCAGCAGCTTCAGCGGCCCCGTCCGCGAGTGCAATACCCGCACCGGCGTACAGATGGAATACGTCGTCCGCACCATGCTCCCGGATCGATTCAATCTCATCCCGGTGCTGCACCACCGCGGCGATCTCACCGTCATAATCGAGCTTTCGGAGCTGATCTAGCGCAACAACATTGGAATCGTGGTGCGGAAGCGCCAGAATGACGATGTCGACCGTGTCGGCGAGGGTCAGTTTCTCCCAGAAGTCTGGGTCGGTGGCATCCGCTTCGATGACTGTGTAGCCCTGGTCGCGAAGCGTAACAACACGTTCGTCGTCAGTATCGAGCCCGAGTACGTTCAGGCCGTAATGCTCAACGAGCCGATCGTACGCGCCCCTGCCAACACGGCCCATTCCGAGCACGACGGCCTCAGCCTGACCAACCCCGATGGGGCGATCGATTGGGTTGAGCTTGGCCGGATCCTGATCGGGCAGCAGTTCCATTGCCTTCTCGTAGACCTGCGTGGACCGGCGGTTCAGAACCGCAGATACGGCGAAGCTCAGCGCCACCGCGATGGACAGTGTCACGAGCCAGTCGTCGGTGAGCCACCCGTTGCTGCCCGCGAGCACCGCAACGATGAGTCCGAACTCTGAGTAATTGGTCAGCGCCAGTGAGCCGAGAAATGAAGTGCGGCGGCGGAGCCGGAAGATCGCAAAGATTGCGACGAACAGGCCCGCCTTCGCGAAAATCAGCACTACCAGTAAAGAAGCGACCCCTAATGTTCCCCATGTCGGCAAATCAGCGAGTCCAATTGAGACGAAGAATCCGACGAGGAATAGCTCCTTCATATTGAATAGCGCCCTGGACATACTGGCAGCGGATGCGTGCGGCGCGAGGAGCATGCCAATGATCAAGGCACCGAGGTCGCCCTTGATGCCCACGAACTCGAACAGCGCGTACCCCGCCGCGAGCGCGAGAACGACCCCATACAGAATCTGCATCTCACCGTGGCCGACGTGCTCAAGCAGGCGGCGCATCACCGGTGCCAGGGGGACCAGGGCGAACAGGGCGAACGCCCACGGACTGGGCAGTTCACCCGTGGAAGCGGTGATGAATACGACGGCGAAGATGTCCTGCATGATGAGGATGCCGATGGCGAGACGGCCGTAGAGCGCACGCGACTCGCCGCGTTCCTCGAGAACTTTGACGACAAACACGGTGCTTGAAAAGGAGAGAGCGAAACCGAGGATCGCGAGCACGCGCAGGTCAGCGTCAGCGAGCGCCGCAAAGCCGATTACTTTTAGTAGTGACAGCACGCCCACCATAAAGGCAGTGGAAATGACCATGTGACCGGTCGCAGTCCCCCACACTTCTTTACGCAGCAGCGTACGGACGTTCAGTTTCAGGCCGATCGTGAAGAGCAGCAGGGTCACACCCAGGTCTGCGATGACGCTCAGCGCATCGGTCTCTTCGTATCCCATGAAGTTGAGTGCGAAACCCGCCGCGAGAAAACCTACCAGTGGGGGGAGCCGCAGCCCCATAGCTATGAGTCCACCGACGAAGGGCACCACGAGATACGCGACATTCATGGGTTCCGGTCTCCTCAGGATGCGGCCGGGGCGAGAACACTGAGTACCTTACCCGTGGCAGCGGACTATGCGACAGATCACAATTGCACTGTTGGATTACGTGAATCACGCAATCCTGGTTTTTACGAGCCACATTTAGGGTGAGCAATGTGATGTGAAATTTCTGGAATCTATCGGGTGACTTAATTCATAAACATTCATCGGTGAATCTTTTTCATTCTGCGCTCCCAGTTCCTAGACTCGGTCTCAGGAGAATCACAGCCGGATTTCATTGTCGAGGTCCAGGCACTCCTCATTGGTGTGAAGGATCAAAGGTGCTCTTTCATCCCGTGGCCCCGGACCGACCCCCAGCTGGTCCGGGGCCACGTCACTTCTGCCGCGTGGCACGGCGTGCGGAGCACCCGGGATGCCACGTGAAGCGGCACAATGTAACCATGCCCGAGCCCATCGCTGAGGATCCGCTGCTTGAACGCGAAGCCCGCGCGTCGATCGACGCGGTCGAGGATCTCGACGGGTGGGCCCGCCGGTTCGACCTACTTTCTGATCCCAACCGGCTGCGCCTACTGTTAGCGATCCATCGCGCACCTGGCATCACAGTCAACGGACTTGCCGCTGCCCTGGGGATGACCAACACCGCAGTTTCCCATGCGCTGCGCCTGCTTCGGCATCACGAATGGGTGAGCGTGCAGCGCGACGGGCGAAACATGAGGTACTTCCTGGATGATTCGGTCGTGCACACGATCTTGCACGGCATCGGCGGGACACATGCGTCTTTCGGATGAGCTGCAGACCCTGAACCGCACGCTGCTGCAGCGTCAACTCCTCCTCGAACGCGCCGCATTATCGGCGGAGGAACTCGCCGTCCACCTCGTTGGATTGCAGGCGCAAGATTCGCTGCCCCCATATATCGGAATGTTCAGCCGCGTCACGAACTTTGACCCGCTGACCCTCTCCGGCGGGCTCGAGTCGCGCTCCCTGGTCCGGGCAACGCTGATGCGCGGCACCATTCACCTCGTCGTCGCTGAAGACGCGCTGCGCATGCGATCGATTTTCCAGCCCGAGTTCGAGAAGACCCTCGAGCGGCCCGGGTTCTTTTCTGGCGCGCTCTCCGGACTCGACACAGACGAGCTCCGCAAACATGGAGAAGCCGCGTTCGATGACGGGCCGCGAACAGCAGCGCAGGTTCGCGCTTCCGCGGAGGCCGCCTTCCCGGACCGCGACCCCCAAGCCGTTGCTCAGGCGTGGTATTACCAGGTGCCCGTGCTGCAGGTGCCACCGCGAGGAATGTGGCGTAAAGCCGGGCGGCCCATATGGTCCCGGATCGACTCATGGCTCGAACAGCCGTTGATCACCGACTATTCGCCTGCCGACCTTGTCGCACGTTACCTCGCGGCGTTCGGGCCAGCGTCAACGCAAGACATCGCCGTGTGGGCGCGGCTACCTGGAATCGCCGAGCTCGTTGAGCAGCTGGGCACGCGACTGCGCACGTACCAGACCGCGAGTGGCCAGACCCTGTACGACGTGGCTGACGCGGAACTAGCCGATCCAGAACTTGAGGCTCCAGTCCGATTCCTCGGCTGGTACGACAACGTCTTCCTCGGCCACAAAGACCGCTCCCGCATTGTGAGCACTGCGGTGACGGCCCAGATCTGGGAGCGCGAATCCCGAAACATATCTCCGGTGCTCATCGATGGGTTCATCAAGGGCGGCTATCGCGTCACTACAGGGAAGACGCGAGAACCCGCAGAGATGCGCATCCGTCTCATCGATGTGCCTCGCAGTGCAGAGCCCGCCGTCGAAGCGGAGGCGGTCCGGCTCCTGAAGTTCCTTGAGCCCGACCGCAGCGCCCGTATCGAATTCGTCCAACAGCTATGAGGCGCTAGCTGCCATATCCCGCGACTCGGAAGCCTGCGCTACCGCACGCACGATCCGCGTGCTTTGCGTCGTCACAAGGACGAATGCCGTGGCGGGAACCGCCGCGAACGCGACAAGCGCGCTGAGTTCCGGCAAAACCGGCCATGATCCGGGAAGCAGCGACCCAGCATCGAACAGCACCGCCGCGACGAAACCTGTCCCGCCCGCAACAATGAGCAGGAATGGCATGAGCCATAAGCTGCGCCAGCGCTCGTCGGTCGCCACCCCCCAGGTGGCCACGCTCGCGCACAGCGCCAACACGCCGGCAGCCACCGTCAAGACCATCGGATCCGCCTGCGCCCACACATCCGTCACCACTTCAACACTGCTGATCACAGTCCACCCCTGCCGAATGAGATTGTTTACCCAGGTAGAAGGTAATTTCTCGCTACGGCCGGAACATCGGGCCCACGTCTGATCTTGTTACGGTTCAGATACCACTCTGAGATGACAATCACGTCGCTTTCGTCGTACCCGAGACTGATCTGGGGGAGTATCTGTAAGACATCACCGACGCGACCGCAGGGAACCTCTCAGATGGCACCGAACGACGACATCGCTAATGCGAATGCGCCCACCGAGCCGCTGTTCATCGTGCCGCGCCGGACGAAGAGCGGGATGGAACAGACCGAGCCTCGCCCGCTGATCATGCGGCTCATTCAAACAGAAGTTGAGAAGAGCCTGCTCGGTGAAGCGCGCCGCTACACGCGGAACCAGGTTGCTGAGCGGGCGGGCGTCACACCCGAGTATGCACGCACACTCTGGCGCGCACTCGGATTCGCGAGCCCCGAAAACGAGCAGGCCGTGTTGTTCACCGAAAGCGACATCGACGCTCTGAAAACCCTCACTAATCTGCAGTCGTCAGGGGTTCTCGACCGCGATCTCGCGGTCGGCCTGACCCGCGCTCTCGGCCAGACCTATTCGCGGACGGCGGAATGGCAAGTCCCACTCCTGAACGAGCTCGTCCTCGAACTGGTGCGGGAACGCATGGAACTCAATCCACCGATCTCCCCCATCGAAATCCTCGACGACGCTGCGGAACTCGTCGACGAATGGGTCCCGGTCGTCCACTCCCTGCAAACGTATGTGTGGCGGCGCCACTTAGCGGCGCGCGCGGCCCGTTACCTGGCAGGCCCTGGCGAGGACACGACCAGCCAATCACTGGTGGTCGGTTTTGCTGACATGGTCGGCTTCACTGACCTGACACGCCTCAACAACGTCACTGGACTTGCCGAGTTGCTGGAATCGTTCGAATCGACCGTCACCTCAATCATCGCGAACCACAGCGGTTCCGTGATCAAAAATGTCGGTGACGAGATCATGTTCTCCGTGGAGCAGCCCGCAGCGGCAGCGCGCATCGCCCTCGAACTCCACGCGGCGACAGAGGACGACGAATCGCTGCCGCTCCTCCATGTCGGTCTCGCCTACGGTGAGGCGCTGGCACGGTACGGAGATTTATACGGGACAGTCGTCAACACGGCGGCACGATTGACAAGCGCCGCCCGCGGCGGTGACACATTGATCGACGGGAACCTCGCGGAGATCCTCGGCAGCCATCCTGCGTTCTCGATCAAATCGGTGAAATCAACGCGGCTGCGGCGATTCATGAAATACAAGCCGCACGTCCTGCGGTGGGCGAAGCGGTAAATGCCTTCCCTTCCCAGAATCCAGCTGCGGAGGTCACAAAAACCTGGGGTTTTCGGGTTGTTTTGGTGACGTCCGCAGATGGATTTGAGGGGTTTAAGCGCCACCCCGCTTGACGAGCTGGGATGCGATGATGTTCCGGAGAATTTCGTTCGTGCCTTCACCAACGATCATCAGCGGCGCGTCGCGGAAGTAGCGTTCGGCGTCATACTCCGTCGAGTAACCATATCCGCCGTGGATGCGCACACCGTTGAGCGCGATCTCCATCGCGACCTCGGAGGCGAACAGTTTCGCCATCCCTGCCTCCATGTCGCAGCGTTCACCAGAGTCGTACCTCTCCGCGGCGTATCGCACGAGCTGGCGGGCGGCAGTCAATTTCGTCGCCATATCTGCCAGGTAATTTCCAATGGACTGATGCTTCCAGATCGGCTTGCCGAAGCTCTCGCGCTGCTGGGCATACGCGAGCGAATCCTCCAGCGCTGCAGCAGCGACGCCGAGGGCACGGCACGCGACCTGGATGCGGCCGGTTTCCAGCCCCTTCATCATTTGAGCGAAACCGTGGCCAGGCTCAGTGCCGAGGATCGAGGTGACGGGCACCCGGTAGTTGTCGAATGACAATTCGCATGACTCGACACCTTTGTAGCCCAGCTTGGGCAAGTCGCGGGAAACAGAAAGGCCATCGCCCTTCTCCGCCAGCACAATCGAAATACCCTCATGCTTCGGTTTCGCATGCGGATCGGTCTTGCATAGCAATACGACGAGTTGGGAATGGCGAGCGTTGCTGATCCACGTTTTCGCCCCGTTGATGACGAGCTCGTCGCCGTCCGGCTTCGCTGTTGTCGTCATGCTCTGAAGGTCGGATCCACCACCGGGCTCTGTTAGCGCCATCGTCGCACGGATTTCACCAGTGGCCATCTTCGGGAGATAGCGGTGCTTCTGTTCCTCGGTCCCGAATAGCGTCAGCAGTCTTGCGACGACTGTGTGGCCGCCCATCGCTCCCGCGAGACTCATCCAGCCGCGAGAGATCTCTTCAGTGACCTGCGCATAACACGGCATCGATACGGGCGTGCCCCCGTACTCCTCCGGGATCGCGAGCCCGTAAATGCCGATCTGCTTCATCTGGCCGATCCACTTGGCGGGATATTCGTTCGCGTGCTCGACCTCACGAACAGTGGGTTTGACATCCCGGTCGATGAACTCACGCACCATGCTGACGAGGTACGCCTCGTCCCGATTGAGGTCACTCACGTCTCATCCGCCTTCCACAATGGATATACGGTCATTGTCCCGAGCCATTCGCAAAGGCAGGAGAGAAATGGTGAGTATTCACGTCGGCGGACCCTACTTCGACGAACTCTCGGTCGGCCAGATATTTGATGCCGCTCCCGCTGTGACGTTGACCAGCGGTCTTGCTGCCACACATCAGGCGATCCTGGGCACCCGCCTGCGTCTGCCTCTTGAGGATCATCTCAGTCAAGCGGTCACCGGCCGCTTGAGTACAGTGGCCAGCCCGTCTCTCGTCTGCGACATCGCAATTGGCCAGTCAACACTGGTGACCCACCGTGTTAAAGCGAATCTGTTCTATCGTGGCCTGCGCTTTTTCCGTTTCCCGCATATGGGCGACACCCTCCACACGCGCACTGAAGTCGTCGGGCTGCGTGAAAACCGGCCCAAGGATGGCCGCAAACCAACGGGCCTTGCCGCGCTTCGTATCACGTCGACCGACCAGGACGGCAACCTCGTGCTGGACTTCTACCGCTGCGCGATGCTGCCGCTAAGCGAAAACCCCTCTCCGGATCGGACGATTCACGCGGACAACCTCAGTCAGATTGGATCGTCCGAGAACTCCGCTCCGATCCTCCCCGACTGGGACCTCGCCGTTTACCGCGCGAAGGTACCCGGCTCCCACTTCTCCCCAGCTGTGGCGGGCACAGTCTTTACGAGCAGCGGTGATGCAGTCACGAACGCACCCGAACTCGCACGGCTCACTCTCAACATCGCAGCGACGCACCACGACGAACGAGTCGGTGCCAACGGACGCCTGGTTTATGGGGGGCACACCATTGGAATCGCGCTGGCACAAGCAACCCGAGCGCTGCCGAACATAGTCACTGTCCTGGACTGGACGTCCTGCGACCATGTCGGGCCGGTACATGAGGGGGACACACTCACCAGCGAACTCCACGTCGAATCCGCAACTCCGGCCGAGAACGGCGGAGGCACTCTCCAGCTGCGGTCTCTCGTTTACTCACATACTTCGTCTGCGCCCGCACAGGTCCTCGATTGGCGCTTTTCTGCCCTTATGGCGTGAAGCGCAAAGGGGCTGAGCATGCTCCCTTCGAATCCATCTGCGGGTGTCATCAAAACCACCCGTATTCGGTGAGTTATCGCGACCTCCGCAGATGGATTCGAAAAGGTGGCTGACACGATTGAGCCTGGTTTTGATAGTGCCCCCTTTCACCCCTCTGCGGGCTTACCGTTGAGCTACGGGCACGATGGACCTCCCTGCCTTCCGAGCCGAACGGAGCAACCAGATGAGCCGCCACATCCAGGTCACCTTCGACGCCCATGATCCGCGGGCGCTGTCCTCGTTCTGGCGTGACGTACTCGGGTACGTTCACCCTGCACCTCCTGGGATTGACCTGCCTGAGAATGCCGATCCCCTATCTGCGTGGGACGACTTTCTCAAGCAGATCGGCGTACCAGAGGAGGAGCGCAACACCAGATCGGCAATCGAGGATCCAGACGGACACGGCCCCCGGTTATTTTTCCAGCAGGTGCCGGAGGACAAAGTCGTCAAGAATCGCGTTCACCTAGACGTCCGGACGGCTCCGGGACTGGAGGGAGAGGAGCGGATGGCGGCGCTGGAGGCAGAGTGCGAACGACTCGTCGCGCTGGGCGCGGCCCGGATACGACGCGACGAGCCTGCACCCCCGATGAACGCTGGCTTCATCGTCATGGCCGACCCGGAGGGGAATGAGTTCTGCCTGGACTGAGGCAGGTATACCGCCTGGCTAGATCACGAAGCGAGGTGCTTCGCGAAGAAGGTATTGAGCTTCTCCACCGCCTGGGCGACGTACTGCTCGACGTCATACAGGTCCACATGGGTAGCGCCGTCGATCTCGAACAGCTCGGCGGTTTCCCCCGCAGCGGAGACCGCACCGTCACTGAAGCCTTCGTCTCAGCCTCGGTACCGGCGACCATCAGCAGCGGCCGCGGCGCGATCTTCCCGACGCCGGCGTACGCATCGAACTGATCAAGCTGGTCGACACTGCGCAACGCGAATTTGCCGATCGAGCGCGGGTGCTGTGCTCGCGGGGTCTTGTAGTAGTCGAAGAACTCCCGTACTGCCTTCGGTGTCGAATCGTCCACCGCTTCAGGCAGCACCGGCTGGTGCAGGTGGCCGAAGAGGACGTGCCCCCTCGATTTCCGCGGGATACTGCACATTTACGCAAGGAGATTCTTGAGGAAATGTGCGGTATCCCGAGGAAACGTGCACCCGCCGAGGAAATGCGCACCCGCCGATCGGTACACCGCGAATCTGGACGTGACAGCACACAGGAGTTTATGTCGCCCCGTTGGGAAGGTGCACCGGCCCGCCAACGACCGCCGCCGACCCGCTGAAGGCGGCACGTACGTCGATACCCTGCGGGCGTATGTTGAATCCGACCTGAACGCGAAAGCCGCAGCCGAGCGTCTTTTCATCCACAGCAACACCGCTTGGATCTTTGTGTCGCGGTGGAGTTGCTGCAGCACCAAACACGCTCGGGCACTGTGGCCAAACAACAATCAAGTTCGTCACGAGAGCCCTAACGATCCGCGCGGCACGGGGTACAGATTGACGGCCTGCTATCTACGTTCGCGTCCTGAAGGAGTACATCGTGTCGCTAGAAGGTAAAACCCTCATCATGTCGGGCGGATCGCGCGGTATCGGCCTGGCGATCGCGCTGCGTGCAGCGCGAGATGGCGCGAACATTGCGATGCTCGCGAAGACCGATACCCCTAACCCGAAACTTCCAGGTACGGTTTTCTCGGCGGCGAGCGAGATCGAAGCCGCGGGCGGGCAAGCCTTGCCGATCGTCGGGGATGTGCGAAGCGACGAATCTGTGGCAGCAGCGGTACACCGTACCGTCGACGAGTTCGGCGGCATCGACATCGTTGTGAACAATGCCTCTGCCATCGATCTGTCGACCACCGACGAGATTTCGATGAAGCGGTACGACTTGATGCAGGACATCAACTGCCGGGGCAGCTTCCTCCTGTCTAAGATGGCGCTCCCGCATCTTCAGGCGTCCGCGAAGGCTGGGCGCGGCCCGCATATCCTCACATTGTCTCCACCGCTCAACCTGAACCCGGCCTGGGCCGGTAAACACCTTGGATACACCATCGCGAAGTACGGAATGTCACTCACCACGCTGGGTTTAGCGGAAGAACTGAAAGGTAATGGCATCTCGGTGAACTCGCTATGGCCGCGGACACTGATCGCCACGGCTGCCGTTCAGAACGTGCTCGGTGGTGATACCTCGATAGCTGTGTCGCGTAAGCCTGAGATCATGGCTGACGCCGCATACCTGATCCTGAACACCGCGGAGACAGCGAACTTCTTCATCGATGACGCTGTCCTCGCGATGCACGGCACGACCGACTTCGAGCACTATCGCACGGCGCCCGGTGATGGCGAGCTGGAGCTTGACATCTTCCTTGACCCTGCCGTGGGCTGACCAAATGACGCTCGTGTCTTACACGGTCCGGAACAGAGTCGCGTATGTCGAACTGTGCAACAGCGACCGCGGTAACCCCGTCAACCAGGCGATGCTCGATGACCTCGCCGACAGCCTGCATCGCGTCATCAGTGAACTTCACCGGATGGACGCGATCGTTGTTTCTATCGTCCGTGGTCCCGCAGCGGGTGCCGGAGTAGCGCTCGCCGCGGCCGCGGACATTGTTCTCGCAAGCACGTCAGCGAAGTTCACCCTCGCCTACACGAAGATCGGATTCTCGCCGGACGGCGGTACATCGCTGATGACGGCGTCGCTAGGGCTGCACCGGATGTTAGCTCTCGCGCTGCTCAACACCGAATTATCTGGTGAGGACGCCCGAGCAGCGGGGCTTGTCACAGGCCTGTATTCCGGCCAGAACCTCAACGCGGGCGTCGCTGAGACGGTGCGGAAACTGCGTGCTGGGTCACGCGAGGCCCAGGTGATGGCGAAGCGCCTACTACGTGAGCAGGCGCTTCCCGACGAGGACGCGGCACTCCGGCGCGAGACCCTCACGATTCGTGCGCAGGCAGCGAGCGCGGATGGGAGGGAGGGCGTAGCCGCATTCCTGGGGAAGAGAGCCGCGCATTTTCCCAGCAGTGCAGTGACTATGTCAGCTCAGGACGGCGCCCCGGTACCACCGACATAACAGCAAGGCGATCTCCACCTCTAGCCGATCGGCTTCGATAGGTAGGCCACGCCGCTCAATGGCTCGCGCGACGCGATATTTCACCGAGTTGTAGTGGAGATTGAGTTGTCCTGCCGCCGCTTTGTAACTTGAACCGCTCCGGAGGAAGACCTGGAGTGTGTTCCTCAGCCTTTCGTCGTTCTCCGTGTCCGACGAGAGTGGGCCGAGTACCTCGTACACCCACACGCGAGCCGCGTTCACATCCCCACCAAGCAACGCGGCAGCAGAAAGACCCAGGTCCGAGATCGCGACGACACCATGAGGGTCTGCGGCACCCTCGGTATTCGATGCCAGTGCGACCGCTCGTGCATCAAGCGCCTGGTGGTGAGAGCGGCGGAAACCCGCAAAACCTGGCAATGCTTCCCCGAGGGCGAGTGACGGTGGGTCCGGCTGCCCGCGAGTGAATGCGCGCGCTGCCGAAACCGCTTCGGCTGCTGCGCTTTTAGCCGCGAGGGGGATCCACGCCCAGCCGGTGAGCCGATCTTCCGCGATAAACAGTGGGTTGTGGCTTGCGCCTAGGTGTTCTGCAAGGTCACGAACGAACCGTTCCATGTGCCCAAGGTCAGCTGCGCTGTCCACTCCCGGTCGCCAGACGACCAGTGCGAGGTGAAAGCGGCGAAGTGGGTAGCGCAGCGCGGTGGTCATCGTGTCCTCGTCCACTGCATCTGCAGTGAGGACCTCACGAACTTGCAGTGCACGAACACGGTTGCGATCTTCGAGCCACTGCTCACGCTCGTTTTGATACACCGCAATGACTTGTTCCGAAATCCAGTCGATGTAGCCGAACGTGGTCGAGGAAACCTGCTCGAACACATCGAGCTTGTTCTGCGCCGGAAGGTCGGCACTGCGAATGTCGTCGAGCAAGACGCGCAGCAACTCCTGCTGGCCCAGCCGATAAGCACGCACGAGCGCATTCGCGGAGACTCCTCGCTGCGCGAGACGTCGAGCGTATTCGAGTGCTGCCGTCGGAGGCTCCACTTGGCTGATCGGGATGGCATGCTCGATCGCCGAAAATATTGTCTCGATGTTCCCTTCGACGCTGTCACGCAGCAAGTCCAATAGTTGTGCGTCACCGCGCAGCTCAGTGATCTGGGCAACGAGATACTGCTGGACTGCCACCGTCACCTCGCTCAACTGACTGTCAAGCTTGCTGATGATCGCTGCTGCAGCAGCACCGGTTCCTTCTGCACCGGTTCCTTCTGCAGCGGTTCCTTCTGGGCGGGGGTTTTTGCGCACCGCCAAATCGTAACTCCGACTACTGACGAAACCTGACCTTTCGGAAGGTGGTTTTGTCTCCGCAAGACAAAGGCGGCAGAGAACTTCATCGCGTCGCGACGGTGTGACGACCACCACCTCGGCCATATCTTGTGTTGCACATCACCGCGAATCTCTAACGAGGAGAACAATGAACCTCACCGAAGTCCCCGATCTGCGGGCCGCACAGTCACCAACAGGGTCAGCCGTTGCGGACGACCACACTGATCTGGACAACGCTGCGTTCCTCGACGCGGTGAAGCGCCATGCTACGACGCTGGCTTCGCGCGGGGTAGCGGCTGGAGATGTGGTGGCCGTCATGCTCCCGAATACCGCAGCCCTAGTTACCACCCTATTCGCGGCATGGCGCCTGGGCGCCGCAGTCACACCCATCAATCCCGCACTAGCGCCCGCTGAGGTGGCGTATCAAGTAATGGACGCGGAGGCGAAGGTGCTCGTCACCGACGACGAAATCATCTCGCCTGCAACGGTTGTGACCACAGCAGATCTGGCGAAAGGCGCTTCCAATGGTGGCTCACGTGCCGTCAGCTACTCGGAGAATGCACTGGCCCTCGTCATTTACACGAGCGGCACCACCGGCCGGCCCAAGGGCGTGATGCTCGACCACAAGAACCTGAATGCCATGTGCAGCATGGTCATTGAAGCCCTCGAACTGACAGAAGCCGATCGCAGTTTGCTGATTCTCCCGCTGTTCCACGTCAACGGCATTGTGGTGTCGACGCTGTCACCGCTACTGTCCGGCGGTAGCACTGTTGTGGCCGGGACATTCAGCCCGAAAACATTCTTCCATCTGGTCGAACGGGTACGTCCCACCTACTTCTCGGCCGTGCCGACGATCTACACGATTTTGTCCAACCTGCCCGATGAGGTGCAGCCGGACACGTCCTCGATCCGCTTCGGCATCTGTGGCGCCGCACCAGCGAGCGTTGAACTCATCGAAAAGTTCCAGAGCCGGTACGGTGTCCCGATCATCGAAGGTTACGGCCTGTCCGAGGGAACCTGTGCAAGCACCATCAACCCGCTGCACGGAGTGCGGAAACCCGGCACCGTGGGAAAGCCATTTCCCGGGCAACAGGTTCGGATCGTCGACGCGGATGGCACCCCGGTTGAGGCCGGCGAGGTTGGTGAAGTCTTCATCACTGGCCCGAACATCATGCGCGGCTATCTCAACCGCCCCGAGGAGACCGCCAAAACCATCGTCGACGGATCGCTACGCACCGGCGACATCGGCCGGCTCGATGAGGACGGCTACCTCATACTCGTCGACCGCGCCAAGGACATGATCATCCGGGGCGGCGAGAACATCTACCCCAAAGAGATCGAAGCCGTCACTTATCAAATGCCCGGTATCGCGGAGGTCGCGGTGGTGGGACGTCCCAGCGACGTCTACGGCGAAGAGCCCGTCCTTTTTGCCTCCCTCACGCCTCAGTCTGACCTCACTGTCGACGACGTTCTGGCGCACCTCCGCACCAATCTCGCGAAATACAAAGTCCCAGTCGAAGTCACCATCCTCGACGGGCTTCCAAAGAACCCCGTCGGCAAGCTCGACAAGCCCACATTGCGCCGGTCGCTCGCCGACGCTTGATCATCCCGCACGAGGAGAAACCACAATGGGATTCACAAAACCGCACGTCCCTCCGGTCGTGCCCGAAGAATTCTTGAAGAAACCGCTGATGGAGCGCATGCGCATCCTGGCAACCGACTGGGTTGACTATGGCTTCGGTGCCCCGAAGATGGTCCACACCATCTACATTTTCAAGATCGTCGTGTTGTATGCGCTTGGTGGCGTCATCTTCGCAACTACTACCTCGGGGCTGCCAGCGTTCTGGAACGTCACCGAATGGTGGAACCAGCCGATCGTCTACCAGAAGCTCATCCTCTGGACTGTGCTACTGGAATGCTTGAACGTAGCGGGCTCATGGGGGCCGCTTGCTGGCAAATTCAAACCCATGACAGGCGGCTGGCGGTTCTACGCCAAACGGGGCACAATCCGGCTCCGGCCATGGAAATGGGTGCCGCTGACCAGCGGTGATCGCCGCACCAGCGTTGATGTTGGACTCTACCTCGCTTTGCTTGCCAGTCTCGTTGTTGCCCTGGCGATGCCAGGAGTCTCCAGCGAATCGCTGAGCCAGGCGCTGCCGAACAACACGAGCGGACTGGTCAGCCCTGCACTAGTGGGACTCTCCGTTGTCCTACTGATCGTCCTGGGTTTACGGGACAAAGTCGTGTTTCTTGCGGCACGCGGGGAACAGTATCTGCCAGCGATGATCTTCTTCACCGCACTGTCGTTCACCGACATGATCATCGCGCTGAAGGTTCTGATCCTCGTCGTGTGGGTCGGTGCCGGATTCTCTAAGTTCGGCAAGCACTTCGCCAACGTTGTCCCACCAATGGTCAGCAACAGTCCGTCGACGCCATTCAAGTCGCTCAAACGCGCGCACTACCGCAACTACCCGAACGACTTGCGCCCGTCGAAACTGGCGCACTTCATGGCCCACGTCAACGGAACTGCTGTCGAAATCGCTGCACCGCTGGTGCTGTTCTTCTCCACAAACAAGTGGGTCAGCCTCGCTGCCGCGCTGCTCATGATCGCCTTCCACCTGTTCATCATTTCGACATTCCCACTCGCTGTGCCGCTGGAATGGAATGTGCTATTCGCGTACGCCACCGCGTTCCTGTTCCTCGGCTTCCCGAACCGGGACGGCTACTACATCACCGATATGTCGTCACCGTGGCTGCTGGTCCTAGTTGTGGGCGGTCTGCTCTTCTTCCCGGTACTCGGCAACCTCCGCCCAGATAAAGTGTCGTTCCTTCCCTCGATGCGGCAGTACGCCGGTAACTGGGCAACCGCCCTGTGGGCCTTCAAGCCGGGGTGCGAAGACAAACTCAACCGCGTCACCCGTTCGGCCGGAAACCAGATTGACCAGCTGATCGAAACCGGGACGGAACGCGAATGGGCAGAAGTCACAATGCAGAAAACCATCGCCTGGCGTTCGCTGCACAGCCAAGCTCGCGGACTCTTTTCACTGCTTTTGACCCGCCTGCCTGATATCGAAACGCGCACTGTTCGTGAAGCTGAATTCCTCTGCAACTCGGTGCTTGGCTTCAACTTTGGTGACGGCCACATGCACGACGTCGACATGATCCAGGCCGTTCAGGACGAAGCACAGTTCGAGCCCGGTGAACTGATCGTCGTGTGGGTGGAGTCCGAAGCATTCGGCAGTGGCGTGCAACACTACAAAGTGATAGATGCCGCAATCGGAGTGATCGAGAAGGGAACGTGGAACGTGGCGGACGCGGTCGTCGAGCAGCCGTGGTTACCCAACGGCCCTATTCCGCTCAACCCAACTTGGATCCTCGAAGGAGCCTCCAAGTGAGCACCGCAACGGTGGTCGGCAGCGGGCCCAACGGGCTCGCTGCCGGGGTGATCCTCGCGAGCGCGGGTGTGCAAGTCACCGTTCTGGAGGCCGCGGACGAGATCGGCGGCGGTGCCCGCTCCAGTGAGGCCATCGTGCCGGGCTTGCTCCACGACCACTGCTCGGCAGTACACCCAATGGCGGTCGGCTCCCGCTTCATGGTGGAGGCCGAGCTGGCCCGGTATGGCCTCGAATGGTGCCACCCCGAAATTGACTGTGCGCATCCGCTAGACGATGGGACAGCTGGTGTCTTGTACCGGTCCGTCACCGAGACCGCCGCAGGCCTTGGGCAAGATGGCGATCTGTGGCACCTCCTGTTTGGCCGCACCTCGGCGAACTTCAGCAAACTCGCCGACGGAATGATGCAGCCGATTCTTCGTGTTCCCCGCCACCCCCTGGCCATGGCACGCTTCGGGTTTCCGGCTCCGCTGCCCGGGTCGGTCGTGGCCCGTTTATTCCGCACTGAACAGACACGAGCACTGTTCGGGGGTATCGCGGCCCATGCGTTTCGTCCGTTGCACTATCCCATGACGTCCGCGATCGGTATCGGTATCGTCACTGCAGGTCATCACAACGGCTGGGTCGTCGCAAAAGGGGGCTCGCAGGCAATAACCAACGCGATGGCAGCGGCCCTTACCGACCGCGGCGGCAAGATCGAGACCGGGGTACGAATCGACACCGCGTCGCAACTGCCCACCTCGGACGTCACCATGTTCGACCTGGCGCCAGGCGCGATCGCCAGCATCCTCGGCGACCGGCTACCTCGACGCGTCGCACGCCCATTCACACGATTCCGGCGCGGACCGGGGGCGTACAAGGTCGACTTCGCAATCGAGGGTGGCGTGCCCTGGACAAACCCCAAGGCACGCAAGGCAGGAACCGTGCATGTGGGCGGAACATACGCGGAAGTGGCCGCAACCGAACGTGCCATCCATGCGGGGACCATGCCAGAACGCCCGTTCGTTCTCGTTGGCCAGCAATATCTCGCCGACCCGCAGCGATCCGTGGGTAACGTCCACCCGCTCTGGGCGTACGCACATGTGCCGCACGGCTACACCGGCGACGCAACCGAGGCCATCATCACCCAGATCGAGCGCTTCGCACCAGGCTTCCGCGAGCGCATCGTCGGGACCGCGGTGCGTTCGACGACGGCGATGGCGGAATACAACTCCAACTACATCGGCGGTGACATCCTCACTGGATCAAAAGACATCCGGCAGTTAGTGTTTGGGCCGCGAGCCACCCTAGCGCCCTACTCGGTCGGCGTGCCCGGCATGTACATCTGCTCAGCCGCGACCCCTCCGGGGCCTGGCGCGCACGGCATGTGCGGATACCACGCCGCGAAGAGTGCGCTGAAGTACCTCGATCACTAGTCGACTGTTGCCGCTAACGCATCGTCAAACGTCTTGCTCGGCCGCATCACCGCGCTGATCTTGTCGAGGTCGGGTGCATAGTGGCCACCGATGTCCACCTGCTTGCCCTGCACCTCGGCGAGTTCCTGCACGATGGTTTCCTCGGTCTCCGCCAGCTTCTCCGCCAGTGCTGCGAAGTGCTTCTGCAGATCTGCGTCTTCGCTTTGCGCGGCGAGTTCCTGCGCCCAGTACAGGGCGAGATAAAACTGGCTTCCGCGGTTGTCTAGCTCGCCGGTCTTGCGGGAGGGATTCTTGTTGTTTTCTAGTAGTTTCCCGGTCGCCGCATCAAGAGTCTTGGCAAGAATGGCGGCCTGCTTGTTATCGAATTTGCGGCCTACATCTTCAAGGCTGACAGCCAGCGCAAGGAACTCGCCGAGCGAATCCCAGCGCAGGTGGTTTTCCTCCACCAACTGCTTGACGTGTTTGGGAGCCGAACCGCCCGCACCCGTTTCGTACAGACCGCCACCGGCCATCAGCGGCACGATGGAGAGCATCTTTGCGCTCGTACCGAGTTCCAGGATCGGGAAGAGGTCGGTGAGGTAGTCGCGCAGAATGTTGCCTGTCGCAGCGATCGTGTCGAGTCCACGTATCAGACGCTCGAGCGTGTATCGCATCGAACGCACCTGCGACATGATCTGGATGTCGAGACCACTCGTGTCGTGATCCTTCAGGCACGTCTGGACCTTCTTGATCAGTTCATTCTCGTGCGGGCGGTACGGGTCGAGCCAGAAGAGGACCGGCATGCCGGAGTCCCGCGCGCGTGTGACAGCCAGCTTCACCCAGTCACGGATCGGCTGATCCTTCACGGTGCACATGCGCCAGATATCCCCGGCCTCCACATGCTGGGTGAGCAGCACTTCACCGGTGTCGAGATCCACGATATTGGCGTCACCGGCTTCGGGAATCTCGAAGGTCTTGTCGTGCGACCCGTACTCCTCCGCCTTCTGCGCCATAAGGCCCACGTTCGGCACGGTCCCCATCGTCGTCGGATCGAACGCACCATTGGTCTTACAGAAGTTGATGATCTCCTGGTAGATGCGGGCGAACGTCGACTCGGGAATGACCGCTTTCGTGTCCTTCGTTCGCCCGTCAGCGCCATACATCTTGCCGCCCGACCGGATCATCGCAGGCATCGAGGCGTCCACGATTACGTCGCTGGGTGAATGGAAGTTCGAGATTCCGCGGGCCGAATCCACCATAGCCAGCTCGGGCCGGTGCTCATGGCACTCATGCAGATCCTTGATGATCTCATCACGTTGCGAACTGGGCAGCGTCTCGATCTTGTCGTAGAGATCACCCAGGCCGTTGTTGACGTTCACGCCCAGTTCGTCGAATAGTTCCTGATGCTTGGCGAAGGCCTCCTTGTAGAAAATTCGCACCGCATGGCCGAACACGATCGGGTGCGAGACCTTCATCATCGTTGCCTTGACGTGCAGCGAGAACATCACGCCCGTCTTGCGCGCGTCCTCCATTTGCTCCTCGTAAAAATCGCACAAGGCTTTTTTGCTCATGAACATGCTGTCGAAGATGTCGCCTTCCCCGAGCGATACCTCGGGTTTCAGCACGATGGTCTTGCCGCTTTCCGTCAGCAGTTCCATCTTCACTTTGCATGCGCGGTCCGCGGTCATGGACTTCTCGCCGTGGTAAAAGTCGCCGTGCCGCATGTGGGCCACATGTGTGCGCGAGGCCATGGACCACTCACCCATGCTATGCGGATGCTTGCGCACGTACTCCTTCACCGCCTTGGGTGCGCGACGGTCCGAGTTACCTTCGCGCAGCACCGGGTTCACCGCGCTGCCCAGGCACTTTGCGTAGCGATCGCGGATTTCCTTTTCCTCGTCCGTCTTCGGATCCTGCGGGAAGTCCGGAAGCTCGTAGCCCTTGGCTTGCAGTTCCTTGATCGCGGCCACGAGTTGCGGCACCGAGGCACTGATGTTCGGCAGCTTGATGATGTTGGTTTCCGGCAGCTGTGTCAGACGCCCCAGCTCACCCAGGTTGTCCGGCACGCGCTGTTCGTCGGTCAAGTAATCCGGAAACTCGGCCAGGATACGCGCCGCGACAGAGATGTCGCTGGTCTCGATCTTGATACCCGCCGAATCAGTAAAAGTGCGGATGATCGGCAGAAAGGCACCTGTCGCGAGTAGCGGCGCCTCGTCGGTCAGCGTGTAAATGATGGTCGGCTGCTGAGCACTCATGGTTGTCTCGTCTCGCATTCGCTGGTGGCAAGTCTTCAGGAGTATTCCGCGGTAACGGCGGCCCCAATGTTACGGCAGCCACATCCAGCGCGGCCATGAAAGGTGCGTGATGGGTCCCATCTGGGGCGGCGCGGCTAGGCGCCCACCGAGCGAACTAGTCGCGGAATTCGCAGATCACCACCGGTATGTCGCGGTCGGTTCGTTGTTGATAGTTTGCATAGCCCTTGTACGCCGCAACGATCTGAGGCCAGAGTTCGGCCTTCTCGTCAGCGCTGGCGGTACGTGCGTGTACTTTCCGCCGACTGCCGTGGATCACCAGCTCCGCATCTGGATTCGACTGAAGGTTCCGGTACCAGTCCGGGTTGCGATCATCACCGCCTTTCGACGCGACGAGCACGACTCGATTGGAGTCGTGAACCGGCGAGGTCAGGTAGCAGGACCGCGGAAGCCCCGATTTGCGGCCAACTGTGTGCAGTTCGACCACCGGCATCCCGAATGGGTTCGTCAGCAGTCGGTTCCCACTCACCTTGAGGATTATTCGGTGAGCGAGGTTCAGCAGCTTGGCACCACGGTCTACCAAGGCGTTTGTGTTCATGACATTTCTCCCTAGGGCGCATGGAGGTCGGACACTCACTTCGTGAGCCCAAACTCGGCGAGTTCGACTAGCCCATCGAGCGCGTCTGAGAAAACCGTTACCCTCGTGCTCAAACCTGGCGCCGCGAGCAGCGCATACCTGTCCGCATCACCGAGCGGTACCCGGTCTGCGAGCGAATAGAGATGCAGGGCAGGATCTTCGGGCAGACCTCCGAGGTCAGGCACGCGCGGGGACGGCACGTGCTGTTTGCCGGCTAAACGGGCAAGCAGACTGTACAGCTCCGCGATGCGGGCGCTGAACGCGTGAAAATCAGATTCGCCGATAGTTTGGTCCTCGTCCGGCCACGGCTCGACCTCTGCTTTCGGATACGGGTCGTCGGGCAGCCACCGCGTCACCCTGATTCGTTCGCGGCCACGGCAGTCCATCGCGATCCGGCCGCCTCCGAGGTCGACGTTGGCGACGATTTCGGCCCGTGTCCCTACCTCGTTCCGGAGGTCACCGCCACCTACCTCGGCGCCACGGGCGATCAGCACCTCTCCGAAAAAAGGGCCTTCCGGCGCGGCGAGGCAATCGCGCACCAATTCCTGGTAGCGCGGCTCGAACACGTGCAGCGGCAACCGTCCGCCCGGCAGCAACGCCGTTCCAAGCGGAAACATCGGTGAAACCGTCATTGCACCAGCATCCCCTAATTCCCCGGTTCGGGCATTCAGTCTGATTGACTTCGCAGGTAACGCCCGAAATGCGGGACGGTGAATCCAATCGATCCCCGTTCCGCGGAGTAGATGAGGCCTTTCTTGATCAGCCCGTCCCGCGACGGGGAGAGGGACGCGGGCCGCCGCCCGAGGTGTTTCGCGATTTCCGCAGTCAGGACAGGTCCGTCGTCGCCAGCGAGATCAGCCATCGCTCGCATGTATTCGCGCTCCGCGGGGGTGGCGCGCTCGTAGCGGGATCCGAAGAACCCGACAGCCAGTTCCTCTTCGGCATCGGGCGCTGCGACACGCACATCATTGGGAGTAATCGGTGACTGGGCCGCCATGTCCCATGTCGCTTTGCCGTACGCCTGCACGAAATAGGGGTAGCCGTCCGCTGCGGCATAGAGAGCGTCGAGCGCCGCGGGCTCAAACGTCACCTCCTCTCGCTCCGCCGGAGCGAGCAACGCAAGGTCAAATGCGGCTCGGTCAAGCCGGTCGATGCGGTGGTAGGTGAACAGGCGTTCCGAGTAGCTCTTGGAGGCTGACAGGACCGCTGGGACGTGCGGAAGGCCCGCTCCGACGACGATCAGCGGGGCGCCGAGCTGGCTGAGTTCGTGGCATGCTGCGCACAGCGCCGAAATGTCAGCGGGGCCGAGGTCCTGGATCTCGTCAATAAAGATCGCGATTCCAACGCCCACATCCTGCGCTAGCGATGACGCATCAACCAGTAGTTCCATCAGATCGATTTCGATGTCCCCGGAATCTGCGCGGCCTTTGGCGACGGGAACGTCGATGCCTGGCTGCCACTTCTCGCGCATTCCTTTGTCAGCTGACGCGCGCAGCGCGAAAGCTTTGAGCACACCGAGGAATTCGTCGACCCGCTCGGGGTCACGGTGCGCGGCAGCTATCTCGCGGATCGCCATGTGCAGGGCGGAGGAGAAGGGACGCCGTAGTTCCTGGTCAGGTCGCGCCTCGATCTTTCCGGTTCCCCATCCGCGGCTGATCGCGGCGGAGCGCATCTGGTTGAGCAGCACCGTCTTCCCAACACCGCGCAGTCCGGTGAGCATGACACTGCGTTCCGGCCGTCCACGTGCTATTCGTTCCAGCACCACATCGAACGCGGCAAGCTGTTTTGCCCGGCCCGCGAGTTCGGGTGGCTTCTGCCCGGCACCTGGGGCGTACGGGTTGCGCACAGGATCCATGCGGCCACCGTACCGCCGACGCTACCGATATCTATGACTCTCTACGGAGAGTCCTAGAATTAGTGAGATTCTTATGACTAGTCCGGGATGAGGGACTCCACAGCGTCGATCAGTTCCTCGCCGACAAGCATGTGCGGGTCGTTGTGCCCTACCCCGGGCATTACGACGGTGCTGTTCAGATTCCTGGTGGCGTCCGCGACCTTAGCGCTCATCTCAGCTGGAATGATGACGTCCGAGGCGCCGTACACAACCACTGTCGGGACCGTGATTTTCCGGACAGCCTCCAGGACCCGGAAGCGGTCACGCAGGAGCAATTGCGCCGGAAGCATCGGGTAGTGCAGCTTGGCAACTTCGACCAGGTCAGTAAAAGGCGAGCGCAAGACCACGCCGCCGGGCGGGTAGCGCAGCGCGAGTTCCGCCACGACTCCACATCCGAGACTTTCACCGAAGTAAATCATCCGCTCTGGGGCGACGCCGCGATTGTTGCGGAGGTACCAGTAGGCCGCGCGGGCATCGAGCGCGAGGCCCTGCTCGGACGGCTGACCCGCATTGCCCCCATAACCCCGGTAATCGAGGAGCAAGGTGGCGATGCCGCGGCGCGCCAGCTCCGCGGCTAGCGGTGCGCGATCCGCTCGGTTTCCGGCATTGCCATGCGCCATGAGCACCGTGATGTCACGGCTCGTCACATCAGTGGCCGGTGGAACCAACCAGGCGTGCAGTGTCAGCCCGTCATCGGTAGTGAACTGCACGTCCTCCGCACCATGGATGAGCGCTGACGCGGGCGGGACTGGAAGATCGTCGGGATAGTAGATGAGTCTGCGGTGCATCGCCCACGCGGTCGACCCCGCAACTGCCAGGCCTAACCCGCCAAGTGCAGCACCCCGCCGCCACATTCCGCCAGCACCAACCATGTACTGCCGCCTTTCTCACCTGCCGGACGCATGAGCGTCACCCAGAATCTCCGCTATTGATCATCCACCATGACCGAGTCTCCTCAGTCTCGAGCCTGCCGGGAAGCCTGTGGGCACTAGAACGGATCCCAGGGATTGTGGTAAACCGCTCGGTCTACTAGGCTCGCGAGTAAACCGTTCGGTATACCTTGGAGGTTCGTATGGCACAGCGTCGTGCTGACAGGACAGGCGGGACTGACGGGGCAGGCACTGCGCACCCTGCCCACACTGCTCAGACAGTTGCTCTCGCGGGCGACTCGCCGAGTGATCCACTGCCTCTGCCCTGCGGGCAGGTACTCCCCAACCGGTTGATGAAGGCGGCGCTCAGCGAGGGACTCGGTGATAGCGCGCACGGACCCGGCATACGACTCGAGCGGCTCTATACGCGCTGGGGCACAGGCGGATTCGGTCTCGTGATCACAGGCAATGTGATGGTCGATCGCGCACACCTGGGAGAACCCGGGAATGTTGTCGTCGACAGCAGGACCGACCTTGACGCCCTGGCCAGGTGGGCGAACTCAGCGCAGGATGGCGGCACGCCGATCTGGATGCAGATTAATCATCCTGGACGCCAGGCGAATCCCCTCGCGTCAAAGAGCCGCCCCGTGGCACCCTCCGCGATCGCACCGAACATCCCAGGGGTTCCGGTCCCCCGTGAACTGACGCACACCGAGATCGAAGACATCATCGACCGGTTCGCCCGTGTCGCGCACATCGCGGAAACCGCGGGATTCAACGGTGTGCAGATCCACGGCGCGCACGGCTATCTAGTTTCCCAGTTTCTGTCACCGCTCGCCAACCAGCGTGAGGATCAATGGGGTGGTGACACGGAGCGCCGCATGCGGTTCGTCCTCGAAATAGTCCGGCGAATCCGGAGTGCCGTCAGTCCCGGCTTCGCAGTCGGGATCAAACTCAACTCGGCTGACTTCCAGCGCGGCGGGTTCACGGAGGACGAATCACGGCTGGTCGCCCAGCGGCTGGCGGGTGAAGGTATCGACCTGATCGAAATCAGCGGTGGCAGTTACGAATCCCCCGCGATGATGGGGCGCCCGAAAGTTGCGTCCGCGAGCACTCAGGCACGGGAAGCGTACTTCCTCGAATATGCCCGTACCGTTCGCAGCGTGACCGCAGGCGTGCCACTCGCCGTGACTGGCGGATTCCGCACGTTCTCCGGCATGAGCGAGGCAGTCCGCAGCGGCGACTGTGACGTGGTGGGCATCGGGCGTCCTGCAGCGGTCATCCCCGATGCGGGCGCAGTACTGCTGCAGCAGCGCAGCGACCGCCTCCACTCTCCGCATGTCACGCTCGGCCTACCGCGACAGCTCGCGGCAGGGCCGATGAAAGCACTCGACGGCGCACTCGACCTGCAGTGGCACACCGACCAACTGCATCGCCTTGGCAATGGCGCCGACACTGACCCCTCGCGTGCGAAGTGGCGAACTGCGGTGACCATGGTGCAGCGCAATGGATTCGACGCGTTCCGCAGCCGCCGCTCAGCTGCACCGGGCGTGCCCGCGAAAGACACGACGCTGCGCAAGTTCAAATTCGAACGCGCGGTTGGGCGCTACATAGCCAACCCCGCTGTCCGCGTGCTCAGTAACCTGGGCGTGCGCACCTCATTCGCCACCGAACTCGAGACAATTGGCCGCAAATCTGGGCTGACGCGCCGCGTTCCCGTCTCCGCAGCCTTCGACGCGACCGGCGCCTGGGTGATCTCCCAGCACGGCAAACGGTCCGGGTGGGGGCTCAACATCACCGCGACACCGACAGTCCGAATCAGGCAAGGCAATCGCTGGCGCACCGGAATCGCGGAGTTCCGGCCCGACGACGACGTCACCGCACGCGCCCGGACGTTCGGTCCTCAAGCAATCGCAGGTATTACTGCTGCCGGATTCCAGGCGCTGCAAAGCACGCCGATATCCGTGCGGATCTCGTTTACCGACTCCTGAGCCCGAAACGAACTCCGCGCGGGCTCTACACTGCGGGTGCGCCCGCTCGGAGTTGGTGCTCGATCAGCGTGGCGATTTGCTGACTAGTGCGCTCGAGCGGTGCGGTTGATCGCGCAGCAAGCGACATGATCACCGCGCCCTCAGTCGCGGCAATGATGGTGGTCGCGAGCGACTGCGCCGCCTCCTGCGCAACGCCGTCCTCCTGAAGGCGCGTCGCGAGGATCGTCTCCCAATCGCGGAAAGCCTCCCCAGCAGCGTCAGCCGCCTCGGGAGCGTCAGAACGCCCGAGCGTTGCGGCAACGATCGGGCATCCCGCGGTGAAACCACTGTCTGTGAGGACCTGAGTCCATGTGTCTGCGAAAGCGGCGAAAGCTGCCCCGACGGTCGGCTTCTCTGCGAAAGATCTGATCATTTGCGCGGCCGCGGCTCCTGCCGCACTCACCGCGGCTGCGACCAGTTCCGCCTTCCCCTCGGGGAAGTTGAGGTAAATCGTGCGGCGTGACCGGCCGCTGCGTTCGATCAGCTCCGCAAGCCCGGTCGCCGCGACACCGTGGCGGCGCACCAGATCGATCGTGGCTGCGATGAGGGATTCCCGTGCTGACACTGGGCCTCCTCCCGAGGTGTATGACTGATTCTCAGTATACTGATCGATCTACTTGAGCCGTAGCGGATTCGGTCAGCGGGATTCGCCTTCACTCTCGTCAAGCAGCACGCGAACCCCGTTACCAGCGCTTGCAGACCGATCGAAGGCCTGCTCAGCTCTCTACGCCCCCCTCATCACGAAGTCAGGTGAGTAGATAGGTGATGTGCTGTGCGGCTGCGGCCACGCGGTTTTGCATTCCTGGATGTGAGAGCGGGTCTGACCTCGCTGGTCGCCGCGGGAAAATGCCGCTGGCGGGAGTGAACAGCACGAGGCACGTGCGGCCGGAAAAGCGCGGGATCGTGCTGCCCGGCAATGCCCAGTTCATCGAGGTCGGCACCGCCCTCGAAACAATGTCGTACTGGTACCCGTGGCAGGTGACATGTCTGGGTCTCGGCCAGGTGTGGCAGGGCGACAACGCGGACGGCTAGCTCATCCTCGAGCAGGCTCGGCTTCTCGGCGTGTGTGGAACGAGATCGTAGAACTGGCGAGCGCCTACTCGATGAATCCCTAGGTTGACTGACCGTCGCGTTTGCGCCGACGGCTTCGAGCGCGACTCCGACTCGGAGCCACTCCAGTCCATCGGGTGAACGCATGCGTGAAGCTCGCCGTTTCCGCATAGCCAAGACGCAGCGCAATCTCTTCGATCGGCATGTGTTCTGCTAGAAGCCTTTCGGCGAGGGTCCATCGAACATCGTCGGCGAGCGCCCGGAACGACGTGCCTTCGTCGCTCAGTCTGCGACGGAGCGTCCGCGGGTCGAGATGGAGTTCGTCGGCGACTGTCTGCATCGATGGGAAATGCGCTGGATCGTGGAGCAGTCGGCTGCGGATCTGGCCGGACAGTCCAACACGGGCGAGCCGACGATCGAGGACCTCAGCACACTGCCGTTCGAAGAGTCTGGCTGTGTTCGGATCAGCCTGCGGGAGAGCAGCATCGAGCATTCCCGGCGGCCCTGCTATGCGGTTGCGTGACTGGTTAGGTCGGATTTCAGCCGTTGCTGACCACGTGCGCACGAGACGCTCAGCCCGCTCTTCGTCGAGGGTGGTCTCAATCCACTCCGGCGCGAGTTCGACACCGGCTCCCCGTAGTACAGCGGCGATGCCCGCGAGGTCTCGCTCGACGATGAACGGCCGCACATCGGCGGGAATCTCGGTGTCGTCAGCGACGATGTACGAGTGAGTGGCGTCGGAGTCGACCGACAGGCGAACGTGCGACGGCGCGAGCGCAAGGTAGGGAGCAATACGTTCGACGCCTTCGCGTACCGTGGCGCTGGCCAGGAACGTGAAACCGACGATCCCAGCCCTGCCAAAGGTGCTGAAGCCGCCGACCTCGATCCCCTGGCCGGTGTGGTCGCCGAGCTTGCCGATGATGTTGCGGACGACGGCGAACTCCTGGTGTGCCCAGATCTCGGCGGTCTCGTCAACCAGATCCGCTTCGGTCAGTCCGGTCCCCGCCAGGACCTCGGCGATGGTCATGTGACCGGTGACGCCTTGTGCCATGATTCGCACGCCTTCGGTGCCGCGCGGCACTGACCATGCGGGCGCTGCAGCGATAGCCATTGTCCGAATTTATCAAATAACTGCCCGAAGCGAACATTCATCTGAAACCTCAATCGCCATACCGTTGTTCTCATGACCGCCATCGATGTCGTCCGACAAAGAGCCCTCTCAGAGGAAATCCAGGACCTCTACGCCCGCACAAAGGCGAAGGTCGGCGAAGAGGACCTTGCCCACATTCGTGCCGTCAGTGCCTACTCGAAGGCAATCGACGCCCGGCGCCGCGAACTGCTCCGCTCGGGCGGCCCGAAGGCGGTGAGCCGGGCGGTGGTTCTCGAGATGCTGTATCGGCTTCTTCAGTTCTCCGAGCTGGGCCACAACATCATTCACGGTTCCTATGACCACCTGCCGAACGCGGGTGAGTTTCATTCCGACCGCTACGACTGGGACTTCAACGTCGACATTGCCGAGTGGAAGGTGATGCATCACGAGGGACATCATCCGAACACGAACATTCTCGGCCGGGACCACGATCTCGGGTATAGCGTCGTGCGCGCTCAGGCCGGACAGGACTGGTTCGGCCACCACGCGCTGCAGCTTCTCTTGGTCGGCGGGGCAACGCCGTTCTTCACCCAGGTCGCGCCGTTCGTCGTGTCGAATGCGGCCCGGCAGATGACGAACTCGCCCTTCTTCAGTGTCGATACCTTGCGTGTCCCCGCCAAGGTCGCCTACCGCGACACGGTGCGCCGGCTCATCACCGAACCCCGCGCAGCAGGTTCGCGGTTTCTTCCGACGCTGCTCGGCAATCACGTCGGTGGGGTCGTCGGCTACCTCGCCGTGCTGTTCCTGGTGATCATCGAGCACCATGCCGGTGATGTCGAAGTCTTCCCGGAGCCCGGTCCCGACGAGACGCGCGACCAGTACTACACCAGGCAGATCCGTGCGACGCGGAACTTCCTGCGCAACGACAAACTCGATTCCATGCTTCAGCGCATCCTCGAGGAGGAAGTGCCATTCGAGAACCGACCGGACTTCCGGATCTTCTACGGAGGCCTGGACACTCACGTCGAACACCACCTGTTTCCTGACCTACCACCCAACCGGCAGCGCGAGATTGCGCCGCAGGTCAAGGACATTGCGCTCCGCCATGGTCTGCCTTACCACGAGACGCCGATCGGCGACACCGCGGCGCTGCTGGTGCAGGCCCTCACCGGGCTGTCGGTTCCGGTTGGTGAACGCGAAAACTCGAGCCCGCTGCGTTTGTTGAAGCAGCCGCTGTCCCTCGCTCGACGCGTTGTTGCCGGCGCGAAGTATCGCATGCTCCCCGATGGCCCCTACCTCGCCAAACCGCGCTGGTACAACGTTCCGACGCGCGTCGTCGCGACGCAGGAACTGGCCGACGGTCGCGCCCGGCTGGTTCGGCTCGAAAGGCCGCACGGGTGGGATGACGTGCGATGGGATGCCGGCGCCTTCATCTCGGTGCGGGTCGAGCATCGTGGAGAGTCGCTCGTTCGCCAGTACAGCCTTGTGAACGACAGCGACGGTTCGGACACGATGGACATCTGTATCAAGCGGGTTGACGGCGGACGAGTCTCGAACTTGTTGAACGACACGCTGAACTCAGGCGCCTACGTGACCCTCGTCGGTGCCCCTGCCTCTACCGGCGGCCTCATCATGACCGAGATTCCTGCGAAATCGTTGTTCGTGGCCGGTGGCGTCGGGATCACGCCGATCATCAGCCAGCTGCGACGAATCGCACGCGAACGCAATGCCAGCGAACCAGGAGCGGAGCCTGCGGAGCGACCATCAGACACAGGAGCGGAGCCTGCGGAGCGACCATCAGACGCGGTGCTCCTGTACTTCAACCGCGACAAACAGTCGACGCTCTTCGAGCGCGAGATTCGCGAGCTCGGGCGCAAGGTCGGCATCCGGGTGCACCTGTTCACCGGTGAGCTGGCGTCGGCGACTCTGATCGAGCAACTCGTTCCCGACGCACACGAGCGCGAGACGTTCGTATGCGCCCCAAGCGGACTTGTCGACGCGGTTCGCGGATATCTAACTGACATGGGGCAACCGGCACCGTTGTTCCACACCGAATCGTTCACACCGCCAGAGTTGGTTCGACCCGTCGACGACGGTCGCCGCTACACCGTGACGTTCCGGCGCAGCGATCGCAAGGTCGAGATCGACGGCGCAACAACCTTGCTCGAAGCGGCTACGCGTGCCGGCATCTCAGTGCCGACCGGGTGCCGTCGCGGATTGTGCCGAGCGTGCGTGACTCCGAAGCTGAGCGGGACGACGCAGAACGAAGACTCCGGCACCGAAGTCCAGAGGATCACAGTGTGCGACAGTCTGGCCTGTTCGGACATCGACCTGGATCTGTGAGGGAACAAATCGATCGCGGGCAGTGGCTGCCCGGACACACACCCGATAACAGGAGACATGCAGTGATTCCGTACTCGATCCAGGTATTCGCCTACAAACAACTTCAGTCCGCACTGAAGATCAGCGCGAAGATCCTGAACTTCCGGCAGCCAGAATTGTTCAGCGGACCGGGGTCGTCGCTCGATCTGTGCGACCACATCGCGAAGTCCGGCGTCCGCAAGGTGCTGCTCGTCAGCGATGAGTTTCTGCTGCAGATCGGGTTGCTCCAACCCATGATCGACCGCCTCGAGTCGCACGGCGTTAACGTCGTCGCGTATACCGGCGTCGAGCCTGATCCTACGATCGAGCAGGTCGAGGCCGGTCTTGCAATGCTTCGTCAGCACGGCAGCGAAGCAGTACTGGCAGTCGGGGGCGGCTCGTCGATCGACGCCGCCAAGATGGTCGCCGCGCGCGCCCGGAACCCGCACAAAATCGTCCACATGGGTGGCCTGTTCCGCGTAATCATGCCGCCGCTGCCGCTCTATGCCGTTCCGACGACTGCGGGCACCGGGTCAGAAGCGACGATCGGGGCGGTGATCTCGGACCCGGAAACAACCCGGAAATTCGTCGTCATGGACCCGAAGCTCGTACCGCTCGCCGCCGCGCTGGACGCCGCCCTGATGACAGGTCTCCCAGCAGCGGGAACCACTGCAACCGGCATGGATGCATTGACTCACGCGGTCGAGGCATACCTCTCCAACAACGCAACTTCGGACACCGACGCCGAAGCACTCGAGGCGACGCGGCTGGTCGTCGAGAACCTTCCTCAGGTGTTGCAAGATGGCACCGATCTCGAGGCACGCCAGCGCATGGCGATTGCGTCCTACAAGGCCGGCGTCGCGATCACGACCGCGGGCATCGGCTGGGTGCACGCGATCTCGCACAATCTCGGCGCCCTGTATCACTTGCCGCACGGGTACCTCAACGCCATCATCCTGCCGCGCGTTCTCGATCTTTATCGACCGGTATGCCAAGCGCGCCTAGCGGATTTGGCGCGGGTGAGCGGACTCGAGGGCACGGACGAGTCTGCTCTGGCGGATGCGTTCATTGCGCACGTCCGCGCACTGAATGTCCAGTTCGGCATCCCCACACAGGTCGACAAACTCCAGGACGCCGACATCGCGCAGATCGTCGAACGCGCCATGAGCGAAACCCACTGGAATTACGCGGTTCCGGTCTACATGGACAAGTCGCGGACTGAGCTGATGGTCCGCGACATGCTCCCGGAAACGGCCTGACGGAGCCTGCCGAGCTGGCTCGATACTGCACCCCACGACACAGGCATTCTCGCCCGAGGAGTCGTTCGAATGGCCATCAGCTACATCGCAGGCCCAACAACTACGACCAGTGATCAATGAGAAGGACTTACAGCACAATGGAACTTGACAGAAAGCTCGCGCTCGTTACCGGAGCCTCGTCGGGCATCGGGGAGGCGACAGCACTCGCCCTCGCAGAAAAGGGTGCGCACGTCATCCTCGTCGCCCGGACCCCGGAGCCACTGGACTCAGTCGTGGCGAGCATCAGGCGTGCCGGTGGCCGTGCCGATGCCATACCGGCAGATGTCGGGTCGATTCACGACGTTCGAGCCATGGCCAGCCAGGTCCTCGAGCGCTGGGGTGTGCCTGATGTGATCGTCAACAACGCGGGTGCCGGACGGTTCCTGTTCATCGATGAAACGGACCCCGAAGAGGCCGTAGCGATGATGACCGTGCCCTACTTCGCCGCGTTTTACGTCACCCGGGCCTTCATCGAAGGGATGCTCGAGCGCGGGTCTGGCACCATCCTGCAGATCAACACCCCGGCTGCCACGATCCCCTGGCCAGGCTCTGTTGGCTACGCGTCCAGCCGCTACGCGCTGCGCGGCTTCACTGACGCGTTGCGTCAGGACCTCCGCGGCACTGGAATACGCGTCAGCTCGCTCACTCCAGCCAAGGTGTCAAGCCCGTATTTCGATCGCCACCCCGGTGCCGAAGATCGTATTCCCGCGATTGAGAAGCTCCTCGGCACGATGACTCCGGATCAGGTCGCCCGAGTTGTCATCCGGACTCTCGAAAAGGGCAGACGTGACGTTCACACGCCCTGGCGCTGGGCCGCGGTCGAGCCGTTCGCCCGTGCATTCCCGGCCCCGATTAGCTGGCTCACGTGGAGAACCGGCACCCGGCACCCGGCAGCGATGGCCGCATCCCGACGATGGATGTCCAAATCGAAAGGCACGTCGCCGAACGAGGTTGATGCATCCTAGGCGGGTGACCTCGGCGCAGTCTGCGGCAGAAGCGCTGATCCATCTCGACGGCGCCTTCGACGAGTTTGGCGTGGCAGGTTCCGCATGACTGAGTACCGAAACTTACAGAGGTCGCCTGACGTAGAATTTGGACACGACAGGAATTCACAGCACGGTCGACGCCTGGGACCGAGGTGCTTCGCCGATGAGCACGCGCGAACCTGAGGAGACTCAGCAGGACCTTCGGTCCGGCGTTCCTATGGGAATTGCCGCCGAACTCGCCGACGAGGGATTTGATTCGGCTACCGAGGTCGGCCGTGGTGCCTATGGCGTGGTGTACCGGTGCCGCGAAACGTCACTCGGGCGCTCAGTTGCTGTCAAAATATTGCACTCCGAGCTCGATGAATCAAGTCGTGCACGGTTCCTCCGCGAGGAGCACGCAATGGCACGGTTATCAGGCCACCCGCACGTCGTCGACGTGCTTCACGCCGGAGTGACCTTCTCCGGCCGCCCCTACTTGGTAATGCCCTTCCATGCACACGGTTCTTTACAGTCGGTACTCAACAAATCGGGGCCAATCGAATGGCCAGAAGTGCTCCGGATCGGTGTCCGGCTCGCGGGTGCGCTCGCAACCGCACACCAGCACGGCATTCTCCACCGGGACGTGAAGCCAGCGAACATACTCCTCACCAACTACGGAGAACCCCAACTGACCGACTTCGGGATCGCTCGCATGGCAGGTGCGTTCGAAACCACGCAAGGACTCGGCGCAGGCACGCCCGCATTCACCGCACCAGAAATTCTGGGTGGTGACACGCCATCGGTCTCCTCAGACGTGTATGGACTTGCCGCGACTCTCTACTGCCTCCCACCGGCCAGGCGGCGTTCACGCGCAAGGCCGGAGAGAAGGTCGTTGCACAGTTTCTTCGGATCACCAGCGAGCCTGTACCGGACCTGCGGCCATACGGGGTGCCAGATGACTTCTGCCAGGTCATAGATAATGCGATGGCGATCGAGCCTGAGCAGCGGCCTCAATCAGCAGCACAGTTCGGCGAACTGCTCCGCGCGGTCCAGAAGAGCCACCGGCTTGGCACCGACGAGATGGCCATCCTCGGCCAGTCTTCTGCGCGGTCCGGAGAGCTAGACGAACCGCCCAAACAGAAGACTCCGGCAGTAGGCGTGAGCCGACCGGGGGCGACACAACTGGCACCACCTACAGCCCCGACGAAGTTCCGGCCACCAACAACCCCTCGGACGCTCGTGCAGCGCGATCGACTCCTCCGCTCTATCGATGGAGAACGCCACCGCCTCATCCTCATTCACGCGCCAGCCGGATTCGGCAAAACCACGCTGGCGAGCCAGTTGTGCTACATGCTTCGAGAACAGGGCGCACAGTGGACGTGGCTAAGTATCGACCCGGACGACAACAACACCGTGTGGTTCCTTGCGCATCTGATCGAGGCGGTCCGTAAAGCGGAACCGATCGTGGCCGCGGGTCTCGAGCAGACACTCGAAGAGCACGGCAGTGAAGCCCAGCGGTATGTCCTGACGGCGCTCATCAACGAGATCCACGAGAGCGGCAAGCACATCACGGTGGTACTCGATGACTGGCACCGAGTCACCTCGAAAGCGACGATCGGGGCCGTGGAATACCTCCTCGACAACGGCTGCGACCATTTGACACTGATCGTCACGAGCCGCTCGCGCTCGGGTCTGCCTCTCGGACGAATGCGAGTGCGGGGAGAACTCATCGAGGTCGACGCCCGTGATCTCCGGTTCGACGTTCATGAAGCTGAGCAGTTCCTCGCCGAATCTGGCGATGCCTCCCTCACCCCTGCGGATGCCGCGGCATTGTGCGCTACCACTGACGGCTGGGTTGCCGCACTGCAACTAGCGTCGCTTTCGTTACGCGGCAAGGACAATCCCGCCGACCTGATCAGTCACTTGTCAGGGCGGCATCGCGCCATTGCCGAATATCTTGCAGAGAACGTGCTCAACACTCTCGACCCACCCACATTGGACTTTATGCTGTCGATCTCGGTGACGGAACGGGTCTGCGGCAGCCTGGCGGAGAGCCTCAGCGGCACCCTTCATGGCCAGGCCAGACTGGAGGAAATCGAAGACAACGATTTGTTCCTCTATGCGCTCGACGAGGAACGCCAGTGGTTCCGCTACCACCACCTCTTCGCGGAATTCTTGCAGCGCCGACTTGAGCGCGACCGCCCTGGGCGGGCCACCGAATTGCACCGTGCCGCCTCCGACTGGTTCGCTAGCCGCTCGATGCTCCGCGAAGCCGTCGACCATGCTGTCGCGGCAGGGGCCGCCGACCTGGCCGCCGACCTCGTGGAGAGTTCCGGACTTGATCTTCTGGAACTTTCACACCTGTCAACGATTGTTGGATTGACTTCTAAATTGTCGCCCCACCTCGTGGCCACGCGACCACGCCTTCTCCTCAACCTAGCGTGGGCCCAGGTGCTGCTCCGCCGCCCCGACCAGCAGGTGAAAGACACATTCAGCGCAATTGCGTCAGGTCTTGAAGCGGCATCGCTGTCCGATAGCGAGCGTGACTCACTATCACGCGAAACAACGCTCCTGCAGGGGATCCAGGAACTATTCAAGGACCGCACTGACGGGATCCGGGACTCCGTCAAAGACTGCCTGATGCGTCCACAGTCTATGCGACCTTTCGTTGCCGCCGCCGCAGCAAACGTTGCGTCAGTCGCGGCGTACTACGACTTCGATTTCGATTCCGCACGAAAATGGCACGAACGAGCACGCCGCTACTTCGACCACACGGAGGGACCGTTCACCGTCGTCTACGGGAACTGCATCGCAGGTCTGGCAGCACACGAGCAACTCGATATCGCGGCAGCTGAACTGCATTTCAGAACGGCGCTGAATACGGCACACACCTCGACTGGCGGCGCCAATTCCCACGCGGCAAGGCTCGCCAGCGCGGTTCTCGGTGACCTGCTGTACGAACAGGGCGCGATAGACGAGGCCGAGAGGCTGCTCGATGACAGCTACGCGCTCGGACCTGAGGGCGGAACCGTTGACTTCATGCTGGCTAGCTACGGAACAGGATCGCGGGTCAAGGCGTTGCGCGAGAACCACGAAGCGGCTTCTGCTCGTCTTCAGGACGGTGCCCGCATTGCCCAGACGCTCTCCTTGCCGCGGCTAGCCGCAAGGATCGAAAACGAAAGGGTGCGCGCCGGACTCCACCAGGGCTACCTGGACGTCCCGGCCTACCCCGATAGCGATGCGGAGAACTACGCAATCGCCCTGCGTACGGCTGAACTCGGAGTCAATTCTGCGCTTCGCGCGAATATCCGATGCAGCTCCCCCGCTGAGATCGAAGACGCATGCCGCCATGCGAAGAATCTGGTCACCCGACTCGCAGACGCACGCCGACCGAGGGCGCTTCTCCAAGCGCAGCTTTTGCACGCCATGTGCCTCCATGCCGCCGGCCACTTCGAAGAATCTGCTGCGGTGCTCGCGCCCGCTGCTCGCCTTTGCGCGAAACTCGGCCTTACGCAACTGCTTCGTGACGATGGCCCGCCTGATAGCGCCACGTCTGCGTAACCGGAGAACCTCAACCGACCAGAGTGCGCACGTACATTCGGGCAGCTAGCTTCTGGCCCAATCCAGCGAGCGGGCCAAGCAACTTCACGAAAGCGGACGCTGGGCGTGAGAACGCGGTGACCGAGGCGAAAACCGCGCCACTCTGCTGATCGATGCGAACGAGAAACAGTTCTTCCCCACTTACGGGATGCCCCGGCAACGTGCCGTACGCGAACCCACTGCAATTCTCTTCGCGCACCACATACACAACCCGGCACGGAATGCGCATCCACAACATCCGCATTTCCACAATCGTGTGCTGCTGCGCCGTGGGGGAGGATGCGCGCACCGACAGCCCTACGCCACGCTGCATACCCCAAGCTGAGACACGTTCGGCGGCCCGCTCAAAGCACTCTCGGCCAGTACCGATTCGACGACTCACCAGCATGTTGCGGTACCCCGACGGTAATTGTTTCGCGGTGGCTCCAACCTCCGGGTAGGTCAGTTCGAGGTGCCGGTACGCCTCCAGATCCATACCTCAGCACACTACGGTGGAGCGCCTCACCCTAGAAAGATGCGGTCCAGGTAGTCCTTCCGCTGCACAGGGTCGTATCCGCCATACTCGGCGCCGCCGACGAAGCGTTTGAGCCACCACAGGATCGGTGTCGGCGTGAGTTCTTCCACGAGTCCTAGCGGCGCGAGCCAGCGGGGCACCGTCACCTCGCCACGGTTGTGGTGGGCGCTGTCGGCGACGGCAGCTGCGACCTGTTCCGGTGTCAGGATGGGTTGCAGCCGCAGACGCACACCCGAAGTGAGGTCGGTTTGTGTGGCGGCGGGCAGTACCGAGGTGACTGTGACGCCCGAGCCTGAGAGTTCGGCGCGCAGGGCACGCGAGAAGGCCACGACGCCGAATTTGGATGCGCAGTAGGTTGCGATCCCGGGTGTGGTGACTTTGCCTGCCATGGAAGCGACGTTGACAATATGCCCGCGGCGGCGCAGTCGCATCCCAGGAAGGACCAGGTGCACACCGGTAAGGACAGCGCCGAGGTTCACGGCGAGCTCTCGCCGCACCGCGGCCAGGTTCTGGTCGGCGAAACCGCCCATGAGCTGGATACCGGCGTTGTTGACCAGCATGTCTATCGGGCCGTCGGCTCCCGCGGCGGCCAGAAAGGCGCGGAAGCTGACCTCATCGGTGACGTCGAGAGGGTGGGCGGTGGCGCCAATCTCTACGGCGGTTTCTGCCGCGGCCGCTAGGTCGCGGTCGCCGATCCACACCTCGGCGCCGCGGGCGATCAGCTCTTCGGCGGTGGCCCGCCCGATCCCGCGGGCCCCGCCGGTGACGCATACCTTTGCGCCGCGCAGCTCGATCACAGGTGGCTGCCGATCGGCTCGCGCAGCGCGAAGTAGGCGATAAGCCGGATCTCGCCGTTGTACATCCGCAGCAGGGCACGGCCCAGGTAGACGCCGGGGACCACTTCCACAACCTCGTCACGGGTCCGCGCGATCGGGAACGTCCGGATGCTGGGGTTGCGGTATTCGGGTACTCCGTAGTCTAGGGCGCGAACCGTCTTGTCTGGTTCGATCCAGCTCGCGGCCAGTGCGTGCGCGAAGTCGAAGCCTTCCATTTCCGAGCCGGCACGGCGCAGTCCGAGGTAGCCCGCGGTGATGATGGGCATCACGAAACGGGCGAGGGGCGCGAGCCTGTTCCAGCCGATCCCGCGTTCGAGGTCGAAGGTCTTGCCACGCCAGGTCGGTTCGATGCGCATCAACGGGTTCGCCAGATGCGCTTCGGGGATTCCGAATAACTTCCCGACGATCAGGCCTTCCATCTTTCCGTCCGGCCCCTGGGGTGCGGCACCCGCGGCGAACATTTCCGCCAGCGCGTCGCGGTCATTTCGTGCACCGAGACCGGCGAGGTAATCCCACGCCGCGGCACGGACTGAAACCGGATGCGCCACCGCCCGGTCCCGCAGTTCCTCCAGCATCGCTCGCGGCGCCGAGATGTTTCGTTCCAGATGTACCGACATCACCCTCTCCCTTCTGGCACGAGTTCGTACCAGTTTATTTGGTACGGAACTGTGCCAGATTGCTGTGAGGTCTGTCAACGACTCGGCGCCAGAAATGGGAGGATGATCGCGTGTCGACCACCAAACGCAAGTACGCAGGAGATTCCGCCGGGGAGCGGACACTGCGCCGACGCACCGCGCTGGTCGACGTCGCGTTGACCACCATGGCCGAAAACCGCTGGCGCACAGCGACAGTCGACGCACTGTGCCGATCAGCCAAGCTCAACAAACGCTACTTCTACGAAAGCTTCGACGGCCTCGACGCACTGGCCGACGCCGTAATCGAATCCATAGCGGCCGAGGTCGCCGAGGCAGCCATCAGCGGCTACATCCCACTGCTCGACCGGCCCGTGGAAGAGCAGGCGCGCGGCGCCATCACCGCCGTCGTCGACATTCTCGGCGACGACCCCCGCAAAGCACTCGTCCTCCTCGGCGGCATACCGGCCACACCGGTGACACACGAGAAACGCACCGCCGTAATCGCCAGCCTCACCGCCGCACTGATCGCACACGCGCGCACAACCCACGATGTGGCGCTCGAACAAGACTCCCTGGCCTCGACTGCTCCCGCCTTCGTAATCGGCGGATCCGCCCAGGCAATCCTGTCCTGGGCCAACGGAGATCTACCGATTACCCGCGACCAACTAATCGACGACATAACCGCACTATGGATGGCCCTTGAACACAGCGCGACCGCTCTTGCTCGCTCACGACTTCTTCGTGATTGAGAAGGCGGCGCGAGTGGCCTTTAAAGCGATCTAGGAGACTGTTTCCGGCCCGCCTCCCCCGCCCAGTGCGATTCATCCAACAGCGGGTCGCTCCCCTTGATCTGGCCCTCATGCTCGGAGACCACCCAGCGGGCGACCTCGGTAAGTTTGAGCTGGGTGTCCTGAGAGGCGCGCACGAGCAACTCAAACGCCTGTAGCCCGCTAATTTTGTTGCGATGCATCAGGAGGCCCTTGGCCTGGCCGATGACGTCGCGGCTGTCGAGGGCGGCTTTTGAGTGAACGCGCTGGTTTGCCCCGGCGAGCGCGACGGCAGCATGCTGGGCGAACACTGTTCCGACAGCGGTGGACTCGTCGGTGAACGCGTGCGGCACGTCGGCATAGAGGTTGAGCGCGCCAAAGTTCTCAGCGCGCACGAAAAGCTGGAACGAAAGCATGCTCCGCGCGCCGCGAGCAAAGGCCGCGCTGGCGAAACGGGGCCAGCGAGAGTCGGTAGCGAGGTCGTCGATGCGGACGGTGTGATGCTCGCGCAACGCACTCATGCATGGGCCTTCGTCCAGGCTTGACTGCAGCTGATCGAGCTCGGCGACAACAGGGTCAGTGGGCGCCTCAGGGACGATCTGGCGGCCCCGTATTAGCGAGACCCCGGCCCAGCGGACACCGGGCACGACCTCGACCGCGCCGTGGACAATAGCCTGCAGGGTCGCGTCGCGACTCGTGCGGGCCTGCATTTCCACGGCCAACGCGCCAAGGGCATTGGCCAATTTACTGCTGCCGTGCTCCTCGTTCACATCTCCAGAATGGCACAAGCAGCCACGGCGTGTAAGGGCCTAGTGACCTTGGCCCGCTTGGCCGCAACAGCCCAAGACGAGCCAAGATCGGCCCTGCCAGCTGCTGCTTAACCGGCAGAATGAGGTGGTAGCGGCTGGAGAACACGCCCCGCCATTGATTGCCTACCCCCTCAGCGGATGGACAAACATTTAGCAACTGCGGGCCCCGTGCTCGAATGGTTCGCTGATCCGCGGCTGCCTGACGAGCCACAACTCATCCACCCACCGGGAAGCGCCGCAACAACTCATGCAGTTCGCGTGTCTCCCGGTCGATGTGGTCCGCGAAATCGTCTCCGGCGACGAATGTGTTGTTCCAGTGATTGTCACGCACCGTGCGGCCCCAAGTCGCTGACCCGGCAAGGCTGGCGAACATGTCGACGAGCGCGTCACGCTCAGATGGTGAGATGCCTGGTGGTGCCATGAGGCCGCGCCAATTGTGGAACTCCACGTCCAGTCCCCGTTCCATGAGGGTCGGGGCGTCGATTCCTGGCAATCGCTCCGCCCCCGTGATTGCGAGGACACGCACTTCACCATCCCGGATCTCGTAAAGATGCTCCGAGATACCGGTGAAGGCAACATCAACCTGGTCAGAGACCAGAGCGCCGAGCATATCGCCACCCCCGTCGTACGCGCGATACCCACTCTGGGAGGGCTCGACGCCGATAGCTTCGAGGAACAACATCGCGGCGAGATAGTCGGGGCCGCCAGGCTGCGAGCCCCCACCGATCTGGGCAGCGTCCGGTTCAGCCCGTACCGCGGCCACGAGGTCATCGATGGTCGCGAACTCTGAATCGGGACGCACGAGGATCGCACCCGGCTCGTCCATCAATTGTGCGATCGGTGTCAGCTCGCGGAGCACTTCTCCCTGCCCGGAGACTTCAGCGTTCGCTATCGTCGCGAGACCCATTTGAAGCAGCAGCGAAGGGGCGCCCTCCTCAAAACGCGCGCGATGCAGGGCTGCGAGGCCTCCATCACCAGGCATGTTGATTATCGATGCACTCTCCACGAGCCGTTCATCTTCTAAAGCGATGCCCGTCAAGCGCGCGGTCTGATCGAATCCCCCGCCTGGTGGGGTTGGAACAATGATGCGTAGCGGCGAAAGCTCCGTTCCCCCGCCAGGGACGCATCCCGCGATAATCGACACTAGCGCGATCATCAAGAGAGCGAACTTCCCTGGGAGGGAACGGAGCTTGTGTGTCACGACTGTCAGATCCTTTCGGAGACCTTCTCCTTTTCCTGCCCACCGTCGATGTCTTGCTCTGCGCCGCGGCGGGACCGTCGCACTGTTCCGATCACTGCGGGGAGCAGGGACAGTATCGCAAGCCCGAGCAAGATCGCGGGGATTGGTTGCGTAGCGAAGACAGTCCAGTCTCCGCCGGAGATCTGCAATGCCTGGCGCATCGAGCGTTCCATCAAGCCGCCGAGAATCAGCCCCAAGATCAGCGGTGCTGCCGGGAACCCATTGGCTCGCATCAAGAAGCCGATCGCACCAAACGCTATGAGCAGCCACAAATCAAACGTGGAGAAGCTCAGTCCATACACGCCAACCACGCAGAAGACGACTACCAGCGGCAGGAGCAGCGTTCTTGGGGTGTCCAGAACCTTCGCGAACAACGGAATGAGCGGCAAATTCAGCACAAGCAGCACGATGCTGCCGATGTACATGCTGGCAATTACACCCCAGAACACTTCGGGGCGGTCGGTCATCATCATCGGGCCCGGCTGCACGTCGAGGACGAGCAGCGCGCCGAGCAGAATCGCGGTAGTTCCGGACCCTGGGACCGCCAGCGTCAGCAGCGGAACGAACGATCCGACGGCCGCCGCGTTGTTGGCTGACTCGGGAGCAGCAACACCCTTGATGTTGCCTTTGCCGAATGTTTTGCCGTCCTTCGCGATGCGCTTTTCGAAAGAGTAGGAGAGGAAAGATGCGACGGTTGCGCCCGCGCCGGGGAGAACGCCGGTGAAGAATCCCAGCACAGAGCTGCGCGCGACTGGTGGCGCAATCGTCTTCGCTTCCTTCCGAGTGAGGCGTAGCGACGTGACCTTACGCTTTTCACCTTCCTTGCCCCGCTTCGTCAGCATGACGAGCACTTCCGCGAGCGCGAAGATGCCGAGGGCGACGATCAGGAAATCGATGCCTTCCAGCAAGTCCGGCAAACCGAAGGTGAAACGCTGATTCGCGGTCTGCGTATCGATGCCGACAAGTGCGATCATCACGCCGACGACGGCTGCTATCAGGCCTTTCGTGATGTTCTTGCCGGCGAGGGTGACCACAGCGGTGAGACCGAGAATCATCAGCGCGAAGTATTCCGCAGGGCCGAAGCTGACAGCGAGGCTCGACAGCGCGGGCGCGACGGCCATCAGGCCGATGATGCCGATCGTGCCTCCGACAAAGGAGGAGATTGCGGCGATCGCTAGTGCCTTGCCGGCTCTGCCCTGCTGCGCCATCGGGTAACCGTCGAACGATGTCGCCACCGTCCCTGCTACCCCGGGGGCATTCAGAAGAATCGACGACGTGGAGCCACCGAATATTGCACCGTAGTAGACACCCGCGAGCATGATGATCGCCGTAGTGGGGTCCATCCCGAAAGCAACGGGAATCATCAGTGCGATCGCGCTCATTGGGCCCAGGCCGGGGAGAGTACCGATGATCGTTCCGGCGAGCACACCAATGAAGACGAACAGCAAGTTCTGCGGGGTCAGTGCGACACTGAATCCCTGCATCAACTGGTCAAATGTATCCATGAGAGTGTCCTGATCAGAAAGGCAGAACGCCGGTTGGCAGCGCCACACCGAGTCCTGTGGTGATGCTCAGGTAGAGAATGAGCGGGACGGCGATGCTCACAACTGCGTTCACGAGGTGCCTCTTGTATCCGAGGTACCAGGCGACGAGGAACACGTAGGCGGCGGTGGCGATGATGAAGCCCAGACGCTCGAACGCGAAGGCGTACACGCACGTCGATGCAACGAACAAACCAATTTCGTACGCCTGGTTGCCGGTACGGCCCAGTCGGGGTCCCTCGTCCTCGGCTGCAACAGCTTCCGTCGCCGCCGTCCGGGCTTTGACGACCGCAGGCACCGCCGCCTGCGCCACTGATTTCGGCTCCCCACGCTGAAAGAACAACACCGCAGCGAGCAGCAGAAGCACGACGCCGAGCCCCTTCGGCAATGTTGAAGGCTGAACGGGCACCTCAACCGCGGTGAACTCAGAGATTTGTGTGGCGAAGAAGAAATAGGCCAGCGCGAGGACACCTACGGCGAGTGCCAGCGTCCGCTGAGTGAATGTGAAGCTTGTCATGAGGTTCCCGCGTTCCTGGCCAGCCCGACCTCATCGAGGATTTCAGCGAACTCGTCGTTGGTCTCGTCGAGGAACTGGGCGAAATCTGCTGAGCCGAGGTACGAGTCAACCCACCCCAGCCGTGCGGATTCGACCTTCCAGGATTCGAGTTCCACGAGCTGGCTGAAGAGGTTTTCGTAATATTCGACCTGGGCGGCGGTCAAGTCACCGGGAGCCATCACCCCGCGCCAGATATCGAACGTGAAGTCATATCCGAGCTCAGTGAGCGTCGGCACGTCAGGCATCGACTCGACGCGTTCGGGCGCGGAAACCGCCAGGGCCCGTATCTTCCCGCTGTCAATCAGCCCGGTTGCCTCACCACCACCAGTAACGCCCATATCGACGTGACCGCCCAGTAGCGCTGTCATCGCTTCGCCGCCACCGTTGAAAGCGACGTAGTTGAGCTCCGTTGGATCCGCGCCGACGGCGAGCGACGCCCCCGCGACGGCGACGTGATCCATGCTTCCGGGTGACGACCCGCCCGCTACAGCGAAAGATTGCGGGCGTGAGCGCAGCTGCTCCGCTGCCTCGTCGAACGAGGTGATCGGTGAGTCTCCTGGGACCACGTACACCATGTAGTCGGTCGCGAGTCGGGCAATCGGCGTGTACTCGGTGTACTCGTTTTGTGCCTGACCCGTCATTGGGACAAGCAGCATGGGTGGACTTGTGACGAAGAGTTTGTGCGGATCGCCGGAATGAGCGGCCATGTATGCCCATCCGATTGCGCCTCCCGCACCAGGCTTGTTGATGACGCGGAACTGCTTGTCGGCGAGACCCGCCTCATCAAGCAGCCTCGTACTGGTTCGTGCGAGTGTGTCCCAGCCACCGCCGGTGGCCGCGGGGGCGACCATTTCGATGGGCTGGGAAGGCGACCACGCACCGTCTTCAGAGACTTCCGCTTCTGTGCAGGCGGTCGCGGTGAAGACAGCGAACGCAGCCACCGCACAAACGGGGAAGGCCAGGCGTTTCCTCATTCCGAACTCCCAACGTGGACTTGTGATGCGCTTCACATCGTCAACCCGTGACCTGAGTCACGTGAATGTTGTGTAAGTAGTTCGGAACACTGTTCGTAGTGAACATTGTGGTCATATTGTTCACGCGAGATGCTCGCCGGAGATGGCGGAAATGTGAGAGTCTCGGCTCGTGCGCCCCAGGCTTACGCTCGCCGGGCAGTTCCTCGCCCTCCAGTTGACGATCATCATGATCGTGCTAATCGTCGTGACTGGGGTAGCTCTGGCTCAGTTCGACGCCGCGTTCCGCCAGAATGAAGGCCGCCGGATGAGCGCGATCGCCGAAACAGGCGCATCGACCGAAACCATTCGCATCGGCCTCGCCGATCCTGCGCAGCATGGCCTCCTGCCCCCGGCTGGTGAAAGCCTCCGCAGTCTGTCCGGGGCAGATTTCGTCATCATCGCTGACCCGGCTCGTCGAATCTACGCCTCACCCGACCCGAGCGACCTCGAGCGCCGCTTTCAGGTTGGCTCCAGCCCGGTGTTAGACGGACGCGCGTGGTCCGGCTCCACGGAACACAACAATGTTGACTACATCGCCGCGCACGTCCCCGTAATTGCTAACGGTGAGGTCATCGGCATCGTCGCGGCAGGCCGGGCGGTTCCCACTATCGGGCAGCGTCTGATTGCCGCCGCGCCAGGTATCTTCGCGTATCTCGCTATCGCGGGCGTCATTGGGTTCGCGGGGTCACTACTGCTGGCACGCCGGGTCAAGCGTCAGACTCTCGGGTTAGAACCGGACGCGATCACGCGGCTTGTCCGGCACCGCGAAGCGATGCTGCATGGTATCCGCGAAGGTGTGCTTGGCTTGGACGCGACGGGACGAATCACTGTCGTCAGCGAATCAGCCAGCGAACTCCTGGGCCTGCCGCCCGATGCCACCGGGCGCAACATCTCAGAACTCGGGCTTGACCCGAAGTTGCAGGCTGCGCTTGTCAGCGACGAACCCCAGGGGGAACAGGTCATTGCAGTGCGTGACCGTGTAATCACGCTCAACCGGATGCCGCTGACAGAAGCGGGTGTACCGGCCGGGTCAGTCACGACGATGCGCGACCGCACGGATCTGCTCGCGCTGCAAAGCGAACTCACGGTGTCGAAAACCACGACCGATGCTTTGCGCGCACAAGCACACGAATTCAGTAACCAGCTTCACGTGATCTCGGGACTGCTCGAACTCGGCGAACATGAGGAGGTTCAGAATTACGTCCGCAAGGTCGGCGGGACGCGTGCGCAACTCACCGATAGCGTCAAGTTCTTGATCCAGGATCCCGCTGTGGCGGCGCTGCTGATCGCGAAAACCAGCCTCGCAACCGAACAGGGCAGCACACTCGCCGTTTCCGATGAGTCGGCGCTCGGCCCCCTCCCCGACCCCCTTGTCGCTGATGTCGTCACGGTGGCCGGAAACCTCATCGACAACGCGCTCGACGCCCTGTCACAGCACAGCGGCCCGGGACAGGTGGAGGTGACTCTCGGGGACCATGCCGGGGCGGTCAGTGTGCGGGTGCGCGACACGGGTCCAGGAATCCCGGAGGAACACCACACGAAGATTTTCGAACGCGGATACTCCACTAAAGACAGTCAGTCCCGCGCCCGTGGCTACGGGCTGGCGCTGACACAAGTGATCTGCGCGCGGAGGGGCGGGGCCGTCACGGTCCAGTCCGGGGAAGCCGGTACGAGTTCCGCACTTTGGGGTGCGGAGTTCACCGCCTACCTGCCGCGGACTCCCGAGGATGACTCCGGGGCAAGGAAGGAGGACCGGTGATCCGAGTTCTGGTGGTTGACGATGACTTCATGGTCGCGCGCGTGCACCGCGGCATGGTCGAACGAGTGCCTGGCTTCACCGTCGTGGGTGTCGCGCATACGGGTACGGCCGCGCTGACAATAGTCAACGAACTCACACCCGATCTCGTCCTCCTCGACGTATACATGCCCGACCTGAGCGGGATCGATGTGCTTCGTCGACTACGCAACAGCGATAACCCCGTCGATGTCCTGATCATCACGGCTGCTCGCGACGCTGAGACGATTCGCACCGCGCTGCGTGGCGGGGTGGCGCACTACATCATCAAACCGTTCGAATGGTCGACATTGCGTGAACGGTTGCTGCACTACCAGCAGCAACGAAACGAGCTGCAGCACATTGATACCGCTGATATCGCCGACCAGTCCGACATCGACCGGGTCTTCGGTGCACCTACGACGCCCGAGATAATGCCGAAAGGAATGAGCGTGCAGACTGCCGAGCTCGTTCGCGACGCTTTGCACAGCGCCGATGACGACCTGTCCGCGACAGAATGCGCGGCGAGCACGGGACTTTCTCGCGTGAGCGCGCGCCGCTACCTCGAGTACTTCGCGGAATCAGGCACAGCGGAAGTGCGGCTGAGGTACGGCACAGCGGGCCGTCCCGAACGCCGCTACCACTGGATTGGTGCGTAATTATCGTTTGCGTTCAAAGCGCCTCCTCCTGGTGCGGTTAGGGTAGGGATATGCAACGAGTCGTCATTGCCGGGGGACACGGCCAGATCGCTCTTTACCTCACCCGCCTGCTCGATGCGCGTGGCGACCGGGCTGTAGGACTTATCCGGAACCCCGATCATTCCGATGACCTTCGCGCTATCGGTGGAGAGCCGATTGTCCTCGATCTCGAATCTTCCTCGGTCGATGATGTCGCATCCGTTCTTGATGGCGCGGACGCAGTGGTTTTTGCTGCTGGTGCCGGGCCGGGAAGCGGCGCGGCCCGCAAAGACACCGTCGATCGCGCAGCGGCTGTGCTCCTCGCGGATGCGGCTGAGGCGGCGAGCGTGAAGCGCTTCATCCAGATTTCAGCGTTTGGTGCGGGAGAGCCGATCCCCGACGACGCCGACGAGGTCTGGGCTGCTTACTTGAGGGCGAAGTCAGCAGCCGAATCCGATCTTGTCCGGCGCAGTGATCTCGAGTGGACGATACTGCGGCCGGGGCGGCTGACCGACAACACAGCGACCGGGCTGGTCAACTTGGCTGAGCCGACTATCCCAAAAGGGGACGTCACCCGCGAAGATGTTGCGCTGGTGATCGCGGAGTTGCTGCGTGCGCCCGGCACGGCGCACAAAGTGCTGATGCTCACCGAGGGCGAGGTGCCTTTCGGTGAGGCGGTCGAGGAGTTGGGCTAGCGTCGCGGCGTTCGGTTGAGGATTTCGGCGCATGTGGAACGCTATAGACATGCCGCTTGATTTTCGTATTTTCACTGAGCCCCAGCAGGGGGCTTCTTACGATGACCTCCTAGCGATCGCTAAAGCCACCGAAGACCTCGGTTTTGATGCTTTTTTCCGCTCCGATCACTACCTGAGTATGGGCAGCGCATCAGGACTGCCCGGCCCGACGGACGCCTGGACAACCCTCGCGGGGCTTGCGCGAGAGACTTCACGCATCCGTTTGGGCACGCTTGTCACGTCGGCAACGTTCCGGCACCCAGGTGTCCTCGGCATCCAGGTTGCGCAGGTAGACCAGATGTCAGGTGGACGCGTTGAACTCGGCCTCGGGGCGGGCTGGTTCGAGGAAGAACACAAGGCCTACGGAATCCCCTTCCCGAGCAAGAGGTTTGGCCGACTCGAGGAGCAGCTGGCCCTGATTACCGGCATGTGGGAAACGCCCGCTGGTGAGACGTTCACCTTCAAGGGGGAGTACTACGAACTCATCGACTGTCCCGCACTTCCTAAGCCTGCGCAGTCACAACTACCGGTGATCGTCGGCGGCAAGGGCCCGAAGCGGACACCTGCTCTTGCTGCCCAGTTTGGGCATGAATACAACGCAGCGTTCCCTGAAATCGACAGTATCCGGAGCCGGTTCACGGTAATTCGTGATGCGTGCGAAGAACTCGGACGCAGCCCTGATGACTTGGTGTACTCCGCCGCGCTAGTCGTGTGCGTGGGCCGCGACGAGGCGGAATTCCGCCGTCGGGCGGCGGCGATCGGGCGTGAGCCGGATGAGTTGCGCAAACACGGCGTCGCGGGGACGCCCGCTGAGGCAGCGGAGGTTATCGGCCGGGCCGCTGAACAAGGCTGCGAACGCTTCTACCTGCAGGTTCTCGACCTCTCCGATCTTGATCACCTCGATCTGATCGCGAAAGAGGTCATCGCCTAGCCCCGCAAACGCGGAAGCAGGTATTGCCGAGACACGATGTCTCACCTATGTTGGTACTCATCGGCTACGAGGCCGCACCAACGGAGGTTGCGATGCCTAACTACTTTGTTACCGGCGGCACCGGCTTCATCGGGAGACGTCTCATCCCTTTGCTGCTCCAGAGAACGGACGCACACGTCCACGTTCTCGTCCGGGCACAATCCGTTCAGAGACTCAACGAACTGAAGACACAGTGGCCAGACAGTTCGCGTGTCACACCGGTCATCGGTGATCTCAGCAGCGACGCACTAGGCATCGCCGACGCACAGAAACTGCCCGCATACGACCATGTGTTCCACCTCGGCGCACTCTACGACGTGACGGCATCGGCTGACGAGAACCACACAGCCAACGCCGTCGGCACGAGCAACGTCATTGGGTTCGCGGAGCACAACGGCGCAAAGTTGCTCCACCATGTTTCTTCGATTGCTGTAGCGGGCAACTATCGAGGACCCTTCCGAGAGTCGGATTTCGACCTAGGACAGGATTTCCCTTCGCCCTACCATGCCACGAAGTACGAAGCCGAACGCTTGGTGCGAGAGCAAGGGAAGGTGCCGTACCGCGTCTACCGGCCGGGGGCCGTGGTCGGTGACTCGCGAACCGGGGAGATGGACAAGATCGATGGGCCGTACTACCTGTTTCCCATATTTTCCCGTCTCGCGCATTTTCCGTCGCAGCTACCCATCGCGGCACCACGTGTGGGCGTGACGAGCATCGTGCCGGTCGACTACGTCGCTGCAGCAATCGACCACCTTGCGCACATGGACGCACCCTCTGGCGCCACCTACCACTTAGGCGCCCCGAAGCCGCAGTCCACCACCGAGGTGTACAACGCGTTCGCGAAAGCTGCTGGTGCCCCACGTATCAGAGCGAACGCGCCCCGAGCAGTCAGTCGCGCCGCCACTCGGATCTTGCAGGACTCCAGCAAGCGCCTGGCCCGCGCGTCCCACAAGAACTCACGCACATCGGGCGCGACGACGGCGGTGCTCACCGAGATCGGACTACCCCCAGACCTGCTGCCGATCCTGTTCGGTGAAGTGCGGTTTGATACGACAGCGACTCAGCAACACCTCAGTGGAAGCGGCATCGTCGCGCCGGAACTCCGCACGTATGCGGACATTCTCTACCGCTACTGGGCGACAAACCTCGATCCGGACAGGGCCCGCAAACGATCGCACCGTGATCCATTAAAGGGGCGCACAGTCCTGATAACCGGTGCATCGTCCGGTATCGGCCGGGCAACCGCATTCCGCGCAGCGCGACGCGGCGCGCGCCTCATCCTCGTGGCCCGCCGCGCCGAAGAGTTGAGCGAGCTATGCCGCGAGATCGTCGCAGCGGGCGGCGAAGCCACCGCCTACCCCTGCGATCTCACTGATAGCGACGCCATCGACGACCTCGCCAAGCAAGTGCTGCACGACTTCGGCGCCGTCGACGTACTGGTGAATAATGCAGGCAGATCGATTCGGCGCTCCGTTCAGTTGTCGACTGACCGTTTCCACGACTACGAACGCACGATGGCGCTTAATTACTTTGCAGCCGTGCGCCTCACACTCGCGCTACTTCCCGCCATGATCAGCCAGCGGTACGGCCGCGTCATCAACGTATCCACGCAGGGATTGCAAGGGCATCCACCGCGCTACTCCGCATACTTGGCGTCAAAAGCTGCCCTCGAAGAGTTCGGACGCATCGCAGGCAGGGACCTGCTCGCCGACGGCGTGACGTTCACGTCCGTCCGCATGCCTCTGGTGGGGACTGAAATGATCGCTCCCAGCGAAGCGGCCAATCGGGGGATTCCGCGCCTCGCACCCGAACAAGCGGCGAGCCTCGTGATTCGGGCCTTAGAGAAGGGCGGGGATACTGTAGGTGTGCCTGCGGGGTCCGTGTTGCACGCCGCTCAAGCCATCGCACCGCGCACGAGCTTGGTCCTCAGTCACCTCGGTTCATTTCAGGGCACCCCTGAGACCGCCCCCGAAGCGCGCGAACTTCGACGGCACGACCCACTCGCAGCGGTCGCGGGAACGGTAACCCGGATGCTGTGGCGGGCCCTATAGGAGCGACCGTGTTTCTTGGTGTGCCAGTTCCCTCTTTTTTGCTGCTGACCCTCGGGGTTATCGCGGTGGTATTGGCAGTGAACTCGCGGTGGCCGCGGACACGCGGCCGCATCATGTTCTTCAGCTGGCCACTCGCATGGTTCCTCACTGAGCTCGCTTTGCACTTCAGCGTGTTGTTTGTGCTCGTAGGCGCGGTTCTTATCTGGGCTGGCGCATTGGGATCAACGGTAGGCTGGGCCGGCGCGGTGACGCTCCTCGCCGGTGTGACGCTGATACTTGCACCCGGTGTCAAAGCGCTCACGACACCCGTTACAGTGAATCCTCGTCTCCCGGGACAGTTCATCGAAGAACGCCACCAGTACCCGCGTCTCCATGTGCTTCTGCCCCCGTTGGCGTGGTGGCGGCGAGACGTGGAGAAACGAAACAACATCACCTACCACCGCATCGGAAATCTCGAACTCAAACTCGATGCCACCCTCCCTAAGAAGCCGTACCCCGGTAAGCGGCCCGCGATTATGAACGTGCACGGTGGCGGCTGGACGACTGGCTCGCGGAAACAGCAGGGCTTGCCTTTAATTGGGCATCTCGCCGCTAACGGGTGGGTCGGCTTCAACGTCGACTACCGGTTAAGTCCCCGCGCCACTTGGCCAGCGCACATCACAGACGTCAAGCGGGCCATCGCGTACGTCCGCGCACATGCAGACGAGTTCGGCATCGACCCGGGCTTCATCGCGATCACTGGGGGTTCGGCCGGGGGACACCTCAGCTCTCTGGCAGCCCTGACCGGCAACGACCCTGCACTGCAACCAGGTTTCGAGGACGAGGACACAACTGTCGCCGCGTGTGTGCCGTTCTACGGTGTCTACGATTTCGTTGACGACGAGCGTGTGCTAAGTCCAGGGGTGCGCTGGGTCGTGCAGCGCATGGTGTTCAAACGCCGCCGTGGCGAGGATCCCGAACCGTTTCGGCAGGCATCACCGCTCCATCGGATCACGCGCGGCGCTCCCCCTTTCTTCGTCATTCACGGAGTGAACGATTCGCTCATCACGGTTGAAGAAGCGAGACGATTCGTACGTAGGCTGCAGGAGATCTCCGCCCAGCCGACGCACTACACGGAACTCCCCGGCGGACAGCACGCTTTCGACATGATCCCCTCCGTGCGTACCATCCGCGTCCTCGATTCAGTTCACCTGTTCCTGGACGTCTTGTGGCGGGAACACTGCACACAGAACCAGAAGCCCACTCACTGAAGCGGTTTTCCGAACCTAGTTGCCGATTACGTGAGCTCGTGGTGTGATCGTTTCGATCTCAGCGGGAATTCGGAGGAGAATCTGTGCCGTACCTGATGCTCATCGTCACCGCTGTGTGGATCATTTGCCTTATCGACGTCATCACGACCGATGAGCACCGCGTCCGCAATATGCCCAAGATCGCGTGGATCCTGCTGGTCGTTATTCTCCCCCTCGCTGGTGGCGTCGCGTGGGTTGTCGCGGGACGCCCGAACGACGGTTTCTCGGCGCGCCGAAAGGACCCTTTCGGGTCGCGCTACCCGGAGTACGACCGGCCTGGGCGGCATATCGCGCAGAACACGGAAGCGGATGAGGAATTCTTGCGCCGCTGCCGTGAACGTGCCGAGGAACAGCGCCGCAAAGGCAGAGAAGACCCGCGGAAGAACGGCCAGGAATGACGCTGGACCTCCGACGGGTCGCCGCGTTCGTCGTCATCGCGGAAGAGCTCAATGTGACACGAGCAGCCCAGCGCTTGCACACCAGTCAGCAGGCGCTCAGCGCGTCGTTGAGCGAACTCGAACGGCAGCTCAAAGTCACACTGATCGACCGGTCGCCTCGCCAGCTGCTCCTGACTGAAGCTGGCAAACTTCTCTACACCGAAGCTAAACCGCTGCTGGCTGCGGCCGACGCGGTCGAGAGGCGGCTACGCGACGTCGCGGCAAATTCACCGCCTCAACTGCGACTCGCACACTCGCCCGCCATCACCACGGATGAGGTGTATCGACTGCTCGACGGGTTCCGATCAGCGCATCCAGACACCACGATCATCGTTGAGCAGATTTACCCGCGAGAACTCGAAGGTAGTCTCACAAGTGGCCGCGCCGACGTTGCCCTCTTGCGAATAGCGCCTAGCCTCACCCCGGAATCATCGGCTTTCGCCTCCGCGCCTGTGCGCTTCGACCGCCTACGTATCGCTATGGCGGCCGATCATCCACTCGCCCACCGAGAAAAGGTTCAGTTCAGCGACCTCCGAGATCAAGAGATTGTCATCTGGGCTCCGCCCGGCGCTTCCGGGTATACCGCTTTCCTCACGGCGCTGTGCAGGTCTGCGGGTTTCGAGCCGAGGGTGTCGATTTCACCGAATCAGGGGTTGCCGCCAGCTACGTCAGTCGCCGGGAATCAACGGGTCGCATTTGTCACAGAAAGACCTGGCCTCATGCTTGATGGAGCAGTCCAGGTGGTGGAACTCGAGCCGCCCGCGTACGCCCCAATCGAGGCTGTGTGGCTGCGCGCCGGGCTTTCTTCGTGGGCGAGGACCTTCCTCGACGACGTTCGCGCAGCAACCCCAGTCGAATGAGTCGCGGAGACGCTAACGAGTTGTGTAGCCGCCGTTGGCGAACAGCGTCTGTCCCGTGATCCACCAGCCATCCGTTGCCAGGAACTTGATGATCGGAGCGATGTCGTCGATCTGTGTGAGCTGATTTCCCATCGCTTGCGACTTGTGGAAGGCAACCCGCTCGGGCGTCTCCTGACCGTAGAAGAACGGCGTATCCATTGGCCCTGGAGCAACGTTCGACACTGAGATCCCCCGGGGCGCGAGTTCTTTCGCGGCAGCCCGGCAGAAGTGTTCGACAGGCGCTTTCCCGCCCGCATACGTCGAGTACCCGTCGGTGAAGGCTGCCAGCAACGACGTGACCACTGTGATGATCGATCCATTGTCGTTGAGCTTCAGCCCAGCTTCTTTGATGAAGAAGAACGCCGACTTGGCGTTGATGTCGAACATCAAGTCGTACTCGTCTTCTGTGGTTTCGGCGATCGGTTTACGGAGTACCCGGCCTACCGTGTTCACCGCGATATCGATCCCGCCGAACTCCTCGATTCCCCGCTCGAAGAGGGCCGTCACGTTGCCCGGTCTCGTCAGGTCGCCGTCGACAACGAGTGCCTCGGCGCCCGCTGCCCGCACAAGTTCTGCTGTCTCTGCAGCTGCATCCTTCGTTTCCGCATTGTGGTGGTGGATCACCACTGCACGTGCCCCGTCTTCGGCGAATCCGGTGCTCAACAGCCGCCCTAGATTCTTCGCCCCACCGGCGATCAGCGCGACCTTGCCTGAAACAGATCTTGCAGTCATCACAAATTCCTTTCCTCGCGGCATGCTTGCCGACTCCACGCTAGGAGCGGGCAGTGAGGACGGGAAACAGAAAGAATTGGTAGTGCTACCGGAATGTACTCGCAGATCCGCGACTACATTCGGGATATACAACGAAAGTTTGTGGCACTACCAGGGGGCAAAATGCATGCACGCCGTTTCGACCCGATTGGGTTTGCTGGCGGTCTACTGATACCCATTGGTGCGGCGGTGCTCATTCTCGTCCTGACGCGGGTGTGGGAGCCACGGCTGCCGGCTGAAGTCGCCCAGCACTGGGATGCGGCAGGCAGTCCCGATCGTTTTGGCGCGTTGTGGCCGGGCGCCTGGATGATGGCGGGGATCACTGCGCTGACCGGCGCGGCGTGTGGCGGTATCGCGGCGATGGGGCGTTCCCTTCTGGCCCTGCGGCAGATCATGCTCATCGTCGCGATAACTGTCACTGCTCTCCTCACAGGTATCTGGATTAGTTCCCTTGCCGTCCAGCTTGATCTCGCTGATCCTGCCGCTGCGGCCCTGCCCCTCTGGCCTGCGGGTCTGTACACGCTCGCGGGCCTGGCGGTAGGCGTTCTATTTGCGCGCCAACTGAGAGACGGCCGTGTACGAGTGCAAGCGAAAAGGCGGCCACCGTCCCATCTGCCTCGACAGGCCGTGTCGCGCATCCACGAGTCGCTCACTGCGTCAGCGAAACTCCAGGCACTTATCGTTGTGCCCCTGGTGGGTCTCGGCCTCGTGTTGTCTGTGGTGTCCGAGACCCTTTGGGCTCTTTTCGTTTTCATTCCGCTCGCTCTTCTCATCCTGCTTTTGCTGCGGAGCCAAGTCGACGTCGACGGATCGGGGATGCGGGCCCGCATGGCGGGACTGACCGCGTTCGACATTCGCACGGAGGAAATCGTCAAAGCGGAAGTCAAACAGGTGTCACCGGCAGCGGAGTTTGGCGGCTACGGACTGCGCATTCGGGGGAAAGGCCAGTACGGCTTAGTTTTTCGCCGCGGCCCTGCGGTCGTTGTTACCACGGCGTCGGATCAGACTTTCACCGTCACCGCTTCTCAAGCGACGGAGATGGCCGGGGTGCTGAACAGTGCCGCTGATTCTGGACGGGAGTACTGAGAACGTTCGGCCCGCCTTTGAGCGACAAATCGTCCTAGATCAGGAAGGCTGTAGGCGTGCCCACAGCAGATGAGATGCTCAGTTCAGATGCGGTCAAGCAACTTTCGGAATGTCTGCGAGACACTGGTAGTCGCGCGGAAGCCGTCGACTCGGCATCGGTTGCGCTATCCGGCAAGACTTTCAGCGAGCGCGTTGCGCTTGTCCGAGATGCGATCCTGGTCGACCTCCCTGCTGATTTTCTGCGCTTTAAAACAGCGATCGAGACAGCGTTGACCGATCCGGCATTCAACGGCTGGATGATCATGCCTGTCACAGAGGCGGTAGCGGCGCGCGGGCTCCAAGAATTCGAACCGGCGCTGAAGCTCCTTGCCCAGCTGACCCCACGTTTAACGGCTGAGACCGCGATCAGGCATTTCCTCAACGCTGACCTGAATCGTGCGCTCGACGTAATCGTGCCCTGGACCGAGAATAACGACCCGCACGTGCGGCGCCTCGCTTCGGAAGGAACGCGCCCTAGGCTGCCGTGGGCAGCGCGAATACCAGCGCTGATGGCTGATCCGTCGCCAGCACTGCCGATCCTCGATGCGCTTTACCGCGATTCGTCGGAGTATGTCCGTCGCTCTGTGGCGAATCACCTCAATGACATCAGCAAAGACCATCCGCAGGTCGCCGTGAAAACAGCCGCGCGGTGGCTGGCAGAACCGGACGGCAACACCCTGAAGACGGTCCGGCACGGGCTGCGTTCGCGGATCAAGGCAGGTGACCTTGGTGCCTTGGCGCTGCTCGGCTACTCGTCCGACGTTGAGATTGATGTCAGTGGACCTGTCGTGGACGAGGACGTCATTCATCTCGGCGAGGCACTGAAGTTCAGCTTCGCGATCACGAATCGTGGGAAATCCGATGCACCCATCGCGGTGGACTACATTATTCATCACGTGAAGGCCAACGGATCACGCTCACCGAAGGTCTTCAAGCTGTCATCTCGCACTGTCGCACCGGGCGACACGTGGAGCGTGAGGCGGCGGCACCCCATACGGCCAATCTCCACGCGCCGATACTACCCCGGAGCTCATCTCCTTGAACTCCAGGTCAACGGGATTTCACGTGGATCGCAGGAGTTCACACTGGTGATGCGAGATGACTCTGGGCCAGTCTGAGCTGCTACCGCGGCGCCGTATGAGCAAAGTGCTTGGCTAGAACGGTCAGTGGTTGTGCATTTCAGCAACAACGTAGAGGGTCGGCTACTCCTGCAGCATTCGCAGTGCGATCAAGGCAGCATGCAGCGATGCTGCTTCGGCGAAGTTCAGCGGATTCAGGCCAGTCAGGGCATGAACTTTTGCCAATCGGTAAGTGACGGAGTTGCGATGGACGTGCATTGCCCGGGCAGTTGCGAGCTGGTTGCAGTTCGTGTCGAAGAAGATCCGCAGCGTTTCCCCGAAAACTGGGTCGGAGTGAGAGAGCGGCTCCACGATCGCGGCCAGTGCCGGAATGTCTGGTCCTGCTGTTGCACTGAGGTATTCGATCGCCAGTTGCGCTAGGTCCACTACGAAATCCGCTCGTCGGAGCTTCTGCGCGGTTGCCGCAAGGCCGGCTGCCCTGCGATACGCTCCGGGCACGCCGTGGGCAGTTGTGGATGATGCGATGCCGGCCCAGCACTGAACTGATGTGTGTGCGCGCGCATGTTCGAGCTTCTCGCGGAAGCTAGCTACCGCGGAGGCGGCGCTCCCGGAGGACCAGTGCACGACGACCCACCCGTTCAGGTCGAGGCGCAAATACGCATTCGCCATAGCTTCGATCCGAGCCTTTAGGTCCCCAATGTCAGATCCGGCGGATGAGGAGCCGACGAGTTGGAACACTGCAATCGTGTAGTTCGCGTTGGGCCCGACATCGAATAGCCCCGTGGCTTCTCCCGACTGCAGAAGTGCATCGGCGGCGGCGCGGTTCCGCTCACGCACATCCGATAGCGGGTCACCGGATCGGTACGCTGCCTCAGTAGCAATGAGTGATACCACCTGAAAAATGTACTCGGCTACCCGTGGCATTTGCTCCGCCAGCGCGGCGCGCTCAGAAGGACTCGATTCGGCCACTACACGACGCCACAAAGCCGCGGATACGGCCTGGTAGGCACCAGTGAGCTCACTGAGCGTGGCACCGCTGGCTAGACGGGTCATTGCCAGGTCGGTGATAGTTCGCAGCTCATGCGCCGTCGGAAGCTTCCCGGTTTCGAGAAATGTGACCAACGCTTCCACGTTGTGTGAAATCCCGGCGAAAAAGTCACTTGCCACCAGCTCGCTCGGCACACGCTGATAAGTCGGTCCGCCCTGGCTCGCATACCAATCGATTGCGGCTTTCAGCCGGCTACGCAATGTCGAGTTCGGCACGGCCGTCGAATTCGCTTCCATCAATGCACACTCCCAGCCGTTGCCAATTTGCACAACCGCGGCTCCGCAAGTTTGTCGATTCGTCATTGTCGCAACGAACCGGCCTGATGTGTGATCAGTAGCACAGCAGCCGTTTACAAGGGAGTACATACTTTGATCTCAATGCGCACGGTCGTCGAATCAGCCCGGCTTCGAGGACAACAGATTGCCGTGATGCAGCGCAGTGGAATCATCGACCTCAAACGTCCGCTGCGGGTGCGGCAAAAATCTAGCGCGCTAAAAACTCTCGGCCCAATTGCGAGTGGAATCACGACCGGCGCGCGGTGGCATGGTGATCGAATCGCACTCGTAGACAGGGAGGGCGCCCTCACCTACGCGCAGCTTGATCTTCTCACCAACGGGATCGCACACCGATGGCGCGCCCTTGGCATCGATGAGACGTCGGTGATCGCGGTGATGTGCAGGGATCACCGTGGACTCGTCGAGGGGATGGTCGCCGCCGCGAAAGTCGGATCCAGGCTGGTACTCATGAACACTGGATTCAGCTCTAGGCAGTTCGTTGATGTTGCGGCTCGTGAACGCATATCGGCAGTGGTATCAGATGACGAATTCAACGCGATGGTCGCCGCACTTCCGCCGGACATCACCAGGCTGAGTACTGCAGTCCCCCATAACCGAGACTTCGAGAACAGCGACGCCGTTTCCCGCCCTTCGAGACAGGGCCAGTTTGTCCTCCTCACCGGAGGGACGACCGGGACTCCTAAAGGCGCTCCTCGCGAGGTCGGGTCCACCTTCGCCGCTGCGCAGTTCCTGGACCGCGTCCCGCTTCGTAGCGCACAGACAGTGTTGCTGTGCGCACCACTGTTTCACGGAACTGCGTTGTCACAATTCATCATTGCCGTGAATCTTGGCTGCACGATCGTTCTTCACGGGCGGTTCAATGCCGCGCTCGCTTTAGAACAAATCGAGGCACACCGATGCGACGCAGTGGTGCTCGTACCAACGATGCTCCGACGTATCCTCGACTGCTCGGACATCAACCGTCGGCGAACCGACAGTGTGTCAGTCATTTTCACAGCCGGAGCTGCACTGGCGCCAAGCCTCGGAGATCGGGCCATAGCCCACTTCGGATCCGTCGTCTACAACTACTACGGGTGCACTGAGACGGGAACCGCCTCCATTGCTACGCCCGAGGATTGGATCGCGGCGCCGGGAACCGTCGGTCGACCACCGCTCGGCATCACGGTGGCACTGGTCGATACGGACGGCAAGATCGTAAACAGCCCCGGCCGCAAAGGCACCATCCACGTCGGTAACTCGATCTCGTTCCAGGGGTACTCCTCAGGTGGAAGCAAGAGCGTTGCTCACGGCCTGATGTCCACCGGTGATGTCGGGCATTGGAATTCACAGGGACTGCTCTTCGTGGATGGACGCGACGACGACATGATCGTCTCTGGCGGTGAGAACGTGTTCCCGGGCGAAGTGGAGGCCGCCCTCTATGCGCATCCCGAAATCACGGAGGCTGCTGTCACGGGAGTGCCCGACGAGGAGTTCGGACAGCGTTTGTCGGCAGTGATTGTCCGGTCCAATCCAGACCTGGATGCTCACGCTGTCCGCGATTACGTCCGCTCCGAACTCGCGCGATTCAAGGTTCCCCGCGACGTTCTGTTCGTGGACGAGATACCGCGAACCACCGCCGGGAAAATCGATCGTCGGGCGATGACCACGCTCACAGCAGAAGCCCGAACTGAGTGATACGCGGGCGCTGCCACCGATTTCCTGCCGGTCGCTGAATCCCGGAGCGTCACGATCCACACCAAGCGAGCCGCCGAAGGGTGATTCGGAAACAGATAGGAGATACCCCGAGATGATCAGTACGAGCCGATGGTGGGCAATGCGGACGGTGGCCCTGCTCACCGTCGTGGGCGTTGTGGCAGGTGGCGGGGTAGCCGCCGCCGACCCGGAGTTCCCTCCGTCATTCCCACCCAGCCAGAATCAGCTGCCCCAGCTACCCTCCGAACCAGAACTCTACGACCTTCTCCCCATTCCGGTTCCTGACAAAGATCCCTGGTACGCCGACCCGCCGAATATGGCAGATCTGGCTCCTGGCCAAATCGTACGAACACGGGAGGTCCAAACCCGGATACTGGGTGTACCATTCCCCGTCCACACCCGGCAACTGCTGTTTCGCTCGACCGATGTTCACGGCAATCCGATCGTGACCGCCACCTCGGTTATTGTTCCCGGCATTCCGTGGACCGGAAGTCCTCGGCCAGTTGTCTCGTTTCAGGAAGCCATCGATTCGACCGATTCATCGTGCAACCCCTCGCATACGCTCCAGGTCGGCACGATGAAAGAAATGCCGCTATTAGCCGGTTGGCTAGCGCAAGGTTTCGCCATCAACGTTCCTGACTTCGGCGGAAAGTTCAACACATTCAACACATATGACGAGGGGAAAATGGTCCTCGACAGCCTCCGGGCGGTGAAGAATGACACCACGTTAGGGCTGTCGGATTCAGCAATAGCCTTGTACGGCTACTCGGGTGGCGGGTCTGGATCGATCCGCGCTGCCGAACTCCGGCAGAGCTACGCACCGGATGTGCATCTGAGTGGCACCGCCATCGGGGGCACCCCCGGAGATCTCGTGGCATTGTCAGAATTCGCCACGACAGCGCAGCCCGGACTCACTGGCACTGCCAACTTCACAATGTGGCTGGGGTTCGCGGCCCTTTCACACCATTATCCGGATGCGTTCGACGCCAGCGAACTTCTGACTGTCGAGGGCCAGCAGATCGTGGCCGACCTGCAGAGCCGCTGCGTGTACACCGCAGCCCTTACCGGCGTGTACCGGCCGATCGACGAGTACTTCCAGCCGGGAAGGTCGCTCGCCTCTACCCCAGCCGTTCTGGAGGTTCTTCGAGCGAACAGCCTCGGCCAGCACGTTCCGGACAGTCCCGTCCTGTGGTGGCACTCGGTATGGGATGAACTCGTTCCACAATCCACGGTCCTGCCGACCGTGCAAAAGTATTGGGATAACGGAGCGGACCTGCGTTTCTACACCTCGCCAATACCGGAACACATCACGAACGCCGTCGTCGGATACCCGCCTGCATTGGTATGGATCAGCGAGATCCTGCGAGGGCTGCCACCGGGACCGCGAGTCAAGGAAGACTTCGCGCCACTTCCCCCGGACTTCCCTGGCGCCTGAACTGAAACTCGTGATGCCTTTCTTGGGGAATCTACGATTCACCTTAGAAAGGCACATACCTTGCGATTGTCATCGGCGGCGGAGCAGCCTGGACAGGAACGATCTCCAGGGCTAGCTAACGGATGCCCGCACGCAGCGCCATCCCTTTGATGTACGCTGCCTGCCCTAAGTGCTGCAGACAATCACCTTCGACACTGACGATCCGCACGGCGGCGGTGACAGGAGGGTCCCAGGCCTCGTCGACGACGCGGTCCAGCTCGTCGGCGGTGAGAGTTTCGATGTAGCGCCGAGTTAGCTCGTGGACGTCGGCGTGATATTCCGCAACTAGTTGCGCCCCTGCGGTCACCTTGCCTACGTCGTCGCTGCTGTGGCCATAGCCGATGTCCGCGTCGTCGAACGGGAGGCCGAAACGTCCCGCCCAGCCACACTCGGTGTAGGCCTGCGCCACCCCCGCTAACCCTGAAATGTGGTCGTCCTGCACACGCGCGAGATGCCACAGCAACCACGACATCGAGTTGGCGCCGGGGTCGGGACGGTAGACCGCAATCGCATCCGGCAGGTCCGCGGTGATGTCTTCGACGAGCTCGCGGATTCGCCCAAACGAATCGAGCAGGAGCCTCGTCACCGGCGCACTCTCAGAACTCATGATTATCCGCCTCTCTTGGAAAATCTTGGCTTTTCCCAATACTCCTTAATACTCTTGTGTGTTAGGTGCTGAAACCATCCTCGCACTAGATTTGAGCTGCAGCACTGATCCAGTCGCTTGGCGATCCATCAGGAGTCATCATGGGCGAAAACACCTTCACAGTTAGCCGTTCCGCCACGATCGGTGCGCCGCCGACCACCGTGTACGAATTGCTGTCGAACTTCCACAACTGGCCGAAATGGTCACCGTGGGAGGAACTGGATCCCAACATGGAACGGAACTTTTCGGGCGCGGAGGCCGGAGAGGGCGCCGAGTACTCGTGGTCCGGCAACAAGAAAGCAGGCAAAGGCCGGATGAGAATCATCGAGGCCATCACACCCTCCAAGGTCCGCATCGCGCTCACCTTCGTGAAACCGTTCAAATCGGAGAACACAACTTCATTCACCATCACCAGGAAAGGCGACAATTCTGAAGTGACCTGGACAATGGTGGGAGCCAAGAGCATCTTCTCGCGCGTCATGGTGCTCTTCGGCGGAATGGACAAGATGATCGGGAAGGACTTCGAGAAGGGCCTTGCCAAGCTCAAGCGTGAGGCGGAGCGTCTTTGAAGGCGAGTGAGGGAATAAGACCGCCCGCAACGACGCCCTCAACCTGGCGCGTCGACATGCGGTGACGCACCGGGATATCAACCCCTTTTGTCGCGTTGTGCACAGTTAGTTCCTTACCGCTCTGCAGCGCGTCACGAACTCCGTCGATGACGATCACATCGTCAGCGTCGATCTGCTCGTAATCTTCGGGATTGACGAATTCGAGGGGAACGATGCCGAAGTTGGCGAGATTTTGCCAGTGGATACGGGCAAACGACTGCGCGATAACCGCGCGTAACCCCAGGTACCGCGGGGTTATTGCCGCGTGTTCACGCGACGATCCCTGGCCGTAATTGTCGCCACCGACAATGATGTGCCCCTCCTTCCCTGCGGTTTTTGCGGCGCGCTCGGGATACGTCTCATCCACCCTCGTGAACGTGAATTCGGCTAGCTTTGGAACATTCGAGCGGAACGGCAGGGCCTGCGCTCCTGCTGGTGAAATTTCGTCGGTCGACACGTTGTCGCCCACCTTGAGCATCACCGGGGCTTCAAGCTTGTCCGGCAAAGCCGGGAAATCAGGCAGCGCGCTGATGTTCTTGCCCCGCACTGGCTCAATCTTCAGCGCTTCCTCCTTTTCGGGAGGCGCGACGAGCATCGCGGTGTTGACTGCGGCGCGCGCAGGCAAATCAAGTGCCGGATAATCAAGACCAACGTCTTTCGCCCACTCGCGGGGATCAGTAATTTTGCCCGTCAGCGCAGAAGCAGCCGCCGTTTCCGGAGAGCACAACCACACTGAATCTTCCTTTGTCCCCGAGCGCCCCGGGAAGTTCCGCGGAAATGTCCGCAGCGAATTTCGGCCGACTGCCGGTGCTTGCCCCATCCCGATGCAACCCATGCAACCGGACTGGTGGATTCGCGCCCCAGCGATCACGAGCTCCGCGGTGGCCCCCATGTTCGTAAGGTCCGTCAGGATTTCGCGAGAGGTCGGATTGACGTCGAAACTCACGGAAGAATCAATTTGGCGCCCCGCGACCATCGCAGCCGCGATCGCGAAATCACGGAGACCGGGATTGGCTGACGAGCCGAGAACTACCTGACTTACTGGCTCACCTGCGACCTCGCGGACGGGAACCACGTTGTCAGGCGCGGACGGCTTCGCGATGAGCGGCTCGATCTCCGACAAGTCGATGTGTTCCTCAACGTCATACGTGGCGCCCTCGTCAGCAAGAAGCTCCTGAAAATCGCCTTCACGATCCTCCACGCGCAGAAATTCCAGTACCGCATCGTCCGCGGGGAACACGGAGGTGGTCGCGCCCAGTTCCGCCCCCATGTTCGCGATGACATGGCGGTCCATAGCGGTGAGATTCGCTAGGCCCGGTCCGTGATACTCGATGATGCGGCCAAGCCCGCCCTTCACGCTGTGGCGGCGAAGCATTTCGAGAATAACGTCCTTCGCCGAACACCACGGCGGTAGCTCTCCCGTAACCTCGACGCCCCAGATTTCCGGCATGCGCAGATAGAGCGGCTCCCCCGTGATAGCCAAAGCGACCTCGAGACCTCCGACTCCGATCGCGAGCATGCCCAGTGAGCCGGCGGCCGGGGTGTGTGAATCAGAACCCACAAGCGTCTTCCCCGGAATGCCGAACCGCTGCATATGGGTCGGGTGGGAAACACCGTTCCCCGCTTTTGAGAACCACAATCCGTAACGCTGGCTCGCGGTACGCAGAAACTCGTGGTCCTCCGCGTTCTTCTCGTCGGCCTGCAGTAGGTTGTGATCCACGTACTGCACACTGACTTCGGTGCGGGCACGATCGAGTTTGAGTGCTTCGAGTTCCTGCATGACCAGCGTTCCAGTCGCATCCTGCGTCAGTGTCTGGTCGATACGTAGCGAGATTTCCTCCCCGGGCGTCATCTCGCCCGAGACAAGATGCTCAGCAATGAGCTTCTGGGCAACGTTGCGGGGTTGTGGGGCATCAGCCATCAGTGCCTCCTCCAGGCGGCTCAGCGCCAACTGCTTAAGTGCAAACGGGCGTCCTTTGTCGTGTACCCGACTGGAGGAGTTCTAATCGTCGCGGTACTCCGCTACGGAGTTGTTAATTGCGCACGCGGCTTCGCCGGAGCGATACCCCTGAGTCGCGGATGCAGTTCGAAGAGAAAATCCATCCGCGCTAGGAGGATGAGCTTGTGTGCGGTCAGCGCGAGGATGACCACCGAGGCTGTGACGAGCAGTGGAAGCACGGCGCCCACGCCTGGCAGTGCGGTGAGGACCGGCACCTTCAGCAGTAGCGCCACGACGACCGCGATGAGAATGTCCATCATCACGTAGACCGGCAGTGTCCGGGTCCCGATGCTCTGGAATACATTGCCGACCATAGTGCCGACAAGCCAGGCTGCGACCAGAACGCCAAGGCCCAGGCCAATGGTGGTGACGAGCAGCCGCAGTTCGCGCGCGTCGAAAACATTGAGCTTGACGATGGGGACGTACACGGCAGCATAGGCGGCCAGCGCTACCAGGACCGTCCAGCCCTTCGCGAGACGACTGAATGCTACGACAAGCTGCTTCGCGTGCAGCGCCAGAAGGAAGTAGACGAAATACATCGCCATGTTCCGCCATCCGAAACCGATGTCGGCGAAGAAGCCGTACCGCCCGTACGCGGAGATCGACAAGGCAACGGCGAACCCGAACTGCACGGCCAGCGGGAACCGCGAGATCAGCTTCGCGACGATCGCGAAAACCGCGAGCCCGTAGATGAACCACAAGGCACTGCTCGGCAGATACAGGCCGCGAATCACCGCCTCGAATTTCGCATAACCCCCGTGGCGCACTTCCTCAGGCAGCAAGTTGTGGGCAACGAAGAACATCAACAACCACACCGTGTACAGGTAAAAGAGGTGTGCGACACGGCTGCGCATCATTTTCGTCCAGGTCATCGAGATCATGCCCTGCGCGAACAATCCTGAAGCCGCAAAGAACAAGGGCATCCGGATAGGCTGAAGAAACGCGTTGATGTCACGCCAGAACTCAGGCGTGAGGTCCTTCCGGACCAGCATTCCCACAGCGTGCAGCAGCACGACAAGTGTGATCGTCAGACCTTTCGCAAGGTCTACCCATTCAACTCGTGGCTTGATTCTCTGGGGTTCGGGAGCATCCACGGCAACAGTCGGTAGCGGCAGAGAACTCTGCGTTGGCTGTGCCGACTGCATCGGATCAACTCCCTTTTTTATGCGCGATGACTTAAGAATCCCCTTAGAAAGTTATGCGCACGTAAAGGTAAGTTGAAGAGCTTTGCAACCAAGGTCACATTGCGATGCCGCTCACTGACCGATCAGGGCATCAGCTCTTTCCAGTGAATCGACCACAGTCGGCCAGCGCTCGGCACCGTCCTCGGGTGTCCCCAGCACGCCATCGGGATCAACAAGCACTATCGACGCGTGATCATCTGTCACAAGTCGGCGAACCAGTTCGAACGTCAGGCGACGCGCTACATCGCTGAAGCCGGTGACGCGGACGAAGTCGAAAATGATCGCGAGGTCCTCTTGTTCGCGTTGCTCAACCTCGCGCACCACGGCTTCAATACCTGCAAACCGCACTGCACCCTGTAGCTGATAGCACAGCGCAGTGCCGCGAACACCGCTGGCGCGGAACACCGAGCGGCCTATCGGCGGGGTCTCCATCAAGTGGAGCTCCATGTCCCGGGACAAATGTTCGAATAGTTCGACGCCCCTAACGCTGTTGCCGCGGCTATCCACCCTCGGCGAGTAGACGGCGATACCCAACTGGCCAGGCAGGACGCCGATGATGCCGCCAGCGATGCCACTCTTCGCCGGGATTCCAACAGCTGACATCCAGTCCCCGGCGGCGTCATACATGCCGCAGGTCAGCATCACGCTGAGCACCTGACGCACCGTGGCGCGGCTGAGCAGTCGGTCCCCAGAGATGGGCTGCAGGCCACCATTCGCGAACGTCGCAGCCATCAGCGACAGATCACGCGTCGTCACCGAGAAGGCACACTGCCAGGTATAGCCGCGCACCACTTCGGCTGGTTCTTCCTCGAGCACGTCAACTGTGCGCAGCATATGCCCGATCGCGAGGTTGCGATGCGCCACGTTGTGCTCCGACTCATCAAAGCTAAGTTCCCGGCCCGCAAGCTGACTGTAGTGCTGCCGGATTCGGGCTGTCCGCTCGTCGCAATCGGCACCGGAAACGAGAGCATGTGCGGCTATCGCACCTGCATTGATCATCGCGTTAAATGGGCGTCCGGTCGAGGGCTCCAGAGAGATCTCGTTGAACGCATCGCCTGACGGTTCGACACCGATCTTGCGATGTACTGCGTCCTCTCCCGAATCCTCGAGCGCGAGTCCGTAGGTAAAGGGTTTGGACATCGACTCGATAGGAAAGTGGTTGTCGGCGTCACCGGCGCAATACGTCGCGCCCTCGACCGTGGTTATTGCGATCGCCAGTTGGTCAGGGTCGCACTCGGGGGCATTCCGGTACGCATCTTTCACCTCACCACTGTGGTCAGGCGCGTAGCGCTTGAGAACGTGCTCGAGATAGTCAGGCACCGGAGACTTCATGGATCTGGTCTACCCCGTGGCTTCCACCCCAATCCCCGACTCCGCACCATCTTCCGACGACAGAATCCACAAGCTGGGGGACCAAAGGATGGCAATAGAGCATTCAATCAGCGCAGCCGAACGTGGCCGGCAAGCATGCGGCCTTCCCGCCGAGGAGTAAACAGCCAGGTACACGATTAGATCGTGCACCATCTAATCGTGCGCTATGCTATGCTACCTTCGTGAGCAACCCCGAAACTGACCCTCTCGCACTCGACCGGCAGGTGTGCTTCGCCCTCGCAGTCGCGAACCGTGGCGTACTCGCTGTCTACCGCCCCCTGCTCGAGCCGATGGGTCTCACACACCCGCAATACCTTGTGATGCTTGCCCTCTGGGAGCAATCACCACGCACGGTCAAGAGCATCGGCCAGGCGCTCCAATTGGATTCGACGACGCTATCGCCGCTACTCAAGCGGCTCCAGGCGGCGGACCTGATCATGCGGGAACGCAGCAGGGACGACGAGCGGCAACTCGCCGTCACGCTCACAGAAAAGGGCCGGGCGCTACGTGCGGAGGCCGAGAAGATTCCTCCAGCGGTAGTGGGGCGACTAGGAGTCAGCGAAGCTGCACTCGAAGACCTGCACCGGGCACTCACACACATCAATCAAGCTGCCCTGAAAGCAGGTGCCCTCCCACGATGACAGCAACGCGAAAGCCCACAAGGAAACGACCCGGACCCCTCCAGTGGATCGGCTACTCATTCGGGCGCACCCTGCCGCCCTCGATGCAGGAGTGGGTGCGTAACGACCTCACTGGCGACCACGCGGTGGCCCGCCATCTCATTCGCGGCATGGTCCCATTTCTGCCCCTGTTTGGCGCGGGTCTTCTCCTACCGGGCCCGCTAGCTCTGAGAGGCGGGGTCGTCCTCCTCGGCCTGCTTCTTGCCCTCTTCTATTCCGCCGCCTACATGGAGCCCAACCGCAAAAGGCGGCTCCAACGGCATGGCCTTCCCGCTGACCTGCAAAACGGACGCAAGATTCAGCAGTTCGAAGCTGAGAAAGCGCGGTATCAGCGTCACTACCGGTCTGATCCATGACACTCGTGATGACTCAGCCGCGCAACGCCTTCACCCACGAAATTCGCGAGCCGGTCGTCAGCACCGTCCGCTGATAGATCCGTGCTGCGAGAATCGACGCGACCAGGCATGCAATCACCATGACCGCGATCGAACCTGCTAGTTCGAGAGGTGACGTCACCCCCGCAGCGGTCCGAACCGGCATCACGAACGCGGAGAACGGCGGGATCCAAGCCAGCACATTGCTCAACGTCCCCTCTGGGTTGAAAATTGCGGGAATGCTGATGCCGAAGCACGCCATGAGAATGATCATCAGCGGCGATGCGGCTTGCTGCATCTCCTCCTGACGCGAAACCAGCGAACCCGCGGCCGCATAGAGCGTCGCAAAGAACACGAACCCGAGCACTACCCAGATGACGGTGGCAGCGAAGACCGATAGTGCCGTCGTCGTCACGGTGAGCAAGCCAAGCAGCTGAGCGGCCACGATTCCGACGACGCCATATGTCACCACGCTCAGCAGCGCGACAGCGCCGATTCCGAGGATCTTGCCCCACAGCAGCTGCAGCGGCCGGATAGTCGAGAGAAGCAGCTCGACGATCCGGCTCGACTTCTCCTCGGTCACACCCATCGCCACATACATGCCGTATCCCATGACCGTGCCGAAAAGCAGGTACAACGCCACCCAGGACATGATGATCCGCTCACCACGCTCTGGATCCGGCTGGGCGATGGTTTCCACGGAAACCTGGGCAGTGTCGACTGCATTTTGCAACGCCGCAGCATCAACGCCCTGCGCGCCTAAAGCCTGATCCAGCGCAAGGGCCGAGACTGCGGTCTCGAGGATGGTGCGCAGCATCGGATCCGGTTCGTCGTCACTCACGATCGTGTAACTGCCATCGGCATTGGCCAGCAGTGCAGCCTCGACATCGCCCGATTCGACCAGCGCTCGAGCCTCCTCATCGGAGGCGGCTTCCTCGACCTCGACGGGTACCTCCATCGCGGTTGCCGTCTCACCGATCACCTGCGCCAACTGTGGCGCGTCGCCAGTCAGCGCAATCTGAGATGGCTCCGCTTCCCCGTCGCCCCGGAAGATCGAGAACGCAACTAGGGCGCCCACTATGATGGCGACCGTCACCAGAGTGCCTACGACAAATGATTTCGTTCGAACCTGCGCCAGGAACTCTCTGCGGAATACGAGCCATATGACATTGCGGGACTGATTCTTTCGGGTCATTCGGAAACCACCTCTCGGAAGAGCTCAGTCAACGTCGGGCGATGCGCAGCAAAATGCCGCACCGGGCCGTGAGCCAGCGCGGCCTGAAGGACCGACTGGTCGTCGACGTGATCCTCAAGTTCAAGCAAAGACACTGCATTTCCGTTGGATGACAGCAGCCGAACCCCTGGAATCTGCTCGGCCCACACGGTCGGGGCGTTCGGCGCGCTCACGGCGAGTTGACGCTTTCCCCGCGCACGCAATTCCTCGACCGAGCCGATAGCTCGCATCTCACCACGAACGATGATGCCTACCCGGTCACACAGGCGCTCCACGAGATCCAGCTGGTGACTCGAAAAAACCACGGGCGCACCGAGTCGTGCCTTCTCGCGAAGTACCTCACTCATCACGTCGACAGCAACCGGGTCAAGACCGGAGAAGGGCTCATCGAGAACCAGAACTACCGGGTCGTGAACGAGAGCCGCCGCGAGCTGCACACGCTGTTGATTCCCTAGACTCAGTTCCTGAACATCACGGCCCCGCTTGTCTTCAAGACCGAGACGGTCCGTCCAGCGTTCCATACTGAGGAAAGCCTCTTTGCGGGTCATCCCATGGAGTTCGGCCAGGAAGACCAACTGATCGGCCACTTTCATTTTCGGGTAGAGGCCGCGTTCCTCCGGCATGTAACCGATCGTCTTCCGGGTGGCGAAATCGATCGGCCGGTCGTCGAGTCGCACTTGGCCGGAATCCGCAGTCAGCACCCCCAGCGCGATCCGCATGGTGGTTGATTTTCCTGCCCCGTTGCTGCCAACGAACCCAAGGATCTCCCCTGGACGAACGTCAAAGGTGACGTCCCGCAACGCAGTGATGTCACCATACTTTTTGCACAGCCCGTCAATCTCAAGCATCAGGCCCCTCTTCCGCTAAGTGGCTCCCGCAGTTCACGCGTTCGGCTCGCGAATTGCCGCGATCGCCTCGATCTCGACAAGTTGGTCGTCATATCCGAGGACCGTTACGCCCAACAATGTGCTCGGTACGTCATGGTCTCCGAACGCGTCCCGCACCACTTCCCAGGCGGTGACCAGGTCGGTCTGGGATGAGGACGCGACAAGCACACGAGTACGGATGACATCCGCCATCGACGCTCCCGCCTCAGCCAGCGCGACCTTCATGTTCTCGATCGATTTCACTGCCTGGCCGGCGTAGTCGCCAATTGCGGCCGTCGAGCCGTCAGCGTTAAGGGGGCACGCGCCGGCGAGGAAAACCAGCCGAGCGTCAGCAGGAGCAGTTGCGGCATAGGCGTATTCGGCAATATCGGACAATGAGGAAGAGCGGATCAAAGTCACAGCAGAAGGCATACTTCACTCAAGCACATGTGAGGGGCGGTGAACATGATTCGGCCAGTCCGCAGGGCTGACTTTCCGGTCGTGCAAGCTATTGAACGAGCCGCGGGGGTTGCATTCGCGGACATCGGTATGGGGGCAGTGGCCGAAGATGACCCGCCTTCCCTCGACGAGTTGCTGCGGTACGAATCGGCGGGCCGCGCCTGGGTCTATACCGATGATCGGGATGTTCCGGTCGCCTATCTCATCGCGGATGTCGTCGACGACTGCGCTCACATTGAGCAGGTATCTGTCCACCCTGATCGTGCAGGCCAGAAGCTTGGCAGACAGCTGATCGAGCACGTGGCGGACTGGGCACGAAAAGCGGGGCTCTCTACGCTGACGCTCACCACGTTCACTGAGGTTCCGTGGAACGGTCCCTACTATCGGAAACTCGGCTTCCGGTACCTCAGTGAAGACGAAATGACACCAGGCCTGCGAGCGATCAGAACAGAAGAAGCAGCCCGCGGTCTCGACCGCTGGCCACGCGCCTGTATGCGTCGGGATCTATAAGGCTCCTCCTCGGCGCCGCGGGGTATGCCCACACGATCGAGATACGGCCGGGCGCCGCCCGAAGCTGGTCCAAGCAAGGTCATAGCCTTGCCTCAGTCGACGTCTCGGCATATCTCAGACGCCTGCGCACTCGACACCAGCAAGATCGCGTGGTGCGATGGCTCTATGCGCGCACCGCGACTGAACTCCTCGCTGCACATTCGTCTCCGCTCCAGGCTTGTTCTCGCGGCTGGGCTCGCGCTCGTCATGATCAGCGCAACCTCCTGCGGGCTCTTCACGGACGAGCGGCGCGACACCCTCGAGGCGTTCGCCGATGCCGTGAACGCTGGCGACGTCGAAACGGCAGCAGCCATGACGACCGACCCGGACTCCGCTGCCGAAGCCATCCAGGCCAGCCTTGACGGAATGGTCACGGCAGGCAGGACGATGAGTATCGGCATCGAAGAAGACGTCGCGCAGACAGTGACCGTGTGGGACCTCGGGGAGGGGCGTATCGCAGAAACTGTCGGCGAGGCCGACTTCGCAGAAACCGCGGAGGGCATGCGTCTGGTGTGGTCGCCCCAGCTCATCGACACCAGGCTCGAACCTGGAGGCCGCCTTGTCTACTCGGATCTCCTCGACTATGACACCCCGGTCGTGGACCGCAACGATGTGCCAGTCATGACTTGGCAAACCGTCACCGTGGTCACGCTGGCAGCTGGAGCGGAGGCAAGCGCAGATTCAGTCGCATCCGCGGTTTCTGATGCGGCGCCGACAATCACGGGGAGCTCCATCCGCGAGGGAATGGCCGAAGCTGAGGGACAAAGCTATGCCGTCGTTACGCTCAGGGAGGACGCGGCAGCACCGATCCGTGACCAACTCGCCGCGATAGAGGGTGTGCAGCTCAGCGAGCAGGGCCGGCTGCTGACAGAGGACCGGGCACTCACGACACCCGTCCTGCGTGGCCTGCCCGACGCGTGGGAAGAGACACTGCGCGCCGAGCAAGGCTGGTCCGTCATCGCGAGTAATCCTGACTCGTTTGAACGCATCGCCGGGGAGGATGCAGGTGTGGTCGCCAACGTGCCGACCTCCCTGGACCTGGAATACCAGCAGGCCGCACAGGCTGCCGTCGACGGTGAAGGCCAGCCAGCGGCAATCGTCGCTATCGAGCCTTCTACCGGCGGAATCCTCGCGGTGGCACAAAACTCCGCCGCAGACTCGCAGGGTCCGATCTCCCTTACCGGGCTATACGCACCCGGATCGACATTCAAGATCGTCACGACCTCCGCAGCGCTCAACGCTGGCATCACTTCGCCCGATGAGCTGCTGCCCTGCCCCGGTGAGGCGACTGTCGAAGGCCGCACCATACCCAACGATGAAGGCTTCGACCTGGGGCAAGTACCGCTACATACGGCGTTCGCGCGGTCATGCAACACCACACAGGCGATGCTTGCCGTCCAGCTGGAGCCTGAAGCGCTGACACAGACTGCTGAATCACTCGGCCTCGGAGTGGATTTCGATATCCCAGGGCTCACTACAGTCACGGGCAGCGTCCCCACCACCGAAAGTGGTCCCGCGCGCGTCGAGGCTGCGATCGGACAGGGACAAGTACTCGCGAGCCCCTTCGGGATGGCAGTCGCAGTCGCATCGCTCGCAAACGACGGCACCATGATCATGCCTGGCCTCCTCGAGGATGAGGAGACGACGGGGGATGCAGAACCCGCCGCGCTCCCGGTAAGTGTCGTCGACGCTATCCGCGAAATGATGCGCGAAACCGTCAGCAGCGGAACCGCCACCGCGCTCGCCGACATTGCCGGCCTCGGCGGAAAAACTGGAACCGCGGAAGTCGGCGGTGCCGCTTCCAACGGCTGGTTCGTCGGCATCGCCGGGGACATCGCTTTTGCTACGTTCGTCGAAGGTGGAGACTCTTCCGCACCTGCTGTCGCGGCGTCTGGACGATTCCTCCGGGCCGTGGCGCAATAGCTACCGGCGGCAGCTACTGTCGACACCGCGCAGATGAGCGTGAGAACGGCGGATCCCGTCACCGGCCGCGTGCTAGGGTAAGTCCCCGCTAGCGCATCGCACCTTTGGTCACGACATACGTACAGCGAAGGAGTCGTGATGGCACGATTTCTGCCCCAGGCTCTATCCGATGCGCTCAGCAGACCCAGTCGGACAATCCGGGAATTCCAGGATGTTCGGGAGGAAGTCGACGCCACACTTGGCGAGGTCAAGCACACGATGGGCGAGGTCGCCCAAACCTTAGCTGAAGTCGACAAACTCATGACTGACGTGGGCCGCACACTGCAGAACGTCGACACGACCCTCACCGGGATCGGCAGGACTCTGAGCAGCGTGCTCGGCAACGTCGACACGACCCTCACTGAATCGTCCGCAACGCTCAGTGATGTCAAGAAGCTGCTCTCCCGGTTGGATGAGGAGCGAGAAGTACTGGGCAAAGTTCCGGAACTCACTGCGAAATTTGGGGAACTCGATGCAATCGCGAAGGAAGTCCGCGAGATACATTCAGCTGTCCTCAAGCAGCAACAGACCTCCCCGAATCCATCTGCGTAAGTCAACAGAACCTGCCCGAAATCGCCGACAAAAGCGACTACCGCAGATGGATTTTCGTAGCTGGAGACTGCCCCGGTGGTCTCACGCCTCGAACGGGATGGTGTTGCCTGCCGCGTCTACGGCTCCCTTGTTGGCGTCGATCGCGTTCGCGAGTTCGTCGATACTGTCCCAGGTGCGCGGCGGCCGTCCGTCGAGGTTGCCAATAGTCAGCCAGGTTGCATTGTTGCGGTAGCGCACCAGGCCATGGCCGTCCCCGTCGAGCTGAACGTCGAGTTCGCCGGAGATCGAACCTTCCTCGTCAGTCATCACCACCACTTTGCCGGGAACGGGAACGCACTCGCTCATTCAAGCTCTCCCTTCGTGATGCATTCTGTCGCTGCATTTCTCAGCGCACTGTGTTCGTCCGGATCTACCGTCAGGCCGTATTTGACCTTGACCTGCGTGTAGCGCTCAACGTACTCGCAACGGAAGTTTCCCGGCGGCAAATACGTCGACGGATCCTGATCACCTTTCGACCGGTTTGCTGAGGGGTCCGAAATCACCACGTTCAGCGCGTCATTCGCAATCAGCGTTCGCGTCTCCAGATCCATTTCGCTTGCACCTGAACGCCATGCCTCACCGAGGGCAACAATGTGTTCCGCATCGACATCGGAAGAGTTGGTCATCCACTTGTAGTCGCGCAACTCGCCAGATTCCCGGTCGATCACCCCGTACTGATCCAACCACCCGCCACCTGGTCCGACGGCGAAGTCACAGGTGTCCGGATCGAGGGTGACATCGCCGGTAGCGTCGCGCAGGAGGACAGCATCACGGGAGGTACAGCGCCCTTCGATGAAGCTGTAAGTGGCGCCGAACCCGAATTGCGGGTCCAGGCGTTCCCAGTGGGGAAAGTCGCTTCGGTCGTAATCGGCCATGGTCGATTCAGCAGCCATCTCGAGCTCGCTGATGAGGGCCAGGACTCCCCGATCATCGGGATAGTGTGGGGGTGCTTCCTCGGGCGTGAGGCTTCCGGTATCGATGAAATCGAACCACTCGTCCAGCGTGTCCTCGAAGCTCGACGGCTGGCAAGCGACAACTCCCAGGGCAACCGCTCCAACAACAGCTCCGACAGTCCAGCGTGCAGATACGGCCACAACAACCCCTCATTCTGAAATAGCTTGCTGGAGTTGATTATTCAGATGTGCGGGCGGATCTCCAAAGGGCTGCTACTTCAGGGAGTCGAGGAGCTGGTCGAGTGCGACGTAACTTGCACTGAGTCCCTGCGACATCCCAGACTCGAGCATTCCGTCGCGTTCTGCGCTGGTATGGAAAATCGAGTGCGTGACTACGCGGGTTCGCCCATCGCCGAGGTCCTCGAGAGTCACGCTGTCGACGACGACATAGCCGGGCATGCCGTCCCACTCGAAGGTGTACACAAGCCGTTCGGGTGGCGTGACCTCGCGATAGCGGCCCTCGAATCCGTGCTGCTCACCGTCAGCGTGCTCGACGAACCGCCAGTGCCCGCCACGTTCTACAACCATCCTTTCAATCTCGAGTTTGTTGCCCCGCCCCCACCACTGCGCGACGAGCTGCGGCTCGGTCATAGCGCGCCAGACTATGACACGAGGCGCATTGAAGATTCGTGCGATCTGGATTTCGCGGTCGCCTGGTGTTGACACACTGAGTGAGTCCGCGGGCGTTGAGGTAGTCATGACATTTGTCCTTTCGTTTGCTCGAGAAAGTCGCCGAGTCGGTCAAGGCGCATCTCGAGCATCTGGCGGTAGTTTTCGATCCACGCGGTTTCGGCGTCTAGCCGCCGGGGCCCGAGGCTGCAGTACCGGACCCTTCCGGCCTTGTGCGTTGTGACCAATTGAGCTGATTCGAGAACCTGGATGTGTTTCTTCATCCCCGTCAGGGTCATTCGAAACATTTCTGCGAGTTCGGAAATCGATGCATCACCGGCACCGAGATGCTCGAGGATGCCGCGTCTGGTCTGATCGGCCAGTGCCGCGAAACCCCAGTCGAGCTGCTCCCGATACTGAACCATGTAGTTCAGTTTCTGCCTATTTGTGGCCACACGCAAGAGTTACCTCGCATTTGTCCCAATCGGACAAGTGGTGGCCGACGGCTGCTCAGCTAATCGCCTGCGGTGGCTCGTCCTCGTGATCCGTGAGGGCCAGCTGAAACCAGGCAACATCGTGCCACGCGCCGTTCTTCCATCCGATCCGCTTGTACACACCGACCTGCTCGAAGCCCATCGCCGTGTGAACGCCCACGCTGGCGTCGTTCGGAAGTGCCACGCCCGCTACCGCCGTGCGGTAGCCGCGGGCTGCCAGTCGCGTGAAGAGCTCGCGATAAAGCAGGCGGCCACCTCCCGTGCGGCGCCGCCCCATCTGCATGTAGATACTCACCTCGCACGACCATCGATAAGCAGCGCGCACCTTGTGCGAACCCCCATGTGCGTATCCGACCACGACGCCGTCATCTTCCAGGACAATCCACGCATACTCATCGCGGGCGCTCGCGATGCGCGCTGCCATGTCAGCAACGGATGGGGCCTCGGTCTCGAAAGAAACCGCCGTTTCGGTGACATATGGTGCGTAGATCGCAGCGCACGCTGCGGCGTCCGCAGCGGTGGCATCGCGGATCATCAACCTCGATATCCCCATGTCGTCAATATTTGCACGGACTGAGCTCACCGCTGCGCCGTCAAGACGTCACGAAGGGTGCGCGCGAACGCTTCTGGCTCTCCCGTCATGCCATACTCGCCACCGAGAAAACCAGCGTGATGGCTGGGGAACACAGCTAGTTCGGTCCCAAGTCGATGGGCAAGCGCAGCGGCGGCACGCGCAGCGAACTCACCCGCGGATTCCTCACCAGCGGCCACGATGATCCTCGCGGGGTGGTTTGCTAGCGCATTGAAGTCAGGCTCATATCCGCAGCAGCCTCGAAGGTTCTGTCCCACAAGCGGATCGTCGCGGGCGCCGTCATCTTCCGTCGGCAAACCGAAGTCCGCGGCGCTGGGACTTGGCTCGTCCAGATACGACGGCGCAAGCTCGCCCTTCACGCCGGTCAGGGCGATGAACTTCGCCATCGCAGGGCCACTGCCAGAGCGCTGATAGGTGCGGTAAATGTCCTCGCATACCGCCAGCACGACGTCGCTATCAGGCACCACAGTCGCGAGCGGCGGTTCGTGCGCAACGAGAGTGCGCACATCATCTGGATGTGCGGTAACCAGTGCGAGCGCATTCACAGCGCCGCCGCTACTCGCGAAGATATCCACTGGTCCGACGCCCAGCTCAACAATCAGACGGTGCAAGTCGTCCGCGTGGGTTTCGGGCGTCAGTTCACCAGTTCCGTCTGTCCGGCGGCTCCGGCCGGTGCCCCTGGGGTCGTACGTCACAACGGCGCGTTCCTCGAAATGCGACGCGAGGGTACCGAAACCTGACGCGTCCATCGGTGAGCCTGCGAGTAGGAGCACCCTGTCGGCAGCACCGCGTTCGGGCAGTTCGCCCCGGATGTCGTAGTGCAGCACTGCGCCGGAGACATCGAGGGTTTGGGTTATTGGTGCGCTGCTCACGTTCAAGACCTCCGGTTCGGCTTCGGTGATGTCATGTAGACCAGGGGATCACACAGATCTCATCGCTCCCTGGTCACAGTGCCTTCGCCTTTGCCAGGAGCACGGCGCGCTGGCGCTCATTGGTCACTTGTTCTGCCGCCGTCGTGAGTTCGGCGCGTGCCTCGCTGATGCGACCCAGTTTCGCCAGCAATTCCCCGCGCACGCTCGGCAGCAGGTGCGAGCCGCGCAGCGCGCCGCCAGCGGAGAGCCGATCAACAATCTCCAGCGCCGCTAAAGGCCCCGAGGTCATCGAGACCGCGACTGCACGGTTGAGTTCGACAACTGGATTCTTTGTGAGCTCTCCCAGTGCCTCGTATAGCAGCACAATCCGATCCCAATCGGTGGCCTCAACACTCGCCGCGTGGGCGTGGCATTGCGCAATCCCCGCTTGCAGTGCGTAGTTGGCGCGCCCCCTGTGGAGCGCATCCGCTCGGGCGAGGGCCGCATCTCCGCGAGCGATCTGACCATGATCCCATCGAGCCCGGTCCTGGTCGGCGAGCAAAACTGGTGATCCGTCCGGCGCTATGCGCGCCGCGAACCGTGCAGCCTGGAACTCCATGAGTGCGACGAGTCCATGTACCTCCGGTTCTCCGGGCGCAAGCTCCGCAACAATACGCCCGAGACGCAACGCCTCGTTGGCGAGATCCGTGCGAATCCAGCGGTCGCCCGATGTCGCGGCATAACCCTCAGTGAAGATCAGATAAATTACGCTCAGCACTCCACTCAAGCGAGTGGACCATTCCTCAGGTTCGGGCACCTCGAACGGCACTCGAGCGGCCGTGAGAGTCTTCTTTGCCCGCACAATCCGCTGCTGCATCGTCGGCACTCCGACTAGGAACATCCGCGCGATTTCCTCGCTGGCCAGGCCACCGACTATGCGGAGGGTCATCGCCACCTGAGCGTCCCGGCCGAGCACCGGATGGCACGCAGTGAAGATGAGCCGCAGCACGTCATCATCAATCGGTTCCCACTCGCCGCTGATGTGCGCTTCAAGGTCACGAGCGATCGTGCGGTAGCGCTCGTCAAGCCGCTCACGCCGACGCCAACTGTCGATTGCCTTGCGTTTCGCTACAGCGGTGAGCCAAGCCCCGGCATTTCGGGGCACACCCGACTCAGGCCACTGGACCAGCGCGTCGGCCACGGCTTCCTGCGCGAGGTCCTCAGCGAGACTGACATCTCCGACCATCCGCGCGAGTACGGCGACCACTCGCGCCCCCTCGATGCGCCAGATCGCATCGAGGGTTCGGCGGATATCAGTCATCTCGCAGCTCGCTTCATCAGTTGGTGCCGAGTTCTTCCCGCCATCCAGCTTCTTTCTGGACGTACTCATTGTCGGAGAAGTCTTCGAAATCGCTTTCATCCGTGACGCGACGGACCTCGAGTTTCGACCCGGGGCCCAACGGGCAGCGTTTGGCCCATTCCACAGCCTCTTCCTTCGACGATGCCCGAATGAGCCAGAAACCGTTGAAGAGTTCGTGCGTTTCACCGTACGGACCGTCAGTCACGATGGGTTCCTCAGCGGAGAAGTCAACGACGAAACCTTCTTCAGCCCCGGAAAGCCCCTCACCACCAAGCAGCACTCCTGCCTTCATCATGGATTCGTTGTAGGCGCCCATCGCGTTGATGATCTCTTCGAACGGCATGTCCTTCGACGCTTCGATAGCCGCATCGGTGGATCGCATGATCAGCATGTACTTCATCGTCGTTCCCTTTGCTCTCTGAGGTGCCCTCGTGGCTCCTTCTACTCTGACGTCGACTGGGAAACGAGTGGATCGACATTCCCGCAAAATTTCTTCAAAATTTGCCGGCCGGTGCTCAATCACAGCAAATGCTGGTAGTTCATCGCTGCATCGGCCAGTAGTGCCGTGCCCGCAACCAGAAACACGACACGTACCGCTCGTGGTCCGTAGCGAGTCACGAAACGAATGACCGCCAGGTACCGACGTCGGGCGGCGGTTGTTGAACGAGTCGCCATGATGAGGACAACAGCTGGCGGAATCAGAGCGACCAGGCAGTACACGACAACGATGAGTGGCCACCACCCCGGCAGCGGCTGGTGAGCCACAATCATGCCTAATCCCGCAAGGTACGGAACCGCCGTGGGGGCTTGAGCCATACCGATCGCGACACCGACGCCGAGGAGGAGTAAGGGGTTCCGGCGAAGCCGAGCCGTCCATTCCGGGGGCTGCTTTCGTTCCGAAGCCGGGAGCAGCGCAATGACGATCAGTACGACGCCCACCAATAACTCGGCCCAGTAGCGCATCGTTGGGGTGAAGCTGACCTCAAAGTGGTCAGCCAGGAAGCTCACGCCCAGCACAGTCAGAAGACCAAAGGCAGTAGTGACCATGAAAACGCCGAGCAGAAAACCGACCCCACCTGGGACTGGCGACCTGCGGGCGAGGCGTGCATCGTAGACGATCGCAGCGGTCGCCCCCACTAACAGAACGTCAAGGGAATCAAGGAGCGAAAACCCCAGTAGCGCCAGCAACAGCGTCGTCATCAGGTTGCCAGCCTACCCCGGGCGCGTATCTCGCTTCAGTGAGAATGACTGAGACAATGATCTTCATGGGCGTGGTGGAGAATTCGAAACTAGCGATTGTCGGCGCAGGCAGCGTCGGGGCGAGCCTTGCCTATGCGGCGCTGATCCGCGGTTCGGCACGACACGTCGCGCTGTACGACATCAATGAGGCGAAGGTAGATGCGGAGGTGCTGGACCTCGCGCATGGCACCCAGTTCACCGGCGTGAGCGACATCGTGGGTTCCAAGGACCTCATCGCCGTCGAAGGCGCGCACGTCGTGGTCATCACCGCGGGCGCGAAGCAGCATCCCGGACAGACCCGGCTGGACCTCGCCGCAACGAACGTCCGTCTGCTCGAGCAACTCATGCCTGACCTTGTTCAGCATGCGCCCGAGGCGTTCTACGTACTCGTGACGAATCCGTGCGACGTGCTCACGGTGGCCGCGCACCGCATGTCCGAGCTCCCCCCGCACCGGGTGTTCTCATCTGGGACGGTCCTCGACACGTCACGCTTACGCAGACTGCTCGCCGACCGTGCCGGAATCTCAACCGCCAGCGTGCACGCCTACATTGCGGGTGAGCACGGTGACACCGGATTCCCAGTGTGGTCAAACGCAAGAATCGGGTCAGTTCCCATCCTCGATTGGCGCAGCCCGGAAAGCGTCCCACCGTTCGCCGCTGAGGAACTCGATCGCATCGCGATTGATGTCCGTGACGCGGCATACAAGGTGATTAAGGGAAAAGGCGCAACGAACTACGCAATCGGTCTCGCGGGGGCACGCATCGTCGAAGCCCTCCTCGGGGACGAGCACGCAATCATGCCGGTGAGTACGGTCCTGGGCGGCTTGTACGGCGTCGATGGCATTGCGCTGTCAGTGCCATCCGTAGTCAGCGCATCAGGCGCCGTCCCAGTCACCGAAACACCCTTCGCAGCAGATGAACTCACGCTGCTCCACCGCTCCGCCGACACTCTAGCGGCATCTCTTCGGACGCTTGGTCTCTAGCGTTCCCCAGAGGTTGCCCATACGGTGCCCTGCGCAATTGCGCAGAGTGTGACGGTCCCGTCTGGCTGGATCGCTTCGATGGATGCGGTCGCGACCGCCTGTTTCCGGGTGTGGTGGGCCACGGTGGCTGTAGCGCGAAGCGTGCCGATACGTGCAGGGCGCAAATAGTTGACCGTCATTCCGGCTGTCACCACATTCGGCCCCAGCACGCTTCCAGCCGCGAACGTGAGGACATTGTCTGCCGCGTACGCCAGCACACCGCCATGGACGAGGCCGTACTGCTGAAGATGCCTGTGTTCAATATCTATCTCCAGAACAGCGGCACCCTCACCGAACGCCGTGATTCTGGCACCGATCTGTCCATTGAAGGGCTGCGCCGCCAGGACCTTTTGAGCGAGTGCGAGTGAGTCGGAAGCAACCGACGTGTTGGCGATCCTCATAACTACCAAAATAGAGACTTATCTCTATAACGGCTAGAGACTATCCTCTAAAATATGGGCCGACACTCAGTGCACACCGCACAGACATTGATCGAAGCGGCAATAACGTTGTTCGCCCGTGGTGGAGCACGCGAGGTAACCATGGCGGCGATCGCGCGTATGACCGGCGCGCCAAGCGGCTCGGTGTACCACCGCTTTCCAGATCGGCCGTCGCTGCTCTCGGCAGTGTGGCGTCACACGGCCCGCGATTTTGAAGCAGGCTACCGCGACCAGCTCGGTTCGGACCCCTCGCCCGACGCCGCCATCACCGTAGCCGTCTGGTGTGTCGAGTGGTGCCGCATCCATCCAGAGCGCGCGGCGGTGCTGCATTCCGGGATGCGGGCGTTCTCACCCGAGACCTGGTCAGCCGACCAGATTGCGGCCAACCAGGCCGAGGAATGCGCACGTGACCGCGAGTTCGCAACGGTCGTCGCCGCAATCGCAGAACGATCCGGGCACCGCCGTGACGAGGTTGCCTTCGCGATGCTCGGCCTGCCACTCGCCATCGTCGGCAGCCACCTGCAGTCGGGAGATTCTGTGCCACATAGAGCGAGCGACCTCGTTCGCCGTATCGCCAGCCGCCTTTTGCTCAGCTAACACATTCCGCGGCAAGGCCTGCTGGTTCCAACTCAGGCTGCGTCTGATGTTGCCCACCGGCGCTCATAGCCGGCTAGCCGCGCGATGAGTGCCAGAGTTCCCAGCGCGACACGCTGAATCCACACCGGAATCCCGGCAATGTAACCGTCCTGGTAGTCCCACAGCAGCGATAGTGCCAGCGGGTCGCGTGGCACGCCAGAACGTGTGGTCTTCCCTGTGACGTCCAGGTTTCGCCAGAGGGTGAACATCTCCCAATGACGAAGCGGTGGGCGAATTTCGTGCTCAATGACTGTGCCGGCGGATTCGTTCCAGAACTCGTGGACAGCGCGCGCGGGGGCACTCACCGTGGTTCCCGGAGTTGCAACCGTCTCAGTTCCTTCGATGCGGAACCGCAACTTGCCCTCCCGGACAGTCCAGCGCTCACCGAGAACAGGGTGCCAGTGGGGACCAGCCTGCCGGCCACATTGTGGCAGTTGATGTTCGAGCCGCAGATAGTCGCCTTCACCATCGGAGCCCTCCGCAAGCAGCCGGATCCGATGACCGCTACGAAAAACGAGTTCGGGCCGCTGTTCCATCCTTCAAGATATAAAGGTAACCTTCGTATTGTGTCAATAGCTACACCCGATGCATCGTTGCTGAAGCTGCTCACACTCGCGTCGCGGGCCGTTGAGCGTGAACTGAACCGTGAGCTGCGCGCGGTGCTCGACGACAGTTTGCGGCCCGCGCATTTCGCCGTATTCCGATATTTCGACTCCGCTCGGATGGAAGAAGCGGACAGTGAAAGCAGCCAGCCGGGCGTGCGCGTCACAGAACTTGCGGACGCCGCCGGGATGACACAGCAGTCGATGGGTGAGCTGGTGACGCATCTAGAGCAGTGCGGCCTCGTTGAACGCCGGGTCGCTAGAGCCGATCGTCGTGCTCGTCTCGTAACCCTTACCGACGCCGGACGCGAGGCGCTAGCGATCGCACGTAGGTGCACGACCCGAATCGATGAGGTGATACGCGACCATATTGGCGCGCGTGCATTTGCTGAGCTTCGCACCCAGCTCGCTAGCGTCTACGACTTGTACCCGCAGAGCGAGCATTGAGAGAAGCTGCTCTACCCCCGGGCCATGTCCACAAAACGCGAGAAGTGCAGTTGGTGAGCGACAGTGATGGTCGCAGTCGGTCCGGCACGATGCTTGCCCACGATGATGTCCGCCTCTCCCCCGCGCGGGTCGTCTGGCTCGAATGCGTCTGGCCGGTGAAGCAGGATAACCATGTCGGCATCCTGTTCAAGCGATCCCGATTCACGCAGGTCAGAGACCTGCGGGCGCTTATCTGTGCGCTGTTCAGGGCCTCGGTTCAGCTGGCTGATCGCGATAACAGGGACTTCGAGTTCTTTCGCCAGCAGCTTCAGGCTTCGCGAAAATTCAGAGACCTCCTGTTGCCGTGACTCGTGCTTCTTGCCGGAAGACATGAGCTGCAGGTAGTCGACGATGACGAGACTGAGGTCGTTCTTCTGCTTGAGACGACGTGCTTTCGCCCGGATCTCCATCATTGTCAGATTTGGTGAGTCATCGATGAAGAGCGGCGCCTCGCTGATCTCACTCATTCGGCGGGCTAGTTTCGTCCAGTCGTCATCGTTCATCTTGCCCGAACGCATATCTGCGAGTTTGATTTTCGCCTCAGCGGACAGCAGCCGCATGACGATCTCTGTCTTGCTCATTTCGAGGGAGAAGAGCGCACCCGCTTTTCCGTACTTGATGCAGCACGACCGCAAAAAATCCATTCCCAGCGTGGATTTTCCAACCCCAGGCCTGGCCGCGATGATGATCATCTGACCGGGGTGCAGCCCATTGGTGAGTTCGTCGAATTCCACAAAACCTGTTGGGACCCCGAGTGAAATGCCACCGCGGGAAGCGATCGAGTCGATTTCATCCATGGTGGGCTGGAGGAGTTCCTCGAGCGCAACATAGTCCTCGGTGGTGCGACGTTCAGTGACCTCAAAGATTTCCGCCTGTGCCCGGTCGACGACAGTGGCGACGTCCTGTCCGTCCGAACCTGCGTAGCCGTACTGCACAATCCGCGTCCCAGCTTCGACCAGCCGACGCAGAATGGCCTTCTCCGCCACGATCTCCGCATAGAAACCCGCATTGGCGGCGGTAGGAACCGTGGAGATGAGCGTGTGCAGGTAAGGCGCGCCACCAATGCGTCTCAGGTCGCCACGCCGCTCCAGGTCAGCAGCGACCGTGACCGGGTCTGCGGGTTCGCCTCGCCCATACAGATCGAGGATGCTGTCGTAAATGTCCTGATGGGCCGGGCGGTAGAAATCCCCTTGGCGTAGCTTCTCTACAACGTCCGCAATCGCGTCCTTGCTGAGCAGCATGCCGCCCAGCACGGCCTGCTCAGCGCCGAGGTCCTGCGGCGGCTGACGAAGCAGGCCGTCAGCGCGGGAGTCTGTGCGGTTCCCATTGCTGCTGTGGCTGCTGCCATCACCCGGGGCCTCGTCTCCGTCGCTCGGTGCGACATAACCCCGGTCGTCGACTACCCCCACGCACCCCTCCTAAGCACCGATCGTGAACGCTCGAAACTTTCATACCCGAGGGGTACGACATGTTGCCGGACGGCTCTGCGCGCTCGACGCTAGGGACTCATGTTGATAACCGCAAGATCACCTGTGCACAGACCTGTGCACAGTTTGTGGATAGACCAGGAGCGATCTGTGTACAGCCTGGGGATAACTTGGGGACAATCAGCACGCTGGACATTGTTAGCGCTGGCAAGGACAAGAAATGGGCTGTTGATACTGTGGACAACCCTGTGTACGGCGTGTCGCTGAGTTCCAGGATTTCGGCGTGTTGTCTCCAAATGTTCGTCTACCTGCAGTGATACAGACCACACTTTGAGGTAGTGAGCGGCTGACGATGAGCGCGTCGAAACACGGATGTGACAAATGAAAGGGGACACGCGCACGCGTTGCTGAGGAGTGATCAAACTTCGGCGCACGGAGATTATCCACAAGCACATCTAGCCCCAAGGGGAAACCCCTGGGGCTAGATGATGTGGCTAATTCAGCTAGCTGGCTGAATCTGCAGGTTCAGCTTCGCTGATACCTGCGAGTGCAGCTGCACTGCCACCGAGTACTTGCCAACTGCTTTCAGGTGAGCTGAGGGCAGTTCGACGTTGCGGCGATCAACCGCAAGGCCGGTGGCATCCTTGAGTGCGTCTGCGACGTCGGCAGCGCTGACTGAGCCAAAGAGCTTGCCACCCGCACCCGTACGAACAGCAAGGGTGAGGGTGCCGAGCTCCTCGAGCTTCTTCTGGCCTTCCTTGGCCGCCTCGAGGTCGCGGGCAGCGCGCGTTTCGCGTGCCTTCCGCAATTCCTCGACCTGCTTTTCCGCACCGCGGGTGGCACGAATCGCCAATCCGCGGGGCAACAGGTAGTTGCGGCCGTAGCCGTCTTTGACCTCGACGGTGTCGCCAGGAGCGCCGAGGTGCTCAACGTCAGCTGTGAGGATGAGCTTCATTCTTGGGTCCTCCCGTTCCTTAGCGTGCCGTTGAGGTGTACGGCAGCAAGGCCATCTCTCGTGAAACTTTGACTGCTGTAGCAACGTCCCGCTGGTGCTGGACGCAGTTACCGGTTACACGACGTGCACGGATTTTGCCGCGATCACTGACAAATTTCCGCAACATCGTCGAATCTTTGTAGTTGATCTGCGCTTCTGTAGCTTTACAGAACGCACAGACCTTTGTTTTTGCCGGGCGCATAAGCGCTTTGGACATGGTCGTTCTCCGTGTATTCCTGGTGTCTGAAGGTCAGACCCAGACCCTGCTCAGAATGGCGGTTCGTCATCCTGTGCAGCGAATCCGCCAGCCGGAGGAGCACTGCCCCAGGGATCGCTGGCTGCGGTTGCGGCACCGGCTGTGAAGCCACCACCACGTCCGCCGCCTCCCTGACCACCATCGCTACGGCCCGCCTTGTTGACCTTGGCGGTCGCGTAACGGAGCGAGGGACCGACTTCGTCGACTTCAAGCTCAATCACCGTGCGCTTCTCACCCTCTCGGGTTTCGAAGCTGCGCTGACGCAAACGTCCGTTCACGATGACGCGCATTCCCTTTTGCAGTGATTCCGCGACGTTCTCCGCAGCCTGACGCCAGATGTTGCACCGGAGGAACAGCGCGTCGCCGTCCTCCCACTGGCTGGTCTGCGAGTTGTACTTCCGCGGTGTCGACGCAACGGTAAACGTCGCGACGGCTGCACCCGCAGGAGTGAAGCGGAGTTCTGGGTCTGCGGTGAGGTTGCCAATCACCGTAATTACGGTGTCGCCTGCCATGAATCCTCCGTTCGTCGGCGGCCCCGGGCGTACGGCCCGGGTGGGCCACAGGGCACTGGGTCTAGATCTGGGTAAATCAGCTCGCGACCCGCAGGACCTTGGTACGCAGAACTGACTCATTGAGCCCGAGCTGACGGTCAAGTTCTTTCACGGTTGCAGGCTCAGCCGACACATTGATGACTGCGTAGATGCCTTCGCTGTGCTTGTTGATTTCGTATGCCAAGCGGCGCTTACCCCAGATATCGACCGTGTCGATGGAGCCGCCGCCCTGACGGATGACGTTGAGGAAAGTATCTAGTGAAGGGGCAATGGTGCGCTCGTCCAGTCTAGGATCGAGAATCACCATCAGTTCGTATTGACGCACGGGACCACATCACCTCCTACGGGCTTGTACGGCCACGGACGTTCCGTGGCAGGAGGGTCGTTACGTCAGTAACCCCCGAAAGCTACCAGTTCGTCCCGGCCAAAGCGAATTCGCCCGCCCGGCCATCGCCCCAGGGGGTTCCGGCCGGCCCCATGGGCAGTTGTCGCTTAGGCTGGTGGCATGCGTATCGGTGCCCACGTCCGGGATGATGCTGATCCCCTTGGTTCCGCTCAGCGATATGGAGCTGAGGTTGTTCAGCTCTTCGTCACTGACCCTCAGAAGTGGAACAAGCCCAAGCCGCACCCCCAAGCCGATCAGCTGCGGAAAAGTGGCATTGACGTAGTAGTTCACTCGTCGTACGTCATTAACGTGGCGAGCTTGAACAACCGTATTCGGATCCCCTCCCGCAAAGCCGTCCAGCAGCAGGCCACAGCGGCCGCGGAGTTCGGCGCGTTTGGGCTGGTAGTGCACGGCGGTCACGTGCGCCAGGGCGAGGCCGTCGAGGAGGGCTTCACCAACTGGCGCAAGCTCTTCGAACGGCAGGACGATGAAGGCGGTTTCGCTGTTCCGATTCTGATCGAGAACACCGCAGGCGGGGATTCTGCGATGTCGCGGTACTTCGATTCCATCGCTCGGCTGTGGGATCACGTCGGCGAATTTGGGGCCGGCTTCTGCCTCGATACGTGTCACGCATGGGCGGCCGGGGAGAACCTCGTCGACGCCGTCGAGCGAATCAGGTCGATCACGGGCCGTATCGACCTCGTCCATTTGAACAACTCGCGCGATGAGTTCAACTCCGCGCGAGATCGTCACGCGAATCTCGCCGACGGAACGATAGACCCGCAACTACTCACCGAAGTCGTTCGCCAGGCGGGTGCACCTGTGGTTCTCGAGACGCCTGCCGAGGGACTCGAGGACGACATCGAATTTCTGCGTGAGACGCTTTCGCAGTCACAACCCGCCAGCAATTAAGCTGCATCAAGACGTCTGCGAGGAGTTTCGTGGTGATGACAGCTGTGCGCAGGCACCTGCCACTGATTGCGGTGGTGCTGGCGGCATTCTCCCTGCTGCTGGCATACCTCAACAAGGCCCGGTGTGCCGGGCCCGTGTTCAGCGAATTCGGGCGCAGCGAGAATTTCGACCTGTACAAGAATCAGCTGGTCTGCTACTCGGATATTCAGCTCTTGTGGCTCGGACGTGACATCGACCGCCACGTTTTCCCGTTCATCGAGGGCGGCATAACCCCTGATGGTCGGCTTTTCGGTGGCACCGTTGAATACCCGGTGCTCTCCGGCGTACTGATGTGGCTCGGCGCCATCCCCTCGTCCAACGACGCGGAGTTCCTCTTCTACTCGGCTCTCTTGCTCACGCCGTTCGCTTTGCTGACGGCGTGGATGCTCGCCAAGCTGGGCGGCCACCGCGTGTTGCTGTTTGTCGCAACTCCTCCGCTCATTATGTACGGCTTCCACAATTGGGAATTGCCCGTTGTCTTCACCGCTGTGGCCGCGATATACGTCGTGACGACGGCCCAAACGTGGAGCATTCGAACGCGCGGTATTGTCGCAGCTGTCCTGCTCGGCATTGGCCTGTGCCTGAAGTTGTACCCCGGAATTTTTGTTCTCCCATTGGCTCTCTATGTGTTGACAGAGGGGAAGAAAGAGCGCGGGCACTTCGATTTCCGGGGGGCCTTTTCTGTCGCGGGTGCCGCGGTGGCAACCGTAGCCGCGATAAATGCGCCATTCGCTATTGCTGGCTTCGAGGGCTGGCGGGCATCATTCGAGTTCCAGTCACTCCGCCGGGCTGATATCACAACAAACTCGATCTGGTACTGGGGCCTCCTCCCTAGGATGGAAGACGAGACTGTCTACGACGCCTGGGTGGAGTTGCTTTCACCTGCACTGATCCTTACTTCCTTCGCCGTCGCGGTCGCAGTCGGATGGTGGACCTACCACCGGCACGGAACGTACCCGTGGGTAGGAGTCTCGGCGGCGATGCTGTGCGGTTTCCTGCTTTTCCACAAGGTTCACTCACCACAGTTTGCTCTGTGGCTGATCCCGTTCTTCATTCTCCTTCGCGTTCCGTGGCAACTGATCGGCGCATATCTTCTCGCCGACATCGCAATTGGCATCGGTGTCTTCCGGTATTTCTACGATCTCGGAGCGGGCATCGATCCAACTGGCGGCTCAGAACTTGTGACACAGGTGGGGGTCTGGGGCCGAGCGGCTGGCCTTGTCATCTTCTACGCACTCTTCCTGCGAGCGTCCTACGTGCCGGACGAAAACGACACAATAACGCGTGATACCTCACCCGTGAACGCATATACCAAAACGCACAGCCCGTAATCCTGTGTTCTCATTGCCGTAGTACGATCATTTGTTTGAATGACAATGGGCAGCGTCGTGGCGGGACGCGCTGGGGAGGTAGTGATGTCGGCGAGCACTGGGCACACGTCGGAGGCACACTCACGCGTACGGAGAATCGGCCTCGTTGAGGATCACGAGTCGGTGGCGATCGGACTCGCTACCATCCTGGCGGATTACCCAGATCTGGAACTTGTGGTCGCGGCCCGCACCGTCCAGAACCTTCTGGACAAGGAGCAGGACCTCGATCTGGTCGTCCTTGATTTGCGGCTCGGCGACGGGTCCTCGCCAAAAAGCAACGTCAGTACATTGCATTCGCACGGCCTGAAGGTCCTTGCGTTCACCGGGGCGGAAAATCCCTTCCTAGTACGATCCGCTGCCCGAGCTGGCGTTCTTGGCGTCGTCCGCAAATCCGAGCCGGCTGCGGCGGTAGTTGATTCCATCCGCTGCGCGGCAGCAGGCGGGCAGGTCGTCACCACCGACTGGGCCGCCGCCATCGATGGTGATCCGCACCTGCCCAACGTGGGCCTCAGCCCACGCCAGCAGGAAGTGCTGGCGCTGTACGCGTCCGGCGAGAAAGCGACCCGCGTTGCGCACCTCACCGGCCTCGCTGAGCAGACCGTGTATGACTACCTAGCGCGGATCCGTCAAAAGTACGCGGAGGCGGGTCGGCCTGCGCCGACCAAAACTGATCTTTTCAAGCGGGCGGTCGAAGACGGCTGGCTGCCCGTACCCGAACATCCCGGCTCGTGAGGATGCTGCCGTGTCTACCGCAGTGCTGGCGAAGCCGCACTCTCAGGAACAATCGGCTGCCGCCGAAACCGAGCCGATAACTCCGGCCGCGTACCACAAGGTCTTCCGCACATTCGCGCTGGTACTGGGCGTCGCTGGTGTTTCCCTAGGCCTGCTCAATCAGCAGCGTGTGACGCGCGAATTAGAGATCTTGCCGATGTGGTGGAGCATCCCCGCCTTGTCCGCCGTGTTCGCCTCCACCCTTGTCCTCGCTCTGACCGCGTACTTCGCTCCAATCCGGATTCTGTGCGTCCTGCTCCGCACCATTTCCATCGGTTATGTCCTGGCGCTGATCACGTGGCCACTCGCCTACTCTGGCCCCCCACTCGAGGACGACTTTCGCTGCTGGTTATGGTCGGTTAACGCGCTCGCGGCAATGGCAGCCGCCGTCGCCTGGCCACCCCGAATAGCTCTGCCCTACCTGGCGCTGATCCCAGCTGGGAGTGTGCTGCTGAACGCGTATGCCGCCGAGCACGCCGAATGGGGCAACGTCATCGAAGACATTGCGATGGCAACGACAGCAGCGACTGTCTACGTCTCGATGGGCCTGATCGGTCTCAACACAGGCTGGCGGCTGGACGAAATCAAAGCGAGCGCACAAGCACGCGCAGCGAAAGCAGCCGCAACCGCGGCTCGCAACCAGGAACGTGAACGCATCGACGGGCTGATCCACGATGGCGTGATCTCAACGCTTCTCAACGCTTCACAGGGCGGTGACACTGCGGTGCTAGCGCGCCAGTCGCGCCGCACTCTCGACCAAATCGACGGGTTGCGCGCCGGCGTAGAGGCAGCGCGGGCCTTCCGCGGCTCTGAAGCAGTCGCGTACTTACGCTCAGCGGCAATGGACATCTCGGAAGATGTAATCGTCAACCTCGATGCCCCGCGCGAGATGGACAGCTTCACAATCCCCGCGCACGCCGTGCGTGCGATCGGTGCGGGACTCGCTGAAGCGCTGACCAACAGCATTCGGCACGCCGACGTGCCGGGACGCACGACGCACCGGACAGTGTCAATATCGATGTACCCAGAACGGTGCCGCGTCTCCGTGCACGACAACGGCAGAGGCTTCGACCCACGGAGCATCCCTGCTGACCGCCTAGGACTCGCGGTGAGTATCCGAGGCAGGATGGCACGTGTACCCGGGGGAAGCTCACGAGTCGAAAGCACCCCCGGAGGCGGCACCAACGTCACACTTTTCTGGCGGAGCAGCGATGATTGACAGCCCATTCCGCCACCGTGATATCCCCGCCATCTTGGGTCTTCGCAGCTCAGCAGCGTGGATTGTGGTCGTGTTCGTGGTGGCGGCATACGTCATCGTCGCCGCCCGCAGTTCCAGCGGCCTCGAATATCCCGTCGTCGCAGCAGTGGCTATCACGGCGATCGCGCTCGGCGGCTTCGCCATCGTATTCGCCAAGAGCGACCCGTTGCCTCTGCGCGCTGCGCTACCGCTTGGCGCCATCGCTCCGGTGCTGGCACTGCTTTTCTCGTTTCAGTTAACGCCGGGAGAGTTCCCGCATAACGCCACCTGGTACGTCAACGCTGTGACCTTCATCGTGTGTTTCACCGCACTGCGGGGACGGATCCTGATTGCGTGGATCAGCATGGGCATGATGGCTGTTGTGCTGACGTGGTGGGGGCTCAGCCACGGTGAGGGGCTAGCGTTCGGGTTCTGGCGCACCGCATTCTCAGCCAACCTGCTACTACTCGCGACAATCCTCGCATTCACGATGCGGCCCGTCGCGCGGACGGTATTCGCGCTGCAAGAGGGGGCGCTGCAGCGAGCTGCGGAACAAGCATCGACAACCGCGATACTCGAGGAGCGCGACCAGCGGCTGCAGCGTCTCAATGAGCTTGTCCGCCCACTCCTCGAACTCATCGCGTCAGGCACGGAGCTCACTGCGGCCGAGCGAGAAGAGTGCAGGTTGATCGAAGGCCAGCTGCGGGACTCGCTCCGGGCGAGGGCACTCGCCGTCGCTCCCATCCAGGAATCAGCGAAGCACGCCAGGCAGCGCGGGGTCGACGTCGTCCTGCTCGATGACGGTGGTCTTACCGGAGCCAGCGCCGAAATTGTGTCCCGGGTGCGCAAAGCGATCAGTTCAGTTCTCGACGACGCGCTGAACGGCCGGGTCACGGCCCGGGTATTGCCGAATGGGCGCGACGTATTGGCGACGATTCTCAGTACAAGCAACGATTTCACAACAAGAATCACAATTAACAGACACGGCGAAACAGAGTGGAGCCGTGAACCGACCCGCGTCTCTCCAACATTGTGACCAGGAGACCACACGGAGAATTTGATCGGCCGGCGATCAAAACTAATCGCAACAATGCGTCCCATAAACGCCCTGGATGTTGCCCCTAGTTTTAGGGGCACTAGAACTAGGGGATTTCCAACTAATCGGACATCGCCTAATGTTTGGCATTATCGGAGGCGGGTACTGCCCTCACTCCGGCAAGACTGACAACACAGAAGTGAGGTCCGATCTCATGAGTGCCCCATCACCTCTGCATCCTCAGCACGAGGCCGGCCAGGCTCGCACGGTTGAGCCCGCCCTTCGGCACCTCGCACTCGTCCGCTCAGCCCGAAATCGCCCCGCACTGTCCCCCCGCGAAATCGAAGTTCTGCGCGCCTGGTTCGCAAGCGATTCGAAAACCACGGTGGCCAGTAATCTTTCAGTTTCCCTCGGTACAGTGAACACCCACCTTGCGCGCGTTCGCTCGAAGTACGCAGCGGTTGGCCGCACCGCGCCCACGAAGGCCGCGCTTGTAGCCCGCGCCCTCCAGGATGGACTCGTCCAGCTCGAGGAACTCTAGACGGACGACCAGTGGTTGCGGCATGGACACGGAATAAGCCCGTCTTCCAGCGCGCATCGCAGCAGGCCCACCTTCCCTTCAGCAGCGCGACCAGCAGAAATGTACTTTGCTCGCGCCCTGTCGAGGTGCGTGGACACCGTGGTGGGGGCAACGCCAAGTTCCGCAGCAACTTCGCGCACTGTCATGCCCATTGTGTACGCGATAACCGCATCCTTCTCTCGCGCGGAAAGTTGCGGCGCAGGCCGCGCAAATCCATCGTCCGCTGGTCCGATCAACCGCTCTACGGTTGAAACGACAGTCTTTGTATCGATTGCATAGTGCAGCCACGCCGCATCTGGTACTGCAGTTGCCATCTCGGGGTCTCGCGCACCCAAAACGACCACCGGTGCGTCGCGGGGTGCCAGCACCCGGAAACGGTCCGCGTCACGCCCTGCACCGACTGTGCGGTAGATGACGAGGTCGAATGTCGATGATCCGTTTCCCGCGCCTACTTGTGCGGCCCGGTATCCGCGTTCCCTCAGCAGTGCTGCCAGCGCGTCATCCAGGAAATCGCCGCGTCCCACGATTCCGATCCACTTGCCCACTGCTGCCGCCTCGACAAGCCTCACTTCCTCACTGCCCTTCTCGCTTGCGCGTCCCGATGGATCAGTTACGCCGCAGGCATCTGCTGGACGCGTACGCTACCTGCATTGAACGCCACAGAACGGACATGCACAATCCGGCAATATTGCTGTCGGACAAAGAACCGACACATGATCGCCGAAATAGGCGCACAATCGGATCATGGGCAGCACGATTAGTACCCCGCAACACGGCACCGCTGTCGGGTCCGTGCGGTCAGTTCGAACGCGGGCGCACTCTTCAGTTAATTCCACAGAATCGGTCACACCACGGTGGACGTGGGTCCAATCGCGATGGTCCGGTACACCTGCGAGAATAATCTTCAGCAAAACCCGGGAGAGGAGCTACTGGTAATTACGAGGACTTTCTGACTAACCAATACCGACAAATTTGACTTCAGGGGTAAAAGAATGCTCCGCCGCTTATTGCTGAATGCATCGGATTCGCCGCGCGCCCGGCACTTCACCGAGAACAGCCGTATGGCGCGCCCGCTTGTTAGCAGGTTCATCGCCGGCGACTCACTCGAGGCCGCGTTGCCCGCAGTTCGCGAGCTCGTCCAGGACCGGTACGTGAGTCTTGATCATCTTGGTGAATTCACAACTGACGACTCAATCGTGCGTGATGCGGTCACCCTCTACACCGATGTACTCGACAAACTCGCTGACGACGGGATCGCTGATCGTGTCGAGCTCTCCGTCAAGCTCTCCTCACTTGGATCAGCCCTCACTCGCGATGCATTTCCTGCGACGCTGGCTGCGGCGCAGGAGATTTGCGCTGCTGCGGACGCTGCGGGGACATGCGTGACCGTCGACATGGAAGGAGCTGGGACTACGGATCTCACGTTGTCCGTTGTCCGCGCACTTCGTCGGGACTTCCCGAAGACTGGCCTAGTTCTGCAGGCCCACCTGCGCCGCACCGAAAGTGACTGCCGCGAGATCGCCAACTCTGGCACCCGGGTGCGCCTTTGCAAGGGCGCGTACCAGCACCCAGCGGACGCCGTCTACAGCACCCGCGAGGAGGTCCGTGAATCCTTTCGCAGGTGCCTTTCGATCCTCGTGAGCTCCGATACCTACCCGATGGTGGCAACGCACGACCCCGTTCTCATTGATTTTGCGGCGAGCCTCGCCGCTCGCACGAAGTGCGGGCGCGGCGATTTCGAGTATCAGATGTTTTACGGCATCCGCCCTGCAGAGCAAGTGCGACTTGCAGCCGAAGGTGCGAAAGTGCGCGTCTACGTCCCATTCGGGACGGAGTGGTACCCCTACTTCATGCGGCGACTTGCTGAACACCCGTCAAACTTGTTCTTTTTGCTGCGGGGCGAGGGCCCCGCCTAGCCGAGATGGTCTCGTACACACGCCAATCGATGATCCGCCCGGCGCAAAGTGTTAATGTGATCTGCACCACAGCACTTGGAGGGCATGGTGGTCGAACCTGCGAACCCGATACGCGCGATAAGCGCGCGGAGCGCAGGAATCCTCATGTCCATACTCACCATCTGCCTGCTCATCGCGTCAGCGCCACCAGCCACCGCAAGAGAAGAACCCGACCTCACCCTCCCGAGCGACGCTCTTAGTCAGGCGGTCTCGTGCCACGCCGGTCAAGAGGTACAGCTGAGCAGGCGGCCCGAACCACTGCTCCTCGTTCCCGGGGCAGGTGCTGCCGTGAGTCAAGGACTCCTCGACGAGTTGCTTGCCGCTGGTCACACCGCGTGCGTTCTCACACCGCCGGATATCCATGCGCGCAAGCCGCATCTCTACTCCGAGTATGTCGTCAACGCGGTGCGCGCGATGGAGGCGGTCCACGGCGACCGTATCAGCGTGGTCGGTTCCGACGATGGCGCCACGATTGCGCTGGGAACACTGCACCAATGGCCTTCCACCGCCCCCGCAGTAAAAGCCGTAGTCAGCATCGCGCCGCGCTTCTCAACTCCCCTGCTAGCTTCCGGCGACGCCGCGGCGCGCTGGTACTCGACTTTCGAGAACCGCAGCCTGCCTTCCGGACCCAGCTATACAGCCGTCGTTCACAGCAACGACGCCCGCACCCTCGCGGGCCACGTTAGCCTGCCTGAGAACTCGCCGCCCCTGGCCGCCATGACGGTAGTTGCGGTGCAAGATGCCTGTCCATGGCTACCTCCTGAAGCACGCATAATCGGGACGACGGCTCAGGACCGGCTCGACGATCTCCTCCGCACCCAGAACGTGTCGCTAGCCGACGACCCAATCGCACAGAAACTCACGGCCGCAGTTCTGGCTGCCTCTGCCGCGACTGATGTCCTCTCGGATGCAGCCACTTCGGCAGCCATCGCGGGGGCGCGTCAGGCTTGCCAGTGATGACACCACCGACAGGATCGTCTACACCATGCTGGCGAACCAGGTCTTCCTGCGGCCGGTAGATCTGCCTGATAATCAGCGCGCAGAGGGCAAGAACCGCGAGATCACGAACGACGACTGTGGCCGTAAACCACTGCTCTGGCAGCCCTTTGTTGCTGATCCCGTGGTAGTACATCATTCGCGGAGCCCACACTAGGGCGTCAACGGCCATCCAGGCTAAGAGGATGCGGATGTGCGGCAAAGCGAGAACTGCAAGAGGCACGAGCCACAGAGAGTATTGAGGGCTCCACACCTTGTTCGTCAGTAAGAAACCCGCAACTAGCAGGAAGCACAATTGCGCGACACGTGGCCGCCGCGGAGCCGTCAGCGCGATATATCCGACCCCGGCACACACGAGCAAGAAAAGCAGCAGGGACACCAAATTCAGGATTGATGGACTTTCCCCCGGAAGAAGGGGGCCATCGAAACCTTGCCACCCTGTGAACGTGCGGATGACGTTGTAAATGGAGTCAGGGTCCATTCCACGTTCACGATTGAGGCGGAAGAATTCATTCCAGCCATTCGGATACAGCATTGCGATGGGCAAATTAATTGCCAGCCACGTCGCCGCGGTCGTCGCTACTGCTTGCAGCCACGAGCGCAGAGTCGCAGACCGGATCGCGAGTACCAGAAACGCTCCGAGTATGAACAATGGGTAGAGCTTCGCCGCAGTACCCAGCCCGAGGAGGACGCCCGCGAGCATTGGCTTCTTGCGGCTCCACGCGAGGAGCGCGGTAGCGGCGAACGCCGTCGCGATGGCGTCGAAGTTGGTGAAAAGGTGCACAATCACAAGTGGTGAGATCGCGACAAGCGCAGCGTCCCAGATCCGCCGGCCCGCCAGCAGCGCTGTCGCCCAGACCGTGACGAGCCAGGCCAGCGCGAGTCCCACCGCCGAGACATTGAAGTACACAACTACAGGTAGCGCTCCCGGTAGAAGACCTGCGCGGGCACCCTCTGACCAGACGCTCCCGATCGCCGCCGCAGCGAACTGGTAGAGACCCGTGAGCACCGGATACTCCATGTACCGGGTCGTAATCGATCCGTCCGCCGCCTCTTGTTCCAGAGCGGTCTTGTAAGGGAAGGCAAGCTGATTAAGACGATGCACTCCGTAGAGGGGAACCGTGTCGGAGTAGCACAAGGCGACATACTGCCGCCCGTCACGCCAATCGATCGTCTGCGCTCCGTCCGGGCCCCCGGGATACTGCTGGATGCATGCGGCTTTGCCGAGCCAGCCGAGCGCCATAATCGCGACAGCGATCACGAGGACAACGCGTAGCGGCGTGAGGAAACGGGCCCGGCCGATAAGCGCGTGCTTGCCCACCGGGCCGCCGATGACGGTACTGAGGCGGCGCACCGTCGGGTCGGTGAGACTCGGCAGGTCCCGATCCGGCTCTGTGAGCCCTGATCGTCTCGCCTGACCTGATTGGCGTCGCCGACTGGCCGTCACGCAGCGTCAGTGGTCGCCGGTGCGGGCGTCGTTGTCACGCCCTCACCCTGTCCTGCCGGATTGCGACCAGCGCCTGGTACGACGCCGCCGCCTGCGCCCGGCGTAGCACCACCCTGGCCGGGGGTGCCCTCTCCCTCGCCAGCTTCACCTTCTTCGGGCTCAGTTGGTGTTCCGCCGTTGTTGTTACCCGGGATCGGGATTTCGACGGTCAGACCTGGGGCGATCTCGATTGTCGCGGTGGATGCCGGTTCATCCTCTTCTTCCGTCGCCTCTTCGGTCTCTTCAGGCTCTTCAGTCTCAGTCGGCGGTACGTAGACTGGGACACCAGAGACACCACCAATGGGGTCGGGCGTCGGGAACGATTCCCATTCGGTGTTGACCAGCGCGGAATCCATCGTCGACTTCCAGATCGTCGCGGGGATTCCCGAACCGTAGATCTGGCCGCCCCAAGCGTTCACAAGCGGATCACCATCGTTGGTGCCCACCCACACAGCTGTGGAGAGCGAGGGTGTGTAACCAATCATCCAGGCATCGCGGTTGAAGCCAGTGTCACCGAGCTGCGTGGTCCCCGTTTTTGATGCCGAAGGCCTGCCGCCAGCGAGCGCGTTGCCGTTCGAGTAGGCCGCAATCGGTTCCATCGCGGACGTCGCGTTGTCCGCGACAGCAGCCCGGAGCCGTCGTTCACCATTCGGATTCCCACGGTCGAACAGGAGATTTCCGTCCGCTGTAACGACCCGCTCGACGAAGTACGGCTCATGAAACTCACCCGACGCCGCGAGCGTCGCATACGACGACGCCATGTCGATCGGGCGGACCTGGTACTGCCCGAGCACAATACCGTTGTTCGGCGGATCACCATTTTCGGTGAGAGCTTCGTGGTTCAGTCCGCGGATCTCGCGGGGAATGCCTGCTTTGTGCGCAGCTTCCTTCACGTCGAGCGGCCCGCGATCAAGCGAAAGCATGAGCCGATAAAAGGACGTGTTCAGCGACTGTTTCAGTGCTTCAGCGATCGAGCAGCGCCCGCAACTTGCTCCACCAACATTCCGGACGGTGATGCCGTGCATTGTGACCGGGCTGCTGTCGAAGGGCTGGGTAACCGGAATACCCTGTTCCAGGGCTGCAACGAGACCAAACACCTTGAAGGTAGAGCCTGTCTGCAACGGTGCCTGCGCGTAGTCGAAGCCGGTACCGTCAGTGCCGCCATAGTAAGCGCGCACGGCGCCACTGCGGGGATCCACAGACACCACTGCGGAACGAAGATTGTCGGGCTGTCCGGACAGGTTGTTCTGGACTGCGCGGACCGCCCCTTCCTGTGCAGTGCTGTCGATAGAGGTCGTGATCTGCAGGCCCTCAGTGTTAAGGGTCTGCTCCGTGATGCCGAGCGAGTGCAGTTCCTCAATGACACGGGACCTGATAAGGCCGTTCGGCCCCGGCGTCGTGGTTGCGGCCGTCGCCTCCTCTAACGACCGGTACTCCGGGTATTGCGCCGCAGCGCGTTCACTGGCGCTCATAGCACCAATAGCGACCATGCCATCGAGTACATAACCCCAGCGGGTTTCGGCGGCTTCGCGGTTCTGCGCTGGATCCAGACGCGACGGCTGCTGGATGGTAGCCGCAAGGACCGCGCCTTCTTCAGGGGTGAGGTTGCTGACGGGTTTCCCGAAGTACGCTTCGGCTGCGGAAGCAATTCCGTACGCGTTGCGGCCGTAATAGATCGTATTGAGGTAGGCGACCAGAATGTCGTCCTTCGACCACTCCCGCGCCATCTTCGTCGCGATGACGAGTTCCCGCATCTTGCGAACGAGCGAGCGATCCGCGCCAACCAATGCGTTTTTCACATACTGCTGGGTGATCGTCGACCCGCCGCCTGCGTCGTCACTGCCGAGAACGTTGTCCCTAACAGCTCGCGCGAGGCCGGTCACAGAGAACCCCGGGTTTGTGTAAAAGTCGCGGTCCTCCGCGGCGATGACCGCATTCAGAACATGGTCCGGAATCTGGTCTATCGACACTTCGACCCGGTTGCCTTCCGGCGGCACGATGCGAGCGAGCTCAGTTTCACCATCATCAGTGAAAATGGTCGCCACCTGGTTAGTGGGAATGTCGCCCGGCCGCGGAACGCTCGCCGCAACGTAGTAGGCCATGAAGGTTCCGATGGGAAGCACAAGCATGACGACGAACGCAACCGCGATGAGCCGTAGTATCAGGCCCTTGCGCGATGTGCCCTTCGTCGCCACTGGCCTTTTCCCAGCGGATGCACTTCTGGTCGAACTCACGATGAAACTCCAGTCCTCGCGGTCAACATCCGGCCCGCGTCACTCACTGGCGGTCCGGGCACTGCGCCGCGTCCTTGTCGATCGCGATCGCCGCGGCGGAGCCTCGCCGAGAACGTACGACTGCACCAGATGGTTCCAGCTGCACGTCCGGCAAACCTCGACGACGTGAACCGTGAACTCATCTTTTGTTTGTGCCAGGCGAATGATCTCATCATTGCTCCGCGCGGAACCCGATACGGTTCCCAAGCGGTCACCGAACACCCAGGATACGATCGTTAGCTGTTCCTTACGGCAAATCGGGCACACCACAGTACTTGGCCGTCCGTGAAACTTTGCAGCCCTAAGGAGGTAAGGGCTCGCATCGCACACCTCAGCAACTCCGACCCGGCCAGCGAACACTTCAGCCAGGACGGAGCGACGCTGGAGCGCGTAGTCCACGGTCTGCCGCTGCGATCGCACATAGACCAGAGTACGTCCGCGGTCTTACGAGCAGTCAGGCTGGTGGCGCAATTCGTAAACCAGCCACCGTCGTGATGTCTGACACTCACCGACTAGCGAGACGAAAGCAGCCCGGAGTGCATACTTGTGCACTTCCGGGCTGCTTTTTCGAGAACCTGAGTACCTGACTTAGTAGCCGGTCCCTCCGGTCCCTTCTTCCTCAGGCATTCCCGTATCACCACCGGTCACTCCGGCTTCACTGATCGGGGTTTCTTCGTCACCCTCGAGCGCGCACATCGCATCGATCGAAAGCAGCGCCGAATCAATTTCCGCCTCGCTGGGGTCCTGCTGGCCCTCTTGCTCGAGGTAGTCCGTCACTGTGGTCCGCTGGGTCTCAGGATCCTGCTCCGCAAACTCGCCGCACGTGGTGTCACCCCCCTGGCCGAAGAAATCTTCGACGCCTTCAGTTGCAGTGTCACCCATGTCACCAAGCGTGTCGCCCGTGTCCTCGAGCACGTCATTGCCGTTCGTGTCGTCACCGCAGCCAGCCACCGCGAGCGCCGCTGCCGCACCGCAGGCCGCAAAAACCACGCGGGGATTCTTCAGGTTCATTCGCACTCCTTATCTGGTTCCGGGCAATCTCCGAATGCAGTAAGTCAGCAGGACAATAACGCGTGGTGCACGTATGCAGCCAAACGCAACTACCGCCATCCCTGACTGCCCGCCAACATACACGAACTAATCAGGCGGTGAAACTATCCTGAACGTTTAAACGATTCCGTGTCTTTCGCGAGTCACGCCAAGAAGCCATTACTCGCCCCCGGGGAAACTATTCCCTGGGAGTTATGCGACTCCTGATGCCAGCTCAGCAGATTGTCGACACGGAATTATGAATGCGCCTGCACGCACGCTCGGGGGAAGAACACACCTCCGAGGTCAGGATCCCATGCGCCAGCGGCTAGAAGCCGGATCCGCCCTCGGTGCCCATTCCGCCATCTTCAGGCTGCATACCTGGGTCTTCATACATACCCGGGTCTTCGTACATGCCCCCCTCGTTGGGGTCCATGCCGGGGTCTTCGTACATTCCGCCGTCGTCATTCATCACGCCATTGTTTGTGCCGTTGTCGGTAATACCGTCGTCCGTTGTGCCATCGTCGTCCCCACAGCCGGACAGTGCCAGCACGGCGACAGCACCGCACGCGGCAAATGCTACACGCGGGTTCTTCAAATTCATCGGCTCTCCTTATTCGCGTCGTCAGTGCTCGTTACCTATAGCAGAGACGTCACCTGGCATGATCCCGCCATAACCAGAATCGACCCCTGCTGCCCCCACCGTACCTGAATGATGTAAAGGCAGAAAGCACCCATTTAAATTAGTGCCTCACAATACGGATGCCGACGGGCGCTACCTGGCGTTACGGGATGTGAAATAGTAATTCACCAGTCAATTTGAATAGCCTGTTTCCGGCATTCGGGATTAATCGTGCCGCATCGGTAGTGGGACTACCGCCGGGCGTGTCACCGCCTCCCAAATGGCGACCCGCTGACACTTCTGGTAGCGGTCAATATATCGGTGCGATACAGTTGGGCATCGCATCGCCACGCCTGCACGTGGCATACACATTAGGTCTGTCCCATGAGCGCCTGAAGGAGGTGGCAGTGCTCGAGCTCGCGATTCTCGGCCTCCTCCAAGAGGCGCCCATGCACGGCTACGAGCTGCGCAAGCGGCTCACCGGACTCCTCGGGCCCTTCAGGGCGTTCTCGTACGGCTCGCTATATCCGGCGCTGCGTCGGATGCAGGCGGACGGGCTCATCGAGGAGGATCCGCAATCCGAGGGGACAGGGCTTCGGCGACGCGCCCGGAAGGTGTACGAGATCACCGGAAAGGGCCGGAACCGATTCGCCGAGCTTGTGGCCGACACCGGGCCACAGAACTACAGCGATGATGGATTCGGGGTTCACCTGGCGTTCTTCAGCCGCACACCGGCCGATGCACGGTTGCGGATCCTCGAAGGACGCCGCAGGCAAGTCGAAGAACGGCGGGAAGGCCTTCGCGACGCGATTCGCCGCGCCACGAGCCACGACCGCTACACCAGCCAGTTGCACCAACTCTCCCTGGAATCCAGCGAGAGGGAAGTGCGGTGGCTTAACGAACTCATCACAGCCGAAGCCAGGGCAGCTAGCCGCAGCGCAGATGCCACCCTGCCTACTGAGCCATCCAGCGAGCTTCACCAGAAAGAAGGAGATCCCGAACATGGGTGACAATAAGGTACGCGTCGCGATCGCAGGCGTGGGGAACTGCGCCTCATCGCTGGTCCAGGGCGTTGAGTACTACAAGAACGCAGATGATACCGCCACCGTTCCCGGGCTTATGCACGTTCGTCTAGGCCCTTACCACATCAACGATGTCGAGTTCGTTGCTGCGTTCGACGTGGACGCCAAGAAGGTGGGTATTGATCTCGCGGAAGCAATCAACGCGAGTGAGAACAACACCATCAAGATCGCTGACGTTCCGCCGAGTGGCATCACCGTCCAGCGTGGCCCCACCCTCGATGGCCTAGGCAAGTATTACCGCGCCACCATCGAGGAATCGGACGCCGAGGCCGTCGACGTTGTCCAGGCGCTCAAAGAAGCGCAGGTAGATGTCCTCGTGTCATATCTACCTGTCGGATCGGAAGAAGCCGACAAGTTCTACGCACAGTGCGCCATCGACGCTGGCGTAGCGTTCGTCAACGCATTGCCCGTGTTTATCGCTTCAGACCCGGTCTGGGCGAAGAAGTTCGAGGACGCTGGCGTGCCAATTGTTGGTGACGACATCAAGTCCCAGGTGGGCGCGACAATTACCCACCGCGTCATGGCGAAGCTGTTCGAGGATCGCGGTGTGCAACTCGACCGCACGATGCAGCTGAACGTCGGCGGCAACATGGACTTCAAGAACATGCTCGAGCGCGAGCGCCTCGAGTCGAAAAAGATCTCCAAGACTCAGGCAGTAACGTCCAACATTAAGCGTGAACTAGTCGCCAAGGACGTTCACATTGGACCCTCCGACTACGTCGGCTGGCTCGATGACCGCAAATGGGCGTACGTACGGCTCGAAGGCCGCGCGTTCGGTGATGTGCCACTGAACCTCGAGTACAAGCTCGAGGTATGGGACTCGCCCAACTCCGCTGGCATCATCATCGACGCTGTCCGTGCGGCGAAGATCGCCCTTGACCGCGGCGTAGGCGGACCAGTGTTCTCCGCTTCTTCGTACCTCATGAAGTCGCCACCAAAGCAGCTTGCAGACGACGTGGCACGTACGCAGCTCGAGAGTTTCATCGAAGGCGAATAAGCCTCACAGCCTGCAGAAAGCGGGGTCACGGTCACGTGGACTGTGGCCCCGCTTTGTTGCGCGCAAGTATCGCTTAGGCCGAATCGGGTACTACTCCAACGGCAGACAGCGCACCACAGCCCGAGAGGAGCGACCGTGAGCGATCAGAACAAAGGCCAGCCTGGGGACACCACTGGCGGCGACCCAGTCCACACCACCCCAGAAGAGGCAATTGAGGAAGAGGAATCTCAGCGCGTCGACAAAGAGGACACTACGAAAAGCAGCAGCAGTAAGGCTGCGGGCGCCGTCCCAGATACGTCTGAGCTAGACCCCGAAGTCCTCCGGAAGGCCGAGGAGGAGGTCGCGGGAGTCAACAAGAAGTACAAGCCGGGTGCCCGCCCCACGGTCAAGGTGCCCGACACTGGAGGCACAGTCACCGGGACTGCCTTCGCTGAAGACTTTGCTGACCACGAGGAAAACGAAGACATCATCAAGGACTACGAGGAGCGCAAGGAAGCGGAGTCGGAAACCGAGGAATGACGCCTCACTCGCCTGCCTGCTGAACCTCCGCGGAGACGCGCTCGGCTGCTTCGTCCGCGACCTGTTGTGCAAGCACTCCGGCGGACACCATCTGCTGCAGAGCCTCGACGATCGCGATACGGCTCAGCGCCTTAGCCTGACGGCGGCGCAGCACGCGCTCGTCGAGTTTCTCGGAGATACCAAGATTCTCCAGCGTCTGGCTCGCCATCTCCTCCCAGTGGGCAAAGAGCCCCTTCGCGATGTCGACGTTCGCGACCTCCACATTCGGAAGGGACTTAAACAACTCCAACTCATCCGCTGCATTGTGCGATGCGAGCCGCCGGGCACAGATTTCGATATAGCCGACTTCGTCGAGGTCCTCGCCGAGCGGGGGCGGGAGTTTCCCCAGCGTCCACCGATGCAGCCTGGCGTACCACGGAAGGCAGGCCCGTCGGGCCTCATCCACCCGAAGCCCGCCCGCGCTGACCTCCTCGATCTCGTCGTCAATCTCCTGCATGAGGGTGCGAGTCGCGATCGGCGGCAACAACCCCGCGTCACTGAGGTTCTGATAACTCTCGCGCTGGATATGCAAACCGCGCAGCTCCAGGACGTCCACTTGCTCCTGGGCTGTGAGGCGGGTGCGAGCGAGCTGATCACGGGCATCGGCTTCTGCCACATCGAGGTGGGCCGTGACGAGTTCATCGCTGAAATTCAGATCCGCGAGCCGCTCTCGCGCGGATCGAACACCAACCATGCGGGCGAGTGCCTCCAGATACTCATCCTTGCGGCTCGGTTTATCCAGCCCAAGCGCATGGACCACAAAAGAGATGGTCGTTGCGTTTATGAGTAACGTGGCAAGTACCACTCCCCCCGTCATAGCGATGAACTGGTCACGCAGGTCCCCTAGTTCCAGGGGCAGCGCGAGAGCTAGGGCTAGAGCGACACCGCCCCGCAGACCACCCCAAATGACAACAGCGGAGTTCCGGTTCCCCACCCTCGGTATCCGCGCGAGCCGCTCCAGCGTCAATACAACAGGAATGACGCCGAGGGGACGCGAAATCAGCACCGCGGCGATACCCAAACCGATCGCCGCCAAGTTGTCCCGGATCAACTGGAAGTCGAGGGCGAGGCCAATGAAGAGAAACAGCAGTGCGTTTGCCATATAGCCAAGGGACTCCCACAGCTCATGGAGCAGGTCGCGTGCGGCGTGCTGGGCGCGGCTTTCGAGGAGACCACCGACGGTGATACCGGCCGCAACGGCAGCCATTACGCCAGAAGCATGCAGGATCGCTTCAGCGAAGACGAACGATCCGTACGCGACCGCGATTGACATTGCAGCGGCAGCGAGGCGATCCAGTAGCGGCAGCAGCAACACCGCTAGTGTGCCGACAATCGCACCCGTCAATATCCCGCCGGCTACCACCACGACGAAATCAACAGCACCGGCCCCTGCCGATAGGGCTCCAGTTACGGCTGCGACAGCGAGAATGTTGTACAGCACAATCGCAACACCGTCGTTGAGCAGACTCTCCCCCTCCACCAGGGTGAGCAGCCGCCTCGGCACACCGAGTTCCCGGAAGATCGCGACCACAGCGACCGGGTCGGTAGCGGAAATCAGCACGCCGAAAAGTAGCGCCGCAAAAATGGGGACACCGAGGAACGCCGTCAGACTCGCCCCGACAATGAGTGCAGAAATCACGAGGGCGGCAGATGCGAGAGCACTGATAGCGAGAAGATTTCTCATAAACTCGCGCGTAGATAGACCTAACGCGGCTTCAAAGATGAGGATAGGTAAGAACAGATTGATGAGTAGTTCCTTGAACCCCTCGCCACTCAGCAGTTCAGAAACGGCGAGATTGGCTCCCATTTCTGATGCGAGAAGTCCCGCGACCGCGAGAACAACTGTGAGCTGAATGTGGATCTTACGGGTGATCAGGCTGATCAGAACGGCTGCACCCAGCAAGAATGATACTTCGAGCAAAGCTCGCGGAAGTTGCTCAACCAGATCCTCGGGCATCGGGCACCTCAGGTTTAGCCGTAGTTGATCTAACGGTGCGCCTGCCTATCCCCGTGTGTCAATAGCGCAATTAGTGACGAAAAGTTTGTTTTGCGTGATAATGGTCGAAAGCCTACAGAATTAACGCTGACAATTCGCCGTCAACCGTTGTGCAGGCCAATCACCTCGGCCGAAGACACGCTGCGCGGAGGCAATCGGATCGCCGCCATCCATGGGTCATGATGCGCAACGGCGCCCGCCACGGTATTAGTGGAAGCATGGACCGCCCCCTTCGAATCGGTGTACAGATCCAGCCCCAGCACGCCCCCGACTACAGGCTTATCCGTGACGCTGTGCTCCGCGCTGAAGATGCCGGAGTCGACGTCGTTTTCAACTGGGACCACTTCTTCCCCCTCTACGGCGAACCCGATGGCCCCCATTTCGAATGCTGGACCATGCTCGGTGCGTGGGCCGAGCAAACCGAGCGAGTCGAGTTCGGCGCGCTCGTCACATGCGGTGCATATCGCAACCCTGATTTGCTTGCCGACATGGCGCGGACCGTCGACCACATGTCCGGTGGTCGACTGATCTTCGGTATCGGCTCCGGCTGGTTCGAGCGTGACTTCGACGAATACGGCTACGAATTCGGCACCAAGGTTTCCCGCCTCAACCTGCTCGGCGAGTACCTGCCCCGGATCGAAGAGCGCTGGAAAAAGCTCAACCCGCCACCCACGCGGAACATGCCTGTCCTGATCGGCGGTGGTGGCGTCAAGAAAACATTGCGCCTTGTCGCTCGGCATGCAGACATCTGGCACAGCTTCGGCGACCTGGAAACTTTCACATACAAGTCCGGCGTGCTCGCCGAACACTGCGGGGCCGAGGGCCGCCACTCCAGCGAAATCGAGCGGTCAATCCAGTTCCCCGGCGTGGCCGACGCCGACGACTTCGTCGCTGCTGGCGCGTCCTTCTTCACCGTTCCCATTAACGGCCCGCACTACGACATGGCACCAGTCATCGAGGCGATCAAATGGCGGGGCTCGAGGTGACGATTAGCGTCCGCTGCTGCCTTCGATGAGAATGGCGGCGATCTCCTCTGGATCGTCGATCATCGGTACGTGCCCAATCCACGGCATCACGATGACGCGCGCCTGCGGAAACGTATCGCGCACTTTCGCGGACTCGTAGACGGGAAGAATGAGATCGCCACCACCCCACTGCACCGTGACCGGGACCGATGGGTCGACCTGCGGTGAGTACGCCCAGTCTTCGCCCTGGATAACATCGATCAGGGAGTTCGAGGTCAATGAGTTGAGATCGCGTAGTGCGTCATCGGGGCTTACCCGCCACGGCCGTCCGAAGAACGCCCCGAGTGCAACGCTGCGCCCGATCTTGGTGTTCAGCAACGGGCGGCTGACCGGCTTCGCTACCCGTGCAACTGCCCGCATCGCTAGGAACGTCTTATTCGTTCGTACCTGGTCTAGTTTGCTGACCCAGAAGCCGCCCGGCGAAAGGGCGGTCGCTGACGCGACAACGCCCCGGGCGGCCAGTTCCAGCGCAAGCCAGCCACCGAGCGAGTTCCCCGCGACGTGGACCTCATCGCCTTCCGGCGTGATTTTCGGAAGAAACGCTTCGACCTCATCCGCGAGGGCCTGCAGACACTTCTCCCCTTTGGGCAGTTGGGGGGACTGCCCATGGCTCGGCAAGTCGATTGTGACTACGCGACGGTGCTTCGCCAGCAACGGGATCACCGGATTCCATACATCCTGACAGTGCACAATCCCATGGATCAGCACCAGAGTGGGGCCCTTGCCGAATACGCGGTACGCGAGGTCCATGCCCCGATTATCGCCGCTCGCCCGGTGGAGTCGGCACGGGGGTGGACAGACCCCTTCGGCCATACACCCTCTGCCCCGACCAGGACCCGCCTACAGGCGGTGTGTGGTCAGGAGTCTGGGTGTCTGGTGCGCGCAGGTTCACGGAGTCGCCGCCACTTCCGGTATGTGAACCACAGCAACGTCACACACACGAGCAGAATCACCGATGGGCCGAGTGCCACATCGCCCCGAAAGATGACAGCAACTGCACTGAAGAAGGCTATCGCTGTGAAGAAGCTCAAGAATCCAAGGAGCACTTCGAGTCGTTGCCGCAATCCGACCGGGTGCATCAGCTCTTCACACCGCCAGCCGTCAATCCGGAGACGATCCGGCGCTGGAAGATGAGCACCATGATCACGAGCGGAATGGTCACCAAGGTTCCCGCGGCCATGATCGCCGAGTACGGCTGCGCGAACGGATTGTCTCCGGCGAACCGGGCAATCGCGACCGTGACGGGCTCAGTAGATCGGTTCGAGAGGAGGCTTGCTAACAGGAACTCATTCCACGTGAAGATGAAGGCCAGGATGGCGGTAGTGAACAGTGCAGGCGCAGCCAGGGGAAGCATGATGATCCGGAATGCCTGCGCCCGTGTAGCGCCGTCGACGCGAGCTGCTTCCTCGAGTTCCCATGGCAGGTCCCCGAAGAAAGACGTGAGCGTATATACGGTCAGCGGCAGAACGAAGGAAATGTTCGGAATGACGAGGGCCTGGTACGTTCCGATCCAGTTGATATCCGTGAAGAGCTGGAACAGTGGCGTGACCAGCGAAACGGTGGGGAACATTGCGGCTCCAAGAATCACACCCGTGACGACGTACTTCCCGCGAAAGTCAAGACGCGCCAGTGCATAGGCGGTGAAGATCCCCAGCAGCAACGCGATAGCAGTGGTGGCCGCACCGATTATCAGGCTGTTGATGATCGCGCCCATGAAGTCATTCCCGGCACGCGGCGTGAGTGCGCTGCGGAAGTTATCGAATGTGATGTGGGTCGGCCACGGGGTCGTGTCGAAGGTGTACCGGTAATCACGGAACGCGGTAACCACCATCCAGTAGAAGGGCGCGAGCCCCCACACTAGGATGAACCCCACGCCTAGGTAGGTTCGCAGAATCTGACTCCTGCGCTTACGCTGTGCGATCGCCTTTGCTGCCGTGACCTTTCCAGCATTTTCGCGCGAGTGCGGACTAGGCGGCGCCGTTGTTGCACTTACCACGTCATGCGCCCTTTCGCTCCGCGTCCTGTGTACGAATAGCATTCGCACCCAGCCATTTCACCATGATGAATGCAACGCCGAATATCATGAGAAATACGAGCGTGGACAACGCTGACGCGCTATTGAAGTTCCCCTGCCTGATGTCAGCGACCACCAGAATCGACACCGTCGTGGTCGGCGACGCTCCGGAAACTCCGTGCAAAATTGCGGGCAAATCGTACATGCGCAGCACATCAAGGGTTCGGAACAAGATCGCGACCATGAGCGCGGGCTTGACGAGAGGAAGCGTGATCTGGGTGAATCGCTGCCAGGCGTTGGCGCCATCAACCTTCGCCGCCTCATAAACATCCTGCGGAATCATTTGCAGCCCAGCGAGAATCAGAAGAGCCACGAATGGCGTAGTTTTCCATACATCCGAAATGATGACCGCGAATCGGGCAGCCCAGTCGTCGGTGAGCCAGCCGACCTGGCGGCCCATTATCCGATTCGCGATGCCCTGATCGGCGAAAATGAAGTACCAGAGCTTCGCGGTGACTGCTGTCGGTATGGCCCACGGGATCAGAACGCTCGCTCGGAGCAGCGAACGCCCCATGAACGTCCGGCTCATAATGATGGCCATCCAGAACCCAAGCACGACCTCCACCGTGACGGTGACACCCGCGAAGAAGAACGTGACGCCGACTGATTCCCAGAAGTTCGAGCACAACGTTCCCGGCGGGCAGGAGATCGTCTCCCCGAGAGAACTTGTGGTCTGCTGGAAGATCCACCTGGTGTAGTGCGCGATGCCCGCGAAACCGCCATCGATGAACCGGCCCGTGTCCTGATCGAACCCCCGGTCACTCTGGAATGACAAGTACACCGCGCGGAGCACCGGGTACATGATGACCACAGCGAGGATGACCATCGACGGGGCGATCAGGTATACGGGGCGCCAGTCGCGTTTCCTGCGCGAAGGGCCAGCCTGCTGCGGAGGCAGCGAAGGGCCAGCCTGCTGCGGAGGCAGCGAAGGGCCGGAGGCATTTGCACCTCCGGCCCTAGCCGATTCAGCCAAGTGAATCTCCTTCAGTCCCCCAGGAGTTAGCGTCCTGCGGCGTCGATCGCGGATTGCATGTCAGCAATCGCTTCATCCACAGACTTGTCGCCACGGATTGCAGCATAGGCATTGTCGCGGATCGCAGTCGAGATGGCCTCGTAGAACGGGGTGACTGGGCGCGGCTCCGCGTTCTGCAGTGATTCTTTCAGCGCCTGCAGGTAGGGGTATTCCTCGAGAAGTTCTTCGTCGTCATAGACCGATTCGAGGACCGGCGGGAACGCGGCCTCCATAAAGGAGCGCTGGTTCTCTTCACTCTGTACGAACTCGATGAAGTCGCGCGCGGTGGCTTTGTTCTCGGAGAAAACGCTGATGCCGTTGTTGTATCCACCCAGCGTCGACGCTCCGACGCCATCCTTGCCTGGAAGCGGAGCGACAGCAAAGTCGCCTGCGATCTCTGACTCCTCACTCTCACCGATGGCATACATGTACGGCCAGTTGCGCGCGTACATCGCGTCACCGCCCGTGAAGGTCAAGTGTGTTTCTTCTTCGGAGAATCCTGTTGCGCGCTGTGGGATCACGCCATCTGCGAACGAGTCGACAAGCAGTTGAAGTGCTTCATGAACCTCGGGAGTGTCAACCTCGGGTGTCTGGCCGTCCTCACCGACAATCGCGCCGCCGAAGGCGTTTACAGCCTCCGACACATTCACCGTGAGTCCCTCATAGTTGCGGAACTGACCGATGTAGCAGTCGATTCCTTCATCGAAGGCTGCGGGGCACGATTCAATCAGCTCATCCCACGTCTCCGGAGGAGTCTCCACAAGGTCAGTCCGGTAAAAGAGAAGTGCGCCGTTTGTGTTCTGGGGTGCCGCGTAGAGGGTGTCGCGGTAGGTGGCGCTCTCCACGGTTGCAGGGAGGAGTCCCGACGTCTCTATCGCAAGTTCGTCTTCGAGGGGCTGCAGCCAGCCCTCTGCTGCGAACTCCGCGGTCCACACGACGTCTAGCGCCATCACGTCGTACTGACCGTCCTGGGCCTGCAGTGATTGCACGAGGGCGTTGCGTTGCTCATCGGCTTCACCAGGAAGTTCGATGAACTCGACCTGCTCGTCCGGGTTGTCTTCGTTCCAGCGATCGATGACCTGCATCATCACCGCGGCGTCATTCCTGCCCATCGCGAAGGAAATTGGCCCGCGGCCATCGAGGTTTTCCTCGGCCGCCTGATCAGCGCTCAAGGGGTTAGAACACCCTGTCAGCAGCAGCGCAGTCGCCGCACCCGCTGCGAGTAGCGCTCGTGGGATCAAAGACATTGTCACTCCAGTTCTATCGTGCCTCACAGTGCCACACCGTGTTACGCAGCAATCACCGTCGGCAAACAGTGTGCCCTCTCACACCAACAAATAGCGGCATTTGCGTCTCGACACCGCATCGATCAGCGTGCCCGCCTACAGAACAGACCTGTTTTGCGGCCTACTGCATCCGTGTTCTTCGGGCGTCTTCTTAGCCGTTACCGCACCCTCCCCTGCTGCTCACCTCACCTCTCTACTGTCCGGGACGATCAGCAGCCCGTGAGCCGTCGTAGGAGCGATTCGTGACACTGCAGCCCCTATACCTCTTCGTCAAACATGATGGGACGTCCTCCCGTTCACACCTGACGTGCCAGTATCGCTGCGGCGACGCATGCTCTCAGCCCGTTCCGAATACGTCCGAGAATCCGTACTTTCGCGATGTCGCACGCATGGCCCTCGATCGGCGTACCGTCCTTCGCCGGGGTGCGCTCGCTGTGCTCACGGCGAGTGCCGGTGGTTCGCTCCTCTCCGTGGGCACCGGTTCGGCTGCAGCGCAGCCAGGCTCGATCGACGTCGGATCCGGGGATTTATTACTAGATCTCGTACCTCCTCCTCCCGGACTGGATTTCGAGGCCGTCGTGCCGAACAATCGAGACGCAGTTGTGGTCCCTCCCGGCTATTCCAGTGGTGTCGTCATCCGGTGGGGCGATCCGGTGATGCCAGGAGCGCCGGAGTTCGATTTCGGCAATCAAACAGCGGCAGCCCAGGAAAAGCAGTTCGGCTACAACAACGATTTCGCCGCACTTTTGCCGATCGCCGGAGCTCTGAACGAGTACCTCCTGGTCGTCAGCCACGAGTACACCACGGAGCCGGCGATGTTCTTCGGGTACGACGAGGACGAACCGACTGAGGATCAAGTCCGGATTGCGTGGGCCGCGCATGGACTCTCGGTCGTCAAGGTGGAGGGGCATCCGGGCGGTGGCGCGCTCGTCCCCATGATGTCGAATCTGAACCGCCGCCTCACCGCGACTTCCGAGTTCCGGTTGACAGGTCCCGCAGCCGGAAGCTCGTTGGTGCGTACTACCGCGGATCCCACTGGAACACGGGTACTCGGTACGCTGAACAACTGCGCAGGCGGTGTAACCCCGTGGGGAACTGTTCTTTCCGGCGAGGAGAACTTCAACCAATATTTTGGCAACGGTGACGGAGTGACTGCGGAGCCCGCTCGTACCCGGTTGCGCCGGTACGGCATCACAGGCGAAGCGTCGAACCGTCGCTGGGAGAGTTTCGATTCCCGGTTTGATGTGACCAGAGAACTCAACGAGCCCAACCGGTTTGGGTACATCGTCGAGATCGACCCGTGGGATCCCGCGTCGATGCCGGTGAAGCACACCGCGATGGGGCGGTTCAAACATGAAGGCGCGACGATTTACGTCACGGGTGACGGTACGGTCGTCTCGTACATGGGCGACGACGAGCGATTCGACTACATCTACAAATTCGTTTCGTCGAAGAAGATCATGCCGGGTGACGGGGCGGCGTCCATGCGTCACAACATGACGATTCTCGATGAGGGCACCCTGTATGTCGCGCGATTCCAGGGAAATTCACCAGCGGCGGAGATCGACGGTTCAGGCCGTCTGCCAGCGGATGACAGGTTCGATGGCAGCGGCGAGTGGCTGCCCTTGCTGCGCTCAGAAGGCGAGACTGCCACGTCATTTGTGGAGGGCTTCAGCGCTGAGGAAGTGGCCGTTTTCACGCGCCTGGCCGCGGACAAAGTAGGGGCGACAAAAATGGACCGTCCCGAAGACGTCGAGGCGAATCCAAAGACTGGAAAGGTCTACGCGGCGCTGACGAATAACACCCGGCGTGGTTCCGGAGGCTATCCACGCGCCGACGAGGCCAACCCCCGCCACGGCAACAAGAATGGTCACGTGCTCGAGTTAGAGGACGACCACGCAGGCACCACGTTCACCTGGAACATCCTGCTTGTTTGCGGTGACCCCGCGACTGCCGACTCGTACTTTGGTGGTTTCGACAAGTCCCGGGTCAGTCCGATTTCATGCCCCGACAATGTTGCCTTCGATCCTTTTGGCAACCTCTGGATCGCCACGGATGGAAACGCGCTGGGAACTAACGAAGGTCTCTTCTCCGTTGTGCTGGACGGCCCGCGCCGCGGCGAGACGAAACAGTTTCTAACAGTTCCTGTCGGAGCAGAGACGTGCGGACCGATCGTGACCGAGGAGCGCGTGCTCGTTTGCGTCCAGCACCCCGGTGAAAGCGACAACTACACGGCGGAAACGCCGGCTTCACACTGGCCGGACGGGGGCACCTCGCAGCCCCGCCCGGCAGTTGTCGCTGTGTGGAACGGTTAGCGGGTTTCTGACCACAGCATCTGCGTGATGGGCAGCATGCCCCCCTCGCCTAGGCATGTGGCGAATGATGGCTGCCCTACTGGCATCCACGGCCCAGTCACTCGCATCGTCGTGAAACCGTGGCTGCTGCCACCGATCTGCGGGAAGACCCGGTCTACACAATCCATGACGATCCGGTGCTCGCCAGTTCCTTCCAGACAGAGCGAAAGCCCTGCCACTCCCATCGGAAGGTACGGGCAGTCGGCGGGTTGTTGCGCTTGACCTGTCGCAGCCGCGGCGAGCATCGTCCCGGCCGCGACCACGCCCGCGCATGCCCCAGCGGCCATCAGCCTCACGATTTTCCCCATAGCGCTGATCCCTTCGTCATTTGGTCTGTTCGGAAATGCTATCGAGATCCACGGGTGCAAGCTCGTGAAACCGGTCACCCGGGCCTGGATTCTCGGAATGAGACTGCCCGCCAAGCTGTTTCTGGACCGCCCATACTGCGTTCAGGGCAGTGGTTACTGCTCCCTCCGCCCAGCCAGACGTGAATGAGATGTCATCTCCCGCGATGTAGATGCCGCGGTGGCGGTCGAGGAAGTTGTCCTGCATAAAGTGGGTAAACAACCGGCGCTGGTATCTGTAGTGCCCGGGAAGATTATTTCCGAAGGCACCCATGAAGTTCGGATCGCTTTCCCACGAGACGGTGATCGGTTTGCCACGAATGTGCGCTGCTATGTCGACGTCAGGGTAGATCTTCCGTAATGAGTGCAGCATGAGGCGAACACGTTCATCTGGGTCCAGCGCGAGCCACTTCAACGCATCGTCATTCCAGGTGTAGCTCAGGCAAATCAAGGCCGGCCGGTCTGGCCCGTCGTCGAGGAGGTAGGTTGCTCTGGTTAGCCGGTCCGTGAGCGTCATGCTCATGACGTCCCGGCCGGTGCTTGGGTCCCGGTCAAGCCAGAACGGCCGGTCCACCATCACGAACGTTTTGGACGACTGCATGTAGTGACTGCGTTCCATTGCCGCCCAGAGTTCCTGACTGAAAAGGGATTCGTCGCAGTCGATTTGTGCAGAAAGCAACCACGTCTGGCATGTCGCGACGACGGCCGGGTACGTGGCCGAGTTCCCCAGGCGGTCCTCGACGCTGATTGCTGTGGGTGATACGCGGTGCACCGCCTTCACACCTACCCGTGGACCAGCTGGGTGCAACGCGGCGAGCGAAGTTCCGTGTGGCCAGTGCATCAGGCCCTGTGCTGGGTGCTTCCACAGCGCGCGCGCGACGGTGTCCGCTCCCCCGATGATGCGCCGTTGATCGATGTCCGCGTTGGTGAACACCACCCGCAGTACTTCAAGGATGGAGTTAGGGAAATCGGTATCCCATCCGCCCGTGCCGAATCCGACTTGACCGAATGTCTCGCGGAACGAAAATGGGGCAGCCCGGAAAGCACGTGATCGGGCTAAGAATCCGTAGAAGGACTCGTCATCGAGTCGACCGACGAGCTCGTTCCAGAGCAGTTTGATCGCACGCGTGTCACGCGCACTGATTGCGGCCTGGATCGTTTCGCGGCCTACCTCATCGAGGCAGTCTGCCCAGGCTGCGGCGACGTCGCGGAAAAGCGGAGGAAGGTCCTGAATCGTCTGCGCGTAGTGCCGCACTCCGGCAAGTTCGATGACGGTGCTGGATGTCGCTTGCGACAGCGGATTCGGGAAAGGCCTCGTGCTGACGTCGCACGCATCGACGTAGTGGAAGAACGCTCGGCCTGACGCGGGGAAACGCATGGCCCCGAGATCAGCCGCCGGGGATTCTGGGCCATCGAACCGTACGCTGCGCATCCGACCGCCGAGGTGAGCAGATTCGTACACGACGGGACGTAAACCGAGGCGCATTAGTTCATGGGCCGCGACGAGACCGGCCATTCCGGCTCCGATGACCGCCACTTCCGTCCCCTGGGCATCCTGAGGTATGGAGCCGAGACCCGCTCGATGCGATAGGTACTCGTCGTACGAGAACGGGAAGTCCGGAACGAGCATCGTGAGCAGCGGCGCAGCTGTCATGCCATCTCCGTCGGTCGGGTGCCCGATCCGCAAATCGGGCGGCTCAGCGAGCAGGTGGTTCACCCTACTTGAAAAGGGGTTTTATGAGTTTTCATTCGAGTGCCAATTTCCGGGCACCCGTCCGGTCATGCGTCCGGTCATGCGCCCGGGCATGCCCGCGAGCAGGCAGCGGTCATGTGACTGGTCAGGGTAATGGTGCTGCCCAGTGGCGTTACGGGCCACGCGTACCACCCTTGCGTGGGTTGGTCGCAACCGCATCAAGGTTGGGTTCCGGTTCTCGAACAACCCGCTCGACGCACTGCGCTCATGTAGGCACGTCGAAGTCGCCCACATACAGAGGGATGATTCAGCAGCGACTAGCCTGGCACCTATGCCTGTCGCCCTCATTACCGGAGCAAGCCGCGGCTTAGGTGCTGCGATCGCCCAGGAACTCGAATCCACACACAGCCTCCTCCTCGGTGGCCGCGATGCTGAGGCGCTGACACCCCTGGCAGATCATCTGCCGAACGCTCAACCCTGGACAGTGGATCTGACCGACCACGACGCAGTTGAGCGAGCAGCACGCCAAATCGAAGAGCTCGACGTTCTGGTGCACAACGCCGGTTTTGCGCGTATCGGATCCATCGAAGACACATCGCTAGACACATGGCGCACCACAATGGAAGTGAACCTCTTTGCGGTAGTCCACCTCACACGCGTCCTGCTCCCGGCGCTGCGACGGGCGGGGGGTCACGTAGTTCTCATCAACTCAGGAGCCGGACTGCGCGTCAACCCTGGCTGGAGCGCTTACGCTGCCTCGAAGTTTGCGTTGAGAGCGTTCTCCGACGCCTTGCGAGCCGAAGAGCCATCGCTGCGGGTTACCTCGATCCACCCGGGCCGAATCGACACCGATATGCAGCGCGCGATCATCAGCGCCGAGGGGAAGGACGAGTACAACCCTGACGATTTCCTCAAGACATCGACGGTTGCGCTGGCCGTGGGAAATGCCATTCGCACTCCCCGCGATGCCCACCCGACAGAAGTGATGCTCCGGCCAGCCACACGCTAGTTGGTGTTCAGAACTGAGGCGTGAACGGGATAAGCGGCGGCGCTTAAAGGACGATGTTGACCATTTTTCCGGGCACAACAATCACCTTCCGCGGTGTCTTTCCCTCGATCAACGTGGCGATCTTGTCGTCTGCCAGTGCCACCTGTTCCACGTGCTCGCGGGATGAATCCGCTGGCACGTTGATGCGGCCGCGGACCTTTCCATTCACCTGGATGGGGTATTCGAGGGTCTCATCCGCCAGCCATCGTTCGTCTGCCGTCGGGAAGGGTCCGTGGGCAAGCGGGGTTTCGTGGCCGAGCCGAGACCACAACTCCTCCGCAACGTGTGGGGCAAGTGGCGCCATCATCAATACGAGCGGTTCGACGGCTGATCGAGGAGCGCCATTCGGGTAGGCCTTGGTGAGGTGGTTTGTCAGCTCGATGAGCTTCGCACCAGCGGTGTTCATGCGCAGGGACGCATACTCCTCATCGACTCCGGCGATCGTCCGATTTACGACGCGAAGCGTGGTCTCGTCGAGCTCTCGCTCGACGACTTTCATAGCGCCCGATTCTTCATCGATGACAAGGCGCCATACGCGCTGCAGGAATCGATGGGCGCCGATGACGTCCTTGGTAGCCCACGGCCGGGAGGCGTCGAGAGGTCCCATCGACATCTCGTACACGCGCAACGTGTCGGCACCGAAGTCTTCGGCTATTTCATCAGGAGTGACGGAATTCTTAAGGCTCTTACCCATCTTTCCGTACTCTTGATTGACCTCAACGGTCTGCCCGTCCGGTCCAGTCCAGAAGAACTTATCGCCCTTTTCCTCGACCTCATCGGCCGGAACGTACACACCACGCGAATCGGTGTAGGCAAACGCTTGAATGTAACCCTGGTTAAACAGACGCCGATAAGGTTCGACTGAGCTCACGTGCCCCAGGTCATGGAGCACCTTGTGCCAGAAGCGCGCGTACAAGAGGTGCAGCACGGCATGTTCGACGCCACCGACATACAGGTCGATTCCTCCGGGGTCGTGTGGACCGTGAATCTCGGGGCGCGGGCCGACCCAGTAAGCCTCGTTGTCCTTGGCACAGAACTCGTCCTGATTTGTCGGATCGATGTACCTGAGCTGATACCAGGAACTGCCCGCCCACTGAGGCATGACATTGGTGTCCCGGCGGTAGGTCTTCAGGCCGTCACCCAAGTCAAGCTCGACGTTCACCCAGTCGGTTGCCTTAGCAAGCGGAGGCGACGGCTCCGAGTTCGCATCATCGGGATCGAAAGTGACAGGTGCGTAGTCCGTCAGGTCGGGGAGTTCGACCGGCAACATCGAGTCTGGTAGCGCGTAGGTGACACCGTCTTCGTCATACACGATGGGGAAGGGTTCGCCCCAATAACGCTGACGAGCGAAAAGCCAGTCCCGCAGCTTGTACTGAACGGTGCCCTTCCCTCTGCCCTGCTCTTCGAGCCACGAGATCGCACGGGTTTTCGCCTCGTCTACACGAAGGCCGTTGATGTTAAGCCCGCTATCGTTCGCCGAGTTGATACCCACTCCATCCCCAGTGAACGCTGCGTCGAGCGTTTCCGGTGCCGAAGTGTCGGAACCCTCTGTGTCGGCAGCAATCACCCGGACGATTTCCAGACCGAAAGTCGTAGCGAACTCGAAGTCACGAACGTCGTGCGCAGGAACTGCCATGATCGCGCCGGTCCCGTAGCCGGTCAACACATAATCTGCGATGAAGACCGGGATCTTGTGACCATTGACGGGGTTCGTGGCAAAGCTACCGAGGAAGACACCCGTCTTTTCTTTGTTCTCTTGGCGTTCCAAATCAGTTTTCGATGCGATGGAGGCCCGGTATTTGGCTACAGCTTCTGCTGGGCTTGCCGCTCCCCCGGTCCATCGGGCGTCTGTGCCGGTCGGCCACTCGGCCGAAATCAGCGTGTCAACAAGTTCATGCTCGGGTGCGAGGACCATGTACGTCGCACCGAACAATGTGTCTGGGCGCGTGGTGAAGACTTCGATGTCACGTCCAGAGTCGGTCGCGAACTCCACGTTGGCACCACGCGAACGGCCGATCCAGTTGCGCTGCATCGTCTTGACCTTGTCGGGCCAATCAAGTAGATCAAGATCGTCGAGGAGGCGGTCAGCGTAGGTGGTGATGCGCATCATCCACTGCTTCAACTCTTTGCGGAAAACGGGGAAGTTGCCGCGCTCACTGCGTCCGTCCGCAGTTACCTCCTCATTCGCCAGAACGGTGCCGAGACCAGGGCACCAGTTGACCTGAGCGTTCGAGTGATACACCAGGCGAAACTCTTCGAGGACAGCGTCGCGCTCAGCTCTCGTCAGCTCTGCCCAGTCACGTCCACCGGGCACCGCCCGGGCACCTGACTCGAACTCCGCGATCAGTTCCCCGATGCTGCGGGCACGCCCGAGTTCGCCGTCGTACCACGAGTTGTAGATCTGGAGGAAGATCCACTGTGTCCAGTGGTAGAAATCTGTGTCCGTTGTCGCGACCCGGCGACGCTCGTCGTGCCCCAGGCCGAGACGCCGGATCTGAGCCAGGTAGCGCTCGATATTCGCTTCCGTGGTGGTGCGGGGGTGGGTCCCGGTTTGCACCGCATACTGTTCCGCCGGAAGCCCAAAGCTGTCGAAGCCCATCGTGTGGAGTACGTTGTGGCCGCGCATACGGTGATACCGGGCGTAGACATCGGTTGCGATGAATCCGAGCGGGTGCCCGACGTGGAGCCCGGCGCCCGAGGGATACGGGAACATGTCCAGAACAAAAAGCTTGTCCTCGGGGACATCCCCTGCGAGTGGTCCCGTCGGGTTTGGCGCATGGAACGACCCGAGTTCGTTCCAGCGCTCCTGCCAGCGGCGCTCGATCTCTCCTGCCAATTCAGCTGTATACCGGAATTGCGGAGTGAGATCGCGTGCGGATGTGTCCGTACCAGTCCTCGTGTTTGTCCCTGAATCACTCACTGTGGCTGTCTACCTACCGAGTCGTCGCGCCGATGGTCCACCAATGGGGCGGACACTGTGCCCCGATAAGACTAATGGCTACACTGCCCAGATTCCGACTCCGCCGCCTTCCGCCGTATGCTGGTGACCGTGCTTGTCGCTGCAATCGTCCTCCTTGTGCTCGCTGCGTTCTTCATCACCGCCGGGATAGCGGGCGCCATCGAACGTCTCCCACGCAACCGTTTCGCCGGGGTGCGTTCCCCTGAAACGCTCCGCGATGATGACACCTTTCGGGTCGCCAACAAGGTCGCGGCGCCCACAATGATTGGCGCGGGCACCATTCTGGTCTTCGGGGCAACAGGCGGCGTGGTGTTGTCCGGCTGGCTGACCGTGGTCGCCATGCTGGCCGCTGTCGTCGCCGCGATTCTGGTTGCCGGGGCGGGGGCTAACCTCGGTATTCGCGCAGCCCGCGCAGTGCCCGCCGCGACAGGCGGTGCCTGCTCGACCTGCAGCGGCTGTTCCATTGCGGAAGCTTGCTCGCCACAGGACGGCTGCGCGTGATCACCTTCGGCGCTTTCAGCATCTACGTTGATGATCAAGACCGGGCACTGCGCTTCTACACCGAACTACTGGGGTTCACCAAGAAGAACGACCTTCTCGTCGGTGGTGCACGATGGCTAACCATAGTTCCCTCTGCACACGTCGATGGAACGGAGCTCCTCCTTGAGCCCAATGGCAATCCAATTGCCGCGGAGTACCAGAAGAACCTCTACGACGCACGCATCCCTGCGGCCGTTTTTGCTGTAGACGACTTGGTGGCCGAGCACCGTCGGCTCGCATCGCTAGGTGTGGTTTTCACCATGCGCCCCACCGAAATGGGAGCGAATCTCCAGGCGATGCTCGATGACGGATGCGGGAACCTGATTCTGCTCAACCAGCCGCTGTCCGACGCGACTTAATCCGCTACTCCCCCGCGGCCATGGCCGGACGACGGCCCGCATACTGCCCGGACATGCCCGCGGGCGGCACCGGCAGGCGGGCCAGTAAACCCTTCCTGATCGGGCATGCTCGGTGACGTGCCCGGTTGCTGACCGAACATGCCCACGAGCAGGCTCAAGCATGACCATCACAGACCACACTCGAGGACGTCACCTCTAGGTAACAGTAGCCGTCGCCACTCACGCTCGGAACCCCGGTGCAGAGGCGTACGAACCAATTCCGTCACGTGACAGCGTTTGCTTCACGCACCATCAGTGATAGACCTCGCAGAACACTGCGCGTATCGAGGTATTAGCGTTGTGTTCGTGAAAAGACTCTCGCGCTACGGCATTGATGGCTTCATCCTTGCGATTTTTGGTGCCGTTGTCATCGCGAGCCTTCTTCCTGCCACAGGAGTATGGGAAACCGTCGCCACTTGGGCAACACGCTTTTGTATCGCGTTGCTTTTCTTTCTGTATGGCACGCGCCTTGCCCCACAAGACGCGCTAAAGGGACTCACACATTGGCGACTCCATATCGTCGTACTTGCTGCAACTTTCGTGGTATTTCCCCTCCTAGGAATGGCAATGAAGCCACTCGAGCCAGGAATAGTCACCCCCGGGCTCTACGCAGGACTGCTATTCCTGTGTCTGCTCCCTTCTACTGTGCAGTCCTCAATCGCCTTTACCTCAATCGCGCGTGGAAATGTAGCCGGAGCAATAGTCAGTGCATCCGCGTCGAACCTGATCGGTGTCTTCCTGACCCCCCTGCTCGTGATCATGCTCATGAACACGACCGGGCATGCTCAAGTCAGTCCCAGCGCGGTAATCAACATTGTTCTGCAGATTCTCTTGCCCTTTTTGGTTGGTCAGCTGGCTCGGCCATTTATTGGCGGATTTCTCATCAAGCACGCACGCCCGACGCGCTTGGTTGACCGGACGTCAATCGTACTGGTCGTGTATGCGGCATTTAGCGAGAGCATGCGTGAAGGTATCTGGCAGATCGTCGAGGTCCGCCACGTCATCATCATCGTGTTCATCAGTTGCGTCCTCTTGAGCGTTGTCCTTCTCCTGACCGCATTCGCCGGTCGATTGCTGAAGTTCTCGCGAGAGGATCAGATCGTCATCCTCTTCTGCGGATCCAAGAAATCCCTTGCAAGCGGGCTGCCGATGGCTACCGTGCTCTTCGCCGGACAGTCCGTCGGTCTGATCATCCTTCCGCTGATGATCTTCCATCAGATCCAGCTGGTTGTATGCGCGATCCTGGCGTCACGAATCGGACATGCCCACGAGCAGGGCGATCGTACCGATTGATCAGGGGTTTCATCCGCTCCGATGTATAACGTAGGTGGACGCGGACACGCGCGGGCATGCCCACGATCAGGCCTGCACGCACACCCCGCCCGGACAGGTGATCGGGCTACTGATCGAGCGCACCCACCGCAATAGGGGAGGGGAGAGGCCCGGTAGCAATACCATAGAGAGATGAGCCTGGTGCCAAGCGAGGTCCATCCCACGATCGCTCGGTCGATGCTCGCGGACGGCTTCGACATTGTCCTCGACTTAGCCCGCTCACACGGATCGTGGATCGTCGATGCACAGACCGGAACCCGCTATCTCGATATGTTCACGTTCTTCGCGTCATCGGCACTCGGAATGAATCACCCCGGACTTACCGAGGACGAGCAGTTCCGAGGTGAACTACTGCTCGCCGCGTACAACAAGCCTTCCAACTCAGATATGTACACCGTCGCCATGGCTGAGTTCGTTCAGACGTTCGCTCGCGTGCTCGGTGATGAGCGATTGCCGCACCTATTCTTCATTGAGGGTGGCGCAAACGCCGTTGAGAACGCTCTCAAAACTGCATTCGATTGGAAGAGCCGACTCAACGAAGCGTACGGTCGGGACCCCAAACTCGGGACACAGGTAATGCATCTTCAAGATGCATTTCACGGGCGGACTGGATACACCTTGTCGCTCACGAACACGGAGCAGATCAAGACTGCTCGCTTTCCAAAGTTCGAGTGGCCACGAATTGCCAATCCGTATCCAGGTACTTATCGGAGCGGGCAGGATCGTGACGTGGAAAGATTGGAGGAACAGGCGCTCGGGCAGGCTCGGGCAGTGTTCGCCGAGAACCCCCATGACATCGCGTGCTTCATCGCCGAGCCAATCCAGGGGGAAGGTGGCGACCATCATTTACGGCCACAGTTTCTGCAAGCGATGCAGGACCTGTGTCACAAGCATGACGCACTTTTTATCCTCGACGAGGTCCAGACCGGTTGCGGGATGACCGGCTCAGCGTGGGCGTACCAGCAGCTTGGGTTGGAACCGGATGTCGTTGCGTTCGGCAAGAAGACTCATGTCTGCGGAATAATGGCGGGCGGTCGGGTCGACGAGGTACCCGACAACGTCTTCCACGTGAGTTCACGAATTAACTCCACGTTCGGGGCAAGCCTGACGGACATGGTGCGCGCACGCCGCATCCTCGAAATTATTGAAGCCAGTCACCTCATCACGAGAGCCGCGAATCTCGGTGCGCACCTTTTCGGGCGTCTCGTGGAGATGGCGTCGCGGCACCCGATCGTGACTGATCCACGTGGGCGGGGGCTCATGTGTGCGGTCACGCTCGCGGACGGGGGAGTGCGGGACGAAATAGTCCGAGAACTGCGCCTCGTCGAACACGTCCTCCTGCTTCCCTGCGGGGAGCGCAGTGTGCGGTTCCGCCCATCGCTCACCGTCACAAGGGAAGAGCTTGATGCCGCAGTATCTGCCTTAGACCGCACACTGATCCGCCACCACTGATCAGTTGCGGTCCAGCTCTATCGGGTGGGTCGCAAGCATAGCCAGGGGCACGGACTGGCGTCGAAGCACTCGGCCCCAAAGGTCAGCGCGGGCAGGTGCGAGCACGTCCGCGGGCAGGCTGGGCATGACCATCCAGTCGTCGCGGGCGAGTTCAGAATCTAGCTGTCCGGTTGTCCATCCGGCATATCCGACAAAGATCCGCAGACCGGTCAGCACCGGAGCCATGTCCTCAGGGTCGGCGTCGAGGTCGATCATCACAACGCGGCCCTCGACTGCCCTAATACCCTCTAGACCGTCAATGTGGGTTCCGGCACGCAACACTCCCAGGCAGATTGCTGAATCGCGTTTGACAGGCCCACCGATGAAAAGCGCCTTCGGGCGCGCCGACAGTGAGGTCCACTGTGGAAGTACGTTGTGCACCGCAGTTTCGCTTGCGCGGTTAAGCACAACACCCAGGCTGCCCGACTCGTTGTGCTCGATGACATAGATAACCGTGCGACGGAACGTAGGCTCAAGCAGGTCCGTCGAAGCAAGCAGCAGGCTGCCCGGTTTCACTGTCCGATCGAGTCGTGCCCGATAGTCCTCAGGATCTTCCCAGCTCGACACATCCCTATCATGGCACCGTAAGGCGAAGAGTTCTTGGTGATCGCCGCACCTTTCGTAAACAGCAAGTCAGGTCCAGAGGAATGAGGAACGTTGACGAATCGGATGTCGGAATTTGCCGACGCGATGCGTCATTCTCCCGGGCTTGCCCGGCTCGCTGTCGTGCGCTGGGTCAATCAGTTCGGCGACGGGTTCTTTCAGGCCGCGCTTGGCGGAGCGATTCTGTTCAATCCTGAGCGGCAGACCGAACCCGTCGCGATCGCAGTAGGCTTCGTCGTCCTGCTGCTGCCGTATTCATTGATCGGCCCGTTCATCGGCACCATGCTCGATCGATGGGATCGCCGCCTAGTTATAGTCTGGGCTGCGGTGATCCGGTGTGGCCTCGTCGCCGCTGCGAGTGTGGTGCTTTTTGCGTCCATCAATGGTCCCGTACTCCTGCTGATCGCCCTAGCCGCGATAGGTGTGAGCAGGTTCGTGCTCTCGGGCCTGTCCGCATCGCTACCCAATGTGGTGGCGCAACAGCACCTAGTGCCAGCCAACGCGGTACTTGTGACGCTCGGTGCTGGGTTTGCCGGACTCGGCGCCTCCGCATCAATCCTGGTTGTCTCGGTGGTGGGGGAGGGGGACGTCGGATCGGGCACAGCAACCGCGGTTTCCATTCTCGCGCCCCTCGCTGGTGGGGCGGCCGCCTGGGGGTTCGCGCAGGGGGCACTCGGGCCTGGCCGACTGACGATGTTGCTGACCCGCTCACAACGAACGTGGCGTACTGAAGTTGCTGCCGTGGCCAGCGGCCTCGTCACCGGTGCACGTGCGGTCTGGCACTCACCTGGCGTTACCACAGCGCTTTCAGCACTCGGCGCCCACCGCATCACATTCGGAATCAACACGCTGATTATGGTTCTGCTTCTGCAGGACCCTGAAGGGTCACTGCGACTCCCTGGAGGACTCGCGGGGTTCGGTCTCGCGATTGCCGCGACCGCGAGCGGCATGGTCATAGCAGCAGTCCTCATGCCGTTCGTTATTCCACGCCTAGGCCGCACAAAAACGATCGTCTCGGGAGTGGTTCTCGCCCTCGCAGCGCAGCTCGTGTTCGTCCGCATGCTCGATCAAGATTCTCTGATTGTCGCCGCATTCCTGTTTGGGATCGCGGGACAGTCGATCAAACTAAGCAGTGACGCCGCGATGCAGATTGAGATACCAGACGCGAAGCGTGGACGGGTTTTCGCGCTGCAAGACATGGTCTTCAATGCGGCGTTCGTCGCCGCAATCGCTATCGCGGCATCATTCGTCGCTCCGGACGGAAGATCGCTTTCCCTTGTCTACGCGGGCGCGCTGATATATGCCCTCGCGCTAGCCGGGATCACGCTCAACGCCCGGCGGCGTGTGCATCATCGGTGGTGGCGGTGAGGCAAACAGCACTTAGTTGTCGCGGGGTTCGCTCGACCCGTCCCACCACTCGCGCAGCGCGGCTTCGGCCTCATCCCTACTGAGCGGACCTCGCTCTAGGCGCAGTTCCTTTAAGAACTTCCACGCTTTACCAACCTCAGGTCCCGGTGGCAGCCCCAGCAGCTCCATGATGGCGTTGCCGTCAAGGTCCGGACGAACGCGCGCGAGGTCTTCCTGCTCCTGAATCCGCGCGATCCGGGCTTCTAGATCGTCATAAGCGCGCTGCAGCGCGAGCGCCCGACGCTTGTTGCGAGTGGTGCAGTCGGCGCGGACAAGCTTGTTAAGTCGGTCTAGCAGGGGCCCCGCGTCCGTGACGTACCTGCGCACCGCGGAGTCCGTCCACTGGCCCTTGCCGTAACCGTGAAAGCGCAGATGCAGATAAACAAGGCGTGACACGTCCTCGATCATTTGCTTCGAGTAGCGCAGTGCACGCATGCGCTTTCGCGTCATTTTCGCGCCGACGACCTCGTGGTGGTGAAAGCTAACACCGCCGCCCGGTTCATGCTTCCGAGTCGCTGGCTTACCGATGTCGTGCAGGAGAGCGGCCCAGCGCAGTACAAGATCGGGCCCGTTATCCTCGCGTTCGATGGCCTGCCGCAGCACCGTCAGCGAATGCGTATAGACGTCTTTGTGCTGGTGATGCTCATCGATCTCGAGTTGCATCGCGGGAACCTCCGGCAGTACGTGTTCTGCTAGCCCAGTGCTTACGAGAACCTCGAGGCCAGCGATAGGGTCACTGCCTTCCATGAGCTTGTCGAGTTCGGCCCGAATGCGCTCTGCGGTCACTCTCTTGATCTGGTCCGCCATCTCACGGATTGCCTGATCAACCCGGGGCGTGAGCTGCAAACCCAGCTGGGAGGCAAACCGCGCGGCGCGGAGCATGCGCAGCGGATCGTCGTTGAAGGAGTCCTCCGGCGCGGCGGGCGTATCAAGTACCCCCGCCGCGAGATCGGCCAGACCGTTGAGGGGGTCGGTGAACGAACCAATTCCGCTCACCCGAACCTGGACTGCCATCGCATTCACGCGAAAATCCCGCCGAACCAGGTCGTCATTCAGGGAATCGCCGTAACTTACCTCAGGCTTGCGTCCCACCCTGTCGTACGAATCGGTCCGATACGTGGTGATCTCAACCTGCACACCCTGCTTGCTCGCACTGATGGTGCCAAATGCGATTCCGGTCTCCCACACGGCATCAGCCCACCCGCGAAGGGCTTCCCGCACAGTCTCTGGCAGAGCGTTCGTCGTAAAATCCAGATCCTTGCCCAAGCGCCCGAGCATGGCGTCGCGGACGGATCCGCCCACCAGATAGAGCTCACTCCCGATCGCATCGAAGCGCCGGCCGAGCTCCGTGAAGAGCGCGTCGTGGTCACGTAAGGCGACCGCCGCGGTCGCAAGCTGCTGCGCGGCGAGGCTTTCCAGGTGCGTGTCATCGCTCAACGGTGGAACCACGCCAAGACACCCTACCGGGCGCCGCGACAAGAACCGGATTTACCCAGTTCAGTGGTACTACGGCCGGCACCGGGTCGCACATCAGAGTAGAGTTCGCAAGGACACAGCTCGCTTCCGGCTACCATGTCAAAGTGTCCCCTGATGATCGTGCAGCGCACCCGAGGCACCGCAGACGCCGCCCACGGCGCCGCGGCGGTCGGGGCCAGCGCCACGCTACGCACGATTCTCCCGGCACAACGCCCCACAGCGGTACTGATTCCGGCACCAGTGACACAGAGGCGAACGTCCACACGACCAGTGGGCAGCAGTCTTCCAGCGAGCACGAAGCGACTCCATCCGGCAAGCCGCGCCCGAAGCCGAAAAACGGCAGTTCGTCCGGTCACCGCGGGCACCGGGGCCGTCGGCTGCGGACCGTCCGCGAAACATCGGCGGGAGGGCTCGTCATCACGGGATGGGATGGTGGCCGCGACAAGCTCCGTGCTGCGCTGATCGGGCGGCTCGACCGGCGTGGCCGACTCCTTTGGTCGTTGCCAAAGGGGCACATCGAGCGGGGCGAAACAGCTGAGCAGACCGCGATGCGCGAGGTGGCCGAGGAAACTGGCATCCAGGGAAGGATTCTCGCGTCGCTGGGCAGTATCGACTACTGGTTTGTAACTGAAGGACGCAGAGTCCACAAAACAGTTCACCACTATCTGATGCGGTTCCTTGGAGGCGAGCTGTCCGACGCAGATCTGGAAGTATCAGAAGTCGCATGGGTTCCGCTTTCTGAACTCGATTCGCGCCTTGCCTACGCGGATGAGCGGAAACTGGCGCGCATGGCCGCGGAGTTAATTGCAAGTATGGCGTCTTCTCTCGACGGACTGAGGAACCTAGCCGCAGACGCGGCGAGTGCCGCGAAGCCGGACCACGAGGGTATGAGCGATGAAGGCGCTACGCCACAGCTCCAGGGTCAGCGGCACCAGAACGATCCAGAACCTTCGGAGTCACTGGACAAGCCCCAAATATGACCTCGTTGCAGACACCACGGCCCGGCGACCTTCGCAAGGCCAGTTCCTGGAGAAGCATGGGACGGGCGGGCTGTGCCTTTCTGCTGGCGCTGGGACTGATACTCACCGTCACGTCGGGGTCGGCATTCGGGCAACCAGGTGCAGACGACGCGCGCACCGCGGCTGACCCCCTCACCGTCGCAATCGATTCGGTAGCGCCGCCAGTTGTGACCCCCAACTCATCGCCCACCCTGGTTGTTACCGGAACGATCACCAACAACAGCGGCAGTACGATTTCGGACGCGGCCGTTCGCTTGCAGCGAGCCGCGGCGGTGAACGAGAGTGAAGGCCTCCGCAGGACGGGAGAACTGACTGAGGCTGATTATCGCATCATCACGCCCACGGTCCCGGTGGGCGCTTCAATCGATCCAGGGGAATCGGCGCGTTTCACGATCACGTTTCCCTACAGATCGGAAACCGGGAATGCGCTGCACATCCCCGCACCTGGCGTGTATCCGCTGCTCGTCAGCACGACAGCCACAACGAGTGGGGGAGTCGGACTTCGTTCCGACACCGCGAGGTTCCTGCTCCCGGTTATCGGTTTGCCCCGTTCAGTGAGTGAAGCGCCAGAATCGGATAGTGCCAACGGTGCTGTGTCAGACGCCCCCGTGATGCCGACGGTCAGACGCCCCCTTCCGATCACCTTGCTGTGGCCACTGGCAGAAACTCCGAAAATCGCGCCCGGCGGTACGGGCGACGGCCGAAACCTGCGCCTCCTCGACGATTCCCTCGCAGGCTCCCTGAGCGCAGGGGGACACTTAGACGAAGCGCTTACTGCACTCGAGGATGCGATTGGCCGCAATGGCGAATCCGCCGCGCAGCTCGCGGAGTCTGTCTGCCTCGCGATCGACCCCGATCTTCTTATCGCTGTCGACGCAATGCAGCCGGGATATCAAGTTGCCGTAGACCCAGCAGATCCCACCGGAGTCACCCGCCCAGGTGCCGGCGCTGCCGCCGCATCGGAGTGGCTTGCTCGTCTGCGTCAGCTCAGTGAAGACGTATGTACGGTGGCACTACCGTATGGGCAGGTTGACCTCGAGGCGCTAGCTCGTCTCGGCAACAGCGACTTCACCGCACGTGCTCTCGTGACGCCTAGCGACATCCTCGCTGCGGTTCTTGGTACGGAGCCGGTTCGAGCGGTCACCCTGCCCGAGTCCGGGCTGCTCAGCGAGCAGAGCGCGGGCATGCTCGCGGACACCACCGGAGGCACCGCGTTGGTCGCGTCCAACCAGGTAGCGCTAGACAGCGCTGACCAGGTACGGAACAGCTTCGCGCGCGTGAGCCTGCCGGATGCAGCGAATCCTGATCGAGCACTGACCGCGACGTTGTTCGATCCGGCAACAGCCGGCGCCTTGGCGGCTGTGGGCGGGTCCCCTCAGGTCCCGTCGTACGTTTCGGGGGGCTCTCGAGATGCCGCGCAGGCACCCCGATTGCAGCGGATGCACGACGCGCTCGGAGCACTGGTGTGGCCGGCGCTCGCGGCGAACGGAAATGGACCCGATGGACCCGGACCCCAGTCGCTGATGGTTGTGCCTCCGCAGAACTGGCGGATAGACATCGCTGAGGGCTCGGCGATACTGCAGACCGTGACCCAGCTGTTCAGCGCAGGTCTGATAGTCCCGGCGCCACTGGACGGCGTCACGGCGGCGGCCGCGCGCAATAATCATCCAGAAGGAATCGTTCAGTACCCCCAGCAGAATGACAGCGACCGGGTGTCGGACGACGTACTCGAGCCGCTCAGTGTTACGGCTCGAGAGCTGGAGCAGCTGCGCTCTGCGCTGGTCACCGATCCGAACCTGCCACTCACTCCCGACGCTTTTCTCGCCCCGTTGTGGGGAGACCTCTTGCGCGCCCTCACCTCGGCCGATCGCCGTGTGATCACGCCAGCGGGCGGAACCGATCACAGCTCCGCTGACGCTGCGGCACGGTTGCGCCTCGACACAGTGCAAAACACACTTAACTTCCTCCACACTCAGGTGACGGTGCTCAACCCTGGTGGCGTGTACACACTGGCGTCAGGCCAGAGCCCACTGCTCCTCGTTGCGCGAAACGATCTTCCTGTACCCGTGCAGGTGCGATTGCAAGTATCGGCGCCGCCAGGCATCGAGATCGCGGACCTCGGGGTCGAACAGTTGCCACCGAGAAGCCACAGACAGCTCTCCATTCCCACAGAGGTGAGCCACACGCGACAATTCGCGGTGGATATTCAACTCACCACACCTGACCACCATGTGCTCGGGGAAGCCATCCGGATCTCGGTACGCTCCACCGCGTACGGACAGATAATGACGATCCTGACCGCCTGCGCGGGTGCGTTGTTGCTGGCACTCGCCGGCCGTCGACTTTGGCACCGCTTCCGTGGACAGCCCGATCCTGCAGATGAAGGTCACGAACGCCCATGACAGACGGCACAACACCCGACGGTCTGCCCTCAAGTAGTGAAGGCACGACCAGTTCGGACGCCGCTGAGCCCGCGTCGCCGCACCACGGCCTCAGACCGCCGTGGGAACGCTATCCGGCTTCGATGTACCGGTCTCCAAGAGCGCGGCAAGGGGTTCGCCCGAAGACCAGCCAGAGTCGGCCATCGGAAACCTCCCCGCTCGCGGACATGCCCGATAGCCCGTCCGAACCCCTGCCCGGTCACCGGATTGCCACTGAATCTGCTGGTCAATCCACGCCCATCGCACTGCCGGGACAGCCGCCCGATTCGCCTGCCGGCGCGCCACCCGCCGCTGTTCAGGTGAACAAGCACGGTGAAGCTGACCGCAGCTTGATGCGCTCGACAGGCTCAATGGCGCTCCCCACGCTAATCAGCCGCCTCACCGGATTCCTGCGGACCTTGCTGCTCGTCATGGTTCTCGGCAAGTTCGTGGGCGATGCGTTCAGTGTCGCCAACCAGCTACCGAACATGGTGGCCGAACTCGTCCTCGGTGCCGTACTTGCGGCCATCGTCGTTCCGGTGCTTGTTCGTGCGGAACGCGAAGACCCTGACGGGGGCGAGAGGTTCACCCGCCAGCTGATCACGCTGGCAGGAACACTCCTTGTTGGAGCAACAGTCGTTGCGACATTATGCGCTCCACTACTTGTGACACTGATTCTGAACAAGACCGAATCTGTGGTCGACAAGAGCATGGCGACAGCGTTCGCGTATCTGTTGCTGCCGCAGATCTTGTTCTACGGCCTCACGGCAGTCTTCGCGGCTGTCCTCAACACGCGGGGGATCTTCGGGCCCGGCGCTTGGGCGCCGGTCGTGAACAACATCATTGCAATCGCAACGCTCGGTGGGTACTACATCATCTGGAACGACCCCGCTGAACTGTCCGTAGGCGAGATCGCATTCCTGGGTGTCGGGACCACGCTAGGCGTAATCGCGCAGGTCCTCGTTCTGATTCCGTTCCTGCGCAAGGCGAACGTCCCGCTGCGGCCCCTCTGGGGTCTAGACGACCGTCTGAAGAAATTCGGCGGTATGGCGCTCGCGATCGTCGTCTACGTCGCGATCAGCCAGGTAGGACTCTTCGTCACGATGAACGTCGCGTCGGGTTCCGCTGAGGGTGCGGCACTGATCTACACGACAGTGTGGCTCCTGCTGCAGGTCCCATACGGTGTCCTTGGGGTAGCGGTGCTTACGGCCATCATGCCGCGGATGAGCCGGAACGCTGCTGCAGGGGACAACAAAGCCGTTATCGATGATCTGACGACCGCCACGCGGATCACAATGGTGGCCCTCATACCGGTCATCATGTTCCTGACCGTCAGCGGCATTCCGATCGGTCGACTCCTCTTTACGGGTGGCAACTTCTCGTACGACGACGCGACGGTACTCGGCCAAACGCTGGCTATTTCGGCGTTCACACTCGTCCCGTATGCCCTCGTACTCCTTCATCTTCGAGTCTTCTACGCGCGGCATGAAGCATGGATTCCCAACTTCATCATCGTGGGCATCACAGTCGTGAAGGTCATCCTGTCGTTGCTGGCCCCAACGGTCGCCAATGACCCGACGCAAGTCGTTGCACTGCTGCACTTCGCCAACGGCGCTGGCTTTCTTGCGGGAGCGGTGGTGGGAGCAGCCTTGCTGCGCCGCAGCCTAGGCCCGCTCCGATTGCGCTACACGTTCAGTTCTATGTTCGTCGTGTTCAGCGCATCGCTGGTCGGTGCAGTAGTAATGCTGTTCTCCTCGCTGCTATTCGGCCTTCCTAGTGTGACCGAGTCATGGGGCAGGGCGGGTGACCTCGTCAGCGTCGTCTACTCGGCCGTGATTATCTTTGGCATCACGTACGTCATCCTGCTGAAACTCGGAGTTCCCGAGGTGCGCCTCGTGTGGAGCCTGGTGGGCCGTATTGCTGGAAAAGTCCGTCGAAAGCCTGTGATGACCGCCACAGGAGGGTCTACAAGCAAGGAAACGCGTGACGCTCCGCAACAGCACGCTGATTCCGGTCGCAACCTGCCGTACGCTGGGCCGGAAGAGACTCAGTCAAGCGAACAAAGCGACGCCGCAAACCGTGCCAATGTGTCACCCCGTGTGGCTGAAGGAATGAACATGAAGGACTCAACTGACGCCCTGACAGAGCTGGAGAACACACCAGCGCCAGATAACGAGGGTGATAACCACTCGGGCGAGTCCCGTGCTCAGGAAAGTGCCGGGCATCCAGAGGAATCGGGCGAAAACCGCGACGCCCAGAACGGTGCTCACGGCACCCGTCGGCCACGACTGATGCCCGGAACCATCGTCGCAGGTGGGCGTTACCGCCTGGTCGAGGAGCACGGCCGCGCACGGGGTCTCCGATTCTGGCAAGCCTGGGACCTGAAACTCGAGCGCGATGTGGCGCTGACCTTTGTCACGGCGGCGACAGCAGAGGGCAGCCCATCCGGCGAGCGGCATGATGCGCTGCTCGCGCGGACGCTGCGGCTTGCACGGATCGATTCGCCCGGCCTGGCCCGTGTCCTCGACGTAGTGAAGGGCCGCGCCGGTGGCATCGTGATTTCTGAGTGGACGCCAGGCCAGTCCCTGGGTGATATTGCCCGGACCAATCCTTCGCCCGCAGGCGCGGCGCGGGCTGTGCGGACACTGGCGGGCGCTGCTGAGGCTGCCCACCGGACGGGTACCGCGCTGTCCATCGACCACCCGGACCGGATTAGGATCAACTCTTCCGGGGATGCTGTACTCGCCTTCCCCGGTACGGCCGCGGACGCAGACCAGTCCTCCGACGTACACGGCCTTGGCGCGGCGCTCTACACGCTTGTTACCGGCCACTGGCCGCTCGCCGAGCTGGGCCCCGCGCTCGTCGCCACGCATACCCAGCGGCGCCACACCGGCGCGGCGTTCGCCAAGCCCGGCACAAGTGTCGGTGGCCTGCCAGCGGCTGATTTCGCCGAGGACGGATCGCCCGTTGATCCGCGACGTATACGGCCCGAGGTGCCCTACGAAATCTCCGCTGTCGCTCTCCGTGCACTCCAGCCGAGCAGCGGAATCCGGACCGCGGCCACCGTTCAGCAGATTCTGGATCAGGCGACGATGGCCGACCAGGCTACCGACATGATCCCGGTGATTCGCGCCTCGCAAGCCAAGGTGCGTCCCCGAGCCGTTCGTATCAAGCCGCAGGCGGTCCTCATGACGCCGGAGGAGCGGCGTAGCCGGTCAATCCGGGTGGTCGCGGTTCTCACCCTGCTCGCGATCGCTACCGTGCTAATTCTGACGATCGCGATAACGCAGCTCACTCAGTTGCTGATGGGGTCGGGCACAAACACGCCGGTTTCGCGTCAGCCACTCGGGTTCACGGCAGAGGAGCAAGCTCCCGGGGATCAAGGCAATACGCGGCAAGTCACGTTTTCCGTCTTCCCGTCCAGCGTCACTGTCTACTCACCGCAGCAGCAGGCTGACAACCCTGGACTGGCTGAACTTGCCATCGATGGCGACCCGGACACCGCGTGGACGACATCGCAGTACTTTCAGCAGTTCCCGGCCTTCAAGAGCGGCGTGGGCCTTATCGTCGCGTTTGATGATGCTTTCGAGCTATCACAAGTCGAGGTTCGGACGGACCGTCCCGGGTCGAATGTCGAAATTCGCACAGCAGACAGCACCGATCCTGATTTTGACTCCACGGACGTCGTTGCGACCACAGTCCTGGAGGACGAGGTCACGCAGATTCAAATGGGTGCGGCGCCCGCAAGCCAGTACATCCTGATCTGGATTGATGAGTTGAGTGAGGCTGAGGGCCGCATGCAGTCGAGCATCAACGAACTGAGATTCACTGCCCGGCGGTGAGATTCACTTCTGGGGGGCTGCTTCCTAGCGAGCATTCCCTCGGAAGTCCGAACTGCGTAGGTTGTAGCTTCTGTCCGTTTGATTCGTATTCTGAATCACTCCGGGTTATTCTTCCGTGGTGCGACACACATGGGGGGTCGCCGCAGGGGAGATGTCGGACTCGGAATTGTTGGCCGCGCATGTGTCGGGGGACTCGCGGGCCTTCACCGAACTCGTCCAGAGGCATCGCAACTACTTGTGGCGGGTAGCAAAACGAACAAGTTATAGCGTCGATGACGCTGCCGACGCGCTTCAGGATGCGCTTCTGTCAGCGCACCGCATGGCCGGGTCTTTTCGGGCCGATGCCGCAGTGCTGAGCTGGCTGCACCGCATCGTGGTCAACGCATGTCTCGACCGGATTCGCCGGAATCGTGTGCGAGCTACAGTGCCACTCGACGAGGAGCTGTCTGCGCATATCCGCCGGCGGGACGATCCTATCGGGGAGCTCGAGTTCACTCTCGATGTCGAACGTGCGCTGTTCCAGTTGCCGCGTGAGCAGCGCGCAGCTGTCGTCGCGGTCGATGTTGAGGGCCTCTCTGTAGCCGAAGCCGCCGAGCGTTTGGGCGTTCCCACCGGAACCATCAAGAGCCGATGTGCTCGCGCGCGGCTGAAGCTCGCAGAGTCGTTGAACTATTTGCGAGTGGAAGGGAACCAGACGATTGACCGGAGCGTCTATCCCTGATGTGCCACCACGTAGAGAAATTGTTCCCGGGGTAGGGGAGCACAAGAACAGGCCTGGGAAGGAGGACGTCATGCCGGAGGACGCGCACCTGTCTCACAACGTACCTACCGTTGTGCCCGAACCCCCTTTCAGTCGAGAGGTCCTCGCCGATCTCGACTCTGGCGTGTATCCAGATGCGGTGGCATCGCACATGCGGGCGCACATTCAGGCAGATCCGTACGCGGCCCCGGTGCTCTCCGCGCTTCGCACTGTCCGTAGTGAACTCTCGCAGTTGCGAAACCCGACGGGCGCATGTGAGGACATTCCTGCAGACATTTCCGCCCGGCTCACCGCGGCGATCGAACGGGCAACGGCGGAATCGTCACCTGAGAATGTGGCCCCGCTGCTTCGCACTCGTCGCTGGACCCGTCCAGTTGTCGCGGTCCTCGCCGGGACCGCGGCAGCCGGCATTGCGGTCTTTGCCGGGGCGGCTGTTCTCGATGCGCCGCCATCTGAGTCGCCTGCGTTCAGTGCGCAGCCATCGCATCAGGGGACCGACGCCGCGAGCACCGGCCCACTCTCGGCGATTGGTTCGCGCGCGGAGACCGGTCTGCTCAGTGGCTCCGCGCTTGCAGCGTGTCTGGGCGAGCACGGCTTCTCGGGGGATACGCCCCTGCTCGGCTCGAGCGTAGAAATTGTGAGCGGTGAACAGGCGGTGCGCCTGCTGTTGCCGGAAACCCACTCGGCTCGAGTTATTGCGCTGACAGTCCGCCCAAGTTGCGGTGCCGGTAATCCGGCACTCATAAGTCGCACTGTGCTTGGGTCATAGCTACAGGTTGTTAGCCGTGACGTGCGAAAATATGATAATTGAAATTAGTCAGGTCCTGTCCGAAACCTGTAACGTGTAATTTGTGACACGTTCAGACGACTTGGAGTCCGCCCTTTCTGAGACCAGCTCGGACGATTCACCCGCGCCGGTCAAGCGGAAGCGCGGGCGACCCGCGATCGTCACCGGGGAACAGATTTGCGAGACCGCGCTGGAGATGGGCGTGGCAACCATCACGATGACTTCCGTAGCAAGCCGACTGGGCGTCAACCACGCAACCCTCTACCGCTATGTCGTCAGCCGTGATGATCTCGTGCGGCAAGCTATTGATCTTGCGATCCAGCGCACGGACTTTCCCGAACCCAGTACCGCAGACTGGCGGCAGTTCCTCTGGGACACAGCCGCCGCACTGACTGGGATGCTCGATCGCTACCCAGGCATAGCGACAGAACTGGCGGGGGGGACATTCACTCACCAGGTGCTCAGGCGTGGCGCTGAAATGATGGCTGGCTTGGTGGCGTTGGGGTTCGAGCCGAACAAGGCGGTACTTGCCATGGAATTCGTCACCGACCTCGTCGTTGACCATGTACGAAAAACTGAGCAACTCGACGGCAGGGTGCCGTCGCAATCAATGCCGTCACGTGACAAATTGGCCGAAGACTGGTCTGATCCGGCCGATCCAGAGGAACCGTCGCTTAGTGAGATTATCGCTGCGGGGCGTGCGGCTATCGGGGTAGAACCGCACGAGTGGCTGGAAAGCAAGCTGCGAATAATGATCTCTGGAATTGCCGAAGAAATCGCACCGCACTAAGTATCTACCATTCCGCCTTCACGGTTCCCTCAGTTTGAGGTGCCACAACGCGCCTACGGGAACATCGCGGACTACCCTGTTGTTGACCACGTTACGAGTGCGAAGCACGATAACGAGCGAATCGCAATGACCGGAAGGCCTGTATGACTACCGCCCAGCGCAGCACCAGCAATGAATCTGCTGACGTGCATGACGTCATCATTATTGGGTCAGGACCAGCGGGATACACAGCTGCTGTCTACGCCGCACGCGCGCAGCTGAACCCCCTGATGTTCGAGGGCACTCAATTTGGTGGCGCCCTCATGACCACCACCGAGGTCGAGAACTTCCCCGGCTTCCGTGAGGGCATCATGGGTCCCGCTTTGATGGACGAGATGCGTGAACAAGCACTCCGCTTCGGTACTGATATTCGCACGGAAGACGTCGAATCGGTGACGCTCGACGGAGACGTGAAGATAGTCAGCGCCGGTGGGGTCGACTATCGTGCACGCGCCGTCATCCTTGCGATGGGTGCGGCCGCGCGTTATCTCGGTGTAGCTGGCGAAGAACGTCTCCTCGGCCGCGGTGTCAGTTCGTGTGCGACATGCGATGGCTTCTTCTTCCGCGACCAGGACATCGCGATTATCGGCGGCGGGGATTCAGCGATGGAAGAGGCCACCTTCCTGACGCGATTTGCGCGCAGCGTGACGATTGTCCACCGTCGCGAGGAGTTCCGGGCGTCCCGAATCATGCTCGAGCGGGCGAAGGCGAACGAGAAGATCACCTTCATTACCAACGCCAAGGTCGAGGAGGTGCTCGGCGATAACAGCGTCACCGGGCTGCGTCTCTCCGACACAGTCACAGGCGAATCACGTGAGCTTGCTGTTACTGGGATGTTTGTGGCGGTTGGACACGATCCGCGCAGCGAACTGGTGCGCGATCAGCTCGACGTTGATGAAGACGGCTACGTTCTTGTGAAGACACCCACGACGCATGCCTCACTGCCTGGAGTCTTCGCTGCCGGCGACCTCGTGGACCGCACCTACCGCCAGGCGATCACTGCGGCGGGCACTGGCTGTGCTGCCGCGATTGACGCCGAGCGCTGGCTCGCTGAGCATGCTGCGAGTTCCGCGGCCGCGGATCCCGCCATGGCCCTCACCTAGCCACCGCCGCCTACACAAGCCTGCCATCCGAATTCCGAGGGAGAACCGGAAAATGTCCACAATCAACGTCACTGACTCAACGTTCGCCAGTGATGTCCTTCAGAGTGAGAAACCTGTGCTCGTTGACTTCTGGGCGACGTGGTGCGGACCATGCCGTATGGTCGCGCCGGTGCTCGAAGAGATCTCGAACGAGAAGGCTGAGACGCTGACTATCGCAAAGCTCGACATCGACGCGAACCCCGGCGTACCGCGCGATTTTCAGATTCTGTCGATCCCGACGATGATCCTTTTCAAGGATGGCGAGCCGGTGAAGCAGATCGTCGGAGCAAAGTCGAAGGCCGCTCTGCTCAAAGAAATCGAAGACCTCCTCTAGAGGTCACGGTTGCGGGCGTATACCCATTAAGATGGGGATGCTGCTGACCGATCGCTGGCTCACAAGCAGAAGTTTGATTGTTCGTTCGTACGTCATTCCCGCTTGAAAGCCAGACCCGATCTCGAGAGTGAGGCCCGCAGGATGCCATTTCTACAGCTCGGAGACTCTGGTCCAGATGTCGCCGAGGTGCGGGCAAAACTGATCAGCCTCGGCTTCCTCCACGACGACGATGACCTCGCTGAAGCCCGTACCGTCTTCGATTCAGCAATGGATTCGGCGGTGCGTGGCTTCCAGCAGGAACGTGGCCTTCTTGTAGACGGGCTCGTTGGCAAAGCCACTTCTCGTGCCCTCCAGGAGGCCGGCTACCGGCTAGGGGCGCGCATACTCGCGTATCACGTGTCAGCTCCCCAATACGGCGATGATGTCGCTGCTCTTCAAACCCGGTTGCAGGACCTCGGCTTCTACACCGGCCTTATCGACGGCTATTTCGGCCCTGGACTTCATCGCGCTCTCAGCTCCTATCAGCGCGAATTCGGTCTTGTTGTGGACGGGATATGCGGGCCCGAAACCCTCCGTTCCCTCGAAATGCTTGGCACCCGAGTGACCGGTGGCTCACCCCACGCGATTCTCGCCGAAGAGGTTGTCCGCCAATCGGGTCCGCAACTTCGAAACAAACGGATCATTCTCGATCCCGGTCTCGGTGGCCGAAACACAGGCCGCATCGTGCGGGGCCCCCGCGGGAGTGTTTCCGAAGCGGACATCCTCTGGGACCTTGCGAATCGGCTTGAAGGGCGCATGGGGGCGACCGGCATGGAAACGTTCCTGTCGCGTCCCCGCCACAAGGATCCTTCCGTCGCTGACCGAGCAGCCATGGCCAACAACCTCAATGCTGATCTCATGATCTCGCTGCAGTGTGCACATAGCGAATCACCTCTAGCGCGGGGGGTTGCGACATTCCATTACGGTGTGCCCGATGGCTCTGAATCGATGATCGGTGCAGTGCTCGCCGGGTTCCTTCAGCGTGAAATCGTTGCTCGTACACAGCTTCTCGACTGCCGCTCACATGGACGCACCTGGGACATTCTGCGGATGACCAAGATGCCTACCGTGCAGCTTGACGTGGGGTACATCACGAATGAAGACGACACGGCTCTGCTCGCGGACCCCGCGATGCGCGACACAATCGCGGAGTCCATCGTGGTGGCAGTGAAGCGTCTCTACCTTCTTGGAAAAGATGACCAGCCCACCGGCACGTTTACCTTTGCAGAACTGCTTGCACACGAGCTCGCCGTTGAGGGAAAACGGGACTGAGATCGATTCTCGCGAGTTAAACGGTTCCCGGTGGTGGCGGTCCCGCCATCGACAGCGTTGAGCTCTCCAGGAGGCGCATAAGCGCCGCTTCAACGTCAGCCTTCCAGCCGTGATCACGATCAAGCTCGAGCCGGAAGCGCGGGAAATAGTGATGTGGCGCAACAACCTTGAACTCCGCGTCCAATAGCCGCTCCGCGGAGATCATGCACGTTTCCGGTGTACAGTCACCTGGCTTGCGGTGAACCAGTGAGTATGCGTGCGACGTGCACTCACCCTCACGGATGTGACCGAATGCTTCAATCGCGCGCACGCCGCGCTTGATCAGGTCGTCGAGTACCCCGCGAATGAGAACTTCATGGAAGCCTTCTGCTTCAGCGATCCCGTCGACATAGAGCGTGGTAAGCAGGATCGCGTCGGCACTTACTGGGGAAGTGGGGAAGAGCCCTGCGCGTGGAACCACACTCGGCGGGGCATAGAGAGCGCATCCCGAAACCTTCGGAAGGTGAGCTGCTTCCCCTTGATTGAGGTACAGCAACTGGCCGCAGGAACCCCAGTTCAATAAGACCGAGGACAGCCACGCTTCCTTCTCCAGTTCGGTGTCGCAGAAGGCTTGTGTGTCGATCACCGCGCCCGGATCCATCTCCCAGAACACACAACGACGTGTGTGGTGGGGGAGTAGGTTCAAAGTCTCGAGCGTCAGGGGCGCAACCCGTGTGGACACAGCTCTCGCTTTCCTCCATGTCCTCGCTCGACACCGCCGAATACCGTGCGGCCTCGACGGGGAGATTCACCCTCCCGCTCCAAGGATACCGGGCTGTCAGCTCTCCGATTGCATCAGCGAAACTATGCGCTGCAGATCGTCGACATTACCGAACTCGACCACAATCTTGCCCTTACGTTTCCCAAGGCTGACTGTCACCTTCGTGTCGAAGTTGTCGGACAATTGGGTGGCCAGATCACCAAGTTCTGGGGGCTGCTGCACTTTAGGCCGCTCAGCCGCTGCATTGGGCGTCCCGTTGCGCCTGTTCATCAGCGTCACCGCTTCTTCCGTCGCACGGACGGACATACCTTCGGCCACGATGCGTGCGGCGAGTTCCTCCTGTGCCCCCGCTCCTCCGTCGAGGCCCAGGAGTGCGCGTGCGTGACCCGCAGAGAGAACTCCCGCGGCAACCCTGCGCTGAACTGCGATGGGGAGGCGTAACAGACGGATCATGTTCGTCACCACGGGTCGGGACCGTCCAATGCGCGCAGCAAGTTCGTCATGTGTGACGCCGAATTCCTCCAGGAGCTGCTGGTATGCAGCAGCTTCTTCAAGTGGGTTCAGCTGCACCCGGTGGATGTTCTCTAGGAGCGCGTCGCGCAACAACGCGTCATCAGTAGTCGCACGCACGATCGCTGGGACCGACTCCATCCCCAGCGCAGTACACGCCCGCCAGCGTCGCTCGCCCATGACCAGCTGGTACCGGTCGCCGATTTCCCGCACAACGATGGGCTGCATCATCCCAAATTCCCGAATGGAATGGATGAGTTCATGCTCGGCTTCATCATCGAAGACCTGCCGCGGCTGTCGCGGGTTCGGCTCAATCAGCCTGGGATCGAGTTCCCGATAGACAGCCGCGATTTCGGTTGTGCGTGTTTCACGTGAAACGGCGGCTGTGGGCTTCGGAACGCTGGTGACCCTGGTTGTGGACGCCTCATACTCGCCGCTGCCCGGCCTCGACGGTGCGCTTGTCCGGTGCTCGCCGCCGATAATCACATCCGCCGCCGCGTTTCCGAGCTGCGGTGCATTGGTCGGGCCAGTGGGTATGAGTGCGGCGAGACCGCGACCTAGGCCACCTCTGTTGCGATTCTGGTTCATTTGGCGTCGCCGTTCATTCGAGTAGGTTTCTGAACACCACGGGTGGCCAGCTCGCGACCTGCATCGAGGTAGCTCATCGCACCACGGGATCCAGGGTCGTATTCGATGACAGTCATCCCGTATCCGGGCGCCTCTGAAACCTTGACGCTCCGCGGAATCGACGTTCGCAACACCACCTCCCCGAAGTGCTGCTTAACCTCGGTCGCTACCTGCTCCGCCAGCTTCGTGCGCGCGTCGTACATCGTCAATAGAATCGCTGAAATATGTAGATCCGTATTGAGGTGTGCGCTCACAAGTTCGATGTTACGAAGCAATTGACCCACGCCTTCCAGCGCGTAGTACTCACACTGAATGGGAATGACGACCTCTGTGGCGCCGACCATAGCGTTGAGCGTGAGCAAACCCAGTGAAGGTGGACAATCAATAATGATGTAGTCCAATTCGAGTTCACGGATGCTGTCCGCTACGAGTGCCGCCTTCAACCGGGATTCGCGCTGCTCGAGCGACACCAGTTCAATCTCAGCGCCCGCAAGGTCGATCGTAGCCGGGACGCAAAACAGATTGTCGTTCAGTGGACACGACTGAACCGCTTCACCGAGGGCTAGTTCACCGATCAGCACTTCATAGCTGGACGGTACGCCGGCTCGGTGGTCCACACCCAGCGCGGTGCTCGCGTTTCCTTGTGGATCCAGATCTATGACAAGGACGCGGAGTCCGTGCACGGACAGCGCGGCAGCAAGATTCACGGTTGTCGTCGTCTTCCCCACGCCACCCTTCTGGTTCGCAACTGTGAGAATGCGCTGTCGTTCTGGTCGGGGGAGTTGTGAGTACGCTCCATGAAGAACACGGGTCGCGCGCTGGGCTGCGGCCGCAATGGGGCTGTCGGCAAGAATGTCGTCGATCACGCTGCCACCTTCTGCTTTGGCGTTCGGCAATGTCGCATAGTCGAGGCTGCCGCTGGTTTCACGTGAAACAGGGCCATCAGTCTCGGTTGGCATCACGGACTAGTTTCCCTTCCGACGTAGTGAACGCTTTCGATGCCCGCTCTTCCTCACACGCACCACAGTGGTAGGCACTTCCAGAACGCCCTGACCACACAGGAGCACATCGACTTCACCGGCGCCGATCGCAGGGAGGCCCTTCATATCTCGCGCAACTTCCTCGCGGGCGCTTTCCCCCTTCACGGCGAGCGCAACACCCTCGTCGTGCAGGAGAGGAAGTGACCAGCGCATGAGTTGCAGCAGCGGCGCAACCGCACGCGATGTCACGATGTCTGCGCCCCCCACCTCTGTCACTACTTCTTTCTGCTCCGCACGCCCACGTACCACCACTACATTGAGCTCAGCCGTCTCGAGAAAGTCCAGTAGGAATTGCGTGCGGCGAAGCATCGGTTCGACCAACGTGACTTGAAGATCGGGTCTGGCGATCGCCAAGGGGATGCCCGGCAAGCCACCGCCGCTCCCGATATCAACGACGCTGCTGTTCTCGGGTATCAGTTCACCGATTGCAGCGCTATTGAGGATATGACGATCCCATATGCGATCAGTTTCACGCGGGCCAATAACTCCCCGCGTCACACCTTCGCTTGCGAGGTAATCGTGGTATTTCGTCGCATTGTCGATACGGTCACCGAAGATTTCGGTGACCGCAGCCTGCAAGTGATCCGGAATATGTTTCACGTGAAACGCCCAGTGTGGTGTTGAGGGACGAACTACATGTATGTAGTTCCGCATTCAGTCTAGGTCACAGTAGCGGGCCGCGCGAGACTACTTCCCGGAGAGCCACCCAAACTGGCTCAGCCACGTGGACAAATCCAGAGCATGCACTCGCGACAAGCGGAAAGGTTACGTCACATGACGTAATAGGCACGGACCGGGCAGAGGGCTGTCGGATTATGCCTACAGACCCAGAAGGGGTGCGGCTTTAAAGCCGCACCCCCTCGGAACAACGTCAAAAGTCGGGAGAAATTAGACCTTCATAACGACGACACGCCTGTTCGGCTCTTCGCCTTCGCTTTCACTCCTAACACCCTCGACACCGGCGACGGCATCGTGCACGATCTTCCGTTCAAAGGGGGTCATGGGCTTCAGTGATTCTTGAACGCCCGTGTTCAGAACCCGTTGGGCGACTGTCGCCCCATGAGCGGCCAGATCGTTGCGACGCTGCGCGCGCCAGCCCGCAACATCAAGCATCAAGCGACTGCGGACACCGGTGCCCTGTTGTACTGCCAGGCGCGTCAGCTCCTGAAGCGCATCCAGGACCTCACCATGTCGTCCCACCAGTTTAGTAAGGTCTTCGCTGCCATCGATCGCCACGATAGCCCGATCGCCTTCGACATCCAGATCGATGTCACCATCGTAATCAAGGATATCGAGCAGTTGCTCCAAGTAATCGCCGGCTAGTTCACCCTCTTCTACTAACCGTTCCTCGAGATCGTCACCAGCATCGCTAGTAACCGTTGACTCGGCGTTTGTCACGTCGCCATCTCCTGACTTACAGCGGAGCCTTCCCCGCCACCTACAAAACGATCAGTACCCAATTGCTTGTGAAATAAGCACTCTGCGGATCGTGCTGAATCCTCAGAAAACGTGCCTACCGACCCCTGCGCTTTTTCTTCCTCGATTTCGACCCGCGTGTCCGATTTGGAGTACTTGGCCGTGCTCCGGCCTGAGGTTTGCGTCGGTCCGCAGTAGGGGAGGGGTCGGCGTCACCCGAAGCATCTTCAGGGTCAACTACGTCGTCATCTTGGCTCGCGGCGGTTTTCTTTCCGCTCGTCGGCTTTGCGCCAGGCTTCGGGGCATAGCTATCACGACGTTCGATAACATCGAGTCGCTTCTGCTCCTCTTCAGCATCAATGGACTTGTAAACGATCTTCTGCTGCAAGTAGGTCCACGAGTTGTTCGCAACCCAGTACAGGAGAATAGCCACGGGAAGGAAAGGACCACCGACCAAGACACCGAGTGGGAAAACATAGAGCGCGAGCCGGTTCATGATCGCCGTTTGAGGCTGATCAGCAACGGCAGCGGATTGTCTGGAGACCGAATGCTTCGCATTCAAGTGCGTCATGATCGACGCAATGATCATCAGCGGGACGGCGATGAAACCAATTGCGACTCGGCTCGGTGGTGCCGAGGACAGCGCTGATGCGTCGAACGCACTGAATACATCGTCACCATGTGCGATGGCCGCCGAGAGCGGGGAACCAAGGAGCCTTGCGTCAAGGAATGAACGCACGTCATCAACGCTGAATACATAGTTGCCGAGATTCGCGTTGAGCTCAGGATCGAGATGCAGGCGGCCCGGGCCGTAGCCGCCGGTCCTGTTGAAAGACATAAGAACGTGGTAAAGACCAATAAACACAGGCACCTGGGCGAGCATTGGCAAACAGCCAAGGAGCGGATTGAAGCCGTGCTCCTTCTGCAATTTCTGCATTTCCAGCGCCATGCGCTGACGGTCCTTGCCGTACTTCTTTCGAAGCGCCTTAATTTGTGGCTGGAGTTCCTGCATCTTCCGCGTCGTCCGCACCTGTTTGACGAACGGCTTGTAGAGAAGCGCACGAATGGTGAAGACAAGGAAAATTACCGAGAGTGCCCATGTAATCCCGTTATCGGGACCAAGGCCGGGAATGAACCCAAACACCTTGTGCCAGAACCAGAGAATTCCGGAGACTGGATAGTAGATGAAATTGAGCACTGGTCTAGGCACTCCTCTTCACTTCGTCACTCGCCTCCGCAGCGCAACTGACGCAAGGATCGTCATTGTTCTTACGTTCGGGCACCGGATCCCAGCCACCCGGATGCCATGGCCCGCATTTCAGCAGCCTTAGCATTGCAAGCGCGCCGCCTTTGAAGGCCCCGTGCTGCTGCAATGCTTCGACTGCGTAATCACTGCAAGTGGGTGCGAACCGGCACGACGGTAGCCGGTACGGAGAGACCCATTTCTGGTAGAAACTCACTAAGCCCAGAAGAACCTTAGCTGGATAACTGCGTAAATGCCGCGACATCTCGACGGTCGCTGAATCATCCTGGTCTGTCACCGTGCACCCGCTAAAACATCAGCCCTGGTCAAACCCCGCTCGAGCTGGTGAACCATCTCGAAATAAGAAGAATTACGTGAGCGCGGGAGGGCACGGACCACCACGTCAGCCCGCCAATCAACGTTTGCGCAAACACGACTCATCGCGTGCCGCAGAACGCGCGACACGCGATGCCTCTCAACTGCGTTTCCAACAGCCTTACTCACGATGAGTCCAAATCGTGGTCCTCCGGTGCGTGCCAGTTCGGTTTCACCGCTCCGCAAGATGTACAGCACGATATCGCGCTGGCCAACTTTTACGCCGCCGCGAACCGTCTTAGTAAACTCACGATGCGACCGTAGCCGATTTGCTGGCGGCAGCACCTCGCAGCCACTCGCGAATCTGTGTTACACCGCTAGCTCTGCGCGCCCCTTGCGGCGGCGAGCTGAAATAATGGAACGGCCAGCACGCGTACGCATCCGGAGTCGGAAGCCGTGAACACGCGCGCGACGCCGGTTATTCGGCTGGAACGTCCGCTTGCCCTTCGCCACGGTCAACACTCCTCATAATCATGATTGCATCGAAAGATGCATCTACTCTTGTAACGTTTGGTGACTGCACGAGAGTACTCACCCCAGCACGTGGGGTCAAACTGAGTGCACACTGACATACCCGCGCAAGCACCACGTACGTCAGACCGTCGCCGCAATCATGCGCCTTGCGGGTGCTGAACTGCAACTATCTCCAAAACGTTGCAACGGCGCGCTTGATGTTGTTAGCGTCTCAGGTCACATGCTCATTGCGGTCAGTGGTCCAGCAGGTGACCACTACCCAACGGGCCCGAAAACTGCACACATTCGAAACCTCGAACCTCACTGCGCACGAGATAGCTCACTGCGTGTAGGGTCGGGGTTCGTTCATAGTTCTCCACACCT